>CAYQBG010000001.1:0-284741 GCA_964415675.1 uncultured Hyphomonadaceae bacterium
TTCGAACCGGAAAGGAATCCCAAGCGATTCTGTCGAAGTCTGAAACGCTCTAGCCCTCCGCCTCGGGCACCCATTTCGTGCGCATGGTGACGAGTTCTTCGGCCACGGTGGGGTGGACCGCGCAGGTGCGGTCGAAATCGGGCTTGGTAACACCCATCCGGATCGCGATGCCGACGGCCTGGATCATCTCGGCCGCATCCGGGCCGACAATATGGACGCCCAGCACTCTTTCATCCTCTGCGCGCACAACCAGCTTCATGAGTGTTCGCGTAGAGTCGCCTGACAGCATATTCTTCATCGGACGGAATTTTGTCTTGTAGATATCCACCTGGCCACAGGCTTCACGCGCCTCGGCTTCGGTGAGACCGACCGTGCCGACCTCCGGTTGGACGAAGACGCCCGAGGCCACGTCTTCATGGTCGAAATGCCAGGGATTGTCGCCGAATTCGGTATCGGCAAAGCCATGCCCTTCGCGGATGGCCACTGGGGTCAGCTGCATCCGGTCCGTGACGTCGCCGACCGCCCAGATATTGTCGATATTGGTTTTCGACCATTCATCGACGGGGATGCCGCCCTTTTCGTTCAGGGCGATGCCGGCCCGGTCGCAGCCAAGGCCTTCAGTATTCGCCCGCCGCCCGACAGCCATCATGATGACGTCAGCATCGAGCTTCGTTCCATCCTGCAGCGTCAGGTGCAGAGGCACGTCTGGATTGTCTGTCTTCTCGATCGAGTCGAATACATTATGAGTGATAACCCGGATGCCGGCCTCTTTCAGGCCCTCATGCACGGCGGTGCGAACATCCCAGTCAAAACCGTTGAGCACCGTCTCTCCGCGATAGACAAGGCATGTTTCCACGCCGAGCCCGGCAAACACATGCGCGAATTCGCAGGCGATATAGCCGCCGCCAGCTATAACGAGGTGCCTGGGCAGTTCTTCGAGATGAAACAGCTCATTTGAGGTGATGGTATGCTCGACGCCGGGAAGCTCCTGTGCAGAGGGACGCCAGGGCGCCGAACCGGTCGCCACCAGGATCCGCTCGCCGGTGATCTCGCGGCCGGTCGGGGCCAGTCGCAAAGTGTGCGCATCGACGAATTCCGCCCGCTCCTCGATCACTTCGACGCCGGCATTGCTGAGATTGCGCATATAGATGCCTGAGAGCCGATCGACTTCGGCGTGCATGGCGGAACTGAAGCGGCTCCACTCAAAGCTGACATTCTCCACATGCCAGCCATAGCCGGCCGCATGCTGGATCTGTTTGCCGTAATCGCTGGCATAGACCATGAACTTCTTTGGCACACAGCCACGGATCACGCAGGTGCCCCCGGTCCGGTATTCCTCGAAGATCGCCACACGCGCGCCGGCAAGCGCTGCGATGCGGGCTGCACGCACCCCGCCACTGCCTGCCCCGATGACGAGCAGGTCGAATTCATATCCGTGTGCCATTAAACCGTCCTTCACTGATCCGCCCGGCGCATATGTGCTGCCTGCGAGTGAAGTTCAAATCGCCAGATGCCCCAATGCCGTTTGTCTTCTCAGTTCATGGGCGGCGGGCAATCGGGACCTTGCGGCTTGCGGCGACCGGCAGGCGCTTTCAGCGTGAGCACCTTTGCTTCTTTGAGGCGGAATTCGATCTCATCCACGCTGAGCGCCCTGTTGATGCAGGAAATCGGTTCACCATTGTCCGCAGAGATGATCGCCGAAAGGCCGGTCACGCCGCCATACCAGTCCCACAGATAACCCGCCTGGTGACTGTCGGCCAGCCGGATGGCATCAGCGAAGACGCGCAGCTTCTTTTCGTCGCCGGCCCGCCATGTTTCTGTCATGTCAAGGTCAACGAGTTCGATTTCGTCATCCGGAAACCGTTTGATGGCCTCATCGATGCGTGGATCGACAATCCGGCAGTTCGGACACCATTCGGCAGTGAAATTGATCACCTTGACCACCGGGCCCGCCGTTTCGTTTTCCCCTGCCGGGGACTCGCCAATCGCAGCGGGTAACGTCAGGAGCGTGAAAGCGAGCAAGGGGACGAATTTCCGCATGAGTGACCTTTCAATGAGACCAGAGTTTCCCTGGGTAACTGAGAATACCTGAATGTATATGGAATCAACCGCGACTGGCAGAAGCCGACAGTAACCTTTCCGTTATATTGGCGGGAGCCTGAATGGTCGGGTTCAACAAAAAAGTCGGGACGATGCAGTACAGACCTGAAATCGATGGCCTCAGGGCCCTCGCCGTGGCGCCTGTCGTGCTGTTTCACGCCGGTTACTCATTCTTTTCCGGCGGCTATGTCGGTGTCGATGTGTTCTTTGTCATATCGGGCTATCTGATCACATCGATCATTGACCGGGACGTTCACGCCGGCCGGTTTTCACTCATCAGTTTCTATCAGCGCCGCGCCCGGCGGATCCTGCCGGCCCTCTGGCTGGTCGCGCTCGCCTGTATTCCCTTTGCCTGGTGGCTGATGACACCAGAGCATTTCGAGGAATTTTCGGCCAGTCTCATCGCGGTAGCGCTCTTCGTCTCGAATTTCCATTTCTGGCAGGAGGCGGGCTATTTCGGAACGGCGGCCGAGTTGAAGCCGCTTCTCCACACCTGGAGCCTGGCGGTCGAGGAACAGTTCTACCTGCTTTACCCGCTGGCGATGATGGTGCTCCTGCCACGCTCGCGGCGCGCAACCATTGTCCTTCTCGCCCTGGCGTCGCTGGTAAGTCTCGGCCTGTCGATCTGGGCCGCGCGCCATGCGCCAGACGCCAATTATTTCCTGCTGCCGACGCGCGGGTTCGAACTCGGCGCCGGCGCCCTGCTGGCGCTGACACTGGGCCAGGAACGCCCCGGCAGCACGACGATCCGCGCGCTCGCCTCAGCTTCGGGGCTCGCCCTGATCCTGGCCTGCGTCCTCCTGTATGACGACGAGACGCCCTTTCCAGGCCTCACCGCACTACCCGTTGTCCTGGGCACATGCGCCGTTATTGCGTTCTCAGACCAGAAAGACCCGGTCGGCAGGCTGCTTTCGCTTCGCCCGGTCGTGCTGGTCGGACTGGTCTCATACAGCCTCTATCTCTGGCACCAGCCGGTCTTCGTCTTCGCGCGCCTGTGGCAATATGATGGCGGGCCTGCCCCTTACTATCCCCTGCTGATCGGTCTGAGTGTCCTCCTCGCCTGGCTGAGCTGGCGATTTGTCGAAGCGCCCTTTCGCGACGGAAAGACCATGCCGGTGCCCCGGCTGGTGCCCGCCCTCAGTGCGCCGCTTCTGCTGGGAGCCGGGATCGGCGTGGCCGGCCTTGCCACGAATGGCTTCTCCGGGATCCGCACGAGCACGGCCGAGGCCGCCCGCATCGAAACGGCAGACAGCTCACCCAAGCGTGAAACCTGTCACACATCAGGCGCGGCCTATATCCGTCCGCCAGAGGCATGCCGCTATTTCACCGAACCTGCGAGATGGGCGAGTTTCGGCGACAGCCACACGGTGGAACTGTCCTGGGCCCTGGCCCGCGCGCTGGAACCTCATGGCGTCGGGCTGCGTCATTACAGTTTCTCCTATTGCCGCCCGCGCCTCGCCCAGCCACAGAATAACAGCAATTGTGCCCGATGGAGCCGTGACGCCGCAGCCTATATCGTTAGCCAGGACGATATAGACACCGTCATCGTCAGCTACAGGATCCTTGATTATCTTCATGGCGATCACCGCCGCGCCTATCCGGGATTTGCTGATTCTCGCACCGAGACCGAAAAGGAACGCGCCTGGGCCTCCTATGTCGCGGCGCTGGAGCATTTCCGCGCGGCGGGCAAACGCGTGGTCCTGGTCCTGTCTGTTCCCGAGCTCCCCGCGCCGGTGAGCTATGTCATGCGCCGCGAACCCGATGGCGAAGGGCGTATTCGCGGGATCCCGAGGCAATGGTGGGAGACGCGGACAGCCGAGCTCAAGACCCGGCTTGCAACGCTTCCCAGGGATATAATCATTGTCGATCCGACCGAGCTCTTCTGTGATGAGGTCAACTGTTTCGCGGCCGAAGGCGAGACCGCGCTTTATTTCGACCAGAACCATGCGAGCATCCACGGCATGGACCGGGTCGCAGCGGAAGTGCTGCGTGCAAGTCCACCCGACCAGGGCTTACATTCCGGCGCCGGCCCCTGATTGCGAGCCGACCCTCGGTGCCACCGGCAGTCTTGCTCTTTATGCGCCTGCCCGAATGCGCTAGGCGGGCGGGTTCGAGATCAGAACCGATAAATGAACGGGACCACCATGTCTGTCGAGGCCAAAGCCGCCCGCCGGCGCACCTTTGCCATCATCTCCCATCCCGATGCCGGCAAGACGACGCTGACGGAGGCGCTGCTGCTGGCTGGCGGAGCAATTCGCCTGGCCGGACAGGTCGCTGCACGCGGCGAGCGCCGGCGCACCCAGTCTGACTGGATGAAGATCGAACGGGACCGGGGCATCTCGGTCGCCTCGTCCGTCATGACATTCGAGTATGAGGGGCTTGTCTTCAACCTGCTCGATACGCCGGGTCACGAAGACTTCTCCGAAGATACCTATCGTACGCTGACCGCCGCAGACAGCGCGATCATGGTGCTCGATGCCGCCAAGGGGATCGAGCCGCAGACCCTGAAACTGTTCGAAGTCTGCCGGATGCGGGACATCCCGATCGTGACTTTCGTCAACAAGATGGACCGCGAGGCGCTCGACCCGTTCGAACTGCTCGACGAGATCGCAGACAAGCTACAGCTCGACACCGCACCGCTCTACTGGCCCGCCGCCAGCGGCAACCGCTTCTCCGGAATGCTCGATCTGCGGACCCATGAATTCTGCGTCTACCAGAAACTGACCGCCAACGAAGATCTTACGCCCGGCCCGGCCGAGCGTGTGCCCGGTTCCGGCAATTCCATGGCCTCATTTATGGATGACGCTGTTCAGGATGAGCTCTCCGAGGGCGCCGAACTGGCGCGCGAGGCTCTGCCGGACTTTGACGAGTCATCATTTCTTGAAGGGCATATGACACCGGTGATATTCGGATCCGCCCTGCGTCACTTTGGTGTTGGAGAACTGCTCGGCGCACTGGCGGAATTCGCGCCCGGACCGCGGATGCAGAAGGCCGAGAAAGCCGGCAAACCGGTAGAACTTGAACCGGGCGGAAAAGACGTTGCCGGTTTCATCTTCAAGATTCAGGCGAACATGGACCCCAATCATCGTGACCGGATTGCCTTTCTGCGCATGTGTTCGGGCGAGTTCAAACGCGGCATGCGTCTCAAGACGACTGAGGGCAAGCAGGTGAATGTCCACAATCCCCTGATGTTCATGGCCCAGGATCGCGAGATCATGGAAAACGCCTATGCCGGCGACGTGATCGGCGTTCCCAATCACGGCGCCCTTCGGGTGGGTGACAGTCTTTCCGAGAGCGGAAATATCCGATTTGCGGGGATTCCGAATTTCGCGCCGGAAATCCTGCGTCGTGCGCGGATCAAGGATCCGATGAAGCAAAAACACCTGCGCAAGGCGCTTGAAAGCCTGGCTGAGGAAGGTGTGACACAGCTTTTTCGTCCGCAAATCGGCTCGGACATGATCGTCGGTGCTGTTGGCCAGTTGCAGTTCGAAGTCATGGTCGAAAGGCTGGCCGCAGAATACAATCTGGAGGTCGGGTTCGAGACCGCACCCTATAATGTGGCTCGCTGGATCGCCTCCGATGATGCACGAACCATCGAGCTGTTTATGGATAAGAACAAGTCCTCATCCGGCTTCGACCTTGACGATTCACCTGTCTATCTTGCCAAGAATGCCTGGGATGTCGGCTACGCGCAGGAAAAGAATCCGGACATCCGCTTTTCTGCCACAAAGGAACGCACGTTCTGATCAGAACGGTCTTGAGGAGGGGATCCGACATGGAAGACGAAACAAGTAACGCAGTCGCAGCTTTGCCCGCATGGGCCCGGGACAACCTGCCCGACTGGGTCCTGAACGGCTGGACCTATCTGGCCGGGATCTGGGATCGCGGTGCGCTCGGTCTCACCTATGGCGAGATTACAATGGTTGTCGGGATCCTGTTACTTTCCCTCCTGATCCGGGGGATTTTCGCCCGCACCGTCGTCCGCTTCATCACGCGCGCCGCAGCCGGAACAGAAACCAATATTGATGATGCTCTGGTCAAGATCATCTCGACGCCGCTCAAACTCGTGCCGCTCATTCTCGGCGTGTATTTTGCGCTTCAGGTGGTCGATATCGGACCCGACACAGAGGAAATCGCCAACAAGGTCGTCCAGTCTTTCATAGCACTTGCCGTGTTCTGGACACTGTCGCGCGCGGTCAATGCCTTCGAATTCGTCTTCACCTCGCTGCGAGACACGCTGACGCCGGCCATCGTCGACTGGATGCTCAAGGCCCTTCAGATTGCTTTGATCATCCTCGGTTTCGGAGCCGTCGCGGAAATCTGGGGTATTGCCATCGCGCCGCTGATTGCCGGCCTTGGCATATTCGGGATCGCAGTCGGGCTGGGCGCGCAGGACCTGTTCAAAAATCTCATTTCCGGCATTCTTATCCTCACAGAGAAGCGCTTTGTTCCCGGCGAATGGATTCAGGCCGAAGGCGTCTGCGAGGGTACGGTCGAAAAGATCAATTTCCGCTCGACGCTGATCCGCCGTTTTGATCGCAGCCCGATGTATGTGCCCAATTCCTTTCTCTCGGACGGGGCCGTTACCAATTTCTCGCGCATGACCCATCGTCGGATTAAATGGGTGGTCGGAGTGGAATACCGCACAACGGTCGACCAGCTGAAATACATCCGCGACGAAATCGAGGCCTGGATCTGGAATGATGAGCGGTTCGCTCAACCCCCGGAGGCATCCCTTTTTGTGCGCATCGACAGTTTCAACGCCTCATCGATCGATTTCATGATCTACTGCTTCACCCATACCCGTAACTGGGGAGAGTGGCTGAAGGTCAAGGAGGAGCTGGCCGTGGCGGTCATGGACATCATCGCTGCAGCCGGCACAAGCTTCGCCTTCCCAAGCCGGACCATCTATATGCAACAGCAGGACGCGCCGGAAATCATGGCGCCCCCGGCCCGCAGCATCGGAGTGGAAAGGGCGCGCCAGGAAATGGCGGAAGCCGAAAAAGTTGGCGGGATGCGCGGCAGCGAGGACGACGGCTAGGAAGCACTTTTACCTACCGCGCGCAGGCTATTCGTCTGGAAAGGTCCGCGGCGGTCGGGTGGCTGCGGGCCGCCGGTCGCCGGAGTTGGGATAATATTCCGACTTAGACGTTTCGGAACCTGATCCGACGATTCGCGCGCGCGCCTGCGGGATGTCTGCATTGGCCGAGCTGGCCGCATTCGAAACCCTTTCGACACCCGGATAATAGCCTGACGGGCCTTCTGGCTGACCCTTCGACTGTTCCGGGTAATATTCCGATCTGGCCGACGATTCGCCCTGCCCTTGTCCGCTGAGTTCCGGCACGCTAACGCCCCGGCTGACAGGCTGGTAGCTGGTATTGCGCGCGGCAGGCCTTGCTGGGCGAGCGTGCGTCTGAACGGCTGGGCTTGTTGAGGGTTCGACCGCCGGTACGACGCGCCGCGCACCTTCGCGGAGCGTTCGGGGTGACAGGCCGGACACCATGTCAGGGCGCGCGATCAGCCGTCCTGGTGATCCTTTCAGCTCACAAGCCGGACTGTGGCCGAGAATGTCAGCATAACTCCAGGCCTGGCAGCGCGTGTCTGCTTCGCAGCGCATCGCACAGCTCGTGGCCGCTCCTGCATCGACCCAGAGATAGGTCCCACCGAGGCGATAGGTGCCTTCCTGCGCCATACCATAGGGCTGGGCCGCCGCAGGATGCACGATGACCAGGACAGATACCGCAAAGAGCCAGTTTCGCATGGCATAAACTCCCGTGAACAACGGAGCTTATGCCATCTCGACTTTAACAAAGGCTTTGCCGGCGACATCAGCTTTCCAGCGCTTCGCGCCGTTCCTCGATCTCAAGCCATTCGTCTTCCAGCGTCCCGACATCAGATTTCATTCGGTCCAGCCTGGCTGCCTTGGCTTTGAAGGCTTCGGGATCGCGCGAATAGGCGTCCGGGTCAGCAATCTCGGCCTCAAGTGCTGCAATCTGCCCCTGCAATTCGGGCAGCGCCTCCTCGATTTCCTTCAGGCGATGCGTGTCTTTGAAGGACAGCTTTCGCGCCGGCGCAGAAGGCTTCGGCCGGGCCGGCCTGGGCCGTTTGCGAGCCTTGTCACCTGGCTTTGCGGGCGCCTCTCCAAGACCCGGGACCTGATCGACCGCATCACTCCAGCCACCGGCAGTCTGTACCCAGCGGCCGTCGCCAAGCGGCACAAGGCAAGAGGTCACGGTCGCATCCAGAAAAGCCCGGTCATGGCTCACCAGAAGGAGTGTGCCCTCATAGCCCGCGAGCATGTCCTCAAGCATGTCGAGCGTCTGCATGTCGAGATCGTTTGTCGGCTCGTCGAGGACAAGCAGATCAGAGGACTGGGCGAGTGCGACAGCCAGGGTCAGACGGTTACGTTCGCCGCCTGAGAGTGCAGCTACTGGCTGGTGCAACTGAGTGGGATCGAACAGGAACTGTTTCGCATAACCCGCAACATGGCGCGGACGCCCCTGCACCATGATCGTGTCGCCTCCATTTGGCGCGAGTGTCTCCCAGAGGGTGTCTTTCGGGCGCAGACTGTCGCGCGTTTGATCAAGATAGGCGATCTTCAACGCCTTGGAGACACGCACGCGCCCCTCATCAGGTACTATCTGCCCCAGTAGAATCCTGAGCAGCGTCGTCTTCCCGATCCCGTTCGGACCGACAAAGCCGACCCGATCCCCGCGAAGCACCAGTGTGTTGAGATCAAGGCAAATCGTGATTTCGCTACCCTCGCGCTCAAAACTCTTTGACACGCCCTTGGCTTCGACCACCTTCTTGGAAAGACTCTCGCCAGCCGAAGCGGACATGTCTGCGCCGGCACGGATGCCCATTAGCGCGGCGCGGCGCTCGGCATGGTCACGGCGCATCTGTTTAAGCCGTTCCAGCCGGCCCTGGTTGCGCTTTCGCCGGCCGGTCACGCCCCGGGCCAGCCAGCGCTTTTCATCCTTCAGCTGGGTCTGTATCCTGCTCAGCGCTCTGGCCTCTTCTTCCTCGACTTTCTCGGCCCAGTCCTCGAAATCTCTATAGCCAGACGGGCTCTTGAGCACTTTTCCCTGTCTCAGCCAGAGCGTATTCGTCGAAACATTCTCCAAGAAGCGTCTGTCATGGCTGACGATCAGAATCGCGCCGCTGAACCCCCGCAGGCGCGTTTCCAGCGTTTCGATTGCGTGGACATCCAGATGGTTTGTCGGCTCATCCATCAGGAGAACATCCGGGTCGCAGGCAAAACCGCGCGCGATTGCAGCGCGCCGCTGCTGGCCACCAGAAAGCGTGTTGGGATCGGATTTGGGGTCGAGCCCGGCTTCCGTCAGTTCTGCTTCTGCCCGGTGGACGTCTTCGATCCCTTCCGCAACGAAATCGAGAAGCGTAGCATAGCGGGAAAACTCAGGCTCCTGGGCGACAAAGGCGATCACGCTTCCGGGCTGCAACCAGATATCGCCCTCGTCAGGCTCGATGATTCGAGCGACGAGCTTCATCAGCGTTGACTTGCCCGCGCCATTGCGACCGACCAGGGCGGCACGCTCACCCCTGGAGATCGCAAGCTCGACGCCCTCGAACAGCGGCTTGCCGCCGAAGCCGAGTTCGATAGCGGAAAGGGTCAGAAGTGGGGGACGTGCCATGATTGCCCCGTGATGTCGGGCATTCCGGCGACGGGATCAATCCCCAATAATGTTGTCCATCCGATGCGCGCCGGGCCAGAGCGGTTTCAGCTTAGTCCGCGACAGGCTTTGAACCGATTGTCGTGCGGTGAAGCAGGCGGGCGTAGCCCTGATAGCCGCCTGTCGCCATATGAAGCAGAGAGCGATTATCCCACATCAGCAACGTACCTTCAGCCCATTTGTGCCGGTACTGAAATTCCGGCCGGGTCTGCCAGCGATACATCTCGCCAAGCAGTTCAGCCCCCTCCTCCTCCGGCAGGCCATCAATGGCGATGATATATCCAGCCGTTGAGAACAGGCCTTCTCGGCCGGTTTCCGGGTGACGGCGGATTATCGGGTGTAACTGGGTGGCGAGCGCGTCGTGTGATGGGCGGATATCCATCGAACGCCCTTCATCGTTATCTCCATAGAGGCCCTCACGTGCATAGCCACCCCGCGCAGAGTGGATCGCGAGCCTCCCCTCAAGCCGGGCCCTGAGCTGAGCGGGCATCTCGTCCAGCGCCTTGTGCTGGTTGGCAAACAGGGTGTCACCGCCGACCGGCGGTATGGTGAGGCTGTAAAGACATGTGCCCGCTGGTGGGTTTGCCTGGAAGCTCCAGTCGCTGTGCCAGGTTTCAGCAAAGATCGGACCGGTTTCGTCAGCCTCGCGTTTTACAGCGATGATATGATCGCGTCCTGGGATCGGAGCGATATAGGGATCCTCCCCGAACGGTCCGAAATACAGGGTAAAGCGTTCCAGGTCGTCATCACTGAGCGACTGGTCGGGAAAGGCCAGCACATGATGTTCCAGCCAGGCCGAACGGATCGCGGCAACAGTGTCGTCATCAAGCGGTCGGGACAGGTCGATGCCTTGCAGGCTCGCGCCGCAGGCTTGTCCACTGGGAATAATATTCAGAGCCATTTGTCATTTCCTCCTTCATGGAGGATAGCGCAGCCGCGTTCAAAATGCAGGCCCCGTCAGATCCGCACAGTTCCCTGCACGCGCCGGCCATTGCGCTCCAGTTCGATCCGCCAGATATCGCCGCCCGCAGAGAGGACCGCGCTGAGCGCCTCCATCGTGTCGGTTCGCTCGCCATTCACTGTCACGATGATGTCGCCCGGCCGGAGTATCCGGCGCGCATAGGCCCCGCGCAGGATGCGGGTCACGAGCACGCCCGTATCGAATGGATCGCGTCCGATTTCCTCTGCAAGGCGGGGCGACAATTCGGCAACCTCGGCGCCACTGAACGGGTGGCGCCCCTGCAGCAGCTGGCGGTCGGCCTCGGTTGCCCCGGGCGGTGGCGCAAGTTTGATGCGAAGTGATCGGCTCTTGCCACTGCGCAAGACCTCAAGCCTTGCCCGCTCTCCGGGTGAGCGGGTCGCGGCAAGAAATTTCAGGCCACGTTCGTCAAACACTTCACGACCGTCGATGGACACAATCAGGTCGCCACGCCGAAGACCAGCCTGATCGGCCGGACCGTCTTCATAGACTTCGGTGACGATCACGCCGACAGGTCGCTCAAGACCCTGCGTCCTGGCTATGTCATAACTGACCGACTGGCCCTTCAGGCCCAGCCAGGGGCGCACGATCATGCCCTCATTGATGGCCGCATCGACCACTCGCCTGACCATTTCCGCCGGAATCGCAAACCCGATCCCGTTTGACCCGCCCGAACGGGAAAATATCGCCGTATTCACACCCACAAGTTCACCGGCCGTGTTGACCAGCGCACCACCGGAATTTCCGGGGTTCACGGCCGCGTCGGTCTGTAGAAAGAAGGCATAATCAGATACGCCGACATCTGTGCGCGCTGTCGCCGAAATGATGCCGCTGGTGACCGTCTGGCCCACTCCGAAAGGATTTCCGATGGCCAGGACAAGATCGCCGACCTCAAGATCTCGCGTATCAGCAAATTCCAGCACAGGAAGCGGCTCGCCGCCCGTATCAATCTTCAGCACGGCAAGGTCAGTGCGCTCATCGGCGAGGACCAGCTCGGCAGCGTATTCGCGGCGGTCGCTGAGCACGACTTTCAATTCATCGGCCCCGTCTATGACGTGATTATTGGTCACGATCACACCTTCCTCACCAACGATCACACCGGAGCCAAGAGAGTTTTGAACATTCTCTCGCGGCATGCCGAAGAATTCGCGGAAGACCGGATCGCGCGCGAAGGGCGAGGAAAACTCCTGAACGACCTTTCGCGTGTAAACATTTACCACAGCCGGCGAGGCGCGCCGGACAAGCGGGGCAAAGCTGAGATCGATCTCAGCCTGTGAGGCCGGCAGGCGCTCCGGCTGCGCCCTGGCGGTGAAAAGCGGCAGGAAGAGGATGATGAGTAGCAGCACCAGTGCGGCGGCGCTGGCGAAGAAGAATTTCGAGACGTGGCGTGTCATGGCAACGGGCTTAGTCATGATTCATGGCTCTAGTGCGGCGAAAGCCGCGCTTCAATCGGTCGAATGTGACATTTGCGTCACTCGGCCAGAGTGCCGGGGTCTTCTGCCTGGGCCGCTGCGCGCGCCGACAATGCCTGCAGGTTGGCTTCATGGTCTTCGCGATTGATGCGATAGCGACCGATGAACACCAGCATGATTGCCCAGAACACGAAGATCGCCGGAACATAGAAGAGCGCAAGCCGCATCAGCGCACCCCCGGACACCTCGCCGGGATTGGCATTCACAGGCCAGGAAATCAGCGTCAGGATAAGCGCGGCCGACATGATTCCGATCCCATCAACGGCCTTGCGGGTGAAGCTCAGCACGGAGAACAGAACGCCCTCGGATCGGCGCCCCGTGCGAATTTCGCTGTCCTCGGCAAGATCGGCGATCATTGAGCGCACAAGCGCGCTCATGGCGATGAAGCCGGTATACTCTCCGATCACGGAAACCAGAACGATCCAGAAGGTTAATGGATTATCGTTCGCCGGCATTAGACCGACAAGGCGAAGGCTGACCGGCGCAACGGCCAGAACAAGCGCGAGCGCTCCGAACAGGAGCGCGCCGCCTCGCTTGCCAAACCGCGCTGACACCATAGGCGTCACAAAAAGTGCCGTGGCCGCCGAAATCAGGATGCTGGCCGTGATGATGGCTGACTGCGTGCCGGTGAATTCCCAGTAATATCCATGGAGATAATAGATCAGCGCCGCCCCGATGCCGAATGCAGCTGCGCCGGCAAGCTGGGAGGCAAAAAGCGCGAGCAGCGACGGGTTTTTCAGGGTCTCGTAAACCTCGCCAATGGCTTTGCCGAAGCCCTGCGGCACGCTGTGGGCCTTGTGCAGATGCGGAATGTGGCGATGGGTGCCGAGCGCGCAGACCATGATCGAGGTGAAAATCGCAAGCGCTGCAAAGAACCCATAGACGCCGAAACCATCGCCATCGGTAAACGCACTGCCGGTACCCTCTGCATCGAGTATCAGGAACAAGGTGCTGGCGGCCATGACAACACCACCTGAAAACACGAAAAAGCTGCGCAAGGTCAGCAGTTTCGTGCGGTCATCATAATCGGTGGTCAGTTCCGCAGCGAGCGCCGTACAGGGCACTTCATAAAAGGTGATGAGCAGGCGCACGCTTATGGCCACGACCACGAGGAACCAGAACAGCCCGGTTTTATCGTCTGACATCACAAGGGAATCAGGTGGGTTCCATAGCAGCCAGAAGCCCATCGCCACCGGGAGCGCAGCGCCATACATGTATGTGTGTCGCCGGCCGAGCGGGCTCTTTGTATTGTCCGACAGATAACCGACGATGGGGTCGGAGAATGCATCGAAGAGCAGCGCCAGCATAAGAGCCAGCCCGACCTGCGCCGAGGGCATTCCAAAGGCCTGACCGTAGCACAGCATGAGGAAATAGCTGTAGCCATTCCCTTTCACACCATAGGCCGCACCACCGAAGGCATAGGAAATGCGTGTCAGCCGGTCGACAGGCGGTTTTTTTACAGGCGATGATGCGGCGTGCGTTCCGACACTCACTGGTCAGAGCCCGAGCACCATCTTCGCCATGATGTTGCGTTGGACCTCGTTCGAGCCCGCATAGATCGAGGTCTTGCGATAATTGAAATAGCTCGGCGCTGCGGTTACGGCGTAGTCGGGTGCCGGCAGGGCGTCATTGCTGCCCTCACGCAGGCCAGCCCATGTGTCGGCAACGAAGGGCTGGGCATGTATGCCGGCTGCTTCAAGGGTCAGCTCAGTGATCGCCTGCTGGGCTTCCGAGCCGGCGCATTTAAGCATCGAGCTTTCCGGCCCGACCCGCTGGCCCGCGCTTAGAGCGGACAGTATCCGCAGCTCGGTAGCGTTGAGCGACTCGACTCGAATTTCCATCTCGGCCAGCTTGCGCTGGAAGTCCGGGTCGCGGATGACAGGCTCCCCGCCCGATCTCTCGGCGCTGGCGACCTTGCGCGTTTTGGCCAGCATATTCTTCAGGCCCGGGGCGTAGGCATTGCCGCGCTCGAATTCGAGCAGGTATTTCGCATAAGTCCAGCCCTTGTTTTCCTCGCCGATCAGGTTCTCGGCCGGAACGCGGACATCCTCGAAGAAGACCTGGTTGATCTCCTGCTGGCCTTCAGGCGGACCATCAAGGGTCGGCAGGGCGCTGACCGAGATGCCAGGTGTGGTCATATCAACCAGAATAAAGCTGATTCCCTCCTGCGGCTTGCCCTCCTTGGAAGTGCGCACCAGGCAGAAGATCCAGTCGGCATGCTGGGCAAGCGTAGTCCAGATCTTCGATCCGTTGAGCACATATTCGTCACCATCGCGCACAGCGCTCATCTGCAGGGACGCCAGGTCAGACCCGGCCCCGGGCTCAGAATAGCCCTGACACCACCAGATATCGGATTTCAGGATAGGTGGAAGGTGCCGGTCCTTCTGCTCCTGGGTACCAAAGGCCATAATCACCGGCGCAACCATTTTAAGTCCGAAAGGCGTGATCGCCGGCGTGCCGGCCGCCGACATTTCCATGTCAAAGATAAATTTTTGCGCGGGCGTGAATCCCGCACCACCATGTTCGACCGGCCAGTTCGGCGCGATCCAGCCGCGATCACAGAGCTTCTTCTGCCAGGCGATATGGTCGTCCTTGTCGAGATAACCGTTCTTCGACAGGGCCTGTTTGGCTCGCAGTTCCGGAGTATAATTCTCTTCAATCCAGTCGCGCACCTCTTTCTGGAATGCACGGTCTTCGGCTGTAAATTCGAGATTCATGGCCTCCCCCTATTCCACGATGCCAAAATACTGAATATCCGGCGCGCCCGCGAGACAGGCCCCAAGGGACGGGCCGGCGGCCTTGAAATAGTCGGTCTTTCCATGGGCATCGAGCGCCTCCTGGGAGGCATATTGCTCCATGAAGATATAGTCGGTGTCAGATCCCTTCTGCTTGTAGAGCTGGTAGGTCAGGCAGCCGGGCTCGTTCGCCTTGACTTTCGCCATGAGGTCCCTGGCGACTTGTTCGAATTCCGCCTGTTTGCCATCCTGGATACTGAGCTTTGCAACGACACCGATCATGGTTTCCTCCCGGGTGCGTGTTTCTTGTTCTACAATAGAGTGTATGCAGGTCTTGCGACAGGGCAAGTCATGACGTGGCGGAGGGCGCATGCCGTTCCGCGAACGCGGCGCCATCCTTATCGCTGACGGCACTGGGAGGGCCATTCAACATGCAGATTCACGCGACAATCATCATTTGCGGCGCGCTGGTCGCCGGGCTGGTTTTCCTGCTCGGTTTCTGGGTCTCGATAACCCGCGCACGCACCAAGCTCATTTATAACGATCAGGTCTCGCCGCCTGACAGTGCCATGGCCAAGGCCCAGCGCGCACATGGCAATTCGGCGGAATATGCAGGCCCGGTGATCGGCGTCTTCATATTTGTCGGTCTCGCCTATGCCGGGCGCGATCCTGGCCTGGCTGTGACAAGCCTCGTGATTGCGGTGACAGCGGGACGCTTCCTTCATGCGCTTGGCTGTCTGACGGGGAAAACGCTCGCTGCACCGCATCCGCTGAAAGCCTTCGGCGCCATCACAACATATTTTGGCGGCCTGGCACTCGCCGGCCTCGCCATCGCAAAAGCTGTCTGACACCCTCCGAAAGAAAAATGGCCGTCCCCGAAAGGACGGCCAGTTGAGCAAGAAGGACGCCAGCACGAGGTGCCTTGGAAGCTCCATACGCCCCGCGCTGACATGTTCCTTTTAGCGCAATGAGTCTGAATGGAGCTGGCACGCCAATCCATCAGTTCGTTCATCTTTAGCGGATGCGCAGGCGTTTCTGAACAAGCGTTCAGCCAAACGCCGCCTGCAAGCGAAAAAACTACTCGCCTGTGCTGGCAAAAATCGCTTCGAGGCTTCGCAGGTTCATCCCATTCTTGAGATAATTGGCGGGTGTCAGGTTCACCGCCTTTATCACTGCGCGCTCGATGACTGTCTCTCCAGACTCTCCATCCGCCGGGACGAGGTCGAAATCAATAATGTTTATGCAGCCAGTGTCCTGTTCAAACCCGGCCGACGCCCCAAGAGGTGCGCCAATCGCCCAGGCAAGCGCCAGCCGGTTGATCCCTTCATGGGCGACAACCAGTGCGGTGTGCCAGCCGGGACGCGCGAGAAGCGTCTGGAAACCTTCGATCACGCGCGACATCGCATCGGCAAAGGCCTCTCCGCCTTCAAGGAAGGTCGCGCCCGGATTGCCCGCTGCCTCGAACTGGAAGGTCATGATTGCAGCCAGCTGCTGGGCACTCTGGAAGTCGATATATCGGCCCGAACGCAGTTCCTCAAAGCGCCGCTCCTCTTCCAGCGGCAGGTCATAGGGGTGCGCTTCGAGTACAAGCTCAGCCGTTTCGCGCGTCCGGGTCAGGCCTGAACACATAGCGATGTCGAAATGCACATCGGCCAGTGCGGCCCCGGCAGCACGCGCTTCGTCGCGGCCCATTTCCGTCAGATAGGCCTGCGTCGGATCTCGCGCTTCGCGCACCCGGCGGGATGTATAATCGACAAAGCCATGACGCATCAGATATACGCGCCGGCGTCCCGTTGTGCCCGGTAGCGCGCTCATCCCCTGCTCACGTCCCAGTCAGACAGGATATCGTCGCTATGCTCACCGGGACCGGGCGTGCGCCCGGCAATGGCGCCCGGTGTCTTGGAAAAACGCGGCGCAGGTGCGGGTTGGACCACGCCTTCATATTCCACGAAGGTTCCGCGGGCCTGATTGTGCGGGTGGGACGGCGCCTCAGCCAGGGTCAGGACCGGCGCGAAGCAGATATCTGTGCCCTCCATGATCTCGCACCATTCGTCGCGTGTCTTCGTCTTAATCATGGCAATGAGCTTTTCCTTAAGCTCCGGCCATTTCTCCCTGTTCATCTGGTCCTTGAAACCGGGATCGTCGAGACCGGCCTTTTCCAGGAGGATGGCGTAGAATTGCGGCTCGATCGACCCAAGCGAGACATATTTCCCGTCCGCGCATTCATATGTGTCGTAGAAATGGGCACCGCCATCAAGAAGGTTGGACTCGCGCTCATCGCTCCACATGCCGGACGCCCGCATGCCATAGAACATGGATGCCAGCGAGGCGGCCCCGTCAGTCATGGCACAGTCGATCACCTGCCCTTCCCCGCCGGCGCGCGCATTTATGACCCCGGCAAGAAGGCCAAAAGCGAGATAGAGCGCGCCGCCGCCATAATCGCCAATCAGGTTCAGCGGGGGATAGGGACGCTCACCCTTGCGGCCCATTGCGCCGAGTGCGCCGGTCAGCGCGATATAATTCAGGTCATGACCGGCCGCATGCGCCAGCGGCCCGCTTTGTCCCCAACCGGTCATGCGACCATAGACCAGTTTCGGATTGCGTGTGAGCGCCACATCCGGGCCAAGGCCCAGTCGCTCCATGACACCGGGACGAAAACCCTCGATCAGCCCGTCAGCCTTTTCCATGAGCCGAAGCGCTGTCTCGACATCGCCCTTGTCCTTGAGATCCAGCCCGATCGAGCGCCGGCCGCGCCCGGTGACATCGGCCGCGTGTCCCTTACGACCGTCACCCTGGCGATCGATCCGAACCACGTCAGCGCCGAGATCAGAGAGCAGCATGCCGCAGAACGGCCCCGGCCCGATCCCGGCAAACTCAACGATTTTAACACCCGAAAGCGGTCCCTGACCCATATTTGTCTCCCTTGCCTTTCGCCCGGTCGTGACGCCGGAATTGCCTTAGTCAACCCAGTATTAAGAGACCGGGCGTCAAATGAAAGCCGTTCCGTTGCGTCCTGAGTCGTCCACCATGCCCGATCTGACCTATCTTCACCCCCAAATCGAAATTCTCTCGACGAGCCCGCGCCATGAGATGATCTGCGAGCGGCTGCGCGAACTTCGTTTTCGCCCGCTGCGCGCCGAACCACCCGTCTGCTTCGAAACACCCCAACCCCTGCTCGTCGATCTGCCGAGTATTACACCGGAACAGGCCTCCCAGATGAAACGTGCCTGGCTGAAAGGCCTCAGGGGGCCCCTGATCCTGCTGCGGCCCAATGACGACGGGCTCCTGCGTAGTCGTGACGCGATCCTGCTAAGCGATGAGAATGATCTTGACAGTCTGCCCGCGCGGCTGGAATTGCGCCGCCGACAGGCGATACGACGTAGCGAGACTTCCATTCGAAAAGGCGTTTGCGAATCGTTTGGTGAGCAAACCGACATCACGGCAGCAGCGCTCGCTGGAGGCGTTATCCTTTATGTTGGCGATATCAGCGCAGACTTCCTTCCCCTGAAGCGATCGCTTGTCAGACAGGGCTTCAGGCTCCGTTCCGCCATGAGCGCGATGACCGCACTGTCCTATCTTGATGCTGAACCCTTCCTGGCCTGCCTCGTCACAGACACACCCGATGGCCCCGGGCCGGCTTTTCTGGACGTGCTGGAAAAGCGGCGCACATCACATCCGCCGCTCATGCTGGTCGCCGGGAAGGGCCCGTTGCGCCATTCGGAAATTGTCGATGAGATCGTTTCCGCCGACCTGCCAGCAGAGGTCATTTCAGCCACGCTCAGTGAATTGGCTAACCAGCCCACCCTGACAACGCGCGAAAGTGAAACGCGGCTGTCATCGCGCACCCACGACCCGGCCACAGGGCTCTACAACATGGATTTTCTTCGCGCATGTGTCGCGCAGCAACTCGCGGCCAGCGACGCAGGCGAGGAATCGTTGAGCCTTCTGCACCTCCGGCTTAGGTCAGCACGCGACCAGGACGTCGCCGCGCGCGCGGCCCTGCCCAAACTCGCCGATTTCCTGATCGCGAACCTGCGCAATGCTGACCTTGCGGCCCGCGCGGATGGCTGTAGCATCATCGTCAGCCTTCGCGATACCGGTCACACTGGGGCACTTGCCCTTGCCCAGCGCCTGATCGACGCACTTGGAGGAGAGAATACAGGCGCACCGGGTACGCCCCTGCCGTTCGGCGGCTCGCTCAGCTGGCGGGTGGTGGAACGGCGCGCCTATCATACGGCCGATACACTCATCCAATCGGCGCTTGCCGGCCCCTATGTCTCAGCATCCGCAGCCTGAAGAGAGCTGGCACCCTCAAGTTCCTTCAACAGATTGCGCACCTGACTCATCCTGTGTTCCGGACTGCCGGCTGTACCCGTGATCACAAGCTTGGAATCAGGACGCAGTTTCAGCTGTGACGGGCGCGCGCGCACCAGCGTCATGAGGCTGGCCGGATCGACGGCTGTATCCTCACGGAAGGTGAAAACGGCGCCCTTCGGCCCTGCGTCGATCTTGGCAATACCGAGCGCTTTGCAGCGTGCCTTGATGCCGGTCACATCCATCAGCTGGCGTGTCTCGGGTGGCATCGGGCCGAACCGGTCGATAAGCTCGGCAGCGAAACTCTCACGCTCGGTCTCGGTCTCGATATCGGCGAGCCGGCGATACAGCGACAGTCGCACATCCAGCGCTTCGACATAGGTTTCCGGAATAAGAACAGCGACACCCAAATTGATCTGCGGCGACCAGTCATCCGCCAGCTTGCCCGGATCCCCTTCGCCAGCCTGCAGCGCCTTGACCGCGTCTTCCAGCATCTGCTGGTAAAGCTCCACGCCGACTTCCCTGACATGTCCCGACTGCTCGTCACCCAGCAGGTTGCCTGACCCGCGCATGTCGAGATCATGACTGGCGAGCTGGAAGCCTGCTCCGAGGCTGTCGAGGGATTGCAACACGCGGAGGCGTTTATCGGCCCCTTCCGTGATCACCTGGTCCTTCGGCAGAGTGAAATACGCATAGGCACGGAGTTTCGAACGCCCGACCCGCCCGCGCAACTGATAAAGCTGGGCCAGGCCAAACCGGTCGGCGCGGTGGATGATCAGCGTGTTCGCGCGGGGAATGTCCAGCCCGCTCTCGACGATGGTGGTGGACAACAAGATATCATATTTGCCCTCATAGAAGGCTGTCATGATGTCATCGAGCTCGCTGGCGCCCATCTGTCCATGGGCCACGATGAAGGACACTTCGGGCACATTGTCGCGGAGGAAGGATTCCAGCTCGTCCAGGTCGGAAATCCGCGGCGCAACAAAAAAGGCCTGACCGCCGCGATACTTCTCCCGCAGCAACGCCTCGCGCAGTGTGATCGTATCGAACTCGGTGACATAAGTGCGCACTGACAGCCGGTCGACAGGCGGTGTCGCAATAATCGACAGATCGCGAATGCCTGTCAGCGCCATTTGCAGCGTGCGTGGGATCGGTGTCGCCGAAAGTGTCAGTACATGAACGTCCGCACGCAGCTCCTTCAGCCTTTCCTTGTGCTTGACGCCGAACCGCTGCTCTTCATCGACGATCATCAGCCCGAGATTCCGGAATTCGACCCCTTCTGCGAGCAGGGCGTGTGTACCGACGACCACATCCACCTTGCCCGATTTCAGGCCGTCCTTCGTGTCGGCAGCCTCCTTGCCGGTTACCAGCCGCGAGAGTTGGCGTACCTCCATCGGCCAGCCGGACATGCGTTCTGCAAAAGTCTGGTAGTGCTGGCGCGCCAGCAGCGTCGTCGGCGCAATCACCGCCACCTGCATGCCGCTCATCGCCGCCATGAATGCGCCCCGAAGGGCGACTTCGGTCTTGCCGAAACCGACATCACCGCAGACCAGCCTATCCATCGGTCTTCCCGATGACAGGTCAGAAATAACATCCTCGATCGCATTGAGCTGGTCGTCAGTTTCCTCATACGGGAAACGGGCCGCGAATTCCTCATAGATGCCTTCGCCGGCCGTGGTCGGCTCAGCCTTCCTGAGTGCGCGCTGAGCCGCGATCTCCATCAGCTCGGCCGCCATTTCGAGGATGCGCTTCTTGGCTTTCGCCTTGCGCGACTGCCAGCTGGCCCCGCCGAGCTTGTCAATCGCGCTCTCGCTGGCCTCTCCGCCATAGCGACTGATCAGGTCGATATTCTCGACAGGAAGGAAAATCCGGTCACCCCCGGCATATTCCAGTTCAAGACAGTCATGCGGCGCGCCGGTCAGCTCCAGCGTCTTCAGCCCGTCATAGCGTCCCACACCATGATCAACATGCACGATCAGGTCGCCCATGCTCAACACTCCGGCCTCGGCGATGAAATTGGCGGCCTTGCGTTTGCGACGGGGAGCCGCGAGCCGGTCTCCGAGGATGTCGGGTTCGGCGATGACTGCGAGCGTGTCAGTGATGAAACCCTGTTCGATCGGCAATTCGCAGACGGTCGTGCCGGCCGCCTGCGCCGCCGCAAGCGAATAAGCGCGGTCAAGGTCGTCCATGCCATGGTCCGCCATGACATTGACCAGCCGGTCAGCCGAACCGCTGGTCCAGGCAGCAAGTATCACCTTGCGGCCGCCCTCGAAAAGGTGGCGCACATGAGCCGCCACCGCTTCGAAAATATTGATATCGGGACGCGCGCGCTCCGGGGCAAAATCTCGCCCTGTCCTCGCACCGAGGTCGACCGCATGGGTGCCCGGATCGGCGGCACTGAAACGCGCTACCGCCCGGCTCGACAGGGCCGCCTCCAGTTCTTTCGCACTGAGATAAAGCGCATCGGGCGGCAGGATGCGGGCCTTCGCTTCGTCGCCGCCTGCCGCATCGAGACGGGCGGCATGATAGTCCGACGCCTGGGCAAGGCGTTCGCTCGCCGCTTCGCCTGCTAGCGGCGACACACCAAACAGGGCATCGGCGCCAGCATAGTCGAACACTGTCTCCAGACCATCATAGAAAAGCGGGAGCCAGTTCTCGATCCCCTGACGGCGGATGGAGGCCCGCGCGGCCTCATAGAGCGGATCACCGCCAGGCGGGCCAAAACGGGTGAGGTAGCGCTCACGAAACCCGCTGAGTATCTCGCTATTGAACAGGAGCTCGCTGACCGGTGCGAAGGCCATGCCTTTCAGATTTCCGCGCGAACGCTGGGTCTCCGGGTCAAAACTGCGCAGGGACTCCAGTGTGTCACCGAAAAAATCAAGACGGATCGGCCAGTCCGACGTTGGTGGATAGATATCCACGATCCCGCCCCGGATCGCATATTCGCCGCGTTCGCGAACGGTGGAATTGCGCACATAACCGTTCGCGGACAGGTAGCTGGTGAGATCGTCCTGCATGACCACGCCGCCGACAGCGAGTGACAGGCTCGACGCGCGCATGACATCTCGCGGCGGTACGCGCTGGACGATCGCCGAGGCCGTTGTCACCAGAAGCATTGGCACAGCGCCGCCGTTCACCTCCGCGAGCCTTGCCAGCGCCGCGCAACGACGAGCGGCAGTCGCCGGCGTGGGGGAGATCCGGTCATACGGCAGCGCATCCCAGCCCGGCAGGTGAACAAGATCCAGCGTAGGCTCGGCAAACTCAGCCACCTTCAGGGCCGCATCAGCCTGCTTGTCGTCGCGCGCGACATAAACGGCCCGCCCGCCCCGGCTCATCAGGGCCTCGACGAGCGCGATCAGGTCGGCCCCGAAGGGCGCGCCGGCGATGGACGCCGGACCGGTCAGATTGGCGAGCAACTTATCTGGCGTCATCGAAAAATCCTGCCGGGTGAGGGAAGGCGGTCAGCCGGGCTCGGCCTCGTAGCGGAATGCGATGAGCTGGTCCAGCACCGGACCGCGATGATTTTCCGGCACACTCTTCTGTCCGAGGATCCAGGCATAGACCTCCCAGTCGGGCACAGAGAGCAGGCGCTCAAACTCCGCGAGCTCGACAGCATCGAATTCGTCGATCTTCTGATCGGCAAAACTGCCCATGATCAGGTCCATTTCGCGAAAGCCCCGGCGCCAGGCGCGGAATTGCAGCTTGCGGCGTTCTGTATCCATTATCGTCTCACTTTCATTCAACTCCCGCCTCCAGATAGGGTGTGCAAGCCGACGCGCCACTGATTGCGGGAAGCTGCCGGGCCGTCTAGCTTCCATCATCATGCGAGACGAGCGCCTGTTTTCCCTTTTCGAGCCTGTCGATGCCTTGCCCGGCATCGGCGCAAAGCTCAAGCCGGTCATCCAACGTCTGGTCGATGGCGATACGGTATGGGACCTGCTCCTGCATCTGCCCGAGCGCTGGATCGACCGGCGTGTCCGCAACAGTTTTGATACGCTTGAAGCGGGCGAAGTCGCTACGGTGGAGGGCGAAGTGCATGCGCTCAAGGCCCCCTATTCCGCAAAGTCCCCACATCGCGTGCAGTTATTCGACGGCACAGGATTCCTGACACTCATTTTCTTTCGGGCCGATGGCCGCTGGTTGCAGGGACAATTTCCCGTCGGCGCGCGGCGAATCGTATCCGGCCGGATTGATGAGTTCCAGGGTGAACGGCAAATGACCCACCCCGATTATGTACTCGATCCCGCAAAGCCCGAGCGGCCGCCCCAGGTCGAACCGATCTACCGGTTGACGGCTGGTCTTACCAATAAGCGGCTGCATACGGCCATGCTTGGGGCGCTGGAACATATTCCGGGCGAACTGCCCGAATGGGGCGACCGGCACCTGATCGCCCAGCGGGGCTGGCCGGCATTTCGCGCTGCGCTCCAGGGTCTCCATGCGCCGGACGCCTGGGACGAAGAAAGGTTTGCGCTGTGCCGGCAGCGCATTGCCTATGACGAGGCACTCGCCCGCGAAGCGGCATTCGCACTCGCGCGCGCCTCACGCAGCCGGCGGCAGGCCCCGGCCATGGTCGCGGCGCGCGACGCGCAACGGGCGGTTTTCAGGGCACTGCCTTTTCGTCCCACCAACGCGCAGCTGCGAGCGGTCAAGGAGATCGGCACCGATCTTGAGCGCCCGTGCCCAATGCGCCGGATGCTCCAGGGCGATGTCGGCGCGGGCAAAACCCTGGTCGCCGCCGTAGCGGCCATACAGGCACTTGAGGCGGGTTTCCAGGTGGCCTTCATGGCGCCGACCGAAGTGCTTGCCCGCCAGCAATTCACGACGCTCGACCGGCTCCTGTCACCCCACGGATACAACGTCGCCGCGCTGACCGGGCGCGACAAGGGGCAGGCGCGCGAAGCCACCCTGATGGGGCTGGCAGAGGGATCGATCCGGGTCGTTGCAGGCACGCATGCGCTTTTTCAACAGGATGTGCGTTTCTCAAGACTCGGCCTGATCATTGTCGATGAGCAGCATCGCTTCGGCGTGGCTGACCGGGTGAGGCTCGCTGGCAAGGCGGAAAGTCCGCACATGCTGGTGATGAGCGCGACACCGATCCCGCGTACGCTTGCCCAGTCGGTGCATGGCGACCTCGATGTTTCGATTCTGGACGAGAAACCTGCCGGGCGAAAACCCGTGGAGACGCGCGTTCTTCCAGACACACGAATCGAGGAGGTGGTCGCCGCCGTCGGGCGAGCCATACAGCGGGGCGAGCGCGCTTTCTGGATCTGCCCCAAAGTGGATGTCGAGGATGATGATTCCACAGCGGTCGGACGTCATGCGGCCCTTTGTGAGCAGTTGCGAATACCGGTTGGCCTGGTCCATGGTCGTCTGAAACCGGCAGAGAAGGACGGCGCGCTGGAAGCCTTCCGAGCGGGCGAAACAAGGGTCCTCGTCGCCACGACTGTGGTGGAGGTTGGGGTCGATGTTCCAGAAGCGACCATCATGGTGATCGAGCGCGCCGAAGGCTTCGGCCTTGCCCAGCTGCACCAGTTGCGCGGGCGTGTCGGGCGCGGCGACAAAGCCTCCTTCTGTCTCCTCCTGTACCGCCCGCCGCTCGGCGATACTGCGCGCGAACGTCTTGATACGCTGCGCCAGACCGAGGATGGATTCGCCATTGCCGAAGCCGATTTCCGCCTGCGCGGGCCGGGCGATGTGCTGGGCGTGCGCCAGGCCGGCGCCGTCGATTACCGCGTCATGGAATTGCCGCGCGATGCTGACCTTATAGAGATCGCGCGCAGCGACGCAGGCGCTGTAGTGGCCGGCGATCCGGACTTGTCCGGCGACCGCGGGCGCGCGCTCAGCCTTGTCCGGGAGTTGTTTCGTCCGCGCGGTCTTCCGGACCCGAAATCCTGATTGGCTCCGATGAGCCTTGCGCATTGCCGTCATCGGCAGGCGGTTTGCGCGGAAGGTCTTCGGGTACGACCAGACCGGCCGAGATGATCATCTTGGCCCCCTCCTCAACCGTCATGTCGAGATGAATGATCTCATTGGCATCGATATAAATGAGAAACCCTGAAGTCGGGTTCGGCGTTGTCGGCACGAATACGCCCACAAACTCCTCGCCCAACCGGCTCTTCACTTCACCACGCGCTTTCGCGGTCAGGAAGCCGATACACCAGCTTCTTTTTCTCGGATATTCGACCAGAACGACTTCCTTGAACGTGGCCTGCTCATTGGACGCTATCAGTTCAAACAGTTGTTTGAAGGCCGAATACAGGTTCGAAACCACCGGGATATTCGACAGCATCCGATCCGAAATCCGCAGGATCGATCGCCCGAGCAGATTCGTGGCCACCGCCCCCAGAAGGATCAGCGCGAGGACCGCGACAAGCACGCCAAAGCCCGGAATGGCGATATTCGTATAGGTTTCCGGCTTCAGGATCGGCGGCAGGAGCGGCTTGATCCGCGCATCCATGAACAGGATGAACCAGTAGACGACCCCGATCGAAATCGCGATCGGTGCTGCAATCACAACCCCTGCAAAGAACCGGGCGCGCAGCCATCCAAACAAAGTCGGCTTTGGCGGCGGATCGCTGGGTGGAAGACCGTGCGGTTCCCGGTCAGATCGTTTCTTTTTTGCCATCCGGCTTTTCTCCCGCAAGGGCAAGGGACCTATCAAGCGAGTGTGTTAGGTTGGTCGTTCAGCGTAATTGTGGCGAAGATGAGTATGACGCAAGACATTGAAGCTTCTCTAAAAGCTCTTGCCCCCCGTCTGCTGGCGGGCGGTAACGATATTGACGGGCTCAAACGCCTGTCGGGCGGGGCTAGCCAGGAAACATGGGCGTTCTGCGTGACAGGCCCCGAATCAGCGCGACCGCTGATTCTTCGCCGGGCGCCGGGCGGAGGCGGTGAGGCCCGCAATTCGACCGCGATCGGTCTTCCCACGGAGGCGCGCCTGATCGCAGCGGCCGTTGCCGCTGGCGTCCCGGCGCCGGGCGTGGCCCATGTCTGCCGCGATGAGGACGGACTGGGCGAAGCCTTCATCATGGAGCGGGTCGAGGGTGAGACCATTGCCCGCAAGATCCTTCGCGATGACACATATTCCAAAGCGCGGCCCAGGCTTGCCGCAGATTGCGGGCAGGCACTGTCGGGCATTCACGGCATCGACACGGCGCTATTGCCGGAACTCCCGGAAAGTTTCGGCACAGACCAGATCGGCCGGTATGAAGAAATCTATCGCGATTTCGATGCGCCGCGGCCGATATTCGAGCTGGCCATCCAGTGGTTACGGACGAATGCGCCGCGCCCGCTTGCGCCAGTCCTCGTTCATGGTGATTTCCGGCTGGGCAATCTCATGGTCGATTCCGATGGACTGGCTGCGGTTCTTGACTGGGAACTCGCCCATATCGGCGATCCTCGCGAGGATATAGCCTGGGCCTGTATCAATTCCTGGCGGTTTGGCGTTCCTGAAAAGCGAGTCGGTGGTTTCGGAGACCTGCCGGATCTGCTTGAAGCCTATGCGAACGCCGGCGGACCTGAGATCGCCAAGTCCGAAATCGACTGGTGGGAAATGCTGGGTTCCCTGAAATGGGGGATCATGTGCATGATCATGTATGAGGCCTTCCGCACGGGCGCCGATCCAAGCGTCGAACGCGCAGCGATCGGACGCCGCGTCTCCGAGACCGAGATCGATCTTGTCAACCTGCTCGAAAGGGTCTGACCAGCCATGCATGACCAGCCCTCCGCCCTCGAACTCATCGCCGCCGTCAAGGCATTTATCCGCGATACGGCCCGTCCGCAATTGTCCGGCCATGCCGCATTTCATGCGCGGGTCGCTGAAAATGCCCTGGCCATCGTGGAGCGCGAACTGTCTGCCCGCCCGGCCCGCGAGGCCAAGGAGGCGGAACGGCTGGCAACGCTGCTCGGTGAGGCCGGCGACACGGGCGACCTGAACAGGACGCTCGCCGAATCAATTCGCCTCGGCAAACTGACGCTGGACACGCCCGGCCTGCTCGAACATCTCAAGGCAACTGCAATTGCCCAGGTCGAGATTGACCAGCCGCACTATTCAGGCCTTGGGATCGCCACAAAACCCGTGCACCGCTAGGGGCATGAAACTGAGATACGTGATTGGCGCGCTTGTCGTCACCCTGCTGGGCTGGATGGCATTCAAGGATATGGTGTGGACGAGTTGGGTCAGCCGGGGCGGCGCGCCCGTCGCACGCGCCCCTGATCCCACTCAGGCCGGCGTGTGGCTGGTTCGCCCCGCAAGCCCTCCCCCAGCTGTCTGGGAGCGTGGCTGGGGAATCGACATCTTCATGCTGCCCCCACGGCCCAGCCTTGCCGCTGACGGACCGGTGATTTCCACTTCACAGGATAATCTGCGCGAACAGCTTACCGCGCGCACCGAAGCCCTTGCGGACCCGCTCGCCGGGATCGGTCCGATATATGTGCCCAGCCTGCGGCTGCCTTCTCCAGCGACGCATGATCCAGACTGGACACTTGCCCAGCGCGATCTCGAGACCGCCTTTGCCGCCTATCTGGAAACCAATAATCGTGGCCGGGCTGTCCTTGTTGCGGTGCCACCAGGAAGCGAACCGCTGCTTGGCGCGCTGGCAATTCCAATCGCCGAAGCGCCGCAAAAGCTGAAGCAGCGGATGGCCGGGCTCGTCCATTACAGTGCGGATGGACCAGTCGCCCCGCCCGAAGAGATTTGCGGGCCCGCTATCGCGCAACAATGCCTTGTCGAAATCCCGGTCATACAGGCGAAATCACCGCTGGCAATTCTGGCACCAAGGCTGCCAAACGCGTCTCCGGCATATGAGATCGCCTCACCTGTGACCGCCCGCTCCGCCCTGACAGTGCGCCGCGAAACAGTTCTTGCATGGCTGGAAAAGAATGGGGCGCGCGAAGCGGAACCGCTTGGCGGGCTGGAAACAATCGAGGTCGCCCCGATTCGCCGGCCCGGAACCGAACTCACGCCAGACATTCGCGGACGCGACGACTGACGCAGGGTCAGTTCAAAGGCTGGTCATCGCGCTCATCTCCACCGAGGATGGCGATAATCCGGTCCCAGTACTGCAAAGCCTCGCCATCGCCCATTGCTGCAATTTCGGCTGCGCGAAGCGTTGCGATCACTTCAGCATCCTCTCCATACTGGGCCTTGAGTTGGGCGGCAGCCAGCTGCGCGCGGTCTCTGTCTGTATCGCTCATTGATCCGACTCCGAACTGTGATCGTATTTCCCCAGAGAGCTTAATCCAAGGAGTGTTTGCGGCCAGTGTCTGACAGCCATCCCGTCATAATGTGGTTCCGCCACGATTTGCGCATGGACGACAATCCGGCGCTGCATGCAGCTGTGTCTTCGGGCCGACCAATTGTCTGTCTGTTTAACCTCGACGAAGACAGTGCGGGTCTTCGGCCCATTGGCGGGGCCAGCAAATGGTGGCTCGACAAGTCACTTTCCGCGCTGGCCGGAGAGATCAAAGTGCGCGGTGGACAGCTGACGCTTCGCAGAGGGCCGGCGAAAAAGGTCATTGACGATCTTGTCGCGGAATGCGGCGCAGGTTCGATTGTCTGGAACCGGCGCTATGACGCTGCGGGCCGGGAAATTGATGCGGACATCAAGCAAGAGCTTCGGGCGCGCGGGCTGAAAGCCGAAAGCTACAATGGCAGCCTTCTCAACGAGCCCTGGCACTTCAAAACCGGCTCCGGTAGCTATTACAAGGTTTTCACACCTTACTGGAAAACTGTCTGGAAGACTTATGAGGTCCCGTCAGCGCTCGGCACACCCTCATCGCTGGACGGACCGGAGCTGCCATCCGAAGCACTCGATGACTGGCGCCTGCACCCGGGCCAGCCGGACTGGTCGACTGGTTTCGATGCCCAATGGATACCGGGAGAAGCCGGCGCACGAGCTCGGCTGGACACCTTCCTGAATGAGGCGGCAGCTGGATATGACGCAATGCGCAACCGGCCAGACCGTGATGGCACATCGAGACTGTCCGCCCATCTGCGATGGGGTGAGATCAGCCCCAGTATGGTCTGGCGGCGCGTGCGCGAAGCCATGCACACTGGCGCCGTACCCGAAACGGATGCGATGTCCTATCTGTCCGAAATCGTCTGGCGGGAATTCTCCTATGTCCTGCTGTTTCATAATCCACAGCTCGCCGAACACAATTACAATCATGATTTCCGTCACATGCCCTGGCGACACAATGGAAGCGACCTGAAAGCCTGGCAACGCGGGCGAACAGGCTATCCAATAGTGGATGCCGGTATGCACCAACTTTGGGAAACCGGATGGATGCATAATCGCGTGCGGATGATCGCCGGTAGCTTTTTAACCAAGCACCTCTTGCTGCCCTGGCAGGAAGGCGAGGACTGGTTCTGGGACACTCTTGTGGATGCCGATCCGGCCTCGAATTCAGCCAGCTGGCAATGGGTCGCCGGATCAGGCGCCGATGCCGCGCCCTATTTTCGCGTCTTCAACCCAATCACGCAGGGTGAGAAGTTTGACCCGAGCGGCGCCTATGTCCGTCGCTGGTGCCCTGAACTGAAACGTTTGGACGACAAATACCTCCATGCTCCATGGAAAGCACCTACGGGAGTTTTGCGGGACGCGGGAATCGAATTGGGTAAGGATTATCCCTTTCCCGTGATTGATCATATGGACGGGCGACAGCGCGCGCTGGATGCCTATGCCACTCTGAAAGAAAGACGCACGACCGCATGAAACGCATCGCAATCATCGGGTCCGGGATTTCAGGGCTAGGCGCAGCCTACGCGCTGCACGGGCACGCTGACATCACGCTCTTCGAAGCGCGCAACCGGCTCGGTGGCCATTCCCATACGCTCATCATCGATCATGGCGGTGAGAGTCTGAATGTCGATGTTGGATTCATTGTTTATAATGGCCTGAACTATCCTAATCTCACGGGGCTTTTCGACGCGCTCGATGTCGAGACCCAGGCGAGCGACATGAGTTTCTCGGTCTCCGATCCGAGCGGTTATGAATGGGCATCGTCAGCCCGCGGAATCTTCGCCCAGAAGCGAAACCTGCTTAGTCCACGTTTTCACAAATTCTGGCGCACGATCCTGCAATTCAACGATACTGCGCGCACACAGTTGCAGGCCGGGGAAATCGGTGACGTCGCGCTTCGCGTCTGGCTTGACGAAAACGGATACAATCAGACTTTCCGTGAGAATTATATCCTCCCCATGGCCGCCGCTATCTGGTCGACGCCGGAGCGCGGCGTGCTGGATTTTCCCGCGCGCAGCTTTTTCGAGTTCTTTGAAAACCATCGCCTGATGCACAAGGAGCGCCCAAAATGGCGCACGGTTACAGGTGGGTCGCAAGCTTATGTGACAAAATTGGCAGCGCGACTGGGCGAACAGATCCGTCTGTCCAGCCCGGTCGCGCGCCTCGCGCCCTTTGGTGGAAAGGTCAAACTGACGACTGAGAATGGTCACAGCGAGGTGTTTGACGACGTCATACTCGCCTGCCATTCTGATCAGGCGCTGCGCATGCTCGACGACAGCTATCAGGCGCAGCGGTTCAATCTCGGCTCTGTCCGGTATCGCCCGAACAATGTCTTTCTCCACTCCGATGCCCGCCTAATGCCAAAGCGAAAAGCGGCCTGGGCCAGCTGGAACGTGCTCAAGGGGCATGGCGAATCGGTGTGCCTCAGCTATTGGATGAACAGGCTTCAGTCGTTGCCAGAAAACCGTCCGACCTTCGTGACTCTCAACCCTCTGACCCCGCCGGCCGATGAAACAGTATTCGCACAACTGAGTTTCGATCATCCGCAGTTTGATGGACCGGCTGCGGCAGCCGTGCGCGAGATCCAGCGCTTGCAGGGTCAGGGAGGGTTGTGGTTTGCGGGTGCCTGGATGGGGCATGGCTTTCATGAGGACGGGCTCAAATCGGGCTTGTCGCCAGCATTGTCTCTTGGCGGGGAGATCCCCTGGACGCCCGAAGGCGTTGATATTCACGAACAGCCAGGCAAATCTGGGCCGGTACGCATCGCCAGTCAGGTGGCCCGTTGAGCAAGATTCCAGCCCTCCGGCTCCTGAAAGGGCGAACAGATCATGTGCGATTTTTGCCGTTTGAGCACCGGTTCAGCTATCGGTTGTTCCTGATCGATATCGATATTGACCGGCTCGATGAGGCGAACCGGGCAAGCCGATTGTTCAGCATTGATCGCCCGAACCTGTTTTCCTTCAGGCGGCGCGATAATGGCGCCCGCGTAGATGCGCCGCTGAGAGACTGGGCCCAAGACAGGCTTGGCGAGGCTGGCATCGACAGCCATGATACCACGATCCGGCTCGTCACCTTCCCCCGTCATCTGGGCTATAAATTCGCGCCGCTTTCGCTCTGGTTTGCACATGCCCCTGATGGCGGGCTTCGCGGCCTCATCTATGAGGTCAACAATACGTTCGGCGAGACACACGCTTATGTCGCACCCGTCAGCGGACAAACCGCGCGCCATGAAGCTGACAAACGCTTTCATGTTTCGCCATTCTTCGACGTCGCCGGCCAATACCGCTTCTCCATCCGGCGACCCGATGATGGCCTTGGCCTTGTCATTGACAGTCTGGAGGCCGGGCAGCGCCTGCACATGGCAACAATCAAGGCTGCAGTGAGTCCGGCGAGCGATGGTGAATTCCTGAAGGCGGCACTGGTCCGGCCCCTGTCTTCGCTGGGCGTGACTTTTGGGATACACTGGCAGGCGCTGAAGCTTTGGATGAAGGGCGCGTCATACCGGTCCAGACCAACGCCGCCCGAGACAATCAGCACAGTGGCAAAACCCCTGACCGGGGTGGGGGAGGAAACGAGATGACGCAGGAAATCACAGCCAGCCGGCAAGCCATTTCACACTTGAAAAATGTTCCCGCCAGCTTCCGGGTCGGCGCACTTGCGCTGCTTCGCGCGCGGCGCGGACGGATCACCGTCACGCTCACCGATGATCGCCGGCTTGTCTATGACCACGGCCTGCCAGGCCCTGAAGCCGAGATCATCGCGCATGATTACAGCTTCGTGAAACAGGTTCTGGCCGGTGGCGATATCGGGTTTGCCGAAGCCTATATGGACGGGAAATGGTCAACTCCGGACCTGACATCGGTCCTGTTATTCTTTTCCGAGAATTTCGAGGCGGCCGGCCGCCTCGCCGTTGGCGGGTGGATGGTTCGCATGGCGAATAATCTGCGCCATCTGTTTAACCGCAATTCCAAGGCCGGCGCGCGGCGCAACATCATGGCCCATTATGATCTAGGTAATGAATTCTATGGCGCCTGGCTCGATCCGAGCATGACATATTCCTCCGCACTTTACACCTCGCCGAACCAGTCCCTGGAACACGCCCAGGCCGAGAAATATCAGGGCATCATCGACAAGATCGGCGCGGGACCGGACAGCTCGATTCTGGAGATTGGTTGCGGCTGGGGTGGTTTTGCCGAATATGCTGCCAGGAACAGCGGCGCCAGGGTAACGTGCCTTACAATTTCGCAGGCCCAGGCTGACTATGCCCGCGAACGGATACAGCGCCAGGGCCTTGGCGAACGCGTCGATATCCGGCTTGAAGATTATCGCGACCATGACGGGCAATATGATGGTGTGGCGTCCATCGAAATGTTCGAAGCCGTTGGCGAGGCATACTGGCCGACCTATTTCAGCAAAATCGCGAGCGTTCTGAAATCCGGCAGCCGCGCGGCTCTTCAGGTCATCACGATCGGTGATGAATTCTTCGACAGCTACCGCCAGCGCGCAGACTTCATTCAGCGATATATCTTTCCCGGCGGCATGTTGCCGAGCGAGTCGGCGCTCAAGGACCAGTTTCGTAACGCCGGTCTGCGCCATGACGGCGTGCAGTATTTCGGTCATGACTATGCGCGAACACTGAAGACATGGTCACAAAGCTTCAATGACTCCTGGCCCCAGATTGCCCCCCAGGGCTTTGACGACCCGTTCCGTCGTATGTGGAATTTCTACCTGTCCTATTGCGAGGCCGGTTTCCTGTCGGGGCGGATCAATGTCGGCCAATTCCAGCTGGCAAGGGCCTGACCCATAGCAGGTCAGAACCTGCCTCTCTGCCAATTGCGACGGAAACGAACCGGTGGCACTCCCTAGGGGAATCGAACCCCTCTTTCCAGGTTGAAAACCTGGCGTCCTAACCGATAGACGAAGGGAGCACGCTGACCGGAACGCGCGATATAGCCGGGCGAACCCGCGCTGGCAAGCACCCCTTTGCGACCTTTCTGCATCCGCGCAGCCTATTCCACAAGCGCCGCATCGATCACTTCGAGCTGCACCCGTCGCCTGCCATTCCATTCATCAGCCTTCAGGCGCCCGGCCAGATGCAGCCGCGCACCCGAAAGGGCGGCCTCACCAATGGCCTCATCGGCCATCCGCCAGGCGATGCATTCTATCCGTCCGGTCTCATCTTCGGCCTGAAACTTCAGATGGTTCGTCCCGATCCGCCGGGCACTGACGATTCGCAGGTCGCGAAACCCCAGCACGGGCTGGCGTGCGCCGGCACCGAACGGCCCGATCCGGTCAATCTGTTCGCAAAGATCTATCGTGGCCGCGCCGGGCGCGACAAGTGTGTCGATCTCCAGCTCACGCGCGGCGGCCCGCTCAGCAGAATAGTCGGCCATATGCGGGGCCATCCAGTCGCGCAGCACATCAATCTGTTCCGGCTCACAGCTCAGCCCGCCCGCCATGGCATGACCGCCACCGGAGAGGATCACCCCCTCTTTTGCCGCCGCAGCAATCGCATCGCCGATATTCACGCCCGTCACCGAACGTGCCGAGCCTTTCGCCACCGGTCCGAGTCCCTCGCCCCAGCCTATCACTATGGCGGGCAGGTGAAACCGCTCCTTCAGCCGACCCGCGACGATACCGATGACGCCGGGATGCCAGCCCTCACCACTGGCGATCAGGATCCCGCAATCGGGGTCGGCGGCAATCTGCCTCTCGGCCTGAGCCGTTGCCGCTTCAAGGATCTCCTGCTCGATCGCCTTGCGTTCGTCATTGAGCGCATGCAGCCGCTCAGCCAGCGCAATCGCCTCTGCGCGATCATCGGCCGCCAGGAGTTTCGCCGCCAGCCAGGGATCGCCCACCCGTCCGCCGGCATTAAGGCGGGGGCCGAGCATGAAAGCGGCGTGATAAACGCTGTCGATCGTGCCAAGCCCGGCGACATCGCCAAGCGCACGAAGCCCGGGATTGTCGCCGCGCGCCATCACCTTCAGACCTTGACGGACAAAGGCGCGGTTGACCCCGCGCAGGGGCGCCATGTCGCAAAGCGTACCCAGGGCACACAGGTCCAGCCATTGCATCAGGTCGGGCAACCCGCCCTCAGGCGCCACACCGCGCTGGCGCGCCAGACGGTTAACCGCCGCCACAAAAACGAAAACAACTCCGGCAGCGGCGAGATGACCGCAGCCTGACGCGCAGTCCGACCGGTTGGGGTTCACCAGCGCGGCGGTTTCCGGGATTTCGTCTCCCTGCATGAGGTGGTGATCGATCACGATCACTGGCAGATCGATCTCACGCGCCTCCGCCAGGGCCTTTGTCGCCGCAGCGCCACAATCCACCGTGATGACAAGATCGGCGCCGCCCGCCTTCAGGTAGCGGAAGGCCTCCGGCGACGGCCCATAGCCTTCCTCCAGCCGGTCGGGAACATAAAGACCAAGTTCACGGCCCCAGGCGCGAAAATAGCGCGCCAGCGTGGCTGAACTCGTCCCGCCATCCACATCATAATCGGCGAATACCGTGACATTGCGCCCGTCCAGCAGGGCGTCGAGCACGAGCCCGGCCGCCTTGTCCATATCGGCAAAGCTGGAGGGATCGGGAAAGGCCGTGCGCAGCGTCGGCGACAGGAACTCGTCGACCTCTTCAGGCGCAACATCGCGCTGCGCAAGCAGGCGGGCGAGAAGGTCATTGCCCTCCAGGCGCGCTGCGAGCCGGCGCACCAGCGCCTCGTCACTCGCCGGCAGGGTCCAGAACCGACCCGTCAGGGACTGGCCGACACCGAAAAGATGATCGCTTGATCGTGCTGGCTCGCTCATTCGCAGAGTATAACAGAGTCGCGGCGGCCGGATACAAGAACCGGGCGCAGCGCAGGGCCGGGAACCCGGGACCTGAATGCGTTCTCGCCGCCCCACCCGCACGCGCCCCCTAACAGTGCTGCGCGTTCCTGCTATATTCGCAGATATGAGCACTCCTGCGAATCGCCCCTCCATCAGCCAGCTGGCCTCTGCGCGTGCGCCGTCCGCGCCTGCTGGCGACGCCGCCTATCTGGACGGCCTCAACCCCGAACAGCGTGAAGCAGTGCTGGCCACTGACGGGCCGCTCCTGGTCCTCGCCGGGGCGGGTACCGGCAAGACACGGGTGCTGACCACGCGGCTCGCCCATATCATCTCGACGGGAAAAGCCTGGCCGAGCCAGACACTGACCGTCACCTTCACCAACAAGGCCGCCCGCGAGATGCGCGAGCGCGCTCTCTCCCTGATCGGCGATGCCGGAGAGGGGCTGCGCTGGCTGGGCACATTCCACTCGATCAGCGCGCGCATCCTGCGACAGCATGCCGAACTGGTGGGCCTGAAACCCTCTTTCACCATCATCGATACCGATGACGCCATCCGCCTGTGCAAACAGATTATCCAGGCGGAGAATATCGACCCCAAACGCTGGACACCGCGTTATCTCGCCTCACTTATAGATGGCTGGAAAAACCGGGCACTGACGCCCGGCAATGTGCCCGAAGAGGAAGCCTATCAGTTCGCCGACGGGCGCGGGATCAAGTGTTACGAAATCTACCAGGCCAGGCTGAAAGTGCTCAATGCCTGCGATTTCGGTGACCTGCTGATCCATAATATCACCATCTTCCAGAACAATCCCGACCTCCTGGGCGAGCTGCACCGCAAGTTCCGCTACATCCTCGTCGATGAGTATCAGGACACCAATGTCGCGCAGTATCTCTGGCTTCGGTTGCTGGCACAGGGGACTGGCAATATCTGCTGCGTGGGCGATGACGACCAGTCCATCTATGGCTGGCGGGGCGCGGAAGTCGACAATATCTTGCGCTTCGAGAAGGATTTCCCCGGCGCACATGTGATCCGGCTGGAGCGCAATTACCGCTCCACCGCGCCCATCCTTGCCGCCGCCAGCGCCGTCATCGACCACAATAAGAGCCGGCTGGGCAAGACGCTGCATGTCGGCGATGAGACCGCAGCCGATCCCGACGCGGAGAAGGTGCATGTACGCGGCCTTTGGGATGGCGAGGCCGAGGCGCGCTGGATCGGCGACGAGATTGAAGCCTGGACCGCCAAGGGCCGCAGCCATGAGGATGTCGCGGTTCTGGTACGCGCCTCCTGGCAGATGCGCGCCTTCGAGGAACGCTTCATCATGCTCGGCATTCCCTATCGCGTGATCGGCGGTCCACGCTTCTTCGAGCGCGCCGAAATCCGCGACGCGCTGGCCTATCTGCGTCTTGTGCGCAGCGCCGATGATGATCTCGCCTTTGAGCGCGTCGTCAACCAGCCCAAGCGCGGTGTCGGCGCCGCCAGCCTGCAGAAATTGCAGCTCTATGCCCGCGAGGATGGCCGCTCGCTGGCCACGATCACGCCGATGGTCCTGCAGACCGACGAGATCAAGGGCGCCGCGAAACGCGGGCTCAACCAGTTTCTCGACCAGCTGAACATGTGGCGCGACCGGCTGGCGGGTGGCATGGCGCATACCGAGCTCGCCGAGGTGATCCTCGATGAGAGCGGTTATACCGACATGCTGCAAAAGGACCGCAGCCCGCAGAGCCAGACGCGTCTCGACAATCTGAAAGAGCTCATCCGCGCCATGGGCGAGTTCGACAGCCTGCCCGCTTTTCTCGAACATATCGAACTGATCATGGATGTCGGCAGCCAGGCCTCTGGCGATGAGGTGCAGATCCTGACGCTGCACGGGGCCAAGGGGCTGGAATGGCCGCTGGTCTTCCTGCCCGGCTGGGAAGAGGAGATCTTTCCGTCCAAACGCTCGATTGATGAGAGCGGGATGAAGGGGCTCGAGGAGGAGCGACGGCTCGCCTATGTCGGCATTACCCGGGCGCGCGAGAGCTGCCGGATCAGTTTTGTCGCCAATCGCGTGATTTTCGGACGCTGGCAATCGGTCCTTCCCTCGCGGTTCATCGACGAGCTGCCGCATGAACATGTCGATGCCATGGCCGATACCGGCTATTCGACCCAGCCCGGCGCCGAGAGCGGCTTTTCAGGCACGGTCGAGGATCTTGGCGAGCGCTCAAGCTACACCTCGCCCGGCTGGCGGCGGATGAAAGCCAATGCCCGCTCCGTCTCGGACGCCCCGCGCACACTCGAAGGCGAGGCCACGCTGATCGCGACATCAGGCGGCGCGTCGGGCTTCAAGCCCGGCCAGCGCGTCTTCCACGACAAGTTCGGCTATGGCCGGGTCAAGACCGCCGAGGGCAACAAGCTGACGGTGGATTTCGAAAAGACCGGCATGAAAAAGGTCATTTCGACGTTTCTGGTGGGGGCTTGAACCGATTTGTCATTCGGCTCCCTCAAGGCCCGCCTCCCCGGCCTTGAGCCGGGGCCTTCATCCTCGTCTCTGAGAGGCCGCGCCTTCGAAGACCTTGCCCTGGCAGGCCCCGAATCTGCGCTTTGCCTCGTCCGGGAATGCGCAGATCAGGCCGCTGCGAAAGGCAGGTCCGACATACGGGCATGCCAGCGCCCGAGATTTTCCAGTTCCTTGTGCGGCTGCCACTTCATCACGCCGGCAAAGCCGCAGGCGATATGCGCCGTGATGTCAGCAATGGAGAACCGGCCCGCCGCGATGAAGTCATTCCCGGCAAGATGCGCATCAAGGCGTTTCACGAAGGCCTTTGCATTGCGCTCGCTCTTCTGCGCGGTCATTTCGCATTGCGGGTTCTCAAGCGGCGCCATCATCGGATGGGCGTTGCGGAACCAGCTGGCAAACTGCACGAAGAACATCAGCTCCACGCGCCGGTCCCACATCTCGATGAGCGCCTTTTCCTTCGCATCACTGCCCATCAGGTTCGGCTCGGGAAACATGCCTTCGAAATAGGTGCAGATCGCCCGGCTCTCAGTGATTGACGTCCCATCATCGAGGATCAGGGCCGGCACCTGGCCAAACGGGCTGAGCTGGCGATAGTCCTCGCTCTTGTGCTCCTGCTCCATGATCGAGACTTCCGCAATCTCGACGGCGTCGAGCTTGCCCTTGGCTTTCAGGAACTTCGTGACGCGTTCCGGATTGGGCGCCTTCGGTGTGTGATAGAGTTTCAAGCCTTTATCCTCCCAGAGATTTTGAGGTGTCATAACCGCGAACGGCGCATGGCCGCCAGCCTGCCCCAACGCAAAGCCTGATCAGGCCTCTTCGACCAGTTTGACGATCATTTCGCCCTCAGCCATTTGGGCGCCGGTCTCTGCCCCCACCGCCTCGACCTCACCCTCGCGCGGGCTGTTGAGGGCATGTTCCATCTTCATCGCTTCCATCACAGCCAGCGTCTCACCCTTCGCGACCCGGTCCCCTGGCTTGACGTTTAGCGCGATCAGCTTGCCCGGCATTGGCGCCTTGAGGACGTCGCCGCCTTCGATCGCCTCGGCTTCGGCTTCATAATCGGGCACTTCGATGAGAAAGCTGTCACCCGCCGCCGTTACGGCAAAGCGGCCGGGCGAGAGATCAGTGACCAGCGGGATCGGCCCCTCCTCGCCGTCGATATCGGCGGCATGGGCGACCAGTTCGCCATCCAGCTTCAGCGCCATGCGCAATTGGGGGGCACTGTTGAGCCGCCAGCCATCGCGAATGTCCCACGGCTCGCCGGTCTCCGGCCCGGACAGGAGAATGTCCGTGACCGCCGCGAGTGCAGCGTCGCGATGTTCTGGCGGAACATGCGTCAGCCCATCGCCTTCCTCGGCAATCCAGTTCACATGATGGCGTCCCTCGCCGAAATCGACGGAGACGATGCAGCGGCCGATAAAGCCGGCATTTCCCGGCACGCCGACAAGCTGTGTGTGGGCGAGCGTGCCGGCCAGCGTGTCGATTGCCTCATCGCGCGTCGCCTCATGCACGATCAGCTTTGCGATCATGGAATCATAGGTCGGCGGCACTCTGTCACCCGGCTCGAAACCGGTATCCCAGCGCACACGAACCCCATCGGGAGGGTCCAGCGGGCCGAATGCAAGTATCAGCCCGGCGCCGGGCCGGAACCCCTCGCCGGGATCTTCGGCGCAGATCCGCGCTTCGATTGCGTGGCCGTCCATGGTGATCTCGTCCTGCGCGATCCCCAGCGGCTCGCCTGACGCGACCTTCAGCTGCAAGGCCACAAGATCGAGCCCTGTGATCATCTCCGTCACCGGATGTTCCACCTGCAGTCTTGTATTCATCTCCAGGAACCAGAAACTCTCGGGCGTCAGCGGGCCGGACCCGTCGACGATAAATTCCACCGTGCCGGCGCCTTCATACCCGACCTCTTCAGCAAGGCGCACGGCCGCATCAGTCATCGCCGCGCGGACCTCTTCGCTCATGCCTGGCGCGGGCGCCTCCTCGACGACTTTCTGGCGCCGGCGCTGGAGCGAGCAATCGCGCTCGAACAGGTGGACGACATTGCCGTGAGAATCGCCGAAAATCTGAACCTCGATATGGCGCGGCTGCTCGACCAACTTTTCGAGCATCACCCGGCCATCCCCGAAGGCGCTTTCAGCCTCCCTTACAGCACTTTCAAGCTCGCCTTCCAGCGCTGAGGACTCATTCACGAGCCGGATACCGCGACCGCCACCGCCGGCGACGGCCTTGATGAGGAGGGGATAGCCGACCTTCTCGGCTTCCTTCGCGAGGGTCACGGCATCCTGCTTTTCGCCGCGATAGCCCGGCAGGACAGGGACGCCGGCCTCCTCGGCAAGGCGTTTGGCCTCATCCTTCAGGCCCATGGCGCGGATCGTGTCGGGCCTGGGACCGACCCAGACGAGCCCCGCAGAGATCACGGCTTCAGCAAATTCGGCATTCTCCGAAAGGAACCCGTAGCCCGGATGGATCGCGTCGCAGCCTTCCGCTTTCGCTGCCTCGATGATCCTGTCACCATTCAGATAGCTTTCCGCAGCCGCCGCTGGACCGATATGCACCGCGCCGTCAGCCTCGCGGACATGGCGGGCATAGGCGTCGGCATCGGAATAGACGGCGACCGCTCGTATCCCCCATTCGCGGCAGGTCTCTATAATCCGGCAGGCGATCTCGCCGCGATTGGCGATGAGGAGCGAGGAGATCATCTCCTACTCCGCCCAGCGCGGCTTGCGCTTTTCAAGGAAGGCGGAGAGTCCTTCCCTGCCCTCGTCGCTTGCCCTCCTGGCCGCAATTCGCCGGGCCGTATCATGGCTCAGCTGCTGGTTGATCACCGCGCCTGTGACGTCGTGAACAAGCCGTTTTGCATCAGCGACAGCGCCCGGCGCTGTGTCGAACATCAGTTTCGACAGATGTTCCTCCATATCGGCGAGTCCCTGGGAGTCCTCAACGACATACTGGACAAGCCCGATCCTGTGCGCGAATTCGGCATCGAAACTCTCGCCCGTCACGAACAGGGCCTTGGCCCAGCGCGGGCCGATCGCATCGATCACATAGGGGCTGATCGTTGCTGGCGTGAGGCCAAGCCGGACCTCTGAAAAACGGAACACGGCCGACGACATCGCCACAGCGACATCGCATGCCGCGACAAGTCCAGCCCCGCCGCCCATCGCCGCGCCCTGCACGATGGCGAGCGTCATCTGCGGCAGGCCGTGCAGCTTGCGCAGCATCTCGGCCAGCGCATAGGCGTCTTCCTCATTTTCCTTCTGCGTGTAGTCCGCCGCCGCTTCCATCCATTTCAGGTCGGCGCCAGCGGAAAAGGATTTGCCATTGCCGCGCAGGATCACCATGCGCAGCTGGGTCTCGGCCCGCAGATTCTCGAAGGCGTCGGCGAGTTCCTCAACCACAAGCGCGTTGAAGGCATTGTGCTTTTCAGGTCTGTTCAGGGTGACGATGCCTACGCCGCCAAGCGTCGCATCGAGCTGGATGGTCTCATAGGTCTGCATTCGGTTCTGCCTCCCGACTCTTCAGCCTTCAGCAGTAAAGCGAAGACGGCGTCAGGGGAACCCGGACGCGCTCAAACTCGGGCTCAGTCAGCGCGCCGCCCATGCTCGTGCGCCTGCGCCAACCATCTGGCGCGCTTTTCCGGCGAGGCCGCCTCGACGCCGCCAAGAATCGTATGGCGGATCGGCTTGAAGCCAGACAGGCCCAGCATCGCGCGTTCGAGCGCCTTCAGCGCGCCCTGGTCCATCATCAGGGAATAAACCGGCCCCGGCATGCCCATGGTGACAATGATGCGGGCCGACTTGCCCTTCATCATCCGCTTTGGCCAGCCCTTGTTGCCTTCGGTTGTTTCCAGGAAAAAGCCGGCGCGGCCACACTGTTCGAAAAAGCCGCGCGCCCTCGCCGGCAGGCTGCCGAGCCAGAGCGGAAAGGCAATGATCAGGTGATCGGCGGCGGCAATCTTTTCGCGCTCGCTGAGGATCGGTTCGGGCGGCGGGCTCTCGAATTCGGCGGCGCTGGACAGGAGCGGAAAATCGAGAGCGCCAATATCGATCCGCGAAACGCCATGCCCGGCCTCACGCGCGCCATCCTCAGCTGCGTTGCAGAGCGCGGCCACGAAACGCTCTGGGCTCGGGTCGGGGTGGGCATTGATGATGCAGGTGTGGGACATGGACTGATGATGGCCTTGCCCGCCTCCTTCAGCATTGATCCCGATCAAGCTCCATAGCGGTTCTCACCGCCGAGCGGGCCGAATCAATGCACGATCAATCCACATTTGAAAGCCACCCTCCAGCCAATCGCTGATCACATCCTGAACACACCAAACCCGCGCTCTGCAAAAGGCGCATTCAGCGCCGCAGACAGCGCGAGGCCGAGCACCCGCCGAGTGTCGCGCGGGGCAATGATGCCGTCATCCCACAGCCGGGCGGTGGAGTAATACGGGTTGCCCTCGCGCTCATAGCCTTCCCGGATCGGCGCCTTGAAGGCTTCTTCATCCTTTGCGCTCCACTCCTCGCCGCGCCGCTCCATGCCGTCACGTTTGACGGTGGCGAGCACGCTGGCAGCCTGTTCGCCGCCCATCACGGAGATGCGTGCATTCGGCCACATGAACAGGAAGCGCGGAGAATAAGCGCGCCCGCACATGCCGTAATTGCCGGCGCCGAAACTGCCCCCTGTGACGAGTGTAAGCTTGGGCACGCTGGCGGTCGCCACCGCTGTCACCATTTTCGCGCCATCCTTGGCAATGCCGCCCGCCTCATATTTCGAGCCGACCATGAAACCGGTGATATTCTGCAGGAAGAGTAGCGGAATGCGTCGCTGGTCGGCCAGTTCAATGAAATGGGCGGCTTTCTGCGCGCTTTCACTGAACAGGATGCCATTATTGGCAAGGATCGCGACCGGCATGCCATGGAGCCGGGCAAAGCCGCACACCAGTGTCTCGCCATAGAGCTTCTTGAACTCGTGGAACTGCGAGCCATCGACGATCCGCGCAATCACCTCGCGTGCATCATAGGGCTCGCGCACGTCGCGCGGCACGAGGCCGTGCAGTTCGTCGGGCGAATAAAGCGGCTCCAGCGGCTCGCTGAGCCCGACCGTCTCCGGTTTCGGCTTGTGCAGGCTCGCGATGATGGAGCGCAGGATCGCAAGTGCATGCTCATCGGACACCGCATAATGGTCCGCCACGCCCGACTGGCGCGCATGGACATCGGCCCCGCCAAGATCTTCGGCTGAAATCTCCTCACCCGTCGCCGCCTTCACCAACGGCGGGCCACCCAGGAATATCGTGCCCTGTTTGCGAACGATCACGCTCTCATCGCTCATGGCCGGCACATAGGCGCCGCCGGCCGTGCATGAGCCCATCACGGCAGCGATCTGAGGGATGCCCCTGGCACTCATATTCGCCTGGTTGAAGAAGATGCGCCCGAAATGCTCGCGGTCGGGAAAGACCTCCGCCTGGTGAGGCAGGTTCGCGCCTCCCGAATCCACCAGATAGATGCAAGGTAAATGGTTCTGCTCGGCAATCTCCTGCGCGCGCAGGTGCTTCTTCACAGTGACGGGGAAATAGGCCCCGCCCTTCACCGTCGCATCATTGCAGACAATCATGCAGTCGCGTCCCGAAACGCGGCCAATGCCCGTGATGATACCGGCGGCAGGCGCCTCGTCGTCATACATGCCATTGGCCGCCAGCGCGCCGATCTCCAGAAAGGCCGCGCCGGGATCGATCAGCCGTTCGACCCGTTCACGCGGAAGCAGCTTGCCGCGTGCGGTGTGACGCTCGCGCGAGCGCTCTGGTCCGCCCTGCGCTGCGGCTTGTGTCTTTACCCGCAGCTCCTCCACAAGCGCATCCATTGCGTCCCGGTTGGCGGCGAAGTCCGGTGAGGAGGGATCGAGGGTGGAATTGAGAATCGGCATGGCGGCTCCGGCGGATTCGCAGTTGTTCGCAAAGGCTTAGCCGCCAAGCGCAACGAAGTCGAACGCTTCTCAGCCGGCTGGCTGCGCCGTGGGCCTGGCTATCGCACCCTTTTCGGGGTCGGGAATAAGCTTCGGCTTTACAGGCGCCGCGCCTCGCGCCTCTGCAACGAGCTGCGCAGTGCGCGTCTCCACCGCATGGGTCAGGCGTTCGAGAAATTCAGCCTTGGGCAGGTCCGACGAGATCGGGTCGAGAAATTCGATCACAGCCGTTCCGGCTCGCTTTTTGTGCGCCTCCTGCGCCCAGAACAGGCCGAGATTGGTCGCGACGGGAACCACAGGCTTGCCCATGGCGCGGGCCATGTGCCAGACGCCGGGCTTGTAACGAAAATGGTGATCAACGGGCGCGAGGTGCCCTTCCGGATAGATCAGGACGTGCCGGCCTTCCTTGGCGGCGCGCTGCATACCCTCAGCAAGCGAAGCGGCCTTGCGCTCGCCGCCCCCGCAAGTGTCGATGACGACGGCGCCAAGCTTTTTCAGGATCCCGCCGACGAGTGGCAGCTTCTCCAGATGATCGCCGGTGACAAAGGCCAGATTATCGACCTCCGGATAGATCAGAAAGCCATCGCCCCAGCTCTGATGCTTGGCCGCGATCACGAAAGCCCCTTCAGGCAGCCGCTCGCGCCCGCGCACCTCCTTGCGGATTCCGGCCAGGCATCGCAACGCGAGGTTCATCGCCCTTGTATAGCTGCGAATGATGGCCTGCACAGGACCACGCCCGGGCCAGGCCAGGAAGGGTAGCGCGATGAGGACATAAAGAACCGACAGCGACCAGTAAGCCGCCGCGAACAGGAATGAGCGCATGGCGCGCCTCCTCAGGCTTGTTTCAGAATGGCGAGAATTGCCCTGGTGAAAGCGGGAATATGGTCTGAAAACGGCCCCGGCAGCCGGTTATAGGCCTTGTTCTGGCCCGACTGGGTGAGCACGCCGAGGCTCATCGCCGCGAGGAGAGGGGGATTTCCCTTCGGTATCTCACCGGTTTCCATGAGCCCGCGTATCAGCCCTTCGGTGATCGAGACCGGATCGTCATCGCGGCGGATATCGTGTGGCAGGTAACGGTGCATGGACAAAAGGTGGAAGGAGAACAAGAGCCAGTCTTCATCGGCCAGCGAGCAATAGGCTGTCACCACGCGCCGCACACGGTCTTCAAGCGGTCCGCCCCGGGCGAATGCTTCTGCCATCATGCTGCCAAGCCGGTTGTGGGTCTCCATGAAAAGGGCCAGCGCCAGCTCGTCCTTGCCCTTGTAATGTCGATAAAGAGCACCTTCTGAGACACCAGCCTGTTCGGCAATGCCGCGCGTCGTGGCGGCATCTACCCCTTCATCGACAAATAATTGCAACGCCGCCCGTTCGATCCTGGGACGGGCGTTTCGCACACGCTGGCGCTTTGCAGTTTCACCGGGGTCGGCCATATTTCCAATCCTATGTGATTGCGAGGTGTTACGCCATCGGTTTCCAGATTATGAGTGAATGATTACTTACGTATTGATGACGAGTCAAGTCTCATGACCGATCGGGACATGCTGACAGTCGCGAAAATCTTTTCAGCAGAAGCCCGCGCTCAGAGGCTTGGCTGGATCGGCCCATGAGCACGGCCATTCACAAACTGATCGACAAGATCATTGCCGGACCGGTCGATCTCGCAAGCCGGGCCGCGCCAGATGATACGCCCTTCATACAACATGGCGATTTCGTCTGCGATCTTGCGTGCCGATGCCATGTCATGGGTAATTGAGATAGCGGCAGCGCCGAGCGCCTTGACCTGTTCGATAATCAGGTCGTTGATGGCATCGGCGGTGATCGGATCGAGGCCTGTTGTCGGCTCATCAAAGAAGATCAGATCCGGCCCGGTAATGATCGCCCGGGCAAGAGCGACGCGCTTTTGCATCCCGCCAGAGATTTCCGCCGGCCGAAGATCGGCAACTGACGCACCCAGATGAACCTTGCGAAGAGTCTCGATCGCCCGCTCGCGGGCCTCGACGCGCCGGATGCGTTCGGAATGGATCAGCCGGAAGGCGACATTCTCCCAGACGGTGAGACTGTCGAACAAGGCGCCGGACTGGAACAGCATGCCGACCCGCGCGCGCATGGATTCGCGCTCGCGTCCCTCAGCGTGGGTCACATCGCGGCCATCGAACAGCACCTCTCCGCTGTCGGGCGTCATCAGGCCAAGTGCATTCTTGAGCATGACAGACTTGCCCGATCCCGAACCGCCCAGCACCACGAGCGAACACCCGCGCGCCACATCGATATCGACACCGCGCAGAACGTAATTTGCGCCGAAGGACTTTGTGACGTTTCGCAGTTCCAGCAGCGGCTGGCTCACAATCCGATCTCCGTGAAAAGTGTCGACATCACATAATTGAGGGCGAGCACGAGAACAGCAGCCGAGACCATGGACAAGGTCGCTGCACGGCCCACCCCTGTGGCACCTGCCTTCGACCGGTCACCATGGAAACAACCCATAAGGGCAATCACGCCGCCAAAGACGACCGCCTTGATGAGTCCGGCCGCGATATCCTCAGCTGTCACGAAGTCGATTGTATTGCGAAGATAGACTGTAGAATCGAAATCAAGACCCTGCACACTAACCAGCCAACCGCCCATCACACCGATAATATTGGCGATCGCGACGAGAGCCGGCAGGGCGAGCAGAGCCGCAATCAGGCGTGGGGCATAGAGATATCGTGCAGGGCTGGCCGAGAGTGTTTTCAGCGCATCAATCTGTTCGGTCACACGCATGGCGCCGATTTCTGCCGCAATGCCGGCAGAGACCCGCCCGGCCAGCATGAGTCCGGTGATCACCGCGCCCAGCTCACGCGTGATGCCCAGCACCACGATATTCGGTACAAATTGTTCCGCGCCGTAACGAGACCCGCCCGTATAGATGTTCAACGCGAGCGCCGCCCCGATAAAGACTGACGAGAGGCCGACAACAGGAAGTGAATAGAAACCGATCCGCACCATCTGCCGGAGGATTTCACCCACATACCAGGGCGGCGAGACAGCCGCACCGGCGACCGCGCCAGAAAAACGCGCCACACCTCCAATCTCCGCAAACAGCGCCAGAACCGCCGCACCGATCCACCGCAGCGGATTGGGGAACCGCGCAGACTGATTGCCTGTCTCGCTATTCAATGACACGTTCAATCCTTGACCCTAATCCTGTCACCAGCTCATAACCCAGCGTGCCGGCAAGTGCGGCCTGCTCCTCCAGCCGCGCGCCGGCGCCAAGCATCTCGACCCACTCACCCGGTTTGGCAAGTCCTGCGGCTGCACTTGCATCCAATGTGATCAGGTCCATCGATACCCGGCCGACAATCGGACAACGCACACCGCCAAGGACACCGAATCCGCGATTTCCGGCCGAACGAGGAAAGCCATCTCCATAGCCAAGCGCGATGGTCACAAGACGTGCCGGCCGGTCCAGCCGTACCGTTGCGCCATAACCTACGCTCTCGCCTGCCGGGACATCGCTAACGGTCAGAATGGGCGCACGAAGAATAACACCCGGTTCGAAGTCGATGCTCTGCGACGGGCTGGTGCCGCCACCATAGAGGCCTATCCCAGGCCGGGTCACATCGCCAAGATAATCAGGCCCGAGAAAATGAGCTGCCGTATTGGCAAGACTTGTCGGCACGCCCGGGAACACCTCGCGCGCGGCCTGGAAGGCCTGGAGTTGTTGACGGTTTAGCAGGTGTTCCGGCGCATCCGCGCAGGCCAGGTGAGACATGACCAGCGCTGGCGCGCCTAATCGGGAATCGAGCGTTTCGCGGGCGTCCGGTCGAAGGCCGAGCCGGTTCATTCCGGTATCGATATGCAGCGCGAAGGGGGCTCCGCCCCCTGCTTCGGCCCATAGCGCACTCTGTTGCCCGGAATTGATGACGGGAATGAGACGAGTTTCGGTCAAAACGCCGACGCTATCCTGCGCGGGTCCGTTGAAGACATGTATCCGGGCATCGCCACCAAGTTCGCACCTTAACGCTGCGCCTTCCTCAGCATAGGCGACAAAGAAGCTGCGGCACCCTGCCTCGGCCAGTGCGCGCGCGACGGGGGCCAGTCCGTGGCCATAGGCATTGGCCTTGACCACCGCTCCGACCTGCGCGCCCTGCGCCAGCTCTGCCAGCCGCCGCCAGTTGGCTGCGATGGCATGTGGACGGATCGTGGCGACGGGGCGAGTACTCATCGCCCTTGCGATAGGCCGCTTTGGTCCTCGTGTCATCTGCACCGCAACAGCAATGAAATCAGATGGATAAAGCTTAATCGAGGAAATGCAGCTTCACCCTTTCATCTTCCCTTCCGTGCCTGTTATCGGTGCCTGCGTCTTTCAAAGCAAAGAGGAGACGAAAGATGTCCAGATCATTGAAGATGCTCATCTCGGGGTTTACCGTTGCGGGCTTCGCTTTTGGTGCGCAGGCTCAGGAACAGCCGTCAAACCCGGCACCTGCACCGCAAGCCGAGATGCAGGCGCCTGTCACCGATGCCGACCTCAAGGCGTTTGCTGATACTCAGGAAGACATTCGTGAAATCCGCGAGGGCTTCCAGGCCGACCGCGAAGCCGCAAAGGATGATGCGGAGATCAAGGCACTTCAGACCGATGCCCAGAGCGAACTCGACACGGTCATCGCAGAAAGCCCTCTTTCGATGGACAAACTCAACCAGATCGCCGCGCTGATTCAGCAGGATCCGACCGTTCAGAAACGCTATGTGGAAATCGTGCAGCAATAAACCGACTGCCTGCCCTGGCGATGCGGACGATCACTTCCCGTCCGCATCGCCTTCCTCCAGCAACTCGCGCACATGCGAATCAAGGTGGCGCTGACGAAGGCGTTTCTGGCGTTCGACCAGCAGGATCCGCCGCAATTTTTCATAAGCCGAATTCAGGTCGTCATTGACAATACAATAATCATAGCGGCGCCAGTGGCGGATCTCGGCTCGCGCATCCCTCATCCGACGCGCTACACCCTCATCGGTCATTCCCGGGCGAGCGGCGAGCCGGTCGCGCAGGGCAGAAATGGATGGAGGCAATACGAACACCGATACGACATCGTTCGGCATCTGATCGTGCAGCGCATCTGCCCCCTGCCAGTCCACATCGAAGATCACATCGCGCCCGTCTTCCAGATGCGCCACAGTGTCGGCGCGCGGTGTGCCGTAATAACGGTCGAAGACTTTGGCCCATTCAAGGAAGGCATCTGCAGCAATCATCTGACGAAACTCCGCAACGCTGCGAAAATGATAATCTTTGCCATCGACCTCGCCAGGACGCGCGTCACGGGTTGTGGCCGAAACCGACAAGACCACATCGGGAAATTCATCCATCAGCTTGCGAGACAGCGTTGTCTTGCCAGCGCCCGACGGTGAGGAAATCACAAGCATGAGCCCGCGCCGGCGCATCTTCTGGTCACTCGACATTCGCCACCTGCTCCTTCAGCTGGTCATTGAGCGCCTTGAGTTCGAGGCCGGCATTGGTCAACTCCAGACTGACCGACTTCGAACACAGCGTATTGACCTCGCGCCCGATCTCCTGGCTGAGAAAATCGAGCTTGCGACCAACTGGACTTCCCCCATCGAGCAGCGCCTCGCCGCTGTCGAAATGGGCTGCCAGCCGGTCCAGTTCTTCGCGAACGTCCGCCTTTGCCACACTGAGCGCAACCTCTGCCGCAAGCCGGTCCCGGTCGACAAGTTCGCCGGCGCCCAGTTGCTCAAGCTGGTCTTCCAGCCGCGCTTTCAGCAAGGCCGGCTGGGCCGACGCCAGTTCCTCTGCCCGCCCGGCAACACTGCGAAACTCCCCAAGAAGGCGTTTCAGAAGGTCCATCTGAGCGCGGCCTTCACCAAGCCGCGAAACTTTGAGCGCGTCGAGCGCCGCGCCGAGACCTGTTTCAATTTCACTGATAACAGTCTCATCGCGGGCGAGCGTGCGAAAATCGGCGCTTCCTGTTTCAATGACACCCTTGTGCGACAGGAGCTGCGCAATCACAGAGGGGGGGGGCGCGCGACCAGTACCTGACCGATCCTCGACCAGTGCGATCAACCGGTCGAGAAGCCCTTCGTCGAGTTGGAGATCAGTGACCAAACCGGACATGTCGATCCGGACAGTGACCTGCAGGCTGCCACGGGAAAACTGCGCTCCGGCAGCCGCCCTGGCGGCACGTTCAAGTCTATCGAAACCCGGCGGCGTATTCACCCGCACATCAAGACTACGACCGTTTACGCTCTTTGCTTCGACCGTCCAGGCGCCCCAGTCGGCCTCACCTGCCGCCGACCCATATCCGGTCATGGACGACACCGGGGCCATCAATTGCTCCTCTCGCGCGCAATCTCGTCGGCTTCATAACGGCGATAGGCGGCGACATTGCGATTATGCTCGGCCAGTGTCTCGGCAAAGGCGTGCCCGCCTGTGCCGTCTGCGACAAAGAACAGGTAGTTCGTCTCAGGCGGATCAAGAACGGCGGCAATCGCCGCCCTGCCGGGATTGCATATCGGCGTCGCCGGCAGACCGGGAATCTTGTAAGTGTTCCAGGGTGTCTCACGGTCCAGTTCAGAACGGTAGAGCGTGCGCCGCTCGCCGCGACGATTGTAGAGCGGCTCACCTTTCGAAACCCCATAGATCACGGTTGGATCGGACTGGAGCGGAATGCCCCGTTGCAGCCGATTGGTGAAGACACCTGCGATCAGGTCTATCTCATCGCGGCTGCCCGCTTCCTTTTCCACGACCGAGGCCAGGATAACCGCCTCTTTGCGACTGGAAACAGGAATACCGCCGACCCGCTCCGGCCAGAGCTCATCGAGCAACGCCGCCTGAGCCGCTTCCATACGGGCGATGATATCCGCCCGGTTCGTCCCGCGATTGAAAAGATAAGTGTCGGGCAGCAGCGCGCCTTCTTCCGGAACGGTTTCGGGCATAGGACCGGTGAGAACAGGGTCAGCTTCGATGATCCGCAGGGCCTGCGCGGTGGTTCGTCCCTCGGGAATGGTGATCCTGTACTGAATGGCCTCGCCTTCGACGAGCGTTTCCAGAACGCGTGTCATGCTGGCTCGCGCAGGCAATCTGAATTCGCCGGCCTTTACCGACGTCTCGACGTTCTCGAGACGCGCCTTAAGGCGCATCAACCGGGCATCGGTGATAACGCCCAGAGTTTCCAGCCGTGAAGCCACACTGACCAGGCTTTCGCCCGACCGCACCTCGAAAACAGTGTCCTCCAAGGCCGGGCCATCACGGCTGACTGCGTTGTCGAACCAGACCCAGCCAGCCGCCGCGGCGCCCATGGCCAGGAGGAGAAGCAGAAACAGGAAGGAGATGAACGCTTTCATTTCGGGCTGTCCCGGCTCCCTTACAATTGGGCGGGGCGATGAATTCTGTCCCGTCTGGCACGCACCGCCGGGACTGTCGCCTCTAAGAGCCCAGATCGACCGCTTTGAGAACAAGCGAAGCATTGGTGCCGCCAAAGCCGAAACTGTTGGACACAGCCGCACGGACACGCGCATGCTTGGCCTTGTGAGGAATGAGATCAATCTCGGTATCGACGCTTGGATTGTCGAGATTGAGTGTCGGCGGCATGATTCCGTCACGGATGGCGAGCGCGCAGAACGCCCCTTCTGCGGCCCCGGCCGCGCCGAGCAGGTGCCCGACTGCCGACTTGGTCGAAGACAAAGACAAGTTCTTCGAGTGATCGCCAAACAGGCGCTCAACCGCAGACACCTCACCCTCGTCACCCTTCGGAGTGGAAGTGCCATGGGCATTGACATAATCAATGTCTGTGAGGTCCAGGCCGGCATGCTCCATGGCCATTTTCATGGCACGGTAGCCGCCTTCGGAACCTTCAGCAGGCGCCGTGATATGATAGGCATCGCCTGTTAACCCATAGCCGGCGACTTCAGCGTAAATCTGAGCGCCGCGCGCCATAGCGTGTTCGTATTCCTCCAGCACGAGAATGCCTGCGCCCTCGCCCATGACGAAGCCGTCACGATCGCGATCATAGGGACGCGAAGCCTTCTCAGGTGTGTCGTTAAAGCTGGTGGACATGGCCTTGGCCGCGCAGAAACCGGCAATGCCGAGATGACAGATCACGGCTTCAGATCCGCCGGCCAGCATGACGTCTGCATCGCCCGCCTGAATAAGGCGCGCGCTGTCGCCAATGGCATGCGCGCCGGTCGCGCAGGCTGTCACGACAGAATGATTTGGTCCCTTCAGACCGTGGCGGATAGAGACTTGCCCGGACGCGAGATTGATCAGCGCCGAGGGAATGAAAAACGGGCTGACCTTGCGCGCACCGTTTTCATGAAGATTGATCGATGTCTCATAGATCGATTGCAGGCCGCCAATCCCCGAGCCGATCAAAACGCCTGTGCGTTCCTTGTCAGCATCGGTCTGCGGCCTCCAACCGGAATCCTCCACCGCCTCATCAGCAGCCGCCATGGCGTAGAGGATGAACTCATCTATCCGGCGACGCTCCTTTGCGGAGGCGATGCTGTCGGGATCGAAGGCATGGGGGTCGCCCTCCCCACCTCCGCGCCCGGAGACCCAAGGCACCTGAAAGGCAATCTTGCAGGGCACGTCGGACGTATCGAAAAGGTCGATGGGGCCTGCGCCGGAACGCCCTTCAATAAGGCGTGACCAGGTGGCCTCGCGTCCCGCCGCGAGCGGTGTGACAAGACCGATTCCCGTGATAACGACCCGGCGCATGCTTCCTCCAGACTATTTCGAGTGCCGATCCGATACCTAGCCGGACACGTGCTCGTTGATGTGAGTGATCGCATCGCCGACCGTGCGGATATTCTCCTGCACTTCATCAGGGATCTCGATATTGAACTCTTCCTCGAAGGCCATGACGAGTTCGACCAGGTCGAGACTGTCGGCGCCGAGATCATCAATGAAGCTGGCTTCCTTTGTGACCTTGTCCTCCTCCACTTCGAGATTTTCGACAACGATCTTCTTAACACGCTCGAAAACGTCAGACATGAGCTACCTCTCTTGTGATGTCTGAGAACGGGCCTCCAGCGAAGCCCTTGGTGTTGCGGTTAGCACACAGATGTTCGCCCGCACAAGCATCGAGGCTGTTTCAGGCCCTGTCCTTTACGCGCTAAATCATCGCCATTCCGCCATTTACGTGCAGAGTCTGGCCTGTCACATAGGCTGCCGCATCGCTGGCCAGATAGGCCACGGCCGCCGCAATATCCTCACCCTGCCCCAGCCGACCGGTCGGAATCTGGCCAAGCAGCACCTCTTTCTGTTTCTCGGGAAGTTCATCCGTCATCGGCGATTCGATGAATCCGGGCGCAACGCAATTGGCTGTGATTCCCCGGCTGGCGACTTCCTGGGCGAGCGATTTGGTGAAACCGATCATGCCCGCCTTTGAAGCACAATAATTGGCCTGCCCGGGATTGCCCGTCACCCCGACAATCGAAGTGATACCGATTATGCGGCCATGCCGACGCTTCATCATCCCCCGCAGCGATGCCCGGGCAAGCCGGAAATAGGCGCCCAGATTGACGTCAAGCACAGACTGCCAGTCATCGTCCTTCATCCGCATCAACAAACCGTCGCGCGTGATCCCGGCATTGGCGACCAGGATATCGAGCGGGCCAATCGCCTCCTCGGCACGGCCAATCAGTCCGTCAACCTCGCCCGGATCTGACAGGTTGCAGGTGACCACCGCGCCCTGACCGGCGAGTTCGCCCTTCACGTCTTCCAATACACCCTCGCGTGTGCCTGACAGCGCCACTCTTGCGCCGCTCTCAGACAGAACCTTCGCGATCTCCCGTCCGATACCGCCGGATGCGCCAGTGACCAGGGCTGTGCGCCCTTCAAGACTGAACATGTGGTAACCCTCCTAAGTTCATTGCGCGCCGGAAAGAGCCGCAGCGAACGCAGCGAGTTCATCTGGCGTGCCCAATGTGTGCCCCTTAAGCGCCTTTACATTACGCCGGTTCATAACGCTCAGCACCTTCCCGGCGCCGGCCTCAGCGGTTTGCATAATGCCATTGTCAGCCATCCAGGCAACGCTCTCGCGCCAGCGCACGCGGCCTGTGACCTGTTCGACCAGGTGCCGGCGAATCGCCTTGGCCTCGGATGTCGCCTGCGCCGTCACATTCGAAACAACCGGAACCAATGGTGCTACGATCTCGATCTCAGACAATGCCTGCGCCATGGCTTCGGCAGCAGGCTGCATCAGCGAACAGTGAAACGGCGCGGACACCGCCAGTGGCACCGCCTTCTTTACTCCTGATGCGCGTGCATGTTCGCAAGCGGCATCGACAGCCGATTTCGTTCCCGAAATCACCAACTGTCCCGGCGCATTGTCATTGGCAATTTCGCAGGCCCCGCCAGCCTGCCGGGCCGCCGCACAGGCCGCCTCGGCCTGGTCCATATCTGCGCCGAGCAGGGCGGCCATCGCGCCATGGCCAGTCGCGACGGCGTCCTGCATTGCCTCACCCCGACGCCGCAGGAGACGCGCAGTATCGGCCAGGCTGATCGCTCTGGCCGCGCACAAGGCGGAATATTCACCGAGCGAATGTCCGGCAACATATTTCGAGGCGCTTACAGCGATTCCGTATTCGGCCTCCAGCGCACGCATGGCCGCAACTGAGACCGCCATGAGAGCGGGTTGCGTGTTCATCGTCCGGGTCAGGGCCTCTTCCGGACCGTTGCGGATCAGGTCCGACAGCTTTTCTCCGAGTGCGTCATCGACTTCGTCCAGAACCGCCTTCGCCGCTGGATATGCATCGACCAGACCGCAGCCCATTCCAATAAACTGACTCCCCTGCCCCGGGAAAATGAAAGCGAGATCGGACATGAGCGCCTCCTGATAAATCGATGCGCTGGCCTAACGCAGTGTCTACGCGCCGCGCAAGCGACTTGATTTTCTCATCGCTTCCGTGTTTTAACCCGGCGCTTGAACAGGGCGCGCGGTCCTGGCCCCGGGGAATGAGCCCCGGACAGCCGGGGGCCATCGCCGATGGGGGATCCCGCCCCGTTGGCGCCGCGGCCCGCAATCGGGAATGGAAAATATGCCTTATTATGAGCACGTGGTCATCACGCGACCTGACATTTCGCCTGCGCAGGTGGAAACTCTCACCGAGGAGTTCGCACAGTTTCTTCGCGACAAGGGCGCGAAAGTGCCGAAGACTGAATATTGGGGCCTGCGCAATCTGTCCTATCCTATCAACAAGCAGCGCAAGGGTCACTATTCCCTGCTGAATGTCGATGGTCCGGCCGATGCGGTCCAGGAGATCGAACGCCGCCATCGCATCTCCGATGATGTGATGCGATATCTCACCGTGCGCGTAGATGAGCTGGACGAGGCACCCTCGCCAGTCCTCTCTCGCAAGGATCGCGGCGAGAAGCGCAAGGACTAGGAGACCAGACATGGCCCGCAAGAACAATTCCGGACTGAACATCACGAACCTGCCCGCCCGTCGCCCCTTCGGTCGTCGGCGCAAGGTCGATCCGTTTTCCGGCGCGAAAGCCCCGAAAATCGATTACAAGGACGTAAAACTCCTGCAGCGCTATATTTCCGAGAAAGGCAAGATAGTACCTTCCCGGATCACCGCTGTGAACATCAAGAACCAACGCAAGCTCGCCCGTGCCATCAAGCGCGCGCGAATTCTCGCGCTGTTGCCCTTCAGCGTTAAATAGGGAGAGAAACATGCAGGTGATCCTCCTGGAGCGCGTGGAAAAGCTCGGCACCATCGGCGACGAGGTGAACGTCAAGAACGGCTTTGCGCGCAATTATCTGATCCCGCAGGGCAAGGCCCTGCTCGCCAATTCGGCAAACCGGGCGCGTTTCGAAGCCGAGCGTGAACTGATTGAAAAGCGCAACGCCGAAGCGCGCGAGGCCGCCGCACAGGATGGCCAGACACTCGACGGTGAAAGTTTTGTGCTCATCCGTGCCGCTGGTGAGACTGGCCAGCTTTATGGTTCGGTCCAGGCGCGCGATATCTCGGAAGTCACGCGCGATGCTGGATATAAAGTCGCGCGCAGTCAGGTTCGGCTCGACCAGCCGATCAAGTCGATCGGCGTTCATGATGTCGATATCCGGCTGCATGCCGAAGTTTCGGTGACGATCAAGATCAATATCGCCCGCTCGCCCGACGAAGCTGAACGACAGGCTTCAGGCGAGGACATCCTCGAAACACTTCAGGCCCAGCAGCGCGAAGCTGACGAAGAACGCGCCGGTGAAATGGCCGAAGCGCAGGCCGAGATGGCTGACCAGATGGCCCCGGACGGCGACGAGGTCTGAGCCAGCGTTCAAAGCGTTAACAAAAAGGGTGGCGCGCCGTTGGGTGCGCCACTTTTTGTGTCGGCCCGCAGTCTCTGCCTTGGAACCTGCAACTGTGATAGACTTCCAGCGGTTTGAAGCCGGAGTGCTGCGATGACCTTTGCCGAAGCCCTTGCTGCCCAACCGCAATGGATCGTCTGGTGGGTGAACTGGATGATGGCCGTATTCGTTGTCTCGAGCCTGGTGTTCCTGTTCTCTGGGGCGACACGGATGAGCGCCCTGTTCACCGCGCTCGCCTTTTTTCTGGGCGCGGTCCTTCTGAACCTGATGTACAACCAGATGGGCTATGTCCGATTGCTCGGCCTGCCCCATCTCGTCTTCTGGATTCCTCTGGCGGCCCATCTCTGGAAGCGTCTGCGCAGTGGCAAGGTCACGGGACTGTTCAGGAGCGTCATGATCGTCCTGCTCGTGACAATCCTTGTCTCACTTGTGCTCGATATCGCCGATGTCGCGCGCTACATTTTCGGAGACCGGACACCAACGATCCTGCCACCAGAATGACGCACTCAGGTCTGGTCTGATCGCGGGCGAATTTCCCAGATCGAATCAGGTTGTGGATGATGCTCGAATCTTCAGTGAACCGATAAAAGTCAAGCCGCGAATTGAAGCGCGCGAGGCGGTATGAACCGGCATGCCCAAGGATCATGACACCCCAACGGAAGCCCCGGCAGAGGAAGCACCTCACAATCTCGCCGCAGAGGCGGCGCTGCTGGGTGCGATCCTCTATGACAACAATGTCTATCAGCGGATCAGCGAGAGGCTGCGCGCCGACGATTTCTACGCGCCTGCCCATAGAGAGATCTATGCCGTCGCCCAGCAGATGATCGACATGAACCGCGTTGCCGACGGCGTAACACTGCGCGAATATTTCGAGAAGAATGACCAGCTCGCCCAGATTGGGGGGGCGACCTATCTGGCCGAGCTTCTTGAAAGTGCTGCTTTTGGCCCGGAAGTCACCGACTATGCCAGGATCATTCACGATCTCGCGGCCCGCCGCGAACTGGTGGGCATCGGCACAGGGATCCGCTCACGCGCGCTCAAACCCGAACGAGACCAGTCAGGCCAGCAACTGATCGAACTTGCTGAGAAAGAACTCTTCTCTCTGGCCGAGCGCGGATCGGCCGAGCGCGGCTTTTCCGACTTCGCATCTGCCGCTCAGGAATCGGTGCTGATGGCAGAGGCGGCGCTCAAGCGGGACGGGAAGATTGCGGGCATTGCCACAGGGCTCGACGATCTCGACCACAAGCTCGGCGGGCTTCACCGGTCTGATCTCGTCATTCTTGCCGGTCGCCCATCCATGGGAAAAACTTCGCTGGCAACCAATATAGCTTTCAACGCCGCACATGCCTGCCGCCGGGAAGCCCAGGAGGACGGTTCGAAAAAGACGGTCGAGGGGGCGGTCGTGGCCTTCTTCTCACTTGAGATGTCGGCCGAACAGCTCGCCACGCGTGTGATTGCCGAGCGGACCGGGATCAGCTCGCACAAATTCCGCTCCGGCGAACTCGACATGAATGATTTCAACGCCGTGCGCGACACGGTCGCCGAGTTGCAGAACCTGCCTCTGCACATTGATGATACTGGCGGCCTGTCGATCAACCAGCTGTCGGCGCGCGCCCGGCGCCTGCATCGCACCCATGGGCTCGATCTCATCGTGATCGACTATCTGCAACTGATCACCTCATCGGGCGGCAAGTCGAGCGAAAACCGGGTTCAGGAGCTCACGCAGATCACAATGGCGCTAAAGGCACTGGCCAAGGATCTCAATGTCCCGGTCGTCGCGCTCTCTCAGCTTTCGCGCCAGGTCGAGCAGCGCGACGACAAGCGACCACAACTATCTGACCTGCGCGAATCCGGTTCGATCGAGCAGGATGCTGACGTCGTCCTGTTCGTCTACCGCGAGTCCTATTATCTTGAGCGCACTGAACCCCAATCCGATCCCAGCGACCCCAATTCCAGCGAGAAATGGGCGCACTGGCGAGAGCGAATGGACCAGGTCTATGGCACCGCCGAAGTGATCATCGGCAAACAGCGCCATGGCCCTATCGGGCGGATCATGCTCGCCTTCGACGCCAACGTCACCCGGTTCGGCAATCTTGAACGTGCGGTCACGGATGAGTTCGGCTGATCTTGAGTTCTGTCAGAGCCAGAGGATCGACCAGACGAGGGCCGAATAGAGGGCAATGAGGACACTTCCTCTCAGGGCGGCGGACGACAAAAAGGGTTTAAGGTCTTTCCAGGTGGTCTCGCGGGCAATGCTCGCGACAGCCTCTGCGATCTCATGCGAGACATCGTCATGTTTGCGCCCGGCGAGCCGCATGACGAGATTGTCGCGCCAGTTGCGCTCGCGCGCGCTGGCCTCGTTCAGAACCTCGTCGAAAACAGTCGCGGCGACTGTCTCGCCAAGCGCGAGTCTTGGCCTCCACCCATGGCGGCGCAACTCCGACAGGCCCAGCCGCACTGTCGGGAATGTCACCCATGTGTCGCGGACAACAAACAGAGCCAGCATCACAGACAAAACGGGGCCGTAGGCGTTATCACTTATCGCGCCGGCAAAATGCGCGCCCCAGACCGCAACGAGGAGCGCCGCCTTGAGCGCCGTCACCCAGGCGAATTTGCGGAACCCGCGAGCAAGGTAGGCCGCGCCCCGCTCGCGGATCTGCGCGCGCGCCTCCTCGGCCGCGGCTTCGATGGCGCTATGCTTGGCGCGCTCCACCTCGCCGGAAAGATAGGCTCGCCCGGCTGCAACACCGGTGGCAATCGCCGATACAGCCAGAAGGACACCTCTCAGCATTCCGGAAGCTTATATGGCGGGTTGATCATCACATCATCCATTTAATCACCCGCAAGGCCACGCACCAGCACACAGACCGACGCGCGAGAGGCTAATGCGATGCCTCGATCCACCAGTCATCATCGTCGAAGCGCTCCCGATAGGTCGAGCGCAGCGCCTGACGAAGCGTTTCAAGGTCCGGCGAGCGGCAATTGCTGACAAGGCCGGTACTGACCTCTCCTCCTGCGGCCTCATAGATTTCCAGCGCCTCGCCTTGCAGGTCGCTGCAATCGGGCGGAGCGACGTCGAGACTTGCCGGCACAGGCGACGTCCCGCTCGCCCGGCGCGCAATGAGGTGCAGCACCTCCTGCTCATTGTCGGGGCGTAATTCCAGGATGAAGATCTGTGTGCCGTCCCAGACCATCAAGGGGGCAAAACGTGCCGTCCCGCGGTCCCCCGGCGGCATGTCTGAAGGCGTTGCATAGCCGTCGCCTGTCGCCGACATGCTGAAACATGAGGACTCATCCTCCGGACAGAGCATGATTTCACCATCGAGCGGAAGCACGCCTTCGCCCTCCGGGATCAGCGGCCCTTCCGCTCCGAAACAAGCTGTCAGAAAGAACGCGCCCGCGAGCGCAAGGACGGATGTCGCCTGCTTGTCTCCTGTCATTGATTCCTCCATGCAGACCGACAGCCTTACCGATAAATTCGCCCACATAATGGCCGGAACATGACCTCACGCACAGTCCTCATCTACGCAAAGCCGCCGCGGATCGGCTTGTCCAAGACCCGTCTGGCTGCCTCGCTGAGCCCGACCGAAGCCCGGCGGATCGCACATATGACGCTGGCAAGATCGGTTCGCGCAGCGATGGATCCCCGATGGCAAACGCGCCTTTACTGCGCGCCGGACCGCGCGCTTGGTGAGACGCTCGGCGGTCGCTGGCCAGTCCGCCTGCCCCGACATTCGCAAGGCGCAGGCGATCTTGGTGCGCGCCTGCAAAAGGGCCTTTACGAGGCGCCGCGAGGCGCCGTCATTTTCATGGGGACTGACGCACCGGACCTCTCACCCGCCCTGATCTGGCGAGGATTCCAGCTTTTGCGCTGCCATGACGCCGTGTTCGGACCGGCCAGCGATGGAGGGTTCTGGCTGTTTGGTGTTCACAAACGGCTCGCCATGCCGCGCCTTTTCTCTCCCGTGCGGTGGTCAGGGCCTCATGCCCTTTCAGACCTCAAAGGAAACCTTCCTGATCGCGCACGGGTCGCGCATCTGCCGACGCTGATCGATATTGATGATGTGGAGGACTGGCGCGCCTGGCACGAATTTCACAGTAAGGAGAGCTAGTTGTTCTTTTTATGTTCTCGTTTTTGTGGTTTCCTTCGAGCCCATGAGGACAGGGCAGAAACTTACACCGGAAGGCCGGGTCACCCGCGACCAGATCGACGCAGCCGCAGAACGTTTCGAGCAGCGCGGGCGCGGCGCGATTTCGAATCAGTCCGGACGCTATGAACCGGAGACCCGCGCCCGGTTCGATGATGGCTGGGCGACGCTTGATGCGCGCGATGACCGGCTGGACACAAGCCTGACGGCTGAGACAGCGCGCACCCTGATCAGCTTCAACCGCTCGCCGGATATTCATTTCGACCGTTCCGTCAATCCCTATCGCGGCTGCGAGCATGGTTGCATTTACTGCTTTGCGCGTCCCACCCACGCTTACAGCGGTTTGTCGGCCGGGCTCGATTTCGAAAGCCGGCTTTTCTACAAGTCGAACGGGCCGGAAATTCTGCGCCGTGAATTGTCGCGCCCGGAATATGTGCCGCGCGTGATCGCGCTGGGCGTCAATACCGATGCCTACCAGCCAGTGGAAAAACGCTTGCGACTGACACGCGCGCTCCTGGAAGTGCTCAATGAATTCAACCATCCTGTCAGCCTGCTGACCAAATCGGCGCTCATACAGCGCGATATCGACCTGATTGCGCCCCTCGCGGAAAAGGGCCTCGCCCGTGTCGGCGTGTCGCTGACAACGTTGGATGGGGGACTGTCGCGACGGATGGAGCCACGCGCGGCGACACCGAAACTGCGCCTGGACACAATGGCTGCGCTGTCCGAAGCAGGCATTCCGGTCATTGCCATGACGGCACCGATCATTCCGGGACTCAACGACACAGAAATTGAGGCGCTGCTGGAGGAAAGTGGCGGGGCCGGGGCGCAATGGGCGGGGTATGTGCTCCTGCGCCTGCCCTTCGAGATCAAGGACCTGTTCCATGAATGGCTGGCGCAGCACTATCCCGACCGTGCGGCAAAGATCGTCAATCTCATCCGCGAGATGCGCGGGGGGAAGGATTATGATCCGCGCTGGTTCGAACGCGGCCGAGGACGCGGGCCTCATGCCGAACTGATCGCAAGACGCTTCCGGCGCGCCGCGCGCCGGCTCGGGCTGGATGGCGAACGCCCGCCGCTACGCACCGACTTGTTCCGCCCGCGCGAGGGTCCGGGAGGCCAGCTGCTGCTGGATGTGTGAGGCGCGCACCGACTCGCGATGTGTTAAGTTGCCCCGAAACAGGAGGATACAGGTATGCGCAAACTGTTTGGCGGGAAAGTGAAGACGGGTCTTTGCGGAGCGGCTATGGCCCTGCTGACAGCCTGTGCCGCAACGCCCGCGCCCTATGGTCCGGCGCAGTCCTCAGGCGGACCCGGCTATGAGGTGCAGCAGATCGAGTCGAAGCGTTTTCGTGTCTCCTATCGCGCGCGCGACGCTGCAACATCCCGGGACTATGCGCTGCTGAGGGCTGCCGAAGTCACGCTGGCCGAAGGGGCTGACTGGTTCCGGACTGTCGGCGCCTTCACGAATGGCGGTGAGGATCGCAGCAGCGGGACATCGGTGAGCGTGGGCGGGTCCGGCGGCTCTAATGGTTCCAGCGTCGGCGTCGGCATAGGGATCGATCTTGGCGGCGGACGCCGGGACGTCGTCCATGACCTGGAGATCCTCATCGGTAGCGGCCCGAAACCGGCGCTCGGCGATGTCTATGATGCGCGGGCGATCGCCGCATCGCTGAAACCGGCGCCGGCCGGGACGGCTGATTAGATTCAGGAATCTTTCCTTAACCAAATCAGCGCGGAATAGAGATTCCGAAGCGTGGAGAAGGAGTAGAGTGGTGGAACTGACCCGCAACACCATCATTGAAGGCGATTGCATCGAGACCCTGTCCCGCCTGCCGGAGAAATCGGTCGATCTCGTCTTCGCCGACCCGCCCTATAATCTCCAGCTTGGCGGAGACCTGACACGGCCGGACCAGTCGCGCGTCGATGGTGTCAATGATCACTGGGACCGGTTCGACAGTTTCGATGCCTATGACCTGTTTACCCATAACTGGCTGGAAGGCTGCCGCAGACTGCTGAAGGATGACGGTGCAATCTGGGTGATCGGCTCCTATCACAATATCTTCCGCGTCGGCGCGATTCTTCAGGATGCCGGCTTCTGGATCCAGAATGACGTGATCTGGCGCAAGTCGAATCCAATGCCCAATTTCAAGGGCACACGCTTTCAGAACGCGCATGAGACGCTGATCTGGGCGGCAAAATCGGAGCGCTCACGCGTGACGTTCAATTATGACGCCCTGAAAACTTTCAATGATGACAAACAGATGCGTTCGGACTGGACCATCCCGCTCTGCACCGGCTCCGAACGAATAAAGGATGCAAGCGGCAAGAAGGCTCACCCGACACAGAAGCCCGAATCGCTCCTGCGCCGCGTGCTGCTGGCGACCACAAATCCCGGTGACCTGGTGCTGGATCCGTTTTCCGGCACGGGTACCACAGCGGCAGCGGCGAAGGCGCTCGGGCGAGACTATATCGGAATCGAGGCGGACAGCAGCTATGCGCGCCTGTCGCGCAGCCGACTGAAATCCGTCGCGCCGCTGCAGGCTGAAGACCTCGAAACCGTCAAGAGTGCGAAAACAGCCCCGCGCGTACCCTTCGGTGCCCTGCTCGAAAACGGGTTTCTCAAACCCGGCGACCGGCTTTTCTCACGCGGGCGGCGCCATGCTGCGCGCATCCGAGTTGACGGCTCGCTGACCACGGGCGAGGCGACGGGATCGATCCACCGGGTCGGGGCGCATATCATGCAGGCGCCGGCCTGCAATGGCTGGACCTTCTGGCACTATGAGGACCAGGGCAAGCTCGCGCCGATTGATCTTTTGCGTCGTCGCTACAGGGTAGAAATGGGGTTGGAATAGGCGCGCCAGACCGGCGCTATTCACCCCCTCCAAGCGATTTTGTGACGGTAAATGCACCGCGAAGGTCGCCCTTTCCGAAGCCCGTCGCACGATCTCCCGGATAGCGCCGTTCGACCGCCTCGAGAACCGGCTCGGCAACGGCCTCGCCGTGGCAGGCCGCACACACTCCATCCATCTCGATCGGCTTCATCCAGCGCACCTCCCGGCCGTTTCCGGTTTCTACAATCTCGATGACTTCGGCGCCGGCCCTCGCCTGCACATCGCCGGATGCGAACAGTGCCTCGAAGGCTTCAAGCTGTTCGCGCTCCCAGGCATCCGGGGCATTCGAGGCATTACGCACTTTAAGTGCCGTGCGCCCAACCTCCATTCCCGTCCGTTGTGAGATTTCTGCAGCGATGCCCGGCGCACGTTCGGCACAAACCTCGATCCCCGCGACCGGGCCGCCACTCTGCATTGCGCCAACGAGTTCGCCCTTCAGCGTCCGTCCGAGTTCGCCAGCTGCCGCACGCGCCGCCGCCTTCTCGGCTTCCAGATCGACCGCAGCACTGCACGCCGACAGCGATATGAAAGACGCGGCCAGAAAAAGAGATAAAGACCTGTCTGTCATCGTGACCTCCAATGCATTTTAGTTTTTTCTAAAATACAACAATGGTCGCGGCCCGGAAACGGGTCATTCTGTCTCGGTGGCGAGGTCGAGGGCTTTCAGGAACAGGCTGGGCAGGCTGCGCCGGGCCTCGTCAAGCTCGAGCCAGTCTCCCTCCAACGCTTCGGCGCTGCAGTTCTCCCGATAAACGCCAAGCCGCAGGCGGATATGCGTAAAGACATGTTCAATCTCGCCGCAGCGTTCGGCCTGCGCGCTCCAGCCAACAGGCGGCTTGGTCAGGCCATCGGTCGCCTGCGCCCAATCACTGGTCGGCAGGCCCCACATTCCGCCCAGAAGGCCCGTTTCGGGCCGTCGTTCAACCTGCACGTGGCCACAAGAGAAACGCACGAGTGTGCTGCCAAAGCGAGCGACCTGTCCGGCGCGCTTCGGCTTGATCGGATAGCGAGCCGGCGCCCCCTCTTTCCGGGCCGCGCAAACATCGCCTATTGGACAGGCCGGGCAGTCGGGCAGCCTTGGCGTGCAAATTGTCGCGCCGAGATCCATCAGCGCCTCTGCGAATTCTCCGGGCCGCTCATCCGGAACCAGCGCCGCAACGGTCTGCGCTATCGTGGACTTCTGACGCTTCCAGTCCCCGTCCAACGCCATCAGACGGGCCATGACCCTTTCGACATTGCCGTCCACGGCGGGCACAGCCTCATTGAAGGCAATAGCTGCAATCGCTCCTGACGTGTAAGGGCCGATGCCGGGAAGCGCCTGTAGCCCGGCCCTCGAGTCAGGGAACCGGCTGGCCTGCGCAATGATCTTTGCGGTTTTCAGCAGGTTACGCGCGCGCGCATAATAGCCGAGCCCGGCCCAGGCACCCATCACCTCTTCGTCGCGCGCATCCGCGAGGGCTTCGACCGTTGGCCAGCGGGCCGTGAAGGCTTCGAAATATCGCCGTGCATGGGGAATCGTGGTCTGCTGAAGCATGATTTCAGACAGCCAGACACGATAAGGATCAGGCCGCTCGCCGCGCGCCCGCGCCTCCGGGCCGATCCGCCATGGCAGGGCGCGCGCGTGAACATCATACCAACTCAGAAGCTGTCTGGGGACAGATCGTAAACCTTTGTGAAAGGATTTCACTGGCCACTTCTCCACCTTGCGAAGGGCCTTAAAGGTTGCGCCCATGGTCAACAAATCAAGCCTCGACCCCATTGCGGAAGCGCGCGCACGCGTGGCGCTGCGCTATAAGCGGGCACGAGCTTCAAGAACACCGCCGCCCGATATCGGGCGCGTAGCGGCGAAATATGCCCGCAAGACCCTGCCGGAACCTGGCTCCGGCCTTCAGAGGCTCAAGGCCCGCTGGGCGGAAATCGTCGGCGAGTCACTCGCCAAATATTGCGAGCCGGAAAAGCTCAGTGCCAGCAAGTCCGGCCGAACCCTGACCCTGAAGGTCATCCCACAAGCTGCACCGATCATCCAGCATCGCTCAGGCGAAATTCGCCAGCGCGTTTCGGTCGCAGCTGGCGGCGACATCGCCCGGCTGAAAATCGTGCAGGGCCCGCTATCGGGCACGAAACCGCCAGCACCAAAGCCACCCCGCCGCGATCTCACGCCCGACGAAATTGCCTGGCTTGAGGACGGCGTAAAACCGATTGAGAATCCGGCCCTGCGTGCCGCGATTGTTGCGCTGGGCAAGGCTGTGCTAACAGCAAAACCCTGAAGGGGCCGCCTGGCCACGCCTGGTGTTAACGATTTGGAAACCCCGCCGACTCACGCTTTGAATGAAGGTCATGACCATGTTCCGTATCAGCCGATCCTCAATTCCTGCATTCATGGCCGCCATTCTCGTGGTGGGCTGTGGCAGTGCCAACGGCAGCGATGACGCGGGCGGCGGCGGAATGTCTGCCAGCGGCCTGCCGGAAATGAGCATCGGCGCGGACGATGCCCCTGTGACCCTGGTCGAATATGCCTCGATCACCTGCGGCCACTGCGCGCAGTTTCACCAGGAAGTCCTGCCTTCGATCAAGGAAGATTATGTGGAGACCGGCCAGGTCCGCTTTGTCTTCCGGGAATTCCCGACACCACCCGCGAATATTGCGATTGCAGGCTTTGCGCTGGCGCGCTGCGCCGGTGAAGACAAATATTTCGACGTGCTCGATGACCTGTTCGAGGCGCAGCCCGGCATTCTGGCAGCCGCACGTCAGGGGGCAGCCGGCGCGGCGCTGAAAACGATCGCCGAACGCCATGGGATCGAAGGTGACGAAGCCTTTGACGCCTGCATCAATGACAGGGCAATCCGCGAAGATATCGCCGATGTGGTCCTGAGTGGAGACGAATTCGGCATCAGTTCCACGCCAACCCTGATCCTGCAAGGTGAGGTTCTCGCCTCGAACCTTCAGTCAAGAACCACAGAAGGCCTGTCTGAGCTGATCAATGCCGAACTGGCTGCGCTCGGAATCGAAGTTCAGACAGATAAGGCAGACACGACAGGTGCTACGCCTGAAGCCGATACTGCGTCGGCAGACGCTGAAAACTGATCGACGGGAACCGGAATGCACATTACCGAATTACGCATTGCCGGCTTCAAATCCTTTGTCGATCCGCAGGAATTCCCGGTTGAAACGGGACTGACCGGCATTGTAGGCCCGAATGGCTGCGGCAAGTCCAACCTGCTGGAAGCCTTGCGCTGGGTGATGGGCGCATCCTCTGCCAAGGCCATGCGCGGCGGGGAGATGGACGATCTCATCTTCTCCGGTTCCGAAGCCCGGCCCGCTCGTGAAACAGCTGAAGTCACCCTCGTACTCGACAATTCCGATCGCACCGCCCCGGCGGAATTCAATGCTTCTGATACGCTCGAAGTACTTCGCCGGCTGCGACGCGGCGCAGGCTCGACCTATAAACTGAACGGGCGCACAGTTCGCGGCAAGGACATCCAGCTCCTTTTCGCCGATGCTTCTACCGGCGCGAACTCTCCTTCGCTCGTTCGCCAGGGGCAGATCTCGGAACTGATCGCGTCGAAACCGCAAAACCGCCGCCGTATACTGGAAGAAGCCGCCGGAATTGCCGGGCTGAATTCCCGCCGGCATGAAGCTGAGCTCAAACTGCGCGCTGCCGAGACCAATCTGGAAAGGCTGAGCGAAGTGACGGCAGAGGTCGAACGCCAGCTTGAAAGCCTGAAGCGCCAGGCCCGTAAGGCCCGCAAATACAAAGCGCTCAGCGAAGAGATCGCCGCACTGGATGCTTTCGTAGCGCACCTGAAATGGGAAGCCTCGCTGGACGCACGCGATGCCGCCCGCGCGGCCCTTGAGAAATCCAGGGCCGATGTCGAGCGGCTGACCCGCGAAGAAGCCGTCTCCGAGACCCGCAGGATCGAGGCGGGGGAAGGGCTGGCGCCTCTACGCGAGGCCGAATCAACTGCGTCAGCGCAACTCGGTCAGGCAAGAATAGCGCTCGCCCGGCTGGAAGCCGAGCGTCAATCGGCCGAGGACGGCGCCAGACGCATTGAAAGCGAGAAGGTGCGGCTACTGGAAGACATGGAGCGCGAGCAGGCCAGCCGCGAAGAAGCGGAAGCTGCAGTCAGCGCTGCGGAAGCCGAACTGGACGCACTGCCAGTCGATGACGCAGGTGAGAATGCGGCCAAAGAGGCAGATGCGCGCGGAGCGCTCGAAACGGCGGGTTCAAGATTGCAGGCAGCGCAGGCCTTGGCTGATGCGGCGCAGGAACGCCTCGCCGAAGCCAGGGCGCGGCGAGAAGCTGCTCGTGCGAATGAGGAAGCCGCTCGCAAGCGCGTCGCCAAACTGGAAGCGGAGGCGCAACGACTGGCCGGGGACGTCTCACGCCTGCCAAGCCTCGATACTCTCAGCGCGGAAAGCCAGCAGGCCGCCGCCGTCGAGAATGATACCCAGTCGCGCCTCGACGCAGCCCAGCAAGCCGTCGAAGCCGCTGAGGCGCGGCTGGCTGAAGCGCGCGACGCCGAAGCCGATATCGAACCCGAACGTGCGGAGGCCGATCAGGCCGTGCGCACGCTGGAAGCCGAGATTGCCGGTCTCAAGCGTCTCTTGCGCCGCGCGGAAGGCCCCAAATCGCCGCCAGTCATCGAACGCATTCGCACCGTAAACGGATATGAACGCGCCGTTGCAGCCGCCCTTGGGGATGATTTGCAGGCGCCGACCGATCGCAGCGCCGCGCTCTATTGGACCGGCCGCGAGATTTGCGGAACGCAACTGCCCGACGGCGCCGAACCGCTGAACCGGTTTGTCGACGCCCCGGAAGAGCTTGCCGCGCGCCTGTCACAATGCGGTGTAGTAGACGCAGAAGAAGGCGAAACACTCGCCGCCCGTCTGCAGCCCGGACAGCGGCTGGTGTCGACCGAAGGGCATTTGTGGCGCTGGGATGGCTTCGTGCGCACTCCGGGCGCGCCTGTCAGCGAAGCCGAACGCCTTGAGCACCAGGCCCGTATGGAAGCAGCAGAAGCGGAACTGAAACCCGCAAAAGAACGGCTCGACGTTGCACGCAGCAAATCAGGCGAACTCAAATCGCGCCGCGAAACCGCCGAAAGCGCCCTGAAAACTGCGCGCGCAGAAATTGGACCGCTTACCAGAACCATCGCCGAAGCCAGGCGTCACCGCGAGAATAGTGCGCAGGCCCTCGAACGCGCATCCATGCGACGCGAATCGGCAGAAGCGGCGCTGGCGCGCGCTGAAGGTGACCTGGCGGGTGCACGTGATGCGCTTGAAGATCTGGCACCGGCCGGTCCGACGACAAGCCTCGAAACTCTGGAAAGCGAACTGACCGCCGCGCGCGATTCCCTTAGCGCTGCACGTGAAACCGAGAAGGACGCGCGCGGGCGGCTCAACGACCTGACACACAACCGGCAGCAGGCTGAGAAGCGTCGCACCGGCCTGCAGCGCGATGTCGAGACCTGGACGCAGCGCAAGCGCGCCACAGAGCAAAGGCTGGAAAAGCTCGTCGCCCGTCGGCGTGAAGCAATCGACGAAGCCAATAGCGCTTCTAAGAAGCCCGAGGCGCTTGCCGAGCAGGTTGCAAGCCTGAGTGAACAGGTCGAGCGCCATGAAGCGGCCCGGAAAGCCTCTGCCGATGCCCTTGCAGAAAGGGAGGCCGCCCAGCGCGAAGCGGAAAACGCCGCCCGGACCGCAAGTAGCGCCGCCGCCAATGCCCGCGAATCGCTTGCCGCTGCAAAGGCGCGTCTGGAAGCAGCCGAATCACGTTTGGGCGAAATCGTTGAATCGGCAAAGGACACTTTCCAGCGCGCGCCGGAGGGCCTGATGACCCTGGCCAGGACGGGCCTCAACGAAGATGTTCTCGCCGTTCTCGAACAGCGCGAAGCGGAAAACCGATCCATGGTTCTCAAGCGTGACCGCGACTCGCTGGGTGGCGTCAATATGGAGGCCGAATCGGAAGCTGAGGCACTGGCCTCACGTCTGGGCTCGCAAACAAGCGAAAAAGCAGACCTCACAGGGGCAATCGCCAAACTGCGAAAAGGCGTCGATGAACTGAATGCAGAAGGCCGTTCGCGCCTCCTGGAAGCGTTCGAGACGGTCAACACCCATTTCAAGGCACTGTTTACAGCCTTGTTTCGCGGCGGGCATGCGGAACTCCGGCTTGTCGAAGCCGACGATCCGTTGGCCTCGGGGCTTGAAATAATGGCGCAGCCACCCGGCAAACGTCTGGGGACGCTGTCGCTGATGTCTGGCGGCGAACAGGCGCTCACAGCCACAGCGCTGATCTTTGCCGTGTTCCTTTCGCGCCCAGCGCCGATCTGCGTGCTGGATGAGGTCGACGCGCCGCTTGATGATGCCAATGTCGATCGGTTTTGTCGCATGCTTGACGAGATGCGCCGTCGCACCGATACCCGTTTTATCGTGATCACGCATAATCCCGTGACCATGAGTCGGATGGATCGTCTGTTCGGCGTGACCATGCGGGAAAAAGGTGTGTCAAAACTTGTCTCTGTAGACCTCGGCACAGCCGAAGAACTCGTTGCGGCAGAATAGCGCGCCATGACTGAAGAAAATGACCTCGGAAAGCGAATCCAAGCGGCGAAGGACTCCGAAAAACCCAATAAAAAACCGGGGGCAAGCAGCGCTGCCTCAGGTGCCCTGGCAAAAGCGCTCGGCTTCTCTTTCGCATTTCTCGCGGCGGTAGGTATCGGAGGCGCCATAGGGCATGCCATTGACAGGGTTGCCGGCACTGGGCCATGGGGCCTCCTGATTTTCCTGGTTTTCGGCATTGTCGCCGGATTCCTCAACATTTATCGCGAGGCCAGAAACATGGCCGAGGATGCAGCACGCAGCTTTGGGGCAGATGATACCTCAGGCAGCGAATAAGGGCGGGCAGGACGCGACATGGCGCAGGGCAGCATCGATCCCATCAGCCAATTCGAAATAAAGACCTTTGCCGAGTTATCGCTCGGCGGAATGGATATCTCGATCACAAATGCCACACTGTATATGGCGTTGGCTGCGGTCCTGATCATCGGTTTCTTCTGGATGACCTCGTCCAAGGCAGCTTTGGTTCCCGGGCGCATGCAATCAGTTGGCGAGATGAGCTATGAATTCGTCGCCAACATGATCCGGAACATCGCCGGCGAAGAGGGGCTGAAATACTTTGCTTTCGTTTTCACCCTGTTCTTCTTCATCTTCGCTGCAAACCTGATCGGAATGTTCCCTTATTTCTTCACGACCACCAGTCATATCGTGGTGACAGGGGTTCTGGCCCTGGCGGTGTTCTTTCTGGTGACGTTCATCGGCATTGTGAAGAACGGCTTCGGTTTCCTTCGCCTGTTCGTCCCTTCCGGTGTTCCGTGGCCGATTCTGTTCATCCTTGTGCCAATCGAGATCATTTCGTACCTTGCACGTCCTGTGACACTGTCGCTGCGCCTGTTTGCCAACATGCTCGCCGGTCACATCATGCTGAAGCTGCTTGTTGCGTTCGCTGCCGCTCTGGCGACCTATTCGGCGGGAACGATGATCCTTGCGCCCCTGCCCTTCCTCATGGCTGTTGCCATCACGGGGCTGGAATTTCTCGTGGCCTTCCTGCAGGCCTTCGTTTTCGCCATTCTCACCTGCGTGTACCTTTCGGACGCGCTTCACCCCGGCCATCATTAGATCAACCCCGGCCTGCGGCAATAAAGTCGCTCGATTACGCTTGACGGTGACGGCGCAACGCGCTTCACGGCCAGACGAAACTGAAATCGAACATCGCCTCACGGGAAAAGGAGACCCTCCATGGAAGGCAATATCGCGGACGGCATGAAATATATCGGCGCCGGACTTTCCACGCTCGGCATGATCGGCGCGGCACTCGGTGTGGGTAACATCTTCGCAAGCTTCCTGAACGCCGCCATGCGCAACCCATCAGCCGCACCGCAGCAGACGGGTAATCTCTTCATCGGCATGGCCCTGGCCGAAGCTCTTGGCCTCTTCGCCTTCGTGATCGGCGTCATCATCCTGTTCGTTGCCTGACGCCAAATTAACACCGGACATGGAATCATCAGGCGGTGGCGGCCCGGAATGTCGCCTCGCCGACCAATCGGACAGGATCAGGAACGGCCATGCTATTCATCCTTGCTGATGCATCAGGAGCATATGGCGACGCAGCTAGCGGCGACATGACGGGCGGCTTTCCTGCCTTTGAGACCCAGTACTGGTCCGGCCAGATATTCTGGCTTATTGTCACGTTTGCGCTTCTATATCTGATCCTGTCGAAAATCGTCCTGCCCAAGATCGCCTCGACCCTGGAGCGTCGCGGCTCAAGGATCGCGAGCGATCTGGATGAGGCGGCAGGTCTGAATGACAAGGCAAAAGAGGCCGAGCAGGCGCTCTCCGTAAAGCTGGCCGAAGCGCGCGCACGCGCGCACGAAACTGCAGCAGGTGCTCGCGCCGAGATCGAAACCGAAATTGCCGAGGCGACACGCAAGGTTGATGAGGAAATTTCCCAGCAGCTTGCAGAGGCTGAGACAAAAATTGCGGACATGCGACGTGAAGCAATGACAAATGTAGAATCTATCGCAGCTGATGCGGCAGAAGCCATGATGTCCCGCTTCGGGCATACTGTGTCCCGGGATACGGCGCTCAAAGCGGTCGAGTCCGCGCTCAACTGATTGTCGCAAGGGCCAGAAGGAAGTTCACTGATATGACGACACGCATTCTGCCCCTGATCGTTGCGAGCCTTGTGGCAGCCCCCTTTGCCCATGCCGCCAAGGGCCCGCCTTGGCTCGATCCGGCGACGAATACCGCACTTGCCGCACTCATCGTCTTCCTCGCGATCGTCTGGTACGCAGGCGGCTTCCGCTTCGTTGGTAATTTGCTCGACACCCGCAAGGACGAGATCAGCAAGCGCATTGAGGAGGCACGCGCATTGCGCGAAGAAGCTTCGGCCGCACTCGCCGCAGCAGAGCGCCGACGCCGCGAAGCCAAGAAGGACGCCGAGGAAATCATCCGGCGGGCCCGCGAAGATGCAGATATGTTGAAACGCCAGTCCTCCGAAGAGATGAAACGCCGGCTGGCCCGTCGCCAGTCGCTCGCGGAAGCACGAATCGCTCGCGCTGAAGAAGAGGCCACAGCCGAGGTTCGTCGCGCGGCAGCCGACGCCGCCGCGAAGGCCGCGCGGACGATGTTGCGTGAACGCGACGGAGAGGACTCCTTTGAGCGCGCGGCTCAGGCTATCGAGATAGCCCTTTAACTGGGGTTTGAGCTGAAGCGGAATGCGCCTGAGCCCGCCGTACGCCTTATGAACACTTTTGAATGACGTATGCCGGCATGCGGAATTCCCTCATGGGATATTCTAGGTCCGCAGAGTTGCGAACCATTTCTTTTTTCTACCCCGACACTTTTCAATCGCGCAGGCTGGCGAGCTCCTCATCAGATCGCTTGTCGCGCCCGAAGACGAGTTTCATCAGCCAGTGAGGCGCGAATCGTTCAATCGTTGGCCAGCGATCCAATATGCTTTCCATCCATCTACGCCCCCAAACGGAATTGCGTCCGAGCAGCACCACACCCACGATCACCACAGGCAGGCCGATCGGCACGAAGGGGAATGGCGTGATCATCGCCAGCGGGACACCCACCATTATGTGGACGACGCCAAGAATGGCGAGAAACTGCCGAAGAAGTGTGCGCATCCCCTGCCCCACAGCAGCGATGGGCTGCACGGGCCCGCGCGTCTCGTCCTGATCGTCGTCTTGCATCTCGCTATCCGGCATTCGCCTAATATGGACAGTTCTTCCCGCTGTGCCATAGGAAACCAACACAGTTTCGGATGTCTCGCGGCAATGATGCAGATAAGCCATGAATCCGGCCAGAAAGCCGTGATATTCGATGCCGGACCCGAGCGGTCCGGGGGGACGCAGGCAGCGACAAGGCGATAAGATGAAGCTCCACTCGATACAGGTCCTGCGCGCGCTCGCTGCGCTGATTGTCGTCGTTTATCATACGAAAGCCATTGAAGGGCTTATGATTGAAGGTCTTGGAAGCGATGAGGCCACAATTGTGAACGGGTTCTGGGCCAAGGGATTTTCCGGCGTCGATCTGTTTTTCGTGATTTCAGGCTTCATCATGGTCTATGTCACCGGACGGGCAAGGGCGGGCACGGCGACCGCCACGGCTTTCCTGTTCTCCCGCGCAAGTCGTATCTATCCGCTCTGGTGGCTGTTTGCGTCGGTCATGGCGGTGTATTTCTGGGTGGCCTACGGCGTTCCCTACGATCTCCAGCGGACGCTCGGCTCAGACATGATCGAGCAGACGCCGATCCTGCATCTGGTATTTTCCTATCTTCTCATGCCTCAGCCCAACTGGCCTGTGCTCGGCGTAGGCTGGACGCTGATCCACGAAATGTATTTCTATATCGGTTTCAGCCTCTTGCTGTTGGCGCCCTGGCGCTGGCGTGGGTGGCTAATCGCGCTCTGGGGCGCCGGCGTTGTCGCAGGCTCGCTCGCAGGCCTTTCGGCGCCATTTGCGGGCGATTTTGTGCAACTCATCTTCTATCCAATGACGCTGGAATTCGTGCTTGGCGCCTTTGCAGCCATGCTGGTCGTAAATGGTTATACCTTCCGACCGGCGCTAGTCTCGGGCCTGGGCGCGCTGCTCTTCATCGCGGCGCTCATCTGGCACCCGGACCCCGAACTGAACCCACAGGACGGCCTGATGTCGACCCTGCAATGGGGGCGAGTGCTATGGTTCGGCATTCCGGCGGCAATCCTCGTCTATGGGCTTGCCGCTCTCGACATTGGCGGGCGATTTCGCGCTCACCGACTGCTCGTCTCGATCGGCGACTGGTCCTATGCGCTCTATCTGAGCCATATGCTGACGCTCAGCGCGCTCAGGCGGATCTTCCCCGTCGCAGCCGATATTGGCGAGCACAAGCTTGGCCTGCCGACAGAGCTTGCAAATCTGTTGCGCGTCGGCACGCCTGGCATCGCCGACAATCTTGTCTTTCTCGCCACAGGTCTGGTCGCCTCGGTTATCGTCGCCTGGCTAAGCTATCGCTTCTTCGAGACGCCCCTGCTTCGGGTTTTCGGCCGTTTCCGGGCCAGCCTGTTCGACACAAGAAAGCTGGCCCTTCATCCGGCGCCCATACGCGCATCGGTCTGGTAGGCCCTACTCTGCGGCCAGTGTCTCGCGCGCGGGCGGCGTCCATTTCAGGACGGGCTTGCGGGCCGCGCGTGTCTCATCCAGACGGCGCGTCGGCGCAAGATAGGGCGCCCCCTTCATCGTTTCGTCACCGGCCTTTGCGCGGTTTGCGACGTCGGTTAGCGCATCGCAGAAGCGATCAATCTCCGCCCGGCTCTCGGTTTCCGTCGGCTCGATCAGCATCGCCCCATGCACGACCAGCGGGAAATACATGGTCATTGGGTGATAGCCCTCATCAATGAGGGCCTTGGCGATATCGAGCGTCTCGATTCCGCTCTCGCCAACGAAATCGTCCGAGAAAAGCGCCTCATGCATACAGAACCCGTCAAAGGCCGGGCTCATCACGTCTTTCAAGCGCGCCTGGATATAATTGGCGTTCAGCACCGCATCTTCAGCGGCCTGTTTGAGACCATCCGCGCCATGGCTGAGCATATAGGAGAGCGCGCGCACAAACATGCCCATCTGGCCATGGAAAGCGACCATGCGCCCGAAACTATGGGCAGCCTCGCGGCGATCCTCCTCGATCAGGGCGAAAACACCATCCTCATCGCGAATGATGAAGGGCACAGGCGCGAAGGAAGAGAGGGCTTCGGAGAAGACGGTCGGTCCGGATCCCGGTCCTCCGCCGCCATGGGGCGTGGAGAAGGTCTTGTGCAGATTGATATGCATCGCATCGACGCCGAGATCGCCTGGGCGCACACGGCCCATGATGGCGTTGAAATTGGCACCGTCGCAGTAGAAATAGCCACCTGCATCATGAATCAGGTCCGCAATCTCGCGGATATCGCGTTCGAACAGGCCGCAAGTGTTCGGATTGGTCAGCATGATACCGGCAATGTCGTCAGTATTTTCCAGTTTGGCGCGCAGCGCATCCATATCGACAAGCCCGTCCTTGCCGGCGTCGATTTCATCGACCGTGAAACCGCACTGGATGGCGGTCGCCGGATTTGTGCCATGGGCCGAGGCTGGCACGAGCACGCGCCGGCGTGTTTCCAGCTCGCCGCGCGCTTCCAGCGCCTTGCGAATGGCCAGCATGCCGCACAGTTCGCCATGGGCGCCGGCCTTCGGGCTCATCGCAACCGCCGGCATGCCGGTCAGCAGTTTCAGCCAGCTGGCCAGTTCATCGATAAGGGCGAGCGCGCCCTGCACGGTCTGTTGCGGCTGGAGCGGATGGATATCGGCAAAGCCGGGCAGGCGCGCCATGCGTTCATTCAGGCGCGGATTGTGCTTCATCGTGCACGAGCCGAGCGGGAACAGGCCGAGATCGATAGCGTAATTGCGCTGCGACAGGCGCACATAATGGCGCACAGCTTGCGGCTCTGACAGGCCCGGCAGGTCTACCGCGCGCTTGCGGGAAAGTCCCCCGAGACGGCTCTCACGGCCTTTCGGCGCGGGCAGGTCCACCCCGGTCTTGCCCCAGCGGTCGGTCTCGAAAATCAGCGGCTCATGCTGGAGCAGGCCGCGCGAGCCGGACACGGTTTCCGGCCCGGAAGTGGCGGCGATTTCGGCGGGGGCCGTCGGGCGGCCGGTGGAATTCATGGTCATTGCTAAACCTCAACGCCTGCGTGCTGCTTGATCTTTGTCTTGAGGAAGCCTTTTGCGATTTCGCCTATTAATTCCAGCGTCCAACCACCGGCTTTTGAACTTACTTCCTTCGTTTGAGCCCAAACTTCTGGATCCCTTATCGAATCCAAAAAATCATAACCATCCATCGAAAGAACTCCTATCGAATTAGAAGTATCCGTCCGGGCCGATTTTCCGAAAAATCCTGCCCTTTCCATTATATATAAATGCTCATCAAGTATCTTTGGGTCGATGCCATCAGGAACTTCAATTAGCTCTTCGATCTGCACATCCAAGTAGCCTCCGGCAGGCGCTTTTTGTTCAATGGTCAAGAGTATCGAGCGAACCAGGTCCATATTCCGCTGCATCACACCACCTCCCGAAGCGCATCCGCATAAGCTGCGATATCCGCTTCCTGCGTGCACTCGGTCGCCGCGGCGATGATCACATCGTCCATGTGCGCGTGCGGCAGGAGGCGCGAGGCGCGCACGCCGCCGAGGATGCCGCGCTCTTCGAGCATGGCGAGGACGGCTTCAGCATTGACCGGGGTGCGAAAGGCAAACTCATTGAAGAAGCGCGGGGTGAGGATTTCCACGCCCGGCACGCCCTCCAGCGCTTCGGCAAGGCCGCAGGCTGCGTCATGGTTGAGCTCGGCCAGCCGCGTCAGGCCCGCCCCGCCCAAGAGCGTCATGTGCGCTGTGAAGGCCAGCGCGCAGAGCCCTGAATTGGTACAGATATTCGAAGTCGCCTTGTCGCGGCGGATATGCTGCTCGCGCGTCGAGAGCGTCAGCACGAAGCCGCGCTGGCCATCTGCATCGACGGTCTCGCCGCAAAGCCGCCCTGGCATCTGGCGGGTAAGTTTCTGTGTCGCCGCAAACAGGCCGACATAGGGCCCGCCGAAATTCAGCGCGTTTCCGATGGACTGGCCCTCGCCTGCGGCAATGTCGGCGCCCATCTCGCCGGGCGGGGGCACCATTCCCAGCGCGACGGCCTCGGTGAAGACCGACACAAGCAGCGCGCCCTTTTCATGGGCCGCATCGGCGACGGCGGAAAGATCGCTGACCGTGCCGAAAACATTCGGACTCTGGCCGATCAGGCAGGCGGTCTCGTCGCTCAGCGTATCAATCAGCGCGGCCTCACCATCAATCGCGGGCGGCAGCGCCACCACCTCGATGCCCTGCGCCTCGCACAGCGTCCTGGTGGCGGCGACATAATGTGGATGCACACCGCCCGACAGAACCACGCGCTTGCGCTTCGTCACCCGGCAGGCCATCAGCGCGGCTTCCGCACAGGAAGTGGAGCCGTCATACATGCTCGCATTGGCGACATCCATGGCGGTCAGCCCGGCCACCTGGGTCTGGAATTCGAACAGGCTCTGCAGCGTACCCTGAGCGATTTCCGGCTGGTAGGGCGTATAGGTTGTCAGGAATTCCGAGCGCTGGATGATATGATCGACGCTGGCGGGCACATGGTGCTTATAGGCGCCGCAACCGACGAAGAACCGGCCTTCACTGGCCGTGCGGTTCTGAACGGCGAGATTGGAGAGATGGCGCTCGACGGCCAGCTCGCCCTGATGGTCGGGCAGGCCTTCAATCGGGCCGGGCAGGCGTGCTTCGGCGGGCACGCTTTCGAAAAAGGCATCGACCGACGGCGCGCCGATGCGTGCCAGCATGGCCACGCGGTCTTCCGGGGTAAGGGGGAGGTATCTCATGGCAGAGGTCCTGTGCGTCCTGTATTGTCAGTTCGCCTCGTCGGCGCAGAATTTACGATAGGCATCTTCATCCATCAGCGCCTTGAGTTCATCGCCATCGGCGACTCTAAGGACACAGAACCAGCCGCCGGCCTCGGGGGCTTCATTGACCTTCTCCGGCGCGTCTTCCAGCTCACCATTCACATCCACGATTTCACCGGAGATCGGGGCATAGACATCGCTGGCCGCCTTCACACTCTCGACCACTGCCATGTCATCGCCGCGCTTGAAGCTCTTCCCTTTTTCAGGAAGTTCGACAAAGACCACATCGCCGAGCTGTTCTGCGGCGAACAGCGTGATGCCGACTGTGGCCAGTTCGCCATGTACGGTGACCCATTCATGGTCGCGGGTGTAATAGCGCGGTTGCATTGTCCGGTCCTCTGCCATGGAGGCCTCCATTCTTTGTATCAGGATTTGCGTTTGTAACGGTGGGGCACGAAGGGCAACTCGGCGATTTCGGCTGGCCTTGACTTGCCGCGCACCATCAGCTCGAGCGGCGTTCCGGGGCTGGCAAGATCGGCGCGCACATAGCCCATGGCGACCGGGCCATCGACACTGGGGCCGAAGCCGCCAGAGGTGACGATACCGACCTTCTCGCCATTGACGTGGATTTCAGTGCTCTCACGTGCCGGTGCGCGCTCCAGCGGGCGTATTCCGACGCGTTTTTCCGCCGGGCCCGCGCCAAGCGCCTTGAGGATACGTTCGGCGCCCGGGAAATCGGCGCGCTCGCGGCGAATTTTCTGGATCAGCCAGGCTAGATCGGCTTCGACGGGATCGCGGCTGGCATCCATGTCATGGCCATACAGGCAAAGTCCGGCTTCCAGGCGCAGACTATCGCGCGCGCCTAGCCCGGCCGGTTTTACTCGCGGATCCTCCAGTAGCGCTTTGACGAGCCCAAGCCCAGTCTCATTGTTTGGAAGCAGGAGTTCAAATCCGTCCTCACCGGTATAGCCCGCCCGCGAAACCATGAAGCGCTCACCATCTTGCTGAACATGGGCGCAGCGCATGAAGCCAAGTTGGGCCGCTTGGGGGAAATGCAGCTCGATCACGCGCTCAGCCTCAGGCCCCTGCAAGGCGACCAGAATACGGTTATCGGCACGTTGCAGCATGGCCACATCGCCCAGTTCACGCTCGATCAGCGCCCAGTCATCCTGTTTCACGGCACCGTTGACCACGATGTACAGCGTGCCATCCAGCGACGTGTCGGGCATGCGCGTGACGATCAGGTCGTCGAGGATGCCGCCTTCGTCATTCAGGAGCACGGTTAGTCGCGCCTGACCGGGCTTCAGGCCGACGATATTGCTCGGCACAAGCCGTTCAAGGCCGGCGGAAATTCTCTCATGAGCACCCGGCTCACCAAGCCCGTCTTTCAGGAACAGGAAACACGGCCCCATATGCGACACGTCGAACAGGCTCGCATGGCCCCGGCACCACAAATGCTCGGCTTTCACCCCATCGGGGTACTGAACCGGCATCTCATAGCCCGCAAACGGCACCATTTTGCCGCCAAGCTCCAGATGCAGGTCATGAAGCGGCGTGCGCCGCAGGTCATTGGAATCGGTCTCACCCATGGGCCAGCGCCTTTGCAGAGCTGCAGCAGAAGCATCAACGCCCTCGCGCTGCCCGACCTGCCGCCTGCCCCCGCTGTCTCGGCGCCTGAGAGATTCCGCCCTGCACGCTTTGCTTCGCGGCCGGCTTGCTCCTTCGGCGAGGCCCGGGGCGGTCTTGGCGCCGCCCTGCCTCTTTCCAGCGTGTGGACCCGTCATCCGGTCCTGGAGCCTGAGCGTTTCCGGGGCGGTTGCGCCTTCGGCGGCAGGATCAGAGCCCTGCACTCTCCCGGGGACGGGTTCAATGACTCACAAACTAGAATCGATTCCGGCGCGCGGCAAGCGATTCACCACTCAATCAACCAACTTGCCCGCGATGACGCAGCATTGCATCGGCGAGCACGCAGGCCATCATCGCTTCTGCCACCGGAACCGCGCGAATGCCGACACATGGGTCATGGCGCCCGATCGTGCGCACCTCCACCTCTTCGCCCGTGCGTGTCACGCTCTCGACAGGATTGAGGATGGATGAGGTGGGCTTGATCGCAATCCGGGCGATCACGGGCTGGCCGGTCGAAATACCGCCGGCCACACCGCCATTATGATTGGAGCCGAACACCGGTCCCGCCTCTCCCGCGCGCATCGTGTCGGCATTCTTCTCCCCGGACAGGCTCGCCGCCGCAAAGCCCGCGCCGATCTCGACCCCCTTGACCGCATTGATCGACATCAGCGCGCCGGCCAATTCGCCGTCGAGCTTGCCATAGACCGGAGCGCCCCAGCCGGCGGGCACGCCCTCGGCCTCGACCTCCACGATAGCGCCCGCCGAACTGCCCGCCTTGCGCGTCGTGTCGAGGAATTCCTCCCAGCGAGCGGCCGTTTCGGGATCGGGGCACCAGAAGGGATTCTTCTCAGTTTGTGTCCAGTCCCAGCGTTCCCGGTCGATGGCGTGGGAGCCGATCTGGATCACGGCGCCTCGAATGCGAATACCGTCGCCAAGAACACGGCGCGCCACGGCGCCAGCCGCCACTCGCGCAGCCGTCTCACGCGCTGAGCTGCGTCCGCCGCCGCGATAGTCGCGCACGCCATACTTGGCATCGTAAGTATAATCGGCATGTCCCGGGCGGTAACGGTCGCGAATCTCCGAATAATCCTTCGAGCGCTGGTCGGTATTCTCGATCATGAGCGAAATCGGCGTTCCGGTGCTGACCGGCCCATCCGTGCGATCGTCTTCAAACACGCCGGACAGGATGCGGACAGCATCCGGCTCGCGCCGCTGGGTGACGAAACGCGAAGTGCCCGGACGGCGCTTGTCGAGGTAAGACTGGATGAAGGCCTCGTCCAGCGGCAGTCCAGGCGGACAGCCATCAACCACGCATCCAAGGGCGGCCCCGTGACTCTCGCCCCAGGTGGTGACGCGAAAAAGGTGACCGAAACTGTTATGGGACATTTTGCACCGACTCTCTTCAGAAGCCCGCAAACTCCTATATGACCCTAGCCCAGCCGACAAATTTCCCCTGTGGAGAGAACACATGGTCGCACAAACGTCCATCATTCCGCCCACGCCGAGCGCGGCGGACTATGCCGCCAATGGCGAACGCGCACCGATTCCGGATGGCGCGGATCCGATCACACTGTTCGGAGACTGGCTCGCAGCCGCCCGCGAAAGCGAGCACAATGACGCCAACGCGATGGCGCTGGCCACGGTCGATGACGCCGGACTTCCCGATGTGCGCACGCTTTTGCTGAAGGATTTCGGGCCTGGCGGGTTCACTTTCTATTCGAACCTCGAAAGCGCCAAGGCGAGCCAGCTGGCCAGCGCCGGAAAGGCCGCGATCCTGTTTCACTGGAAATCACTCGAACGGCAGGTGCGTATCCGCGGCGCCGTCCGACGCGCATCCGACGAAGCGGCAGACGAGTATTTCGCCAGCCGGGCAAGAATCAGCCAGATCGGCGCCTGGGCGAGCCCACAGTCGAGCGAACTGGCCGATAGGGAAGCTCTGAAAGCCCGTGTGGCGCTGTTCACCGACCTGTTCGAGGATGATGATGCCATTCCGCGCCCGCCCTATTGGGGTGGATATGTTCTCGTGCCCGACGCGATCGAATTCTGGCAGGGCCAGGCCTATCGCCTGCATGACCGGCTGAAATACACACGCGGGGGTGACAGCGCCGGCTGGGAACGTACCCGGCTCAATCCGTAACGTCTCGTCCTGCCATGCCGAAAGGATTGGCCTTTCGGCGCTCATGCGCGATATGTAACCCAACGGGTTGAACAGGCGGAGCGGCAAATGAGCGGACAAGTCACCAATGCGGGCTGGCGGGGCCGGATCGCCCTCCTCGCCCTGATCATCGCCATCCTTGCGGTTGCATGGTTCATGGTCGCCGCACTCGGCACGCGCTTCGGCCTGTGGAGCTGGCAGTTCGGCCTCGGGAAAATGATCGGGCAGTATGGCGGGCCGATCACGATGGGCGCGCTCGCCGTCTCGGTGGTTGCGTTCATTCTCGGCTTTGTCAAAGCGCCGCGCACCCAGCCGGTGATCCTCGCGCTGGGTGCCCTGCTGATATCCAGCTTCACCTTCTTCCGACTGGTCGGTTTCGGCGCCCATGCCGCCTCTCTCCCGCCGATCCATGACATACAGACCAATTGGGACAATCCGGTGATGTTCTCGGGCGAACTGATGGCTGCGCGCGAGGCCGACGGTGAGGTGAACGCTGTCGAAGCCGCACCCGTCCTGCAACTGCGCGAGCCGATGCGCGCGCGCTGGCCCGGCATGAATGGCCAGCCCATCGCCGCGCTTCAGGAAAGCGCTGAATTCGATCCTACCACAATGGAAGAGCGCGATGAGGCGCCCTATCCCTACACATTCGACACGCTGGTGAGCGCGGCAAGTCCTGAGAGCGTTTATGAGACAGCGCTGGCCCTCGCCCAAGCGCGCGGATGGGAGATTGTCACGGCTGACCCGGAACAGGGTTTTATTGAAGCGACCGAGACGTCTCCATGGTTCGGCTTCAAGGATGATGTCGCCATACGTATCGTTACGACAGACGACGGGACTGCCGTCGATATGCGCTCGGTCAGCAGGGTCGGTGTGTCCGACCTTGGCGCAAATGCGAAACGTGTCGGAAATTTCATGACAGAGCTTCAGACCCGCCTGTCCCGCCGCAATGCCGGCTGAACCCGGCACGTCCGGCAATAGCGCTGATCACAAGACAGGGTTGCTTGCCCGCGAAGCCGGCCCACCTCCTGCTTACACGTTGAATGTAAGGAGGCCGATCATGTCCAATGAGACCGACAGGCCAATTGTCGAAGGCACCGAGGACGCCCGCCAGGGGGAACGCCAGCGCGGCATGCCCACAGTGCTCGTCATTTCAACCCTGGGCGCAGCCGTCACACTCATCGCGCTATTCGCCGTATTCGCCGCCGGTTAACCCCGCTCAGGCACCGGCGGGTCAGCATAGCTTGCCCCGGCAGCGATCACTTCGTCCGGCGCTGCAATCATCTGTCTGTAAGCCGCGTCGGGATAGGCTTGGTGAGGCTTTTCCGGGTCATAAGGCGGCTGGGGTACCGCGCCACCCTCCCCGGCATACGGGTCCGGCGACATATAGGCCTCGGCCTCCGCCAGCGAAACGCCGATGCGCTCCAGCACTCTCGGGTCAACCCAACGCCTGGGGTCCATCGCCATGCCCGGACAGGCCACTTCGAGCGTGAGATGATCCGGACCGGCAAAATAGACCGACTTGCAGATACCGTGGTCGATGGGACCGATGACATTGACGCCTTTCGTCCGGATCCGGTCGCGCATATTCAGCAGCGCAGCTTCGTTTTCCACGCGGAATGCGAGATGTTGCATCGTGCCCGGAGCGGAAGGGCTGGCCCCCGTGCCCGCATGGGTCTTGCCGAGTTCGATTGGAATGTCCTTCGTGTCAGGCGTCTGGACCAGCGAGAAATGGCAATTCTCATTCAATTCGAGGAAGGCGTGGAAGGCACCGGGCACGCCATGCATATCGAAAAGCCCCACCAGCCTGCAGCCGAGCACATCGGAAAAGAAGGCGATATGTTTCTTCATGTCACCGGACATGACAGCGATATGGTGGATTCCGTTCGGTTTGATCATGACTGTTTCCTCCGGGCGCTTAGCCGTGCTTGACTGCCCATAATCATGAACTTGCCCGGACGAGAGGCAAGAGACTTCGGAAGGGAATAGGGCATGGGACGTGTCAGACGCGAAATTTATGGTATCGGCTATGCCGAGGATCAGGCGTTCAAGGACACTTATGGCGGGGCGGGCGGCACGGTCTTTCTCGAATGCGTGCGGATCGCCGATGAAGACAGCCGCTCGAAGACGGCCGTGGTCTTCTCCCACCCGGTCGGCGGCGGGGCCTTCCTGCCAATGATTTCGGCCCTGGCCCGGACTGGTGTCGACTGCATCTATGTGAACACACGCTATCGCGGCAATGACAGTGCGCTGATCATGGAGAAATGCGTCCGCGACCTCGGGGCCGGGATCAACGATGCGAAAGAACGGTTCGGCTATGAGACGATCATCCTTGGCGGCTGGTCGGGCGGCGGCTCGCTGTCGCTCTTCTACCAGGACCAGGCCGAAAGCCCGACGCTGACGCACACGCCCGCCGGAGACCCATATGACCTTACCGCTGCCGGCCTGATCCCGGCCGATGGCATCATGCTGCTCGCCGCCCATGTCAGCCGGGCGGTAACGCTGACCGAGTGGATAGATCCCTCGGTCTTAGATGAGGACAACCCTTTCGCGCGCGATCCGTCGCTCGACATCTATGCCGCAGTTGGGCCGAAGCCGCCCTTCTCGGACGAATTCCTGTCCCGCTATCGCGACGCACAGCTGGCGCGCAACCGGCGTATCACCAGCTGGGTGAAGCAGACGCTTGAAGACCTGCGCATACGCGGCGAGCCGGCCATGGAGCGCGGCTTCATCACCCATGGCACCATGGCCGATCCGCGCTTTCTCGATCCGTCCATCGACTCATCCGACCGACGACCCGGGGAGTGCTATCTCGGCGAGCCGCGTATCGTGAATGACGGGCCGGTGGGCCTTGCGCGCTTTTCCACGCTACGTTCATGGTTGTCACAATGGAGCCATGATGAGACCAATGCCGACGGGATCGGCAACGCCTCGCGGGTCTCATGCCCGGTCCTGGTCGTCAACAACACAGCCGACCTGGCCTGCACACCGAGCCATGCGCAGCGGCTGTTCGATGCGGTCGGCCATGATCGCAAGGCCCGAAACGATATCGATGGCGCCGATCACTATTATATCGAAACGCCCGAGCTGGCTGGCGTGGCGGCAGGCGTTTGCCGGGACTGGCTGGAAGCCGAGTCCCTACTCGCCTGATCCGGCCCCGCCCTCTGGCAGGCCCAGCCGATAGACGCCCTTGAAATCGTTCGGATCGACCCGGCGCCCCTTGCGATAGATGGCGATATCCCCCGTTTTGGCGAGCCGCACCGCCTCAGCGCGTACATCCGGCATCAGGCGGCGCCACATTTCACCACTGACAGCGCGCGCCGCCTCGCTCGGGCAGATCGTCTTGCCGGCGCCGCGCGCGAGGGTGAGGTCGAGAATCGCCGCACGGACAGGATTGGTGCCCGGCTCGGTCATCTCAAGACGCGATCGCCGCATAGACCAGTTGCTGGAATTGCGGACGGATGGGATAGCAGCCGGACGGGATCATCTGGGTCATCTGGATCGCTATAAGTTCCTCTGCGGGGTCGATCCAGAAGAAGGTGTTGGCAAGGCCGCCCCAGCTGAACGTACCTTCCGAGCCCGGTTGCATCGTCTCTGCGACATTGGTCACGACCGATCCGCCAAGCCCGAAGCCATTCCCCTCCATCCTCGCCTCGGAGAAGGTCTTGTCGCCCATGGACTTGATCGTTGCGCCGCCGGGCAAGTGGTTGCGCGCCATGAACTCCCAGGTCTTCGGGCTCACCAGATGTGCGCCGCCAAGACTGCCGCCATTCATCAGGCACAGGCAAAAACGGTAATAATCGCGCACTGTGGAGACGAGCCCGCCCCCGCCATTCAACATGGGCGGTTGGCTGCGATAGGCCTTGCTCTCGACGCCCACGCCGTCGCTGAGGCTGACCTCGCCGGTCATGGAGTCGCGCTGGTAGCAGGCTGTCAGGCGCGGCCATTTCGCCTCGGGCACGAAGAAATCTGTATCCTCCATGCCGAGGGGACCGAAAATGCGCTCGCGGAAGAAGGCGTCCAGCGTCTGTCCAGACACGATTTCTACGACGCGCGCCAGGACATCGGTCGAATGGCTGTAGTTCCAGCGCTCGCCTGGCGAGAAGACCAGCGGCAATGCGGCGAGGCGTTTGCACATCTCTTCCAGCGTCTCATCGGGCCGCGCGATCTTCTGCTCGCGATACATCGCGTCGACGGGATGCTGGAACAGGAAACCATAGGTCAGGCCGGATGTGTGCGTGAAGAGATCGCGAATCTCGATCTCGCGCTCGGGCTCTTTCAGTTCGGGGCCTTCCATAGATCCGCCGACCCAGACCTTCGTGTGGGCGAATTCCGGTATGTAGCGGGACAGCGGATGGTCAAGGCGCAGGTCGCCTTCTTCGAAGAGCATCATGGCGGCCAGCGATGTGACTGGCTTGGTCATCGAATAGATGCGGAATATCGTCTCCGCGCCAATCGCCCGGCCCTCCCCGGCAAGGTGGGTCGTGCCGCGATAGGCCTCGTGGACAACTTCGCCGCCGCGCGAGACAAGCGTTGCCATGCAGGGCAGCTTGCCGGTCTTGATATAACGGTCCTCGAAATAGCCGGGAATCGCGTCGAGACGCCCGGAATTCATACCAAATTCCGCTGGATTTGCAGTCTCAGTATCAGCCATTGTTCTTGTCTCCTCCCTTGGGCACCCAAAAGGCGCCGAGCCTGAATGGCGCCGGGCCGAGCGGCGCGGCGGCAGTTTCGTCTTGTTCGTCGATGATATTCCGGCAGGTAGCCCTGCGCAGAGCCGCATTGGCCATCTAAAGTTCGCCCTTCTGCGCCGCGCGGGCCAGTTCGCGTGCAACCACAATCTGCTGGATCTGCGTCGTGCCCTCATAGAGGCGGAAGATACGGACATCGCGATAGAATCGCTCAATGCCATAATCGGCGACATAGCCGGCCCCGCCGAACACCTGCACGGCCCTGTCGGCCACACGTCCGACCATTTCGGACGCGAACAGTTTGCACGAGGAGGCAAGCATGGTGACACGTTCACCCGCATCGCGGCGCCGGGCGGCATCCATGATCATGCAGCGCGCGGCATAGGTTTCCGCCTGGCTGTCGGCCATCATCGCCTGGATGAGCTGATGTTCCGCCAGCGGCTTTCCGAACTGTTCGCGCTCCAGCGCGTAATTCACCATTTCACGGATCAGCCGCTCTGCGACACCGACACAGACCGCTGAAATGTGGAGCCGTCCCTTGTCGAGCACACTCATGGCAACCCTGAAACCCTCGCCTTCGGCGCCGATGCGGAATTCGGCCGGCACGCGGGTATCATCGAAATTGACGTCGCAGATATGCGCGCCTTGCTGGCCCATCTTCTTTTCCGGCGCCCCGACACTGAGACCTGGCGTGTCGGCAGGTACCACAAACGCCGACACGCCTTTCGCGCCCGGCGTGTCAGGATCGGTACGGGCCATAACCGTGAAGACATCGGCCACATTCGCATTGGTGATATAGCGCTTGGTGCCGTTCAGGACGTAATCGTCGCCATCGCGAATCGCCCTTGTCTTCAGCCCGGCCGCATCGGAACCGGCCTCAGGTTCGGTCAGTGCAAAGCTGGCCACGAGGTCGCCCGACGCGATACCGGGGAGCCAGCGGGTCTTCTGCTCTTCGGTGCCGAACAGCACCAGTGCCTGGCTTCCGATGCCGATATTGGTGCCGACAACCGAGCGAAAGGCAGGTGAGGTCTGGCCAAGCTCGAACGCCACAAGGCACTCAGTCTCCATATCGAGGCCGAGCCCGCCATATTCCTCAGGCACCGCCAGGCCGAACAGGCCAAGCTCTTTCATTTCATCGACAATCGAGGCCGGAACCTTGTCCTCTTCGCCAACCTGGGATTCAAGCGGCACACATTTCTCTGTGACAAAGCGGCGAACAGTCTCGACAAGCTGTGCGCGGATTTCGGCATCGAAGGCCATGGCATCTTCACTCCTGCAATGTTGCAATAAACAGAATAGGCCGAAGATGCACCCTTGTCGAAGACTTCGCAGAGCGCCTAAAGCTCGCGGCGACACGCAATGACAACAAGGCGCTTCCCATGCCCTATCAACCCGTTGAAACTGGTGAATTTGCCGGCTGGCTATACTGGGCCGACGATCCGTTCGAATCCCATGCCGGGCCTTACTATTTCCGTGAAGACGAAAAAGGGCCGGTCGCCGCCTTTCGTGCCCTGCCCCACCAGATGAATGGCGGCGGGTTCATGCATGGTGGCTGCCTGATGACTTTCGCAGATTTCGCTCTCTTCGCGCTGGCCCAGAAGGAACTGGCGGACGATCATGCAGTCACCGTATCATTCGCATCGGAATTTCTTTCCGCGGCAACGCAGGGTGAGTGGATCGAGGCTCGCGGTGAGGTCCTGCGCAATGGCCGCTCTCTGATCTTCGTGCGGGGCCTGATCACGGCGGAGGGACGCTCATGTCTCAATTTTTCGGGCGCAATCAAACGCGTCCGCCGGTGATATGGCGGGCTTGGAGCCCTTGTCACCAAATCTGCGCTGCAGCTTCCGGCACCAGCTCTTCGCCTAGCCTTCCGGCAGCCCTTGCAGCGCCGCGTCGAGACGCGCGCGCAGCGTGTCGGCGCTGATCGCCGCGCAGCGCGCCATCACTTCGAACTCTGTTCCACGACAAATCGCAACCAGCGAGCGCGCTGCCTCGACCGGTCGAGCCACTCCGATTCGTTCCAGAACATCCGATAGAATCGGCTCCATCGCCCGCTGCCAGGCTTGAAGAGCACTCGTCAGGCGGCCCGTGCGGTGCGAAAGCAAGGCCAGTTCCGCCTCGATCGAGGCCAGCGACAATGCCTCTGGTGAGAGCCCGGTGGTGCCGACCAGGAAATTCAGGAGGTCATCGCGGCTTGCAATGGGCTGGCTTGCAATCGCCTGATTGAGGGAAGCCTGATAGTCGGCGACATATTTCGAGAAAGCCGCGTCGATGAGGCTCTCGCGCGAGGGGAAATGATAAGTAACGGTTCCCGGTGAAACGCATGAAGCTTCAGCCGCGCTGCGGTGCGTCACGGCGTCCAGCCCCTCCCGCGCGATTAGATCCAGCACCGATTGCAGAATGATCTCGCGCGCCGCGCCACGTTTGGTTTCGTTCGATCCCATGAAAGATTCGTTCGATTGTACGTTGGTTCCCAGTCTCATCTAGAGGATCATTCCCAGCGATGAAAGGGTTTTCTATCGATTGGGGTCGCACCCTTGCGGAAGGGGTTCCAGAACACGAATTTGCGGCTGCATAGAAGGATGCCCAATAATAGCGGATTCTCTGCAACACCGGGTTTTCTATCTGCTTTTTTTGAAGTTTTTTCTTTACGGCACCGTAATCGTCTTCCATCATTTGACGAGACGAGTGGTTTGGGAGCTGTGTTGTGCGCGTCCTGTTTGTTTGCCTTTTGGCGAGTCTGTTTGTCAGCGCGGCTTCGGCGCAAGCGGCGGAATATCCCCCGTCCGACCGCGCCGGACAGTGCTTCGCGCGCGTCCTGACCCCGGTCATCACGGAGACGGTGACTGAGCAGGTGCTCGAACAGCCGGCGGCTGAGCGAACAGAGATCACACCCGCTGTTTATCGCAACAGCACAATTGAAGTCCTCGCGCGCGAGGCTGAAACGCGCCATCGGATCATTCCGGCCGTCTACGAGACGGTGGAAGAGCGGGTGATGATCGAGCCGGAACGCACGGAAATCACGGTTATCCCCGCGCAATTCGAGTCTTACACGGAAACCGTTGTGGTGAAGCCGGAACGTGTGGTGTGGAAAAGGGGTGACGGGATTTACGGGCGCAGCGGCGTGCTCGGTGCGCAGGCAGCCGCTGCACGCGGTGGCGAGAAACACACAGGCGAAGTGCTTTGCCGCGTGGTTGAGCCGTCTGTGACCCGGACGGTGACGCGGTCGCGCATGGTCGCGCCGCCGCGGACGCAGGAAAGGGTGGTTCCGGCGCGCTACAAAACTGTCCAGCGTCGTATTGTCGTCGAGCCGGCCCGCGTAGTCGAGGAAGTGATCCCGGCAGTCTATGAGAATCGGACGATCCGCGTCATGGCCGAGCCGCCTCAAGAGGTGCGAATCGAGGTCCCCGCTGTCTACCGGACCGTGACCCGCGAAGTCGTACGCGGCGGCGGAGAACTGGAATGGTCGGAAGTCCTTTGCGAGACGAATACGACCCGCTATAAGGTGGCCGAGATTCAGGGCGCCCTTGCCGACGCTGGTTATCCTACACTCGTCGATGGCAGCTTCGGACCGCGGACGGTAGCAGCCATGGAAGCTTATCAACGCGCCACTGGACTATCGGTCGGGTATCTCACCGTGGAAACAGTTCGCTCGCTCGGAATTGATCCTTATGCGACGGCGTCAGACGCAGCCTACGCCGCACTCGAACGCCGCTCGGCCTGACAGACCATTCGGTCTGTTTGAAAGCCTGGTCCTCATTGCTTGGAGCACACTCAACGCGGTGACGATCGCCCGGATTTCGCTCCGATTCCAAATGACTCGGCAAACTCTACAGGCGATGAATTCGTACAAACATACGATACGATGAGAAGGCCTCGATTCCAGCTCCACATCATTGTTTTTAATAAATTTCAATTGATAGCCGCCGGATTTTCAATGACTCACCCGTACATACGCACGATCCGTATCGATTCCGTAACGATACTGCGGGTCAAGCGTTAGGCTCCGCTGACACCGCTTCCCCATCCTCTATCGCCGGAATGATTGTGACACTTTCGCCACAGCCACAAGCATCCGTCTGATTTGGATTCGAAAACACGAACTTCTCGTGCAGAAGCGTCGTCTCGTAATCTATGACCGAACCCAACAGGAAGAGAACGGCTTTTGCATCGACGACGATCTGGACGTCGCCATCCTGGATGAGTTCGTCGATGGGTTCAGGCGCATCGACATAATCCATGACGTATTCCATGCCGGCGCATCCCCCATTGGTCACACCAACGCGCAAAAAGCCTGCGCCTTTTTCATCGATGATCTCACGGACGCGCGAAGCGGCTGCGTCGGTCAGGCTAACAATTTTGGGTCTCGGTCTTCTGGCCATGTCTATAATCTGGTGTGACACGGGCAGACGATCAACCCGCCCCCGTCAACGATTGAAGAATTCGAACTCGATCGCATAATGAAGGTCCCCTGCTCCCATCGACAGGTCATAATCTTCAAATCCATATATATAGTCAAAGCGGACTGACTGGCTCGGCAGGTCATTGGAGGAACGGCGCCGGATCGCCCGTCTGAACTCCACAATATTGACCGGGCCGCCTGCCACATCGCTGAGATCATCGACATTGCCGATGAAGCGATAGAAATTGCCATTGGCTGCCCGGCTTCCGAAAGCCATTCCGTCATCATTGCCGGATTCCCGAATATCGTAGCGGAACCCGATCCTCGACAATTGGGTGAGGTCATCAAGGGCGCCATTCCCGCCGCGCAGACGCGATGAAAGCGCGATATAAAAATCCGTGCGCGAAGACACGTAGAAGCTGCGCTGGCTCGACGTCTCCGCCGCTGCAATATCGGTCTGCCCATCCAGCCGAAATGCCGAGAGGCTCGCGCTCGCATCCAGGAAGCCGTCGGAATTACTCCCCGGAGCCATATCGATCACGGAGTCGCCAGTCTGGTCGATGCCCAGCAGGGCGCCTTCTTCACGCATGGGTACAAGATGAAACCCTTCTGTCCGCGTGCCGGTGTAGACGGGATTGACAGCGCCGGACCCCTGGAAGGGATTGCCACTCCATGCAACCATCCGCCCGCCGGGCGGAACGCTGGCGCCTGTGGCGAACACGTAATTGTCGTAGACGTCAAATGTGCGCCCGTCATGAACAATGACACAGCCATAGACCCGGCAGTAAAAGTCGGAATCGAGCCAGGAGGCCGCTGCCGGCATTCCATGTGCCGCTGCGGCAATGGCGAGGCATAGAGCGCGCCAGACCAACGCCATTATTGCCGCTCTTCGCCTTCGACAAGATCGAGAGCCGCCCGTTTGACCGGCAGGTCCACTTTATAAGGAGCAAGATCGACGGCACCCGACTGAACCTGCGGCGCAAAGATGTTTTCCAGGCGCACGGTTACCGATGACGTATCGCCAAGATCATCCGGCATGGCCATGTTGTAATTACGGGCACCGGCATCGAGAACAACGAGATTTTCGATCGGCTGGGTTCGCACTTCCCCGCGACCATTCCCGATCTCGACTTGCCCTCTAAGGCGCGCATGGGCGTTGCCCGGATTTTCGATCCGCAGGCCCAGAATAGTGCGACCTGTTTCATCCCTGACGATTCCTGAGGAATGGATCTCCGGCAGGCTCTGCGCTTTGCCTGTTGTCAAATAGAAAAGGCTCGCGATCTGGTAGCGTTTCCATACCCCGGAACCCTGGCCGCGCTCTTCTGGCAGGATTGTGGATGCCAGGAGTGCAAACCTGTGATCACCGGACTTTCTCACGCGCGCCGGCGCCGCAAGATCGACCACGATCTGCTCGGCCTCACCCGGCTCAAGAGTGATGAAGGCCGGGCTGAAACGGGCCCACTCTGCACTCGAGGCGGGATCTTCTCCGGGTGGTGAGAGTGCAATCTGCCCGTTTTCGTCCAGCGTCCAGTCGGCCAGGCCAATCGTCAGAGAGATCGTTTTTTCGGTATGCACGTTCGCAATATTGATCACCTGACGTTTTCGCTCACCCGGCGCGATTTCCATTTCGACCGTGGTCGGCTGCAGCCCGATACCGAAGGCCGCCGCGGGCGCTGCCGCGTATGTGGAAAAAAAAGTGGTCAAAACAGCAAAGACAAGATTGCGCAGCATGAAGGGTCCTCGGCCGGCGAATGGAAAGGCTCTCAATCGCTGTATCGGCCGGTTTGGTTACGCGCGCGTTTACACCCGTGCGGTGAGACGATCCCGCAGCCTTTTCCGCTCACCAGTATACGCATCGACAAGATTGATGAGCCGCTCTGGGTGGAGGAAGGGTGCAAAACAGTCGCCTGAAGGCAGATATTCATGGGCAAGCGCGAGCCGCTGCGTCTCCGCCTCAAAACCTTGCTTCCATGACGCGGTGGTTTCTTCGCCTGACAGGGCTATCAGGTTTTCACCTGCAAAGCGCTCGTCATTGAGGAAGGGATCATGATCGACCGACATCAAGACCTCATTGCGAAAGGTCTGAACATCAAGACCGAACAGGGCTTGCGCCACCTCGTCAAATTCGTCGGCGTGTTTGCGAAGGAATTGCAGGTCACCTGGATGTTTGGAATACCATTTCTCAAAGAGTTGGGTGTGGCCAAACAGGCGCGCATTGCCCTTGATCCAGCTGAGCGCTGCGCGGGCCATCGCCTCACTGGTCACGGCCTGACGCACAAGCCTTGCAAACCAATCAGGGCGCAATTCGAATGTCGCGTCCCTGTTGAACGAAGCGTTGACGAGCAAGGTGAAGCTGATGTCCTCGCGGCGAAGGGCGAGCCGGCTGCCGACCGGCGCGCTCGTTCCCATGGACATCAGGACGATATCATCGAGGCCTGCCTGCGTGATAAAACTCTCAATCACCCGCAACTGGCCATCCAGACTCGGCGCCGGTGTCGAGGCGCCGAAACCGGGCCGTTGCACCACCAGCGTGAAGAAGCCCGCACGTTCCATTCGCCGGCAGAACTCCTGCGGCGGCAGCCCGGGATACTCCGCAGAATTGAGGATCATGAATGGCCGCAGGTCGCTGTCACCAAATTGCATGAATTCGATGGTTTCGCCACGAGGCGTGACCTCAGCGGTCTGCCAGAAACGCCCGATCCTGTTGACACCACCAAGCCGGTCAAGACGGTTGCCCTGCCCGGTATGGCTTCGCCCGGAAGCACCGGATCGCCCGACCTCCTTATTCCCGTCCTGATCGCGCACTGGCCTGAAACCCCTTTCGGCGAAGCTGGTATCAGGGTGGAGATGACGCGAAGCTGAACGCCGGAAGACGTGAATCGACCGCTTAGAGAGGAATGTTGTCATGCTTTTTGGGCGGGTTCTTCACATCCTTGGTTCTCAAGGTCCGCAGTGCCCGGATCACCCGTTTGCGGGTTGAGTGCGGCATGATGATGTCATCGACATAACCCTTCCGTGCCGCAACGTAAGGATTCGCGAAATTATCCTCATACTCTTTGGTGCGCGCGGCGATCTTGTCTGGATCGTCCAGTTCCGACCGGAAGATGATCTCCACAGCGCCCTTTGCGCCCATGACCGCGATCTCGGCATTGGGCCAGGCATAATTCACGTCGCCGCGAAGGTGTTTCGAACTCATCACGTCATAGGCCCCGCCATAGGCCTTGCGCGTGATCACGGTGACTTTCGGCACCGTTGCCTCGGCGAATGCGAAGAGCAGCTTGGCGCCATGCTTGATGAGGCCACCATACTCCTGCTTGGTGCCCGGCATGAAGCCCGGCACATCGACGAAAGTGACGATCGGGATATTGAAACAATCGCAAAAGCGCACAAACCGGGCGGCCTTGCGCGACGCGTCTATATCGAGAACGCCGGCAAGCGTCATCGGCTGGTTGGCCACAAAACCGACTGTGCTTCCTTCCAGACGACCAAATCCGCAAATGATGTTCGCCCCGAAATTTGGGGATATCTCGAAAAAATCGCCTTCGTCGGCAACCTTTGCGATCAGTTCCTTCATGTCATAAGGCGTGTTGGGATTATCAGGGATCAGCGTGTTGAGGCTGTCAATCATCCGGTCCGGGGTGTCATAGGACGGACGGACCGGCGGGCTTTCCTTGTTCGAAAGCGGCAGGAAATCGAATAGCCGGCGCATCTGAACCAGTGCCTCGATATCATTCTCGAAAGCCCCGTCGGCCACGCCCGACTTCGCCGCATGCACCCGGGCGCCGCCGAGCTCTTCATGCGTAACCTCTTCATTGGTAACCGTCTTCACGACGTCGGGGCCGGTGACATACATGTAAGAGCTGTCTTTCACCATGAATATGAAATCGGTCATGGCGGGCGAATAGACATCGCCGCCGGCACACGGTCCCATGATAACGGAGACCTGCGGAATCACGCCGGAAGAGAGGACATTTTCCATGAAGATATCGGCATAACCCGCCAGCGAATCGACACCCTCCTGAATGCGCGCACCGCCCGCATCGAAGATGCCGATCACAGGAGCGCCGGTGCGTGCCGCAGCCTGCTGCACCTTCACGATTTTCTGGGCATGCGCCATGGAAAGCGAGCCGCCAAAAACAGTGAAATCCTTGGAGAAGACATAAACGAGGCGACCGTTGATCGTGCCGTGCCCTGTGACGACGCCATCGCCGGGCACTTTCTGCTCGGTCATGCCGAAGTCCGAACACTGGTGTTCAACAAACATGTCGAACTCTTCGAAACTGCCTTCGTCGAGAAGTAGCTCTATACGCTCGCGCGCTGTAAGCTTGCCCTTTTCATGCTGGCGGGCGATCCGCTTCTCGCCGCCGCCCATGCGGGCCTGCTCACGCCGCGCCTCAAGTGCCTCGATCACATCCTGCATGTCGCCAAACCCCTTCCTGTCACAACTTGTATGTTTCCCAAGGCACTGATAGCGCTACAGGCTGCGAGTGCAAGCAGGCGCGCAGCTCTTCCCCAAGGGGAAGCCTGCTCACCGGCTCTCGTTTTGCCTATCTCGTCAGATCACGAACGGCTTAGCGCCACACATGACCTTTCCGGCCATACTGAGAATAGCGACTGCCATAGGGATCTGACCAGTCAATATCGACGACCTGCCCACGCCGGATCGTGCAGGTTACTGAGCGCTCGATAACGCGCCTGCGCCCCTCGAACTCGACCTCATCGAAACGCACATTGAACCCTGCCGGTCCGACGCGGTGTACCCGGCGATCATCATCGAAATCGACATCCCGGAATCCCACCCGCCAGGCCTTGTCGGCAATCGCGGACCGGCACTGTCGCACCGCGCGGATCCGCTCGCGCCGCTCTGAAGGCCCGTAGCGATCGTGTGAATACCGCATGTCACGATCATGGTAGTCCTGCCGGGATGCTCGCCTGTCATCTCCATAACGCGAATGGCGTTCATACTGCCTGCGCGCGTCTCCTTTACAGTGTTCGTTCGCTTTCTGACCATAGCCATACGGGCCGCCGGCGAGCTCGGCATTGGAGCCCCTATTGCCTTTATCGGCCATCGCAGGGGCGGCGAAGAGAGCAGACGCAGCCATCGCTACGGCCGCCACTCTCAGAGTCATGATGGGCTTCATCATGGGCGAGAGTGTCTCAAGCCGAGCTGAAACGCTGTGTGAACCGACCATTCAGGTCGCGGGCTCAGCCAGTCACAAGCGCGTTATGCGTAAGCGTAAGGCCCCCCGCGCTCAAGCGCAGCCTGGTAAGCCGGTCGGGCATGAACACGTTCTAGAAAGCCTCGAATATTCGGGCAAGCGCTAAGGTCACTGCGTGAAGCGGCTGCCTCAAGCGGAAAACTCATCATGATATCAGCAGCTGTGAAGCTCTCGCCAACGAACCAGCCGCTTCGCTCAAGCTCTGCTTCCCAATAATTCATATGCGTTTCCAGCTGCGGATCGACAAAACCTTCGACGGCCCGTTTGGACACTGCGGCTGCCAGAGGACGCGCGAGCAGGGGCGCGTTCTCCGGCAGCCGCTGGAAGACAAGTTTCATGACCAGCGGCGGCATAGCGGAGCCTTCTGCATAATGCAGCCAGTATGTGAAGGCACGCCCCTGTGGTGTGCCGCGTTCAGGGCGAAGCCCGGTTTTATCCTGCATGTCCAGCACAAATTCGAAGATCGCACCGGTCTCGGCCACGATCACACCTTCCGCCTCAAGGACAGGAGACTTGCCCAGAGGATGAACCTGTTTCAGGGCCGGCGGTGCGAGCATGGTCTCCGCGTCCCGCTCATAACGCCGGACCTCATAGGCAAGGCCGAGTTCTTCAAGTAACCACAAGACACGTTGCGACCTGGAATTCTCCAGATGATGAATCACGATCACGATCATTCTCCACTAAAGCCCTGCTCAAAGCACCGAGAACCATGTGCCAAGTGCATCGGCCTGTTGCTCTTCCCACGCAGCGACCGCATCGGCCTCCGCATCCCGCCCCCAAAGCTCGGCCTGGAAATCTTCATCAATTCGCGAGCGCGCCCAGGCCTCGACACCCTCAAGCTCACCGCGTTCGACCGCCAGCGCCAGAAGCGCAGAACCGAAAAGACTGCATCCAAATACCAGCCCCGTGAGCCGGAAGTCATCCAGTGACATGGCGTGATTGCGCGCCGCGTCCAGCGATGCAGCGGGTTGAGGCGTTGGCAGGATGCCAGTGACGGGAACCAGCAGCACGCCAAGTGCGGGCCCCGCCCAGTCGCGCACAGGTCGCCAGCCAGCCTCCTGACGGTCTCGAAGCCCTGCAGGAGCGTCGGCAAGATGGCATAGCAGGTCCGTTTCGCAATATTTCACCACTTCGTCGGTGATGTCCTGGCGCGTGACAGGTGTCCGGTCGATGGCGACATTGGCAAGCCGGGTCAGGTGCATGGTGTGAACATCCAGCGTGTCGCCCTGTCTTTTCCATTCTTGAGCGACAGCCGCAGCCAGTCCATGAGATGGCAGCGCAAGCACCGCCTTTGCGGGCGTACGCAATGTGCGTCCGTCCAGCTCGACCTGCCAGGCCCCATCCGACCCGCAGACCTCAGCATCCGTGTAGAAACGTCTGGGTAAACTGCCCCGGCTCATCGAACCCCCGCTTTGCCGCTCCGGCGCACCATCAGGCTACAGACCGGAATTCCTGTTCCCGGCAGCAAGATTCTCCGAGAAACTGTCGAGCGCCAGATTGAGCGCACTGAAATCATGACTCACAAGATCTGCACCCGCCGCTTCAAGCTCTTCGGCGCGGCCGAAACCCCAGCTCACTCCGATCGTATGAATGCCCGCATTCCGTCCCATCTCCATATCGTGGACGGCATCGCCGATGATCAGCGCCTCATGAGTTTCCGCTCCGGTCGCCTTCATAGCCTCAACAATCATGGCAGGATCGGGCTTGCCCGGCCCGTCATCGGCACAATGGATCGTGTCGAAAAATTGTTCCAGCGGGTGCATCTCGAAAATGGCGCGGATGCCCCGCCGCGACTTGCCCGTCGCCATTGCGATCAGCCAGCCATCGCCTGCAAGTCGGTCCAGCGTGTCCATCGCGCCAACGTATAGCGGCTCGCGAAAATCCGGATCGGCCCGACGCGCGACAAAAGCCTGGCGATAGGCTTCAACGAGCCGGACCAGCTCCGGCGCGGGATAGTCAGCCGGGGCGAGGCGGCAGCAGGCTTCATCAAGACCAAGTCCGACAATCTTGCGCGTCGCCTCATAGTCCGGCGCTTCGAGCCCGCAGGCCTCAAAAGCGCGCGCCATGGCTGCGGTAATCACCTCACGGCTGTCAACAATGGTCCCGTCCATATCCCAGATTGCAAGGCGAAGACTCATTCGAACGGCTCCATCGGATCGGCGCCGGCCAGGTCCTCGATGAATCCAAGGGTCTCGAAGGTCTCGACCATACACGGCGGCAAAGGCGCGATGAGTTTCAGCGGCCGGCCAGTCTTGCGAGGCACAATGAGAGCGCGGGCATGCAGATGCAGGCCCGGAGCGATTCCACCGGGAACCTCCCTTCGCGAGGGATACTTGTCATCGCCGAGGATGGATGTGCCAATTTCGCTCATATGGAAGCGTAGCTGGTGCATGCGCCCGGTCTCGGGCTTGAGCGCGACCCAGGCCGCACGCTGGGCGGCCTGAGAGACAACGGCATAATCGGTGATGGCATGGCGCGCGCCCTCCTCGCCCTGACGGGCAGCGCGCATTCGCTCGCGCGCCTCACCGGGCCCTGCGCCTTTGGCCATCCATCCCCTCAGCTGCCCCGCGGGCGGATTAGGGACACCGACAGTCACCGCCCAATAGATTTTCGCCATGTCGCGCGATCGGAAAAGGTCACCAAGACGTGCGGCGGCCGCCGGATGACGCGCCAGGAGCAGAATGCCGGACGTCTCACGGTCAAGCCGGTGCACCAGTCGCGGCTTGTGACCGTTTTCGCTCAATGCGCCCAGCATGCCGTCGATATGGCGACCCTGTCCCGTCCCACCCTGAACAGCAATGCCGGCAGGCTTGTTGAGGGCAATGAGTTCATCATCACTATGAATCACAAGGCTGTGCATGAAGGCTGCATCACGGTCACTGACCGCGTTCTGTCGGGCCGCATCCTCTCCGCCTGTACGCCATTGATCAGGCTTCACAGGCGGCAGGCGCACCTCCTGTCCGGCCTCCAGCCGCGTGCTGGCTTTCGCGCGGGCGCCATCGACGCGGACCTGCCCGGTCCGCAACAGTTTCTGGATCTCGCCCTGCGTCAGAGTGAGGCGACGCTTGATCCAGCGGTCCAGACGCGCGCCGGCTTCCTCGCGCTTAACAGTCTCAGTGACGATCCCACTCATGCCAGGAACCGTCTGAGAAGGTGAAAAGCCAGGAACAGGGCCATCACCGAACCCACCGTATTGGCCACGGCATAACTCGCCGCCCTTGTATAGGCGCCGTCATTGATCATGTGCACGGTTTCCAGGGAAAAGGCCGAAAATGTCGTGAACCCACCCAAGAGGCCGACCCCAACGAAAAGGAAAAGATTGTGATGGGTCTCCCCCTGGCTGCGCGCCACCAGCCAGGCCATCAGCAAGCCTAGCAGCAAACTCCCCACGACATTCACGAAAAAGGTCGCATAAGTGCCCGGTGCATCCGTCAGCCGCACGGCCACGTTTGCAATGCCATAGCGGAACATCGCACCAATGGCCCCGCCGGCCGCGACAAGGAGAAATCCCGACATCGGCGCTTCCCTACGCGTCTTTGAGCCCCACCGCCAGACCCAGCCGGGCCGCCAAAGCAGCAAAATCGTCCGGGACCGGCGCGGAATGGGAAAACCTGCCCCCATCGGGGTGTGGGCCCGCGATTTTTGCCGCATGCAGCATCAGCCGCGCCGCCGGCTCGCCGGCCCCGTAGCGCTCTTCACCGGCAATAATAAGGCCTATCGAACCAAGGTGAACCCGGATCTGGTGCATGCGGCCTGTCACCGGCTTCAGTTCCATGAGCGCAGACCCGTCACCCTTGGCAAGGGTCCGCCAGTCGGTCATGGCCGTCTGCGACAGCCGGTCAGATAGCTGGCAGACCTGTGCGCGTTCACCTTTCCCGTGACGCACGCGACGGATCGGCTGATCGATCCGGCCTTGCCTGCTTGCAGGAAGGTTACCCGTGACAATAGCGAGATAGGTCTTCGCCATCAGGCGGTCTTCAAAGGCCCGCTGCAGCGCGGCGGCGGCGGGCTTGGTCTGCGCGGCCAGGATGACGCCGGATGTTCCCGCATCGAGGCGATGAGCAAGATGCGGGCGCTTGCCATTGGAGCGAGCGAAGGCGGCCAGCAGCCGGTCCAGCGTCTGGCCCTCCCGTCCGCCGCGCAACTCGCAGGGCAGGCCTGAGGGCTTGTTGAGGGCAAGCAGGGCGCGATCCTCATGAATGACGAGACGGCGCGCAAACACCCTTTCCGTCTCGCTCAGATGCAGGACCGGGCGGTTGCGCATCAGCTTTCGCTTCGGGACTTGCGCAGCTGCGCCCAGCGTTTCAGTCGCTCGGCAATCGGCGCTTCGCGCCCCTCCCCCTTTGGCGCATAGAAGACCTCCCGGCCCATGCCGTCCGGGAAATAGCCCTGCCCGGAAAAACCATCGGCAGCATCATGGTCATAAGCATAACCTTCGCCATACCCCTCGCGCTTCATCAGTTGCGTCGGTGCATTGAGGATGTGTTTGGGCGGGCTCAGCGAACCGGTCTCGCGCGCGGCGCGGCGGGCCGCCTTGTAGGCAACATAGGCCGCATTGGATTTTGGCGCTGTCGCAAGATGTATCACCGCCTGGGCGAGTGACAGTTCGCCCTCCGGGCTGCCAAGCCGCTCATAGGCCCGCGCCGCTTCAGAGGCGATCATCAGCGCCGTGGGATCTGCCAGGCCAATATCCTCGCTGGCCATGCGGATGAGCCGCCGGGCGAGAAAAAGCGGATCCTCGCCTCCCTCCAGCATCCGCGCGAACCAGTAAAGCGCAGCATCGGGATCGGATCCGCGCACCGATTTGTGCAAGGCAGAGATAAGGTTGTAATGCCCGTCCCGGTCCTTGTCATAGGCAGGTGCGCGCTTCTGAAGGGCCGCTGACAGCGCCGCAGCATCGAGCCGTTCACCGACTTTCGCGATCGTGAAGGCCTGTTCGGCGAGATTGAGCAGGTATCGCCCGTCCCCATCCGCCATTGCTATGAGTGCGGCACGCGCATCACTGTCGAGTGGGAGTTCACGCGCCTCGGCCGCCTCCGCGCGCGCCAGCAAGGCCGCCATGCCCGCCGTGTCGAGCCGCTGAAGCACAAGCACGGCGCAGCGTGACAGGAGTGCGCCATTGATCTCGAAACTCGGATTCTCGGTCGTCGCCCCGACAAGCGTGACCACGCCGCTCTCGACAAAGGGAAGGAAACCGTCCTGCTGGGCCCGGTTGAAACGATGAATTTCATCGACAAACAGCAGCGTGCCCTGCCCCGTCGTGCGACGTGCCTCGGCCCTGTCAAAGGCCGCGCGAAGGTCTTTCACGCCCGAAAAAACAGCGCTGATCGCCTCAAGGGCCAGATCACTGCGCGCGGCCAGGAGCCGTGCGATTGTCGTCTTGCCCACGCCCGGCGGCCCCCAGAGGATGATGGAGCCGAGCCGGCCGGCCTCCAGCATCCGCGTCAGCGTCCCTTGCGGGCCAAGCAGGTGGTCCTGGCCGACCACGTCCTCCAGCGTCTGCGGTCGCAGCCGGTCGGCCAGCGGCTGCGGTGCGCCTTCGTCAAGCCCGGCAGATGCAAACAGGTCGGTCATCTTGTATCCGATAACCCGGTCAGGGTGTCAGCGAAACCACCTCGCGCGGTCAGTTGCCGCGAAAGTCCGGGTCGCGCTTTTCAAGGAAAGCGCGCACGCCCTCGCGCTGGTCCTCGCTGAGCGATGTCAGCAGGAACTGGTCACGGTCCATGTAACTTGTGGGCTGGTCGAGCGCCCCGGCGGCCATATTTATGGCCTGTTTGGTCATTCGCAGCGGTATCGGCGGCACGGCCGCGTATCTCTCGGCGAGCGCCCGCGCGCCCGCCATCGCCTCGCCAGTCGGCACCACTTCATCGACCAGGCCCCAGTCGCAGGCCATGTCCGCATCAAGGCGCTCACCAAGAATGGTGAACCGCTTGGCACGAGAGGGCCCCATCAGGGCCACGGTTCGCGGATTGGACTGCCAGCTCATATTCATGCCAAGCGGCACTTCCGGCAGGCGGAAAACCGCACCCTTGCCGGCGATACGGTGATCGCAAGCCATCGCCAGCGCCACACCGCCGCCGATACAATAGCGCTCCACCGCAGCAATGGTCACCTGCTCCAGCTTCTCCCAGGCCGCGCACATATCCGGCCCCGCCTTGAGCGCCTGGCGCTGTTGCAGGAGCGACGGTCCCTCGCCGTCGCCCCCGCCGAGTTTGCGGGATTTCAGGTCAAAACCGACGGAAAAGGCACCCTTGCCCTGAAGAATGATGACCGAGCTTTCCGTGTCCTGATCAAGCCGGCGTGCCAATGCCGTAAGGTCTGCCATCACTTCGTTCGAAAGCGAGTTCATGCCGTCGCCACGGTCGAGTGTCACGCTGATCACGCGCCCGCTGCGCTCCAGGGACAAAAATTCACCGAATGTCTCCGGCAGTGGCTCGACCATGGCTGTCTCCCGCGCTGAGGTATCTTGCAAAAGCGCCAGTCTAAGCGTCCTTGTCAGCCCTGCCCAGCCTTGGATCAGGATGAACACGAGCCCCCACCAAGCACGCAGAAACTCGCACACCATGGATGGTTCAGTTTAACCGGCTCGGCTGTTGCTTCAGCCAGCGTATCGCCAAGTTCAAATTCCGGCGAGAATGGCAGGAGTGTACAGGCCGTCACGACCGCGCGCGAAGCGCCCTTGCGGCGTACCACCATACGCTGGCTGGCGCACATGATGTCCGCCGGGTCCTGTCCCAGGATCTGCCAGCATGCCGTTGTGATTTCGGGCGGATCGTCGCCAGGCACCATTTCCGGGAACAGGACAAGTTGCCGGGGATCGTCGGGATCGATCTCAAGGCCGGCATGCGTGATCAATTCGGCATAGCCCTTGCGGGCTGAATCCTCGTCCTCGGCCATGGCCTGGCGTCCGGCGAGGCAGACGGCGAAACCGTTCGCGCCCAGCCAGCGAAGTCCTTCGATCGCAATGTCGAAACTCCCGGCACCGCGCTCTTCATCATGCAGCTCACTGGTAAAATGGTCGAGCGAGACCCGGATCGTTATCCTGTCACCAAAACGCGCCTTCAGCGCTGTCAGGCCGGCCTGTATCCTGGGTCGCATCATCGGACGCATCGCATTGGTCAGGACAAGCAGGCTATTCCCGCGCGCAAGACAGGCCTCCATGATCTCCAGGATTTGCGGACACAGGAAGGGCTCGCCGCCCGTGATTCCGATCTCGACCGGCTCGCCTTCGCTCGCCTCGATTTCATCGAGAAACGGCTCGACATCGGCCAGCGTCAGAAAGACCAGCCGGTCATTGGTCGGCGAGCTTTCGATATAACAGTTGATGCATTCGAGATTGCAAAGCGTGCCGGTGTTAAGCCAAAGTGTCTTCAGGCCTCGCCAGTCGACACTCCCGCGTGTCTCACCAGTCGCAGTGACATCGCGATCGCGAAACTTTTCGTTGGGAAAATCAATACCATCCATGGCGCACAGGCTAACCGGAGTTGCTCGCGCGAAAAGCCCTGATCGGCTCACGACTGCTCACGCTTTCGTGCAGGCCCGGGGCTTCAGGCTCAATCCTCATCCAGAGTCCGGCGGAAGGATTTCGCCTTGCGGAGCCGATCGATCAGCTTGGGATGCAGAGGCTCATTGGCCGCCACGATATTCCCGGTGCTCAAAACATTCCTGCCGTCAATTTCGTCAACAAAACCGCCCGCCTCCCGCACCAGAACGATGCCGGCTGCGATATCCCAGGCCATGAGGCCGCGCTCCCAGAAACCGTCAAACCGTCCAGCTGCGACATAAGCGAGATCCAGCGCGGCAGAACCATAACGGCGAATCCCCGCCGTCACGGGGGTCATCGCCGCCAGTTCTCCCCAGAATTCCGAATGCGCCTCTTCCGATTTGCCATGATAGGGCGTGCCGGTTGCGATAACGGCCTCGCTCAGCTTGCGCCGGCCGGCCACGATCAGCTTGCGCTGCTCCAGCCAACAGCCGCGCCCGCGCTCGGCCCAGAAAATTTCATTCTTGGCCACATCATAGACAACGCCGCAAAGCAGCTGACCCTCGCGTTCCAACGCGATGGAAACGGCATAATGCGGCTGGCCGTGGAGGAAATTCAGCGTGCCATCGAGCGGGTCGACGATGAAACGGTTCGACTTGTCGGTGCCCGGCACCTCACCGCGCTCTTCCATCAGGAAGCCATAGCCCGGCCGCGCCTTTGACAGCGCATTGTAGATGATCTCCTCGGCGCGGTGATCGGCATTGGAGACGAAATCAGCCGGGCCCTTTTTCGAGACCTGGAGATTTTCAACTTCACCGAAATCACGCGCCAATTGGCGCCCGGCTTCGCGCGCGGCCTTGATCATAACCGAACCGACGGGGGAGGGTTTGGACATCTCTGGTCCCTGTTAGACAGATTTGGGTTGGATAAATTGCAGAAGAGACGGCGGGGTAGACTCAACGCTCTTCACGCTTTGAACTGGCTACATAATACGCAAGCCCGTAAAATGCTATCCCGTCGGGCACGGCACCCAGCACACTTGTCACTAAACACTGCCCGTTAGAGGATCGGCGCGACCTGGCACCCAACTGTATCGGGAACCTCAGCGAGACAGTTTCGCGAACCCTTAATCGGATCGGCGCAGATAGGTGCTGTCTGCTGTCTGGACCACGATCTTCTCACCGGTCCCGACAAAGGGCGGAACCATCACACGCACGCCATTATCGCAGGTCGCCGGCTTGAAACTGTTCGCTGCGGTCTGGCCTTTGACGACTGGCTCGGTCTCGACAATTTCCAGCACCACCTGTTCTGGCAGCGCCACACCAATGGGCGTGGTCTCGTAGAACTCGATCTCGACAACCATCCCATCCTGAAGATAAGCGCCCTGGTCGCCCAGAAAATCGTGCTGGAGTTCGATCTGCTCGAAATTCTCCTGGTTCATGAAGGCATAAGCCTCCCCAGTATCGTAGAGATACTGGTATTCCTTCTGTTCAAGACGGACTTTCTCAATCGTTTCATTGGCGCGGAAACGCTCATTCAGCTTGGAGCCATTCATCAGGTTGCGCAGCTCGACCTGGTTGAAGGCCCCGCCCTTGCCCGGCTTGACAGAATTGGTCTTCATCGCGCGCCAGACCTGCCCCTGATGCTCAATCACATTGCCGGGCTTGATTTCGTTGCCATTGATCTTGGCCATGTCTTTGTCCTCATCTCAGTCCCCGGCCCAATAGTCTGACATGATCGTCCATCAGACCGGATATGCCGAATCTGCCGAGCAGTTATCGCGTTTATGCGCAGCCGACCAGTGCGCGTTTGACTGGTCAGGCATCCCGGGCTGCATCCAATTCATCAAAGACGGCATTGAATGCAGCCACGGCGGCTGGTGTCCCCCCGGGGTGGTTCCAGACTCCCGCACTGACGGCAAGAAAGTCGGCGCCGGCCCGAACCAGACTATCTGCCCGTTCCACCGTGATTCCGCCTATGGCCACGCAGGGCAGCTCCATTGTCTCCTGCCACCAGCTGAGGATTGCAGGATCGGCAGGCGTCGCGCCGGCTTTGGTCGCGGTCGGGAAGAAACTGCCAAAGGCGACATAATCGGCACCCGCCTCACCTGCGAGCATGGCATGGTGGCGGCTGTCCTTGCAGGTCGCGCCTATGATCGCATCGGGCCCGAGAATTCTTCGCGCCTCGGCCACCGGGACGTCTTCAAGGCCGACATGAACGCCATCGGCGCCGAGTTCCAGCGCCAGTGACGGGCTGTCATTGATCACCACTGCGATGCCGCGCGCCTGAACAGGTCCCATGATGACTGCTGCCAGTGCACGGGTCGCGCCCTGGTCAATCCCATCGCCATCCTTCAGGCGCAGCTGCACGCAGGCCACATCGCCCGCGTCCAGCGCGGATATCAACGTCTCGGCAAAACCGTCTATATCAGCGATGACAGGCGGCGTGATCAGGTAGAGGCGCGTGCGTTCGCGCAGGGGAGCTTCGTTCATGCGGTCGGACTGGAGCCAAACCGCCCGGAAATGTCAATTGCCGCCCGGGCCAGGCATCCCGCTCGGCGTTCCCGGAAATGCCGGGCCTGGCGGGCTGGACATCTCGCCCGCCTGGCCGGATGGGCGATGATAGGTCGTCGCAAGTTTCCACAAATGCTCGAATTCCTGGCTGATGAATTTATGGAAATCAGACTCCGCTTCGGCCACGAGGGACGGGCTGTCGCTCGTCGTGCGCGAGGAGAGATAGGGCGTCCAGACCATCTTCTTGTCCGTGACCAGCGCCGCCGATGTCGGCGCGCAACCGGTCAGGCGCCTGACCTCAAGCTCGACGCCGCCATCAGACTCATCGGCCATCTTGTGCCAGGCCTCAGCCGCTGATTCGATTTCGCCGCGCACCTTTTCGAGATAAGGCCCCTCACGCCCGCCAAGCAGCCCTGGCAGGCCCGGATTGCAGGGATCCATCTGAAGAATGCGGATTTTCAGCGGATTGCCCTTGCGCGCCCTGGCCGCTTCATGCGTATCGGGATGCAGAGCGAAGGCCATGTTCGCGATGCCCATCAGGTCGATGCGCGTTTCGGCATCCTGCATGAATTCCAGCCGGTTCGAATAGGAGATATCGTGCGAACGCTCGAAAACCTTCACACCGCCAGCTGCATTCAGCGGGGTTGCCGACGGGCGAAAGGGAACGGTCGGCGCAGATTTCGAGGATGCCAGCTGCTGCACGGCTGATCTCAACAGCGCGATATTGCTCTTCTCATCGGTGCGGAAAATATCCGCCGTGTCGAGACTGTACTCGATGACACGGTCATCCTTGATATCGAAAGGAATCGTGCCGCCCTTTTCCATCAGGAGAACCAGCGGACGCCCGGCCGACTGGGCGACAGCCACCTCATAGAAGACGTTTGGATTGTGATAGGTCAGAACCGCGATCAGGAGGTCATCCTCCAGAATCGCATCTATCATATGTTCGGAGATACGGCCCGGCGCATCAGCATGATCGGCGCGATGGGGTTCAAATTCGGTATCCAGAAGCGCCGGCTCAATGATGTAGTGAAACACGGCATCGGCATGCTGGCGATAATCCGAGCCTTCGTTTGCTATCGGGCTGATCACGAAGCAGCGCTTCGCCCTCGCCTGCCGCCCTCCGGCCTGACGCTCAAGAAGACTGCGAAACAGTGGCCAGCCGGAAAGATCATACTCTTTCATTTTGTCCCCCCTGAACCAGAACTGGGGAGACAATAGAGCGCAGGCGCTCGCTCCTCAACTCTCCCGTTTGACAGGGGGATATTTCGCAAGCGCCATACCCGTCCGTCACGGTCGCGCCACGAGTTCCCCACCACAATTCGGGCAGGCACCCGCGAGGAACCCTTGCGCACAAATCACACAGAAAGTGCACTCGAAGGAACAGATCATCGCGCCCGGCTCATCGGCGGGCAAGTTGCGCCCGCAACGTTCACAATCCCGGCGCATGTCCCGCATGCCCGCTCAACAGGCCTTGGAGGCGTCGCAAATCTTGCCGATCGCTTCGGCCAGCGTGGCATTGAATTCCGCATCGCTCTGCTGTGCGGAAAGCCCCTGCGTCAGCGCGCGCGAGAAGCTGGCGATCATGCCGTCATTCTGCGCGAGTTTCTCGCAGGCCTCATCGCGCGAATAGCCTCCTGACAGCGCTACGACGCGCATCACGCGCGGATGCTCCACGAGCGGCTTGTACTGGTTGGGCCTTGTCGGAAGGGTCAGTTTCAGCATGACCTGCTGATGCGCCGGCATGCTGTCCAGGCTCTTCCCGATCTCGGCAAGAAGAATGTCTTCGGCTTCCACCTTGTCGGCGATGGAGATGTTCACTTCAGGCTCAAGGATTGGCATGAGACCGTGGCCCAGGATCTGTTGACCTACCTCGAATTGCTGGGCGACATTCGCCGCGATCCCCTGCGGGTGCGCCGAAACGATGTTTGAGCGCATCTTGGTCCCGAAAATACCCTTGCTGACCGCGCGCTGGCAAAGCTCGTCGAGCTGCGCCATGGGTTTCATCAGCTGGACGCCGTTTTCCTCGTCGGCGAGACCCTTGTCCACTTTCAGGAAGGGAACGACACCGCGCTCCTTCCAGAGATATTCAGCTGTCGGCGTGCCATCGATATCGCCATCCATGGTCCGCTCGAAAAGGATCGCGCCAATCACCTTGTCGCCGGCAAAAGCAGGCGACTTGATAATCCGCGCCCGCATTTCATGGATCAGGCCGAACATTTCCTCGTCATTTGCCCAGCTGCCTTCTTCGATGCCATAAAGGCGCAGAGCCTTCGGCGTCGAACCGCCCGACTGATCAAGCGCTGCAATAAAACCGTCCTTTTCGGCCATCTGCCGGGCCATGTCTGTATTGGTCATGTCGATTACCTTTGTGTTCCCCGTTACTTTGACTCTTGCTTCGCCCTCAGCCCATGCCAGAGGCCACGCCTTCATAAATCGCGTCCATCGCAAGTTCGGTGCCGCCAGCAGCGACAGTCAGCATTTCCGCAAGCCAGCCATGTTCGCCTCGCATGCCGACCGGCTTTTCAACTTTCTCCGCCATCGCCATATCCACCAAAGCCTGTCGGCTACACTTTCAGCGCCTCGACGCCCGGTAGCGGTTTGCCTTCCATCCATTCCAGGAAGGCGCCGCCAGCGGTGCTGACAAAAGTGAATTCGCCAGCGACGCCCGCATGGTTCAGCGCGGCGACCGTGTCACCGCCACCGGCCACGGCGGTCAGCTTCCCGGCCCTGGCACGCGCGCCAGCGGCCTGCGCAGCCGCCACCGTCGCCCTGTCGAAAGGCGTGATCTCGAATGCGCCGAGCGGGCCGTTCCAGACCAGGGTCTTGGCCGCATCCATCGCCGACGCCAGCAGCGCCACACTCTGTTCGCCGGCATCGAGGATCATCTCGTCGCCTTCCACCTCATCGAGCCCGCAGGTCCGGCAGGGCGCATTTGCGGCGAATTCCTTCGCCACGACCAGGTCGAGCGGCAGCAGGATATCGCAGCCGGAGGCTTTTGCATTGGCCTCAATCTCGCGAACCGTGTCCGCCAGGTCATGCTCACACAGCGACTTGCCCACATCATGCCCGCGCGCGGCTAGAAACGTGTTGGCCATGCCTCCGCCGATCGCCAGGGCGTCCACCTTTGATACAAGATTTTTCAGAAGATCGATCTTCGACGATACTTTCGCGCCGCCGACAACTGCGAGCACGGGGCGTTTTGGCGTCCCGAGCGCAGCATCCAGCGCGTCAAGCTCAGCCTCCATCTGCTTGCCCGCATAGGCCGGGAGCCGCGCTGCCAGCCCGGCCGTAGAGACATGGGCGCGATGGGCCGCAGAGAAGGCGTCATTGACATAGATGTCGCCGAGCTGCGCCATCTCATCGGCCAGCGCCGCGTCATTCTTCTCCTCACCGGCATGAAAGCGCGTATTTTCGAGCAGGACCACACCGGCGGGTGGCAGGTCAGCGATGGCGCGCTGGGCGTCATGTCCAGTGCAATCGCCGACAAAGCTGACCGGACTGCCAAGCGCCTCTGAGAAAGCCATCGCCACGGGCGCCAGGCTCATATCGGGGTTGCGTGCCCCTTTTGGCCGACCGAAATGGGCCAGCAAAGCCACCTTGGCCCCGGCCGTGCGCAGGCTCTGAACGGTCTCGACCGCCGCATTCAGGCGCGTCGCATCCGTGATCCGTCCGCCCTCCATCGGGACATTGAAATCGACACGCACAAGCGCTGTCTGTCCGGTCAGGTCACCGGCATCCTCGATACGTTTGAATTCAGTCATGATCTACTCCGGTTTGCGAAAGACAGCACGGACAAGCGCGGCCGGGCCTGTGTGGTAAGGCCCCTCTTCCAGTGTCTCGACACCAGTCCAGAAGGCGAGGGTTTCAGCGCCAGCGAAATCGGCGCGTATGTCATCGGCCGCAAACAGCATATCCCTTACCGGCGGCCCGCCGGAATTGTGGCTCTGCTGCCAGGACAGCTGCTCAGGTGTAAATCCTTCCAGGAAGAGACGCCCTCCCGGCTTGAGCGCGCCGAGCATTCTCGCATGCAGGCCAGCGCGCCGGGCTACCGGTACGTGCAGGAACATCGCCGCAATCACGTCAAACGCCCCAATGGGCCAGTCCCACTGAACAAGATCGGCTTCAATATACTCGACACTGACACCGCGGCGCTCGGACAGCTGACTTGCCTTGGCCAGACCGGCACCTGAGAAGTCGACCGCTGTCACCTCCATCCCGCAGGTCGCAAGGAACACGGCATCGCGCCCCTCGCCGCATGCCGGCACCAGCGCCGTCCGCCCGGCGGTGAAGGTCTCGGCATAGGCCATCAGGAGACGGCTGGCCCTCTCGCCATAGGCATAGGCGCTCGCACCATAGCGACCGTCCCAGAACGACGCGGGCGGTGCTGGGTCCATCTCGCTCGCCTCCACTGGCGTCTGTTGCCGGTTAGATCAGTGTGCCCATATGCACGGCGGTGTCGCTCATGCGTGTCGCAAAGCCCCACTCATTGTCATACCAGGAGAGGATTCGCACCATGGTGCCGTCAACCACCTGGGTCTGCGGCAGGGCGAAGGTGGAGCTGGCCGGGTTGTGATTGAAGTCCGAGCTGACTAGCGGCGCATCGGTATAGGCGAGCACGCCCTTCATCGGTCCGTCTGCCGCGGCGATCACAGCCTCATTGATCTCATCTGCTGTGGTCGTCTTGCCGGCATCGAAAACGAGATCAACCATGGAGACGTTGGGCGTGGGCACACGCACGGCCGAGCCATCAAGCTTGCCCGCCAGTTCTGGCAGGACGAGGCCAACGGCCTTGGCCGCACCGGTCGAGGTCGGGATCATGGAATTGGCCGCCGCACGGGCGCGGTAAAGATCGGAGTGCATCCGGTCGAGCGTCGGCTGGTCGCCCGTATAGGCATGGACGGTGGTCATGTAGCCGCGGGTGATACCGACGGTGTCGTTGAGCACCTTGGCGACCGGCGAGAGGCAGTTGGTCGTGCATGAGGCGTTCGAAACGACCGTATCCTGCGGCGTCAGGGTCGCGTGATTGACACCATAGACGATCGTCTTGTCGGCGCCCGATGCTGGCGCGGAGACAAGAACGCGCTTCGCACCGGCGTCCAGGTGCATGGCCGCATCGTCGCGCTTGGTGAAAATGCCGGTACATTCCAGCGCGATATCCACGTCCATTTCAGAATGTGGCAGCTCCTTGGGATCGCGTACCGCCGTGCAAAGAAATGCGTGGCGACCGACCTTGATCCGGTCGCCATCGACCTGAACCTCATGGCCGAGCCGACCATGAACGGAGTCATACTGAAGCAGGTGCGCATTGGTGGCCACGGGCCCAAGATCATTGATCGCAACGACCTCGATATCGTCGCGGTCATGCTCGATGATCGAGCGCAGCACCAGCCGGCCGATACGGCCAAATCCATTAATCGCGACGCGAATGGCCATGGGAAATCCTCTCCTGGAAAAACTTGCAGTCCCTGTTCCTGCGGGGTTTAGACCCGCTCGCCCGCCACGTCCAGATAGCAGGGATCAGGTCAGATTCACGCAGGCAGGATCATGCAAGAGCCGCGCCGTCACCGCGGACCTGTGGACGGATCGAGGAAAAAACCGCCCCTGCCCGTGATCCAACGCCCGGAGAGATAGACCATCAGGCCGACCGGGCCGAAGACGAGACTGCCCAACTGACCCGGCACACGGATGAAATGAGACACCTTCCTGACCATGGCATCGCGTCCGATCCAGGCGCCTGCAAAAAGATCAAACACCAGGTAGTGCGTCCAGCCGGTCAACAGGCCTGCCGGAGTGTCGAACACTTTCATGACCGCCTCCAGCGAACCGAAACCAGCCCCTTCAACACCATCGCCGAAAACAAGCGCCCGCAAAATAAAGGCGACATAGATGAGCCCGAACCCGATGGGATAGATCCCCGAATGCACCAGCCGTCGGGTCAGGCCCGACCCCGGCATCAGGACAAGAAGAGCCCAGGCCGGAAGAACCAGGGCATTGATGGCGAGATAAAGCTGCGCGTCGGTCATGACATCCGCAATTAGTCCGGCAGTTCTGCATTGCCAAGCGGCATCCGGGGCGTACACCGCACCCCGGATGCAAGCGAATGGCGCTCAGCCAGGCTTCCTGAACTTCAGTGTCATGCGATCACTTTCACCAATGGCTTCCATGGCCGCGCGTTCGGGCGTGCCGTCCTCGGTGGTCGCAAGACTCGGCGGCAGGCGCCAGACAATATCGCCCGGGCCCGCCTGATCGGCCGGATTCGCATTGATCTCGCTGGACGCCTCAAGCTCGAAACCGGCAGCCTCGAAAGCGGCAATTACATCGCTCTGTTTCAAATAGCCGGCACTGCCGCCCGCCCATTCATCCGGCGTGTCCTCGCCCGCGCGGTGCTGGACGACGCCGACGACCCCGCCCGGCTTGAGCAGGTCATGGGCCTCGGCAATCGCGGCGGAGAAATGACCAAGCTCGGCCTCGACACGCCGAAGATTGTGCATTGCCCGGATGAACACCACAACATCCACTGTCCCGTCGAGCGCTTCCGGCGCGTCGGTCATCTTGTACTGGCTGACGGCCGCGCCATTCTTGATGCCCCACTCGGCGGTGCCAGCGGCCCAGCCATTCTGCCGGGCGATATATTTATCGAGATCACTCTGCATGTTGGCCGGCAGGATGCGAGTCCAGATATCATCAGGATAGATCGCGCCAATGACTTCGCCCTCAGGGCCAAGATACGGCATCAGGATCTTCGTGTACCACCCGCCGCCAGGCAGAGCCTCCACCACGGTCATACCCGGTTCGATCTCGAAAAATGCGAGCGTTTCAGCAGGGTTCCGCGCATCATAGCGCGCCCTGACCCTATCCGGCTGGGCCGCAAGGACCGTGTCGAGCCGGGCGGCATTTTCGCTGTCCGGTATCGCCGCGCCTGTCATCATTGCGTCGCCGGGACCGGCGCTCTGGCAAGCGCCAAGTGCCAGAAGACCAGCGGCTGCTGCCGCGAAAAGTGCTTGTCTCATGAGATGTCCTCCCTCTCGTCATGCGAGATTGGACGCCGGCGTAAAAACTGTAAACAGCGAACTCTCCATATTCGCCTCACGCCTGTGCCGGCACCCGACTTTCCAAGTGGCGCGACAAGGGCTAGGAACGATGACCCATGACCCAGCCCCTGAACGACGCCATCAAGGCTATCGCCCGTCATGAAACGCTGCCTGCCAGCCTCCTGGAGGGTGCATTCGACACACTTCTGTCCGGGGATGCGCCTGCAGAGCTCATCGCAGCCTTTTTGACCGGCCTCGCCGTGCGGGGCGAAACATCTGCCGATCTCATTGCGGGCGCGCAAATCATGCGGGCTCATTCAAGGCGCGTCGATGTTCCCGGACAACTCCTCGACACATGCGGAACTGGCGGACTGGCATGGCGTTCGCTGAACACCTCGACCGCAGCAGCGATCGTCATCGCCGGCGCGGGCGGTCGCGTGGCCAAGCATGGCAATCGCTCAGTCCCGCCCAAGACGGGCTCGGCCGATGTGCTTGAAGCGCTCGGCGTCAATCTCGATATTGACGAAGCAACATTCCGCGCCTGTCTCGACAGATCTGGCGTAGCGTTCATGTTCGCACGAAGCCACCACTCTTCCATGCGTCATGTTGCGCCGGTCCGCGCAGCGCTTGGCATAAGGACCGTGTTCAACCTGCTGGGGCCGCTGACCAATCCGGCCGGCGCAAGCCATCAGGTGCTGGGCGTCTATGATGCCAACTGGCTGCGTCCGATGGCTGAGGCGCTTGTGGCACTCGGGACCGAGCGCGCCTGGGTGGTCCATGGCATCGACGGAATTGACGAGATATCCATCGCCGGAACGACAAAAGTCGCCGAAATCATCGATGGCTCGATCCGCGAATTCGAGATCACCCCAGCAGATGCCGGTCTGGAGACGCACCCTCTTTCGACCCTTGAAGGGACGAGCGTCGATGATAATGCCAATGCGATTCTGGAGCTTCTCGACGGCCAGCCCGGACCGTTTCGCGACGTTGTGGCGCTGAATGCCGGAGCGGGCCTGATGATCACAGGCCATGCTGGCGACCTTAGAGAGGCAACAGCGAAGGCGGCACACGCGCTGGACAATGGCGCCGCGCGGCGCACGCTGGACAGGCTCGTCGAAACCTCACATGGACGGGGCATCTGATGACCAGTGCGCTCGACCGGATTCTCGACTACAAAAGGGACGAGGTGGCCGCCCGCAAGGCGGAGAAGCCATTGGCAGAGCTTGAGGCGCGTGCCGATGATGCGCCAGCCCCGCGCGGGTTTATCGCGGCTCTGGATACGGTCGCAAGTACGGGTGAGAATGCGCTGATATGCGAGCTGAAACGCAAGAGCCCGTCGGCCGGAGAGATTTTGCCCGGCGCCGACCCTGTAGAGATTGCGCGCCAGTATGAGGCCGGCGGTGCAGCCTGCCTTTCGGTGCTCACCGATGAGCCGAGTTTCGGCGGCAGGCTGGAAGACATTGATGCAATTCGCGAAGCGGTGGGCATTCCCCTGTTGCGCAAGGATTTCATGATCGATCCCTGGCAGGTCACCGAAGCACGCGCCCATGGCGCCGACGCGATCCTCGTGATCATCGCCGCGATGGGTGATGATATGGCCAACGAACTGATTGCGGCGGCCGGCGCGTATGGCATGGACGTGCTGGTGGAGGTTCACGACGCGCGCGAACTCGAACGCGCCGCCGCCCTGCCTGCGCCGCTGATCGGCATCAACAATCGCAATCTCAAGACGATGGTCACTGACCTCAGCGTGACCGAGACGCTCGCGCGGCAAATGCCCGCCGGGCGCGCAATGGTCTCTGAAAGCGGTGTGAAGACACCCGGAGACATCAACCGCCTGCGCACCGTCGGGGCGCGCCGTTTCCTGATCGGCGAAAGCCTGATGATGCAAACCGACCGGGAACGGGCAGTGACCACGTTACGACAATCTCGTAAGAATTGACGCAAAACCGGAACGCCTGTAGAACAATTGCGGATTTTGGATTCGGCAGGACTGGAGCTTTCGCGTGCTTACCTCAAAGCAGAAACAGCTACTTCTCTATATACATGAGAGAATCAAGGAAACCGGGATCTCTCCCTCCTTCGACGAGATGAAAGACGCCCTGAACCTCGCCTCGAAATCAGGAATTCACCGGCTGATTTCGGCCCTTGAGGAACGCGGCTTCATCCGTCGCCTGCCGCATCGGGCGCGGGCCCTGGAAGTTCTTAAACTTCCCGAATCAGCGGCAACGGCAGCCCCGCCACGCGGACGCCAGTCATTCCGGCCAAGCCTGGTCGATGCAGGTCTCAAGGCCGTGGCCGGCGCACGCGCCAGCCTGCCCGTGCTCGGCAAGATCGCCGCCGGCGTCCCGATCGAGGCTATACAGCACGAGGTGTCGCGGATCAGCCCGCCCGAAGACTTCGCCAATGAGGAAGAGCATTTTGCGCTGGAGGTCGAAGGTCAGTCGATGATTGATGCTGGCATCCATGATGGCGACCTCATCATCCTCAAGCGCACCGATACGGCCCAGTCTGGAGACATCGTGGTGGCGCTGATCGACGAAGAGGAAGCAACACTCAAGCGCCTGCGCGCACGCGGCGACAGTATCGCGCTGGAAGCCGCCAATCCGGCCTTCGAGACGCGGATTTTCGGGCCTGACCGGGTTCGCATTCAGGGCCGTCTCGTCGCCCTGATCCGTCGTTACGACTAGGGAAGTCAAGACGCGCCGGGACATGGTCGCCAAGGGCGCGGGCGGCAGTCCGGCGGGCGCATCCGTCGGACACGGCCATCTGACAGGAGGGAGACCGACTGGCCGCCAAGCGCTGTCACTTCCTCCCAGCCCAGTACACGCGGACATCCCGCGGGCACCTTGCCCGGAAACAGGTGCAACGAGATCCCCTCATCGGGACACGCCCCGGCCTTCCAGTCCGAGCCGTGCAAACGTACACGGCCGCCTGCTGTGGCGACATCGCAGCCGGCCGCCCCACAATCAAGTGCAACTGGCAGATCGCCATAACGCATCGGTCCAAGCCCATCGCCATCGATAAAGCCAATGCGGCGATATTGATGGTCGGCGCCGAGAACGAATACATCGCCCGACGGCGCCCAGTGCAGGCTGGCCGGTGGCAACAGCGCCCAGATCGTGAAACCGGCGACCAGCCCCGCCGTCATGCTTCCAAGCCTTAACGCTCCCTGAAACAGCACCATCACAGCGAGAGCCGCGCAGAAAGCGGCCAGGGCTGCTCCTGGCATCGGGGTTTCGGGGACCAGTCCGCCCCCGGGCTCACCGGCAAAATAATGGGCAACCGCGAGAACCCATTCGAGAGTCAGCCCGAACACTCGAAGTGCAGGCCCGGACAGACCGAAGGGCGCCAGGATCAGGGATCCTGCCGCTGCCGGAGCGCTGGCGAAGGAGATGACGGGCATGGCGGCGAAATTGGCCAGCAGACCCAGCGCGGCGACCCGGTCGAAATGATAAAGTGCGAACGGTGCGGTGGCCGCCGCGCCGACAATGGAGGTCACGACAAGGGACTGAAGGGCGAAGACAAAGCCGTGCCCTCCCCTTTGCGCCCTTCGCGCGCGCCGGCGGTTCCAGGCTTCATAAGTCGCAATCAGTGCACCGGTAGCCGCGAACGACATCTGGAAGCCAGGCGTAACGGCACTTTGCGGGTGCAGGATCAGGACGACAATCATTGCAATCGCAAGACTGCGCAGGCTCAGTGCTGCGCGGTCAATCAGGATAGCGATGAAAAAGATGGCCGCCATGATAAAGGCGCGTTGGGTCGAGATGCTGGCACCCGACATGATCAGATAGCTGGCACTGGCCAGAAGGGCCACAGCGGCCGCAGGCTTCTGGACCGGCACCCGCAGGGCAAGCGGCGCGATCAGCGCGAGACCCTTGCGCATGATCAGATAGACAAGCCCGCCGACAATCGCCATGTGCAGGCCGGAAATGGCAAGAAGATGCGCCAGCCCGGAACCGCGCAGCGCTTCGGCATCCTCCGGCGCCATAAAACTTCGGTCTCCCGACATGAGCGCTGCGGCGAACCCTCCCGCGCGCGGTCCAGCGGCCGCATTGACATGGCTGGCCAGCTGTCGTCTCCAGGCGCCGATAACAAGATCGGCCCTTGCAACCAGGCCCGGCGGCGCCCCCAGCGCCCCACCCCGGCAACGCCCCTGCACATAGCCCACGGCCCCCAAGCGCTCGAACCAGGCCTGCTGGCGGAAATCATAATCTCCGGCGATTGACGGTCCCGGCGGGGGCAACAGCACAACACGGCAACGCACGAACCTTCCCGGCCCGACATTCAGGCTGTTGGAATGAGTCACCCGGACCTCACGCGGTGTCTGTGATGGTGCGCGCCCTGAAATCGCCTGAACCTTTATTCTCAGGCGCGGTCCGTTGGCGCCCGGCTCGATCATGCGGACCCACCCTTCCAGCATGACCGGTTCGCCGCGCGTCTCGATCACCGGAGCTGCGGCGCGTTCGCTTTGCCATTTCGAGACAGCCAGCCCAGAAGCTGCTGCAAGCATGGAGACCGACACAAGACATATGACCGGCAAGAACCAGAGCCGCAGTGCGAGGCCATGGACGAGCAAGGCCGCGGCCAGGAACCCTCCGACAACAGTCCAATCCGGCTCCTGCCGGGCTGTGAAGTAGATGACGCAACCAATGCACAGGCAAAGCGCAATGAGGATTGGGCGGACCTCACGGCCTTCAATCCTGGCGAACTGTTCCAGCCGTTGCGCAAGGCCGCCGGGTTGCCTCTTGCGCAAAGGGGCCGCGCCATGTTCTTGAGACCGCACGCTTTCGCGCTGATAAGAAGCCTTGGTGACCATATGACCGTGACGACCCGATTTGCCCCATCTCCGACAGGTATGCTGCATATTGGAGGCGCACGAACCGCTCTTTTCAATCTTTTGTTTGCCGGTCGCCATGGCGGTCGCTTCCTGCTGCGGGTCGAGGACACAGACAAGGTACGCTCGACCGAGACCGCAACTGAGGCTATTCTCGAAGGGCTGGACTGGCTGGGCGCAACACCTGCCGAAGCGCCAGTTTTTCAGAGCGAACGCGCCGAACGCCATGCAGAGGTCGCACGCCAGATGCTGGAACGCGGCACCGCATTCCGATGCTACGCCACCCCCGAGGAATTGCAGGCACGGCGCGATGAGGGCGAAGCCAAACGGGCAGCGGCAAAGAAAGAGGGGCTCAGCGATACGGCGCGCGATGCCCTGCGGGCCGAGGCCGACCGGCTCCTGGCCCCCTTCCGCTCTCCCTGGCGCGATCGGGCTGCGTCACCCTCACCAGATGCGCCCTATACAATCCGGCTGAAGGCTCCTGACAGTGGCGCGCGCATTCTCGACGACAGGGTCCAGGGCCGGGTGACAATCCAGGCCCATGAGATTGACGACCTTATCCTGATGCGAGCCGATGGCACGCCGACCTATATGCTCGCCGTCGTCGTAGATGATCACGATATGGGAATCACTCATGTTATCCGCGGCGATGACCATCTGCGCAACGCGTTCCGCCAGGTTCCTATCTATGAGGGAATGGGCTGGAACGTGCCCGATTTTGCGCACGTGCCGCTGATCCATGGCTCAGACGGCAAGAAACTTTCCAAAAGGCATGGCGCGCTGTCGACGCTTGCCTATCGCGAGATGGGCTACCTTCCCGAAGCCCTCGCCGCCTATCTCATTCGCCTTGGCTGGAGTCATGGCGACGAGGATATCGTTCCGCTGGAGGCGGCGGCGGAGGTCTTTTCACTCGGAGCGATAAACAAGGCACCCGCCCGGCTGGATCTCGAAAAGCTCGGCGATGTGAATCGCCATTTCCTGCGCCAGTGCGAGGATTCACGCCTGCTGCACTTGCTAATGGCTTGGCTGGAAGCAGACGGCCCTCTTCCGGCAGACAAGCTCGAGCGTGTCAAAAAAGCCCTGCCATACATGAAGGATCGTGGCACAACATTACCGGATCTCGCCGCCTCTTTCGCATTCATTACACACAAACGACCATTCGAGTTGAACAAGAAGGCCCGCAAGGCAATCAGGGGCGAAGGTCTTGACCGACTGCGCACACTGCGCGATCTCGTATCAACAATTGATGATTTCACGTCGGAGAACCTTCAGACCGTCATTGATTCGTACTGCGCCGCACAAGACTTATCTATGGCGCAGGTCGGGCCGCCCCTGCGAGCGGCGCTTACGGGCGGTTTACCAGCACCGGACCTGGCGCCGGTCATGGAATGGCTTGGACGGGACGAAGTCCTGTCCCGCATTGATGAACAGCTCGCATCGGCCGATCCGGCCGGTCGCGAACCGGAAAAAGGATAAAAAAGGGGCTGAATATGCAGAGCAACATGAAACCGGCGGGCAGTGCCAGGATTGAAGTCGATGGCAAGACAATCGAGCTGCCGCTGCTTGAAGGAACCGAGGGTCCGAAAACCATCGATGTGCGGAAACTGTATTCCGAGGCCGGGGTATTCACACTCGATCCCGGATTCACCTCCACGGCAAGCTGTGAGTCACAGATCACATTCATCGATGGCAATGAGGGCCGCCTTTTGCATCGCGGCTATCCGATCGCCGATCTCGCGGAAAATTCCGGTTTTCTCGAAGTGGCGTACCTCCTCTTGAAGGGCGATCTGCCCTCTCAGAGCGAATTCACGAAGTTCGAACAGTCGATCACTCGGCACACCATGCTCCACGAACAGATCGACCGGTTCTTCGAAGGCTTCCGGCGCGACAGCCATCCCATGGCGTTGCTGACCAGCGCTGTCGCCGCGCTGTCCGCCTTCTACCCGGACGCGATGGATATTCATGACCCGGAACAGCGCGAGCTGGCCACTTTGCGCATGGTTGCGAAAATGCCGACCATGGCGGCGCGCGTCTACAAGTATTCCATCGGGCAGCCCTTTGTTCATCCAGACAATTCGCTTTCATATGCGGAGAATTTCCTGCGCATGTGCTTCTCGGTTCCCGCCGAGCGTTATGCGCCCAATCCTGTGCTCACGCGGGCGATGGACCGGATCTTCATTCTGCACGCAGACCATGAACAGAACGCCTCGACCTCAACCGTGCGGCTGGCCGGCTCTTCGGGTGCGCATCCTTATGCTGCGATCGCGGCGGGTGTCGCCAGTCTCTGGGGGCCGAGCCATGGCGGCGCCAATGAAGCCGCGCTCAACATGCTGCGCGAGATTGGCACGCCTGATCGGGTCGGCGAATATGTCAAGAAAGCTCAGGATCCCGATGACAGTTTCCGGCTGATGGGTTTTGGCCATCGGGTCTACAAGAATTATGATCCACGCGCGAAAGTCATGCAACAGACAGCGCAAGAGGTGCTCGAAGAGCTCGGCATCCAGGACCCTGTGCTCGAAGTGGCACAGAAACTGGAGAAAATCGCGCTTGAGGACGAATATTTCGTCGAACGCAAGCTCTATCCCAATGTCGATTTCTATTCGGGTGTGATCCTGAACGCGATCGGCTTCCCGACCGAGATGTTCACGGTTCTGTTTGCTCTTGCCCGGACAGTGGGCTGGCTGGCGCAGCTCAATGAAATGATCGAGGATCCGAACCAGCGGATCGGCCGCCCGCGCCAGCTGTATACCGGACCGGCCGAACGTGCTTTCGTGCCCGTGCGGGACCGCTGATCTCTCTGACGAAATGGCCAGCCTGTAAGGTTCGGGCTGGCCTCAACTGTCGCGTCGAGCCAGCTCAGCCTTCAAGGTCGGCAAGGATGGCTTCAGCTGCCACTTGCGGTGCAGGGCGTCCGCCCTGCCCCATGGCCATAAGGGCCTCGCGCTGGGCGAGAACCTGGCGTGTTCTGAGCTCCTGATCGCCAAGAAGCTCCTGCGCCTTGCCTGCAATCAGCTTGGCATCGAGGCGGTCCTGTACGAATTCCGGGACAATCTCAGTGTCATTGGCCGCAATATTCAGCATCGTGATATGGCGGGGTTTGTAGAGCAGATGCCGGGCCAGCAGCCAGGTAATTGCCCCCACCCGATAACCGACCAGCATGGCTGTATCCTGCATGGCCAGTTCACTTGTCACAGTGCCCGATGCGGCGAGTGCCAGATCGGCCGCTGCCATTGCATCGAAGCGCTCGCTGCCCGGCCGGATGAGCGTCATTGACGTCCCAGTTTCCGGGAAGACCTGATTGAACAGGCCAGCCACACTGGCCGTCGGGGCCGCAACGAGCTGCAGCGCTGCATTCTGCGCTTTTAGTCGCTGTGCAGCTTCCATCAGGATGGGTGCAACACTACGGATCTCGGCCGGCCGACTGCCGGGCAGGACAAGTAGAATTGGGCGCTCGGGATCAAGGCCATGGCGGGCACGAAAGCCGGCTCCGTCGCCAGGGGCGGCACGCGACAGGGCGGGATTGCCGATCACAGTCACTTTCACAGCATGTGGCGCGTAAAATGGCCGCTCCATCTCGTGCAAACACAAGACGTGATCGACCCGCGCAGCTAGCTTTCCGGCACGTCCTGCCCGCATCGCCCATACTTGCGGTCCCACAAGCTTGATCAGACGAATATGCGGCGCGCGCTTTCGCAACCGGTCGGCCACACGAATCATGAATCCCCAGCTGTCAACCAGCACAGCCGCATCCGGCGCGGTGTCGATGATGTGGTCGGCGGCAGCATCAGCAAGGCGGATGACTGTGGGATAGACTTTCAGCCCCTCGAGCAGGCCGAGGATTGACAGGGGCGAAATATCGAAGGGGGACGGGATTCCGGTCGCGGCCATTTCGGACCCCCCAATGCCCACAATTTCGATACCGGGCCGGCGCTCGCGCATCGCATCTATTGTCTCGCGGGCGAGCAGATCGCCAGACGCTTCTGCGGCAGTAAAATGGACGCGCATTGCTCTATTCCGGCCCTTCCGGTCGCTCGACACCAAGAACGAAAACACCTCGCGCCTCGGCTTCCTGAGCCAGGGCGTCACGCTCGAGCACAAGAGCGCCACCAGCCTCGACGACAATCCCCGCGAGCCCGGCTGCATCTGCCCCGTTCAGCGTCTTGAGGCCGATCGTCGGCAAATCGACCTTACGCTCCTGTATCGGTTTGGGGCATTTGGCGAGCACACCGCGTCGGGCTTTCACCGTCCCGCGCAGCGCCGGTTCAAGACGGGCACATCGCGCGAGCATCGCGTCCGTACCCTCCTGTGCCTCAACCGCAAGGACCAACCCGTCACAAACAACCGCCCCCTGGCCAATATCGAGCCGGCCGATCTCGCGCGCAATGTGCAACGCCGCGCGGATATCCGCCTGTACCTTCTCGTCAGGCGCCGGACCCGCAATCAGTCCCTTCTGCGCCAAAAGGCTCGCCTGGACTTCATGCGCGCCGATAATCTTCAGGCCCTGAGCTTCGAAATATTCCAGGATCACCCGCAACAGAGCATCATCACCCCGGCGCGCCGCCTTGATCACTTTCGGCAGAAGGCGTGCGCCGCTCCAGTCGAGGCCGAGTTTGCGGAATTCCGGGCGTCTTACGATCCCGGCGAAAACAAGCTCCTCGCATCCGGCCGACTTGAGAAGCCTGGCTGCACGCCCCGGCTCACCGAGGCCGACAACCTCTCCTGGATACTCCACCAGTCGCGGCTCTACAAAACCGTCCAGCCGCAAGACGTAGACTTCCCGGCCGGAGCTCCGGGTCGCCTCGGCCAGACTGACAGGCAAGTCGCCCAGGCCTGAAATGATACCGAGCGGCTTGCTCACACCGCCCTCGCACGACACAGCGCGCGTTTGCGTTTCCGACGAATGAATTCAATGATCTGCATGACTTTCGGACTGTCCGCGAAATTCTTTTCTGCCGCATCGACCCGTGTATCGAAGGCATCCGGCCCTTCAAAAATCTCACGATAAGCCGCCCGCAGCGTGTTGATCTCATCGCGTCCGGCGCCGCGTCGTTTCAAGCCAATCAGGTTCAGCCCGTGCAGCCTGGCATGATGGCCCTGCGCCATGCCATAGGGTATCACATCGCCCACTAGCACCGCGCCGCCGGCAATCATCGCGCCTTCGCCCATATACGTGTGCTGGTGAATTGCTGCAGCGCCGCCAATCGTCACATTGGGGCCGAGCCGGCAATGGCCTGCCATCGCGACACTATTTGCCAGCATGCAACCCTCGCCAAGCTGGCAATCATGCCCGGCGTGAGAATACGCCATGAAATAACAGCGCGCCCCAATCCTCGTTGTGCCTGCATCTTTTGGTGTCCCCGCATGAACAGTGACGCATTCGCGAAACACACAATCGGGGCCCGTCTCGAGCCGGGACCGCTCGTCCGGTTCATACCCGGTCACCTGAGGCGCACCACCAAGCGTCGCAGCCTCGTGAATAACCGTGCGCGCACCGATCCTTGCATGCCCGACAATGCTGGAGCGAGCCTTCAGCCGCACGCCGTCTTCGAGCACCACATGCGGGCCAACTTCGCAAAATGGTCCGATTTCAACTCCGTCACCCAGAATAGCGCCGTCGTGAACGACCGCGCTCGGATGCACCCGGACGGTCATGACTTACCCCTGTTTCGCACCTGTTTCGACACCCATGCCTGCTCGCGCATATATTGGCGCATCGGGCGAGCGGGTGTCCCGCCCCAGGTTTCACCTTCAGGGACTTCACGGAAAACCCCCGACGCAGCCGCAAGGCTGGCCCCGTCGCCGATCTTCACATGATCTGCGATACCGGCCCGCCCGCCAAGGCGAACCCCATCGCCGATCACGACCGACCCGGAGATCCCGCCAAATGCCGCAATCACACAATTGCGTCCTATTCGGACATTGTGAGCAATCTGACAGAGATTGTCGATCTTGGTGCGCTCCCCGATTACAGTATCGTCGAAAGCGCCGCGATCAATTGTTGTATTCGCACCGATACTCACCCCGTCCTGAATGATCACGCGTCCGAAATGGGGTTGGTCAGCAGCACCTTCCGGGCTGGCGACCACCCCGAAACCCGTCTCGCCTATGCGCGCACCAGAAGCGATCGACACGCCATCACCGATCAAGGCGCACTGAAGGGAAACATGATGACCAATCCGGGTCCCTCGACCGATCTGGACGCCCGGGCTTATGATACTGCCAGCGCCAATCTCCGTGCCCTCGCCAATCGCCGCACCCTCGCCAATCACCACACCGGGCGCCAGAATTGTCGCAGGGTGAATGCTGGCGCCGGGGTGGATGAACCCATGATCGCCTGACAGGCGCCGCAGGACAATCAGCGCCGATGCGGTCAATCCATGCACGAACCGCGGGCGCCCGGTAACAAGCGCGGCGACCTTGGGGGGCAGGTGCGTGGCTGCGTCTTCCGTCACGAAACAGCCGGCAGCGTCAGGGCTGACACTGGCCGCATTCAGCGGGTCACCCTCATGGAAACAGACATCCCCCGCCATCGCATCTGTCGCCGCAGCAACACCAGGTGCCGAGGCCTTGCGATCACCGCGCAAAAGTTCTGCCCCGGACCTGTCGGCCCAGGTTCCGAGCGTCGCAGCCCCGTCAGACGCGTAGAACCTCGGATCGACCGGCACGGGTCAGGCCTCCTATCGTGGCGAAAGCTATTGCTGGCTTGTTTGAGCCGGCAGGCGCTCGCGCGTCACCGCTATCGACGAAGTGCTGGCATTCAGCTTTTCAATCACCTTGTCCGTGACATCTGTGCTGCCGCCAGCAATCATCACATCACTCGCAGACATCATGATATCAGCCTGCTCCTCCTGCATCACCTGCTGAAGCACTGGACCAAGCGCCTGGGAAAAGGCGATCGAGGCCTTGCGTTCGGTCATGGCAAGCTCTGTCGCCCGCTTTTCGCGTTCCTTGGACAGGTCGGCAAGCTTCGTGCGGAAATTGCGCGCCTCGCTCTTGACGCTTTCATCGGCACGCATGGCCTCAGGCGTCATATTTGCAGTCTTGGCTTCCAGCGACTTACCCATGGTTTCCAACGAATTCGCAGTTGGCTCCAGCTCACGTTGCATCTGGCCTTCAATGGTCTTGATCTTGGAGGCGATATCCTTGCCGGCCTGGCTTTCGCGCAGGACGCGCGTCTGATCGACGACGATTATCTTGGTGCCCTGTGCCATAGCGGGCGCGGCAGCCATGACACTGGTCACGGCCAGTGCAAAGGCGGCAAGCAGCAGTTTGACGTTCTTCATTGGAGAGTCTCCTGGGGGCTTAGAAACGAGTGCTTGTGGAGAAGCGGAAGGTTTCGGTTTCATCATACTCTTCCTTCCGCAGGATCTGGGAGAAATCGAACCGGATCGGGCCGAAAGGGGAATCCCAGAATACGCTGAGGCCGGCCGACGCGCGCAGAGTCAGCTCGTCCTCGGTGAACCTGACGGCGTCGCGGGCAACTCCCGTGCTGGTGTCCGTAAAGTAGATCGAATCGTCGATATCTTCATCTTCAAGCCGGCCGAGCGAGCCGACATCGGTAAACAGAGCCGTCTTGATACCATATTCTTCAGGAAGGTAATTCGGCAATGTCAGTTCGAATGTGCCCTGGTAGTAGGCATTGCCGCCAAGCGCACGACCGCGGCGAAGGCGCACCTCCTCACCATTTTCGTCGAAAACGCGATCAATTTCGCGCGGACCGATGCCAGCAACGTCAAAGCCGCGGAAAGTGCTGCCACCGCGGAAGAAGCGGTTATTGATCCGCACCGTGTCGTCATCTGCGAACGGGAAAATATACCCCGCCGAGAACCGCGAACTGAAACGGAACCCTTGCCACAGGCCCCGATACCAGGCCGCGCTACCCTCGGTGCGCAGATAATTCACATCGCCGCCAAGTCCGGCAACATCCTGACTGAAGGACATGTCAAACCCACGCGTCGGCGAGATCGGGTCGTTTCTGCGGTCCCAGTTCCACGTATAGCCGAGGATTGACGATATATCGGCGCGCTCGCTGTCGCAAAGGGAGGGGCGCAGATTGGGCGCCAGCAACGGACTGCAGATATCGACGACGCTGGTGCCATCCGGCAACGGCGATGTCGAAGGCGGAATCGTCTGCTGAAATGACGTGTCGTCGCTCGTATCGTCCGGTGTACCATTGTCATCAACAATGGTCTGCGTTGCGAAGCTCCCGTCATCATCATTAATCACGACCTGGTCATCATCGACGTTGATCTCATCGGACTGCAAACGGTAGCGCAAGCCGAGATTGGCCCGCTCGGTCACAGGAAATCCAAGACGCACCCCTGCGCCGATCGTCTCGGTTTCGAAATTCGACAGGTCGAGGAAATCCTGACGCGTGGCGAACAAATCGATACCCGCCGCAAGATTGCGGTCGAGGAAACGCGGTTCGGTAAAGCGGAAATCGACGAACTGGTTGCGGCTCGACGCGGACACACGCGCAGACACGGACTGACCGGTGCCGCGCAGATTGCGTTCAGCAATCGAGACATCCAGCAGGAAGGCGTCAACAGAGGAAAAACCGGCCGCAAAGGACAGCTCACCCGTCGGTTGTTCGGTCACATCGATATTCACAACCGTCCGGTCCGCTTCCGAGCCGGGCTCCTCGGTAATCTCGACTTCCTTGAAGAAACCCAGGGAGCGAACGCGGTTGCGCGACCGGTCGAGCAGAACCCGGTTGAAGGCGTCACCCTCAGTGATCCGCAATTCACGGCGGATGACGCGGTCAAGTGTGCGGGTGTTTCCGACAATATCGATCCGCTCAATATAGACGCGAGGCCCTTCATCGATCGCAAATGTGATCGACACCTCATTGGTTTCAGGGTCGGCTTCGATCTGCGGGCGGATATCGACAAAGGCATAACCGGCGATTCCCGCCGCATAAGTCAGTGCATCAATCGCATCCTCGATGCGGTCGCCGCGATACAGGTCGCCCTCCTGAATGGACACCGCCCGGCGCAGCGCTTCGCCATTCAGTTTTTCAAGGGCCGTCTCAACCTTGATCTCGCCGAAATTATACTGCTCGCCCTCTTCCACCGTGAAAGTGATGTAGAAGTCCTCACGGTCAGGCGTCAGATCGGCGACGGCTGAGACAACCCGAAAATCATAATAGCCATTGTTCTGATAAAACTGGCGCAGGGTTTCGCGGTCGAATTCGAGGCGGCCGGGATCATAATTGTCGTTCGAGCTGAAAAACCGCCACAAACGCGACTGTTTGGTCACGATTTCTGAACGGAGACGCCGGTCGGAATAGATGTTGTTGCCGATGAAATTGATCGAACGCACACCTGTTACCGGACCTTCCGTGATCTTGAAGATCAGATCGACCCGATTTTGTTCGAGCGGTTTGTATTCCGGCTCAACATTGGCAGAAAAACGGCCGGACTGCCGGTAGAGTTCCAGCACGCGCTGCACATCGGCCTGAACGCGAGCCGCCGTGAAGATGCCGCGCGGAGCCGCCTCGATCTCCTCTCGCAACTTTTCGTCATCGAGAGACCGGTTGCCCTCGAAGATCACCCGATTGATGATCGGATTTTCAACGACACGTACGACAAGATTGTCTGCGCGCCGGTCAATCGCGACATCAGCAAACAGGCCGGTCGCAAACAGCGTTTTCAGGCTCAGGTCGATGCGTTCGCCGTCAAACGGGTCACCCGCCTGGAGCAGCAAATAGGACTCGACCGTGCGCGCCTCGATCCGCTGGTTGCCCTCCACGACAATGGTTCGGATTGTGCCTGCCAGCGGGTCCTGCTGGGCATGGGCGGAACCGTCGCCCAACAGACCAGGGGTCAGCGCCATGGCCGCCGCCATCGCTGTCGCGGATAGGATGGATCGCATATGGGTCCTCATCTTTATGGCTGGCCTCGATGCGCTTTCAGTTTCCACTGGCGCTAAGCACGCCGGTCTCGAGAATGTCGCTCCAGGTCACGACCACGAAGAGCCCTATAAGCAGGATCAGACCCACTGTCAGGCTCGCTTCCTGTATTTTCTCCGGAAGCGCCTTACCAGTTACAGCTTCGTAGGCGTTGAAAACCAGGTGGCCGCCATCGAGAACCGGCAGCGGCAGGAGATTGAAAAGGCCGATGCCAACCGAGACGAGCGCGCAGATGCGCAGGGCTGTCCAGCCAAGCGCCTCAAGCCGGCGCGCCAGGCTGACATTCTCGACCTCCATCGTCCGGTTGACCACACGGCGCGTGACGTCGCCAATGCCGACGGGCCCGGACAGGTTCGAAATCGGCTCGCGTCCGGTAACCATCCGCCCGATCATATCAACCGTCATCGAAATGGTCTTGCCTGTTTCCTGCGTACCGGCGAGCAATGCCGCCAGCGGATTGTAGGCTTGTCGTTCCAGCGGCTCGACACTGAATTCCACGCCGATCGTGCCAAGTGGCTGCTGCTGGCCGACACCATTGTCACGCATCCGGCGTTCCGGCGTGACCGTGACAGCGACTTCGTTACCGTCCCGCAGGACGGTGACATCAATCGGATCGCCCGTGCCCAGCTGCACCGGCAATAACAGGTCCATCCTGTTCTCGATCGGCTTACCCTTTACGGCGGTGATCTTGTCGCCCGCTATAAGACCCGCCGCTGCCGCCGGCCCTCCAGGCTGCACGTCGACAACCGCGAGACGCTCGCGCGGCGTGCCGGTCGCCCAGAAAATCGCCGCAAATAGCAGGATGGCAAGCAGGAAATTCGCCGCCGGCCCGGCCATGGCGATCACAGAGCGTTGCCCCGGCCCAAGCTCTGAATACGCCTTGCCCACGGGACCTGCCTCAAGCCGCCCGACATCGCCGGGAGCTTGCGGTTCGCCGACGAATTTCACAAAGCCACCAAGCGGAATCCAGTTGATCCGCCAGCGGGTATTGCGCTTGTCCTTGCGTTCGAAAATCGGCTTGCCAAAGCCGACAGAGAAGGATTCGGCGGCTGCACCGAACCAGCGACCCGCCAGATAGTGGCCGAGCTCATGGATCACCACGACAATGCCCAGCATCAGGACAAGGCAGGCGATGAAAAGCGGTCCCTGCGTCAGCACACTACTCAAACCGTCTTCCTCCTGTCGGTTCCGGCCCTCGCCCTGAGGAGCCCCCCTGCAAGCTCCCGGGCCCGGCTGTCAAGATACGCAATCTCTTCGAGGCTCTCGCAAGACATGCCGGCGAAATTCATTGACGGGAACTGCTGTAGCAATTCTCCCACGACCCAGCTTATGTCGAGAAATCCGCATTCGCCCGCGATAAATGCAGCTACAGCTGCTTCGTTTGCCCCATTGAGGAGCGTGGCGGCCGCATTGCCGAGCCGGCTGGCCTCGCGGGCATAGTCGACTGCAGGAAACCGCACAGCATCTACAGGCTGGAAGTCCAGCCGCGACAAGGCGGCCAGGTCGAGACGCGCCACTTCGGTCTCGACCCGTTCGGGGAAGGCGAGTGCATGCGCGATCGGTGTGCGCATGTCCGGTGCGCCCAGCTGGGCAAGGACCGATCCATCCACATAATGCGCCATGCCATGAATAATGGATTGAGGGTGGACGAGAACGTCGATCCGGTCGGCCGGAAGATCGAACAGATAGGCCGCCTCGATGAACTCCAGGGCCTTGTTCATCAGCGTCGCGCTGTCGATTGAATTCTTGATACCCATGTCCCAGTTGGGGTGTGCTTTGGCCTGTTCGGGCGTCGCGTGCGCCATCTCCTCAAGCTGGTGCTCGCGGAACGGACCGCCAGACGCGGTAATGGTCAGCTTCTCGACATGGCGTTTATCCTGCAGGACCTGAAAGATCGCATTGTGTTCGGAGTCCACCGGCAGGATCTGCGCGCCCGATCGCTTTGCCTCGGCGAGGATCAGGGCACCCGCGCAAACAATGCTCTCCTTGTTGGCAAGCGCCACGCTCGTCCCCTGGCGCACAGCCGCCAGCGTTGATGCCAGTCCCGCCGCGCCGCTGATTGCCGCCAGGAGCCTGTCACAGGGCCGGGTGGCTGATTCTGCGACGGCTGCCTCTCCACCCGCACAGACTATTCCGCTGCCCTCCAGCGCGTCGCGCAGGGCCGGCAAACAGGTCTCGTCGCCGATCACCGCAATCTCAGGGTGGAACCGGCGTGCAAGCGCGGCCAGGCCCTCCACGTCCCGATACGCCGAGAGCGCGACAAGCCGGAAGACGGGATCGTCACCCGGCGCGGCGCGGTTCGCCGCCCCGATCACCTGCAGGGCCGAGCGGCCAATCGAGCCGGTCGCGCCCATGATCGAAATGTTTCTCACCCGGGCAACGTTCATAATCCAAGCCTTTCCACCAGGCCCGGCAGGGCAAGGAATACGGTCACGAACAGGATGCACACAGCGCCAAGCCCGTCCACCCGGTCCATCACCCCGCCATGTCCTGGCACGAGGCCGCTGGCATCCTTTACGCCGAAGCGGCGCTTGAGCTGTGATTCAAACAGGTCGCCAAGTTGCGCGGCCACAGAAATTCCCGCGCCTGCGAGTGCCCAAACCATCCTGTCGGAAGACAGAAGGCCGGCCGCGATAAGACCGCACAACATACACGCGAATACCGCGCCGATCGCGCCGCTCCAGGTCTTGTTCGGACTGTCCGCTGTCAGCGGCGGCCCGCCAAAACCCCGCCCGGCAAAATACGCCGCCGAATCGGAGGCCCAGACAATGGCCATCACGATCAGCGCAGCCGCCTGACCGTCCCAGGGGCCAGCACGCAGAAGCTGCAGTGCAAAAGGAAGCCCACCCGCATACAGGACACCAAAGGCGGCAATAGCAGGGTCGCGATAGTTCAGCGCGGCGAAAACCACAGCGACGGCGATCAGACACGCGCAAAACATCCCGACCGAAATGAATGGAAAGGCGAGGTTGAGCGAACTGATCGCGACGACCAACAGCCAGATCGGCCCGTGCGCGCTCATCCGACTCCACTCATAGCCCATTGCCGCCGCAAACAGACCCGCGCCGAGTGCAAGCCACAATCCTCCGGCCCAGACCACAAACAGCGCAAATGGAATGAGCACGGCTGCAGAAACAAGGCGCAAGACCAGTTCGCCGCCGGTTCGCCGTCCGGCCATGCTCCTGGACACCCTTATCCCGCCTTCGGCGCAACCGCGCCGAACCGGCGTTCGCGCGCCCTGTATTCATCAACCGCATTCTTCAGCGCGGCCTCACCGAAATCCGGCCAGAGCACATCTGCAAAAACCATTTCCGTGTAGGCGCACTGCCAGGGCAGGAAATTACTCATGCGCCGTTCCCCGCTGGTGCGGATCAGAAGGTCAGGGTCCGGCAGGCCCGCAGTGTCGAGATGGCTTGCGAAATAAGCCTCGTCGATCTGTCCCGGCATCAACCGACCGTCGAGCACATCCTGTGCGAGCCGCTGGGCAGCCCGCACGATTTCATCACGTCCGCCATAATTGAACGCGACCGTCAGATGAAAATCAGTGTTCCTGCAGGTCTCGTCCTGCGCATACTCGACCAGTTGACGCAGATCATCGGGCAGGTTGTCGCGTTCGCCGATAATCCGGACACGTACGCCCTTATCCTTGAGGCGCCTGAGATCACGGCGCACATAGGCCCGCAACAGGCCGAAAAGCGCATTGACCTCCTCCTTCGGGCGCCGCCAGTTTTCCGTGGAAAAGGAATAAACAGTCAGGTAGCGAACGCCCAGGTCTCCTGCTGCTTCGACAGTACGTCTGAGGGCTTCGACCCCGCGCTCATGGCCGGCTCCACGCGGAAGACCGCGCGAAGTGGCCCACCGTCCATTGCCGTCCATGATGATCGCCACATGTGCTGGAACACCATCGCTGCTGCCGGGTCTGGCAGCGGGGCCGGTGGCAGCGTGCGTAACCATCAGACCTGCATGATCTCCTCTTCCTTGGCTTTCAGCGTCTCATCGATCCGCTTGATATGCTGGTCTGTGAGTTTCTGCACCTCTTCGGAACGCGAGCGTTGCTCATCCTCGCTTATATCGCCATCCTTTTCCAACTTCTTGAGCTGGTCCATTCCATCACGGCGGACATTGCGGACAGCCACGCGGGCCGATTCGGCATATTTGCCGGCAATCCTGGCCAGCTCGGCCCGACGCTCCTCATTCAGCGCAGGAATCGGAATCCGCAGATTGGTGCCGTCGACCACCGGATTGAGGCCAAGTCCGGAGTCGCGGATGGCCTTGTCGGCCGCACCGACCAGCTGCTTGTCCCAGACATTGACGGAAAGCATGCGCGATTCCGGCACAGAAACAGATGCGACCTGACTGAGCGGCATGGACGAACCGTAAGCCGGGACCATTACCGTATCGAGCAGGTTGACCGACGCTCGTCCTGTGCGGAGACCGCCAAATTCCTGCGATAGCGATGTCAGGGCGCCATCCATGCGCCTTTCGAGGTCTTTCAGATCAAAACTCATGAGCCAACTCTCTTCTCGTTCGAGATCACCGTATAGGTTCCCCGCCCATAGAGAATATCCCTGAATGCGCCCTCCTGGTGAAGGGAAAACACCACGATCGGGATATTCGTGTCACGCATCAGGCTGACAGCAGACGCATCCATGACGCGCAGGTCACGTGCCAGCACATCCTGATAACCAAGATGATCATAACGGGTCGCGCCGGCATCTGTCTTGGGATCGGCCGAATAGACACCATCAACCTGCGTGCCTTTCAGCATCGCATCGCATCCCATTTCCGCGGCCCGCAGCGCAGCACCCGTGTCTGTCGTGAAAAACGGATTGCCTGTGCCGGCGGCGAAAATCACGACCCGACCCTTCTCCATATGTCGGATGGCCCGCCGACGAATATAAGGCTCACACACTGATTCCATCGGGATCGCGGACTGGACGCGCGTTTCCACGCCAAGCTCTTCCAGCGCCCCCTGAAGTGCGAGCGCGTTCATCACCGTGGCAAGCATGCCCATACTGTCGGCCTGGGCCCGGTCCATGCCCAGCGCTGCACCGGCCAGACCGCGAAAAATGTTGCCACCGCCGATTACCAGGCAAATCTCTGCGCCGGTCTCCTGCGCAATCACGATCTCGCGCGCAAATGACTTGCAGACATTCATGTCAATGCCGAAATTCTGGCTACCCATGAGGGCTTCGCCCGAGAGTTTCAGCAGCACACGTTTATAGACGAGTGCCTCGTCGGGCAAATTCTCGGGGGCGGTCATTGCGGGCTCCAGAAAGATTTTTCCTGCCCTAACGGATTCCCGGCGGCCTGTCATGGGCCGCCGGGCAGAAGTTTCGCTTTGTCGCGTCCTTTCAGCAGGCCGTCAGCCGCCCTTCGAAAGCGCCTCGACCTCGGCCGCGAAATCATCGTCAGCCTTCTCGATGCCCTCGCCCAGTGCAAAACGGACAAATCCCTTCAGCGTGGCACCATTATCTTCGAGAAATTTGCCGACCGTCGCATCCGGATCCATGACAAAGGGCTGCTCGATGAGAACAACCTCCTTGTAGAACTTCTTCATCCGTCCCTCGATCATCTTCTCGATAACATTGTCCGGCTTGCCGCTTTCCCTGGCTTCTTCGGTCAGCACAGTGCGTTCACGCTCGACCAGGGACGCGTCAAGCTCATCAACGCGCGCGGCCGCCGGGGCCGTCGCGGCGATATGCATGGCCACCTTGCGCCCAAGCTCGCCCAGATCATCTCCAGATCCGTCCAGCGCCACCAGAACGCCAACCTTGCCCATGCCGTCGGATTCCGCATTGTGGATATATGCCGATACCGCACCATCGGCTGTCAGCTTCGCACTGCGGCGCAGCGCCATGTTCTCGCCAATCTTGCCGATCAGCGCCTTGATCATATCCTCTACAGCACCGTCACCCGACGGCGCAGGAGCGGCCTTCAGTGCCTCGATCGACCCGTCTGTATCGAGCGCGGTCGCCACGATTCCCGACAGGGCGGCCTGGAACTCGCCATTGCGGGCCACGAAATCAGTTTCCGCATTGAGCTCAACGACCGCACCTGATTTGCCATCATCTGACAATGCAACCGCGACGAGGCCATCGGCAGCCGTGCGGCCGGATTTCTTGGCCGCTTTGGACAGCCCCTTTGCGCGCAGCCAGTCGACGGCGGCTTCCATGTCGCCTTCGCTTTCAACCAACGCCTTCTTGGCATCCATCATTCCTGCGCCGGTCTTCTCGCGCAGTTCCTTGACGAGGGCGGCTGTGATCTGAGCCATAACTCGTTTTCCCTTCAGGTCTTGGGTTTGTCTGGGTCGCGTCAGCTGGACGGTTCGGTCGTTCCAGCGGCCTCAGTTGCCGCCGCCTCACCGGCCGCTTCGCTCTCGCCGGTCTCAGCGCCCGCGTCAACCGCGGCCACATCCAGATCGGCCAGTTCGCCGATATCCTCCAGCTCGCCAAGATCCATACCGAGATCGGCAGTGGATTCAGCCAGGCCATCCATCACCGCGTCGGCAACGAGATTGCAATAGAGCGAGATCGCCCGGGCCGCGTCATCATTGCCCGGAAAGGGGTAATCAATATTGTCTGGGTCGCAATTGGTGTCGACAACAGCAACAACCGGAATGCCGAGCTTGCGAGCTTCCTTGACCGCAATCGCTTCCTTATTGGTATCGATCACGAACATGAGGTTCGGAAGTCCGCCCATATTGGCGATGCCGCCCAGGGCGCGTTGCAGTTTGTCGCGCTCGCGCTCGAGGTTCAGAAGTTCCTTCTTGGTCAGGCCGTCGCCGCCGCCGCTCTCGAACATGGTATCCAGCTCTTTGAGGCGTTTGATCGAATGGGACACCGTTTCCCAGTTCGTCAACGTCCCGCCGAGCCAGCGGTGGTTCATGTAATATTGCGCACAGCGCTCCGCCGCTTCTGCAATCGGCTCGGATGCCTGCCGCTTGGTACCCACGAAAAGGATCCGGCCACCCTTGGCCACCGTGTCGCGCACCTGAACCAGCGCCTGATGGAGAAGCGGCACAGTCTTTGACAGGTCCATGATATGAATATTGGAACGCTCGCCATAGATGAAATGGCGCATCTTCGGGTTCCAGCGATGGGTCTGGTGACCGAAATGCACGCCGGCTTCAAGCAGCTGACGCATGGTAAAATCAGGCAGGGCCATATCGATTGTCCTCATCCGGTTGGCCTTCACGGGCGGGACGGGGCATTCGCATGAATGCCCGCACCGGATGCGCCCGTGTACGGGGGTTGAGCGCGGCGCATAACCACATTTCCGACGCCAATGCAATGCCTCTCATCATGTCTCGTCCGGCCCGGCTCACGCGGCGACCACCCGGTCTACTCCCGACGCACTCTTGAGGGCCTGCATCGCACCGACATCCGTGGCATAGCGTTCTGGCAGTTTGAGCGTGACAACCTCGCCATTGTCCAGCGGAACTTCGACCAGGATATCGCCGCGGTCATGGCTCTGACGGTTGCGAAGGACATCCGCGATCGCTGCGAGCTCCGCCGGATCGGCTCCGGCACCGAGCCGGACCTTCAGTCCCGACATGTGCCGCGCGAGCCGGGCCGACGCGATCGGCTTGACGATTTCAGCAGCCAGCCGGATTTCCTCGCCCTGCCGGCGGACACTCACAGTGACAGACACCGCCGCACCGGGTTCGAGCTTGTCGCGCGCTTCGTTCAGAGTTTCCGGGTAGACCATGAGCTCGACTTCGCCGGTCGGGTCCGACAGCGTCAGGAACGCGAACTTTCCTCCCCGCCGGGCCGGCTTCTCGACCCGCGCGCGCACGATACCGAGCAATTCCAGCGCACGACCATCCTCGGCCCTGTCGCGGATTTCCATGGCGAGCGTGATCCGCGAGCGGTCGACCGATTGCAGGAGGTCATCCAGCGGGTGGCCGGACAAATAGAAACCGATCGCAGCAAACTCCTCGTCCAGCCGTTTCTGCCCGTTCCAGGCAGAAACCTTTGGCAAGGGCGCGCGGGCGGCCGGCTCAGCCTCGCCGAACAAACCGCCCTGCCCGCCGGCCCGGTCGTCCGCCGCGCTTGCCGCCATGGCCGAAAGCACCGGCGCGCCGGCCAATGTGCGCGCGCGGTTGGGTTCAAGCCCGTCAAACGCACCGGCCCTTGCGAGCTGCTCGATCGCCTTCCTGCCAACATGGCGCGGATCGATACGGCCCGCAAAATCGTGCAGGTCACTGAACGGCCCGCCCTGAGCGCGCAAAGCCTCGACATGGCGCATTGCTTCCATCCCGACACCTTTCAGCGCGCTGAGCGCATAGATGACAGCGCCGTCGCGCACATCGAAATCGGCCTGGCTTTCATTGATATCGGGAGCGCGCACCTCGATCCCGAGCCGCCTGGCCTCCTGGAAGAAAGCGGCGAGCTTGTCTGTATTGTGGACATCGAGGCTCATTGAGGCAGCCAGGAATTCGACGGGAAAGTGGCGTTTGAGATACCCGGTATGATAGCCGATCACGGCATAGGCGGCGGCGTGCGACTTGTTGAATCCATAACCGGCAAACTTGGCCATTGTGTCGAAAATGGAATTGGCCAGATCGGAGGAAATTCCTTTCAGCTCCGCTGCGCCCTCCACGAAACGCACGCGCTGCTTGTCCATCTCCTCCTTCTTCTTCTTGCCCATGGCCCGGCGCAAAAGATCCGCTTCGCCGAGCGAGTATCCGGCGATCTCCTGAGCCATCCGCATCACCTGTTCCTGATAGACCGGCACACCATAGGTCGGCTCAAGAATCGGCTTGAGGTCGGGATGGTCATAGCGGATGGTGGAGGGATCGTCCTTACCCTGAACATAGACCGGAATATTGTCCATCGGGCCCGGCCTGTAGAGCGAGATGATGGCAATCACATCCTCAATATTGCCCGGGCGCACCTTGCGCAGGGTATCGCGCATACCCGCGCCTTCCAGCTGGAAAACGCCGAGCGTCTCGCCTGATGCCATCAACTCATAAGTCGGCGCATCATCGAAGCTTGACCATTCCGCACCGACATCGCGGCCGTCGCGGCGAATGAATTCAAGCGCGCGCTGGATCACGGTGAGCGTCTTAAGGCCAAGAAAATCGAACTTCACCAGCCCGCCGAGTTCCGCCCATTTCATATTGAACTGGGTCGCCGGCAAGTCAGCGCGCGGGTCATTGTAGAGCGGGACAATCTCGGTCAGCGGCCGGTCAGCAATAACCACGCCGGCCGCATGAGTGCCGGCCGAACGATACAGCCCTTCCAGCTGAAGCGCGACGTCCAGAAGCTCCCCGACGCGCTCGTCCTTTTCAATTTCCTCATCGAATTTCGGCTCGTCGTCGATCGCTTCCCGGAGTTTCGGCGGGTTGGCCGGGTTGAACGGGATGAGCTTGGCGAGCCGGTCGACCTGACCATAAGGCATTTGCATCACCCGTCCGACATCCCGTACCACAGCCTTCGCCTGCAAGGTGCCGTAAGTGATGATCATGGCCACGCTGTCGGCGCCATATTTGTCGCGGACATAGCGGATCACCTCGCCGCGTCTTTCCTGACAAAAATCGATGTCGAAGTCAGGCATCGACACGCGTTCCGGGTTGAGGAAACGTTCGAACAGCAGGTCGAACCGCAGAGGATCAAGGTCGGTGATGAGGAGTGACCAGGCCACCAGCGAGCCGGCGCCCGACCCGCGTCCCGGGCCGACCGGAATGCCCTGCTCCTTAGCCCATTTGATAAAATCCGACACGATCAGGAAATAGCCGGGAAAACCCATATTCTCGATGATCGCAAGCTCATGGTCGAGACGTTTGAAGTAATCCTCACGCGTCGCATAGAGTTTCGGCACTTCGGCCAGCCGGGCCTCAAGCCCCTCCCTCGCCTGCTGACGCAGCGCTTCGATCTCCGACATATTGCCGTCTGCAAAGCTGGGCAGGATCGGCGCATGTGTTGTCGCCCTCACGGCACAGCGCCGGGCAATCTCTCCCGTCATCTCGATAGCTTCAGGAAGATCGGCAAAAAGCTCGCGCATCTCGTCACCCGACTTGAGATATTGCGAGGGCTGAACCCGGGGACGATCTTCCTCTCCGAGATAGCGGCCGTGCGAGATGCAGATCAGCGCATCATGGGCCCGGGCATCGCCAGGCTTCAGGAAACGGGCATCATGCGTAGCAACCAGCGGCAGTCCCATCTCATAGGCCAGGTCGATCAGAACCGGCTCGCTCGCCACCTCCTCCGGCGTTCCATGACGCATGATTTCGACATAACAGCGTCCCGGACAGGCCCCCGCCAGCCATTCGAGCTCGGCACGCGCATCATCCGCCTTGCCGCGGGCGGCCAGCTGCCCGGTGCGACCCTCGCTACCACCGGTCAGGAGGATCAGCCCGTCCGTACGCTCGGCCAGCCAGTCGCGCCGCAAGCAGGGTTCGCCGTTGGCTGCCTCCAGATAGGCCCGCGATGACAGCTCCATCAGACGACGATAACCGGTGTCATTCTGGGCATAAAGCGTGATCCGCGACGCCGGGTCGCGTGGCTCAGGCCCCATCAGGTCGAAGCAACAGGACATGATCGGCTGCACGCCGCGAGCGGACAGGAGCTCCGACAGCTCCAGGGCGCCAAAAAGATTGTTATGGTCGGCAACGGCCAGCGCCGGCATCGCCTGCCCCACGGCCCAGTCGGCCAGTGCACCGGGGGTAATCATGCTCTCCAGCAACGAATAGCTGGAACGCACGGCAAGATGGATGAACGGCGAATCAGTCATGCAGTCAGGGCCTCCTCGCTCGCAGGGTGCCGGTTGCCAACGCCCCCGCCAATGACCTCTCCTAGAAAGTACCCTTTTTGTTCCAGCCCCACAACGAGGAGCCTCCACGTTTCCACAGGCTTTTCAGTATATTTCAGCCTGGCCGTGGCGCAGCCGGGTCAAAAGGCACAACGCGGCCTTCATCGAGCGTCACGACCCGGTCCATATGTATGGTGAGGTTCATGTTGTGCGTCGCGACGAGCACCGCAGCGCCTTCATCGCGCGCCATCTTGATCAGCGTGGCGAAAACACGCTCGGTCGTCGCCGGGTCGAGATTGCCGGTTGGCTCGTCGGCAATGACGAGGCGGGGGTCATTGGCCAGTGCCCGCGCAATGGCGACGCGCTGCTGCTCGCCTCCGGACAACTGCCCTGGCTGGTGGTGCCCACGTTCGGTCAAACCCATTTCGGCAAGCAGGGCCTCAGCCTTTTTCCTTGCGTCAGGCCGACGACTGCCGGCAATCATCAGCGGCATGGCGATATTGTCGAGCGCGCTGAATTCGGGAAGCAAATGGTGGAACTGGTAGACAAAGCCGAGCTTGACGCGCCGGATCGCAGTCCGCTCACGCTCGCCAAGGGGAAGGCAGTCCTCGCCATCGAGCAGAACCTTTCCACTGTCAGGGCGCTCCAGCAGGCCGGCTGTGTGCAACAGGGTGGATTTGCCCGATCCCGAAGGGCCGACCAGGCCCACCATTTCGCCGGGCGCCAGTGACAGGCTGGCACCGCGCAGCACATTCAGCGTTTTCTCCCCGGAGCGGAAGCTGCGCTGGATATCGATCAGGTCGAGAACCGCGCCCATCACTCGAACCTCAGCGCTTCGACCGGATCGACATCGGCGCCCCGCCAGGCTGGCCAGAGCGTGACCAGAACAGACACGACAACCGCCCAGATAGCCGAGCCGAACACTTCGACAGCCGACAGCCGCGCCGGCAGGCCTTCCAGCCCGTAAGTATCCGGATCGAATATCGTCACACCAACCTGGGCCAGGGCCCATTCGATATTCGGGATATTGACGACGGTAAGGACGCCCAGGATCATGCCGACCAGTGCCCCGGTCAGACCGAGCGCGCCGCCGATCATCAGAAATACGCGCATCATTGCGCCGCGCGATGCGCCGATCGTGCGCAGGATGGCAATGTCGCGCGTCTTGTTCTTCACCAGCATCAGGACGCCGGAGATGATATTCATGGCGGTGATGGCAACCAGAACCATCATTACCAGCCGCATCATGTTGCGTTCGATATTGAGGGCGTTGAAATACTGCGCGCGCTGGGCCTTCCAGTCATACATATAGACGGGCCGGGCGAGCGCCTCATCGATCCGGCGCATGGCAGCCTCCGTGGCCATCGGGTCGGTCAGGCGCACATCTATGGATTCGTAGCTGTCCTGCTGTTTGAAGAAGACCTGAGCCTGCTCGATCGGCATCATCACGTAAATACGGTCGAGTTCGACGCTGCCGGTGCGGAACAGCCCGCCAATCGTATAAGTCTTGGAACGCGGCGTGCTGCCGAAAGGCGTGGAACTGGTCTCTGTCGAGATCAGACGTACCTTGTCGCCCGGACGAACGCGAAGGTCGCTGGCCAGAAAGGCCCCCATCAGGATCGTGTCGCCACCATTCCGCCCCTCGCCGAAACCGGACGCTGCCGCCGCCTCGGCCGCGCCGCCAGTCTCAAGGAATTCCAGCGCATTGAGCTCTTCATCCGTTATACCTTTCACAAGCGCGCCGCTGGAAGCGATGCCTTCATGCGTGGCCAGGACCTGCTCCTGAATGTAGGGAAAGGCACCCTCGATTCCGTCGACCGCGCGGATCTGCGACGCGATCGCGTCCGCCTCCGCCTGCGGGACATCCTGGACCGAGACGATCACATGCGGCTGCCCGCCGAGCAGCGCATCCAGCAGGGTTGCGCGAAAGCCTGCCATGATCGACATGATCACGATCAGCGCCCACACGGCGAGCGCAATGCCCGCAAAGGAGAGAATCGCGGTGATCGACAGCCCGCCATGCTCGCGCCGCGCGCGGACATAGCGCCAGGCCAGCGCGCGCTCAAGCGTACCGAAGGGACCGGCAGACGCAGCCATCTGCGCGCTCAGACCTTGCCGGTCAGCATGCTGAGTGCGGTATCCAGGCTGACCTCCTCGGTGTCTCCAGTGTTGCGGCATTTCAGTTCCACGACGCCATTCTTCAGGCCGCGCGGACCAATCGCGATCTGCCAGGGCAGGCCGATCAGGTCCATGGTTGCAAACTTCGCGCCCGGTCGCTCGTCCCGGTCATCATAAAGGACATCGAATCCGGCGTTTTGAAGGCGCTGATAAGCATCGTCACAGGCCGCCACGCAATCGGCATCACTGGCGCGCAGATTTAGCAGGCCGACATCATAGGGCGCCACTGAGGCGGGCCAGACTATGCCCTTGTCATCATGGCTGGCTTCGATAATCCCGCCGACGAGACGAGATACGCCGATGCCGTAACTGCCGCCATGGATTGGGACCTGCTGGCCGTCGCCATTCTGAACCATGGCGCCCATGGGCTCGGAATATTTTGTGCCGAAATAGAAGATATGTCCCACTTCGATGCCGCGCGCCGCGACCTGGCGCCCGGCCGCAAGCGCGCCAAAGGCCGCTTGATCGTGCTTCTCGTCCGTGGCGGCATAATAATCAGTATAACGCGCGACGATGGGTTCGAGATCGCTGTCGAAATCAAGATCCAGCCCAGGCGCGGGCAGGTCGAGAATGGCCTTGTCCAGGAACACTTCGCTTTCCCCGGTCTCGGCGAGGATGATGAATTCATGGCTCATATCGCCGCCGATCGGGCCGGGATCGGCCTTCATCGGCACAGCCGTCAGCCCCAGCCGGTCGAAACAGTTGAGATAAGCACAGAACATCTTGTTGTAGGATTCCCGCGCGCTCGCCTCATCGAGATCGAAGCTATAGGCGTCCTTCATGTAGAATTCGCGTCCGCGCATGACTCCGAAACGCGGGCGGATCTCGTCACGGAACTTCCATTGCTGGTGATAGAGATTGAGCGGCAACTGCTTATAGCTCTTCACATGGGCGCGGAAGATCTCGGTGATCAGCTCCTCATTGGTCGGCCCATAGAGCATGTCGCGGTCATGCCGGTCTTTGATGCGCAACATTTCCGGGCCGTAATCGTCATAGCGCCCGGACTCGGTCCAAAGCTCGGCCTGCTGCAGGGTGGGCATCAGCATCTCGATCGCGCCGGCGCGGTCCATCTCCTCGCGCACCACCTGCTCGATTTTCTTCAGTACGCGAAACCCAAGCGGCAGCCAGGAATAGATACCTGCGCCCGCCTGGCGGATCATGCCGGCGCGCAGCATCAGCTGGTGGCTGACAATCGCCGCATCGGCCGGCGCTTCCTTCAGGACGGGAAGAAAAAAACGGGACAGGCGCATGACAGGCGGCAACCTCTTCTCGGTCTAAGGATCAGTTCTAGCGGGTAAAGCGGCGCGAGCGGTTTGGCTAGGGCGAATACAGTTCTGGCCGGCCAGCCTGGCGCGTCCCCCTCAGCCGATGAAGAAGAACTCCAGATAATCGACGAACAGCGTCGACACACCCAGAAGGCCGGTAATCACAAACGCCCCGATACTCGCCCAGATCGCTTTTTTCCTCAGCATCGGATCGGCCGGCGCGCCTTCCTCGGTGCCCTCAACGACGCCTTCCTCCTCATACTGGCCGCGCACGCCGATGGGCAGCACGATGAAGAAACACAGCCACCAGACAATGACGAAAATGACTATGGCGCCCGTCAGGGTCATCCATGGCCCTCTTTCGGTGTTTCCATGAGTTCGATCAGAACGCCATTGGAATTCTTCGGGTGGACAAAGATGATTGGCGTGCCATGCGCGCCAATCCTCGGCTCGTTGAGCACCGTGGCCCCGCGCAGGTTCATTTCCTTCACGGCCTCGTCAATGTCGGACACTTCGAAACAGACATGGTGCTGGCCGCCCTTGGGATTGTTCTGAATAAAATTGTGGATCGGGCTGTCTTCGTCCAGAGGTTCGATCAGTTCGATCTGGCTGTTGGGCAGGTTGACGAAGCAGACCTTCACGCCTTGTTCGGGCATATCGAACGGGGTGGTGATGTCGGTAGCGCCATATAGCGTGCGATAGGTCTCGATCGCCTGTTCTATATCCGGGACCGCTATTCCGACATGGTTCAGCGGACCAATCTGAAAATCACTCATCTTTCCTGCTCAGCTCCTCAGCACGGTTATATCGATGACCGGGCGGCGGCCAAAAGCGCGCTCGGCTGCGCGCCGAACGGCACGGCCCAGCGCACGCTCGACCGCTTCATCATCCTCCAGATCCTTGCGCTTCAGCTTCGCCAGCGCAAGCTCGCCAGCCTCGTCCAGCGCGTCCAGGCTCTCTTCGGCCAGCCTCCCGTCAGGCTCGCTCAGCCCGCGCGCCGTTGAAACCGGGCCATCAATGATCCCGTCGCGCTCGTCAATCACCACGCAGACATGGACATAGCCGTTATAGGACAGGCGTTTTCGTTCCGACAGCCCCCCGGAATGTTCCGGGACAAGATGAGCCCCGTCCAGCATGAGCCGACCTGCCGGCACCATATCGACGATCCGCGCATCGCCGGGCGCCAGCTGCACCATCTCGCCATTTTTAGGGGCAACCGCCTCGGGGACCTGAAGCGAGCGGGCAAATTGCGCATGTTCCAGCGTGTGGCGGCGCTCGCCATGAACCGGAACCGAGATCCGCGGGCGCACCCAGCCATACATCCGCCGCAGCTCATCGCGGCAGGGATGCCCCGATACATGGATGGGCGTCGTGGTCATCCGATCAGTAATCACGCGGATGCCCATATCCGCAAGGGCGTTCATCATCGCGAAAATGCCCTTCTCATTGCCCGGGATGACACGCGAGGAAAACACAACGGTGTCGCCCTCGCCGAGGCTGACATTGCGATGGTCCCCGCGCGCAATCCGCGAGAGCGCCGCGCGAGGCTCGCCCTGGCTGCCGGTACACAGATAGAGGATATTGTCCGGGGGCAGCGCGCCGGCATCATCCTCGTCGACGAAATCGGGCATGTTCTTCAGGATACCGGTCTGGATTGCGGCATCGGTCACCTTGTGCATCGAGCGCCCGACCAGGCAGACGCTGCGCCCGGCCTCCGCAGCCGCCTCGATTACCGATTTCACCCGTGCCACATTGGACGCGAAAGTCGTGACCGCCACGCGGCCTTCCAGCCCGGCGATAAGCTCCTTTAGCGCCTCGCGCACGCCGGCTTCCGAACCAGCCTCGCCCTCGACAAAGACATTCGTGGAATCGCAGACCATGGCCAGCACGCCGCGATCGCCAAGAGCGGTGAGGCCATCAATATCGATATCGCCGCCCAGTGTCGGATCCGGATCGATTTTCCAGTCGCCTGTATGCAGGATGAGACCCAGCGGCGTATCAATGGCCAGCGCATTGGGTTCGGGAATGGAATGGGTCAGCGTCACATACCGCACAGTGAACGGCCCGGCTTTGACCTCGGCTTCCATCGGAATGGCGTTGAGGATCGGATCATCATCCAGGCCCCGTTCACGCAGCTTCTGGCGCACCAGTTCTGCGGTAAAGGGCGTGGCATACATCGGCGCATCAGTCTTCAGCCGCTCATAGAGCAGGCCCGTGGCGCCGATATGGTCCTCATGCGCATGGGTCAGGAAGATCGCCTCAATCTCCTCGTCGGCGAGGAAATCGGGGTCCGCGCAGATAAGGTCAATCCCCGGCACGGTCTCGTCGCCAAAAGTCACGCCCATATCGGCCAGGATCCAGCGCCGGTTTTCGGGCGGACCATAGCCATAAGCGTTGAGGTTCATTCCGATCTCCTCGCAACCGCCAAGCGGCAGGAAGACCAGCGTATCTTTATCATTGGGTTGGGTCATGAAGTCCCGGATGTATTGCGCCTGAAGATTTCCAGAAGGCCGCGAATCGTCACGTCCTGATCATAAGTGTCGATTTCCTCGCTGACGCCTTCAAACAGCGAAGCCACACCGCCTGTGCCGATCACCGTCATCGGGTCGGCATATTCAGACTTGATGCGGCGGATGAGTCCGTCAATGAGATCGACATAGCCAAGAAAGATTCCAGACTGCATGGCACTGACCGTGTCCTTCCCGATCACCTGGGGCGGGCGCTGAATCGCGATGCGCGGCAGGCTGGCGGCCGCCTCGTGAAGCGCTTTCATCGACAGATTGATGCCGGGCGAGATAATCCCGCCCTCAAAGCCACCATCAGCACCGACAATATCGAAAGTGGTTGCCGTCCCGCTATCGACGACGATCAGCGCGCCATCATGAGCTTTATGGGCGCCAACGGCATTTACAAGCCGGTCCGCACCCGCCTGTTCAGGCCGGGCAATGCGAACCTCAACGCCGGGATCAACCCCCGGCTCGCCAACAAAGAACGGTTCACAATTGAGATAACGGCGCGCAAGATTGCGAAAATTGAACTGCGACTGCGGTACGACATTGGAGACGATACAGCCATCAATCCGGCCAAATGCGACACCCTCCAGCCGGCAGATCTGGGACAGCCAGATGGCATAATCATCAGCAGTGCGCGTCGGATCGGTATGGCTGCGCCAGCGCGCAACCCAGTCGGTGCCGTCATGAATGGCAAACATCGTGTTCGTATTGCCTACATCAATCGCCAGCAACATCGCCTCACGCCCTCCTGATCAGTTCAACATCGCCGGCGCGGATGATCCTCCGGCTGCCGTCATCCAGTTTGAGGACAAGGCCCCCATCCTCTGCAAGCGTTTCGAACAGGCCATCAACCGGCTCACCGCCCGGCGAGACCCGCACCGTCCCGCCAAGCCCCTCAGCCCGATCCAGCCAGTCTGAACGGGTGCGCGCGAAATCGGATCTCGCCTCGTCCAGCCTGCCGGAAAAACTCTCGCGCAGGGCTTCAAGCACCATGTCAGCGCCTGCCATACTGTCACCGCGCAGATCAGCGAGACTCGTCGCGGCCTGGCCGGCGGTTTCCGGCACAGACGCGACATTGACCCCGATCCCGGCCGCGACCCAGACCTTGCCACCCACCTCACCGGCCTCGACAAGGATTCCGCATAGCTTGGCCCCATTCACCCGCACATCATTCGGCCATTTCAGCGCAACCGGCGCATACGGTGCGAAACCGGAAACTGCGTCATGAACGGCCAGAGCGGCCGCGAATGGCACGCGCGTGGCAACGGGAAAGCCACCCGGCTCGGCGAACAGCGCCGTGGCGAACAGATTGCCAGTCGGGGACGCCCAGCTGCGCCCGAGCCGCCCGCGGCCTGCGGTCTGCACTCGCGCAGCGATCCATACGCCCGACAGGTCTGCACCCAGCGCCCGGCGCCGGGCTTCCTCATTCGTGCTGTCGAGCGTTTCGTGCCAGACGACGGGCCAGGAATGGCTCAATTGATCAGCCCTGCTGCGGCAAGATTGGCCCAGCCGGTGAGAACACCGATCAGCGCCACCAGGACCGGAAACATCAACAGGCCCGACACGCCGACAGCAGCCGCTACCGATGCCCCGGTTGGCTGGAAAGCCTCGCGGGGCTCATCCACCCACATGATAATCACAAGGCGCAAATAATAGCCGAGCGACACGACAGATGAGACCACAAGCAGGATGACCAGAGGCAGGAGATCAGCCTCCAGCCCGGCCTCAATCACCGCCAGCTTCGCGAAGAAACCGGCCAGCGGCGGAATGCCCGCGATGGAGAAGATTATCACTGTCAATGCCAGCGTGATTCCGGGACGCGAGCGGACCAGCCCGGACAATTCGTGAATATCCTCGACCATCCCGCCGCGCCGGCGCATGGTCAGAACACCGGCAAACATGCCGATGGACGCAATCGTATAAATTGTCATGAAGACCAGAAGCGCCGGTGCACCAAGATCCGCGCCGGCGGCCACCGGAATCAGCGCATAGCCCATATTCGCTATCGAGGAATAGCCGAGGAGACGCTTGATATTGGTCTGCAGAAGAGCTCCGAAACTGCCCACCAGCATTGAGGCGCCCGCAATGATCGCCACAATCAGTTGCCAGTCAGACAAATTGTCACCAAACGCGGTGAACAGGACATTCGCGAAGACGATCATCATCGCCATTTTCGGGGCTGCAGAGAAGAACGCGACAACCGGAGTTGGCGCGCCTTCATAAACGTCCGGCGTCCAGACATGCATGGGCGCAGCCGAAACCTTGAACGCCAGCCCCGTGATCATCAGGACGAGCCCGAATAGGAAGCCGACCTCCGGCTCGGCACGGGCAATCTCGGCGAACTGGGTCGTTCCGGCAAATCCATACACCAGCGAAGCGCCATAGAGCAGAAGGCCGGACGCCAACGCCCCCAGAACGAAATATTTCAGCCCCGCTTCGGCGGAGCGCGCACTGTCGCGGTGAAAACTGGCCAGGACATAGGAGGACAGGCTGAGCGTTTCGATACCCATATAAAGGGTCATCAGATCCGCGGCTGACAGGGTGATGCCCATACCAAGCGCGGCGAATATCATCAGGATAGGATACTCATACCGGATCGTCTCATGGCGGACGAAGAAATCCTCGCCGATCCAGAGTGCCACGCCGGCCAGCGCGAAACTGGCGATCTTGGCAAAACTGACGAATCCGTTCGTCGCCACCAGCCCGCCAAACGCCTCGCCGCCATCAAAGGTCAGCCAGGAAATGAACGCTGCCACGAACAGTGCGAGTGCGCCCAGCTTGAAGCTGATGCGGTTAAACCCGTCGCCGACAAAGGCCCCGACAAGAACCCCGATCAGTCCGACGGACACGAGCCAAAGTTCAGGACCAATGGTTTCAAGAATGGCGGTCCAGTCAAGCATGGTTCAGCCTCCCGCCATCATTTCGAGTACCCGCAAGGACGCCGTCTCGGTGATATCGAAGATCAGCCCCGGCTTCACGCCCAGCAGTATGACAAGCAAGGCAAGGATGACGAGAGATATCATTTCGCGCGCCGTCACATCATCCATTTCGGCTGCAGGCACGGGCAGTTTCTCGCTCAGCGCGCCGAACACGGTCTGCCTGTAAAGGTTCAGCATATAGACGGCAGAAAAGATGACGCCGAGGGCAGCCCCGGCTGCCGCCCAGGTCGAGGCCTGGAAGCCGCCTACCATGGTCAGGATCTCGCCGACAAAACCGCTCGTGCCCGGCAGGCCGACATTGGCCATGGTGAACAACATGAACAGCACGGCAAAGACCGGCATCTTGTGTACAAGGCCGCCATATTGCGCGATTTCGCGAGTATGCGCGCGGTCATAGACGACACCCACAAGGAGGAACAGCGCTCCGGAAATCAGCCCATGCGAAATCATCTGGAACACCGCGCCCTGAACACCCACCTCGGTAAACGAGAACAGGCCGAGCGTCACGAATCCCATATGCGCCACGGATGAATATGCGACGAGCTTCTTCATGTCGGTCTGGCGCCAGGCCACCAGCGACGCATAGATAATTGCAATGACCGACAGCGCGAACATCAGTGGCTGGAACATCTCGCTGGCGTCGGGAAACATCGGCAGGGAAAAGCGCATGAAGCCATAACCGCCCAGCTTCAGGAGCACGCCCGCCAGCAGGACGGAACCGGCAGTCGGCGCCTGGACATGCGCGTCGGGAAGCCAGGTATGGACAGGCCACATTGGCAGCTTCACGGCAAAGCTCGCAAAGAATGCCAGCCACAGCCAAGTCTGCGCGCCAGGCGCGAAGGCCGTCTTCTCCAGCACTTCAATATCGCTCGTTCCCGCCTGCAGGTACATGTAAACGATCGCCGCCAGCATGAAGAGCGACCCGAAAAGCGTGTAGAGAAAGAATTTGAACGAGGCGTAGACCCGCTCCTTGCCGCCCCAGACGCCGATAATAATGAACATCGGAATGAGGCCGGCCTCGAAGAAAATATAGAACAGCACCAGATCGAGCGCACAGAAGGCGCCAATTATGAAACTTTCCAGGATCAGGAAGGCCACGACATATTCGGTCGCGCGCTCCTTGATCGGACGGCGGACCTCATTTCCCGATTTCGATGTCTGCGAAAAGCTCGCAAGGAAGCAGAACGGCATCAGAAGCGTCGTCAGAAGGATCAGCATCACTGACAGGCCATCCACGCCCATCTTGTAGCTGATGCCGCCATACCAGCCATGACTGCGCACAAACTGATAGCCTGACTGGGAGGGATCGAAGGCGATCAGCACGGCCAGGGACACCACAAAGGTTGCGATCGAGACGACCAGCCCGGCGGTAAGCGCCTTGCGGCCGTCGGGATCGCCCTCACTCGACGTTGCCGCACGCACAATCATGATAAGGAGTGCGCCGGCCAGCGGCAGCGCCGTCATGGCCGTCAGGATTGGAAAATCAGTCATCAGCCCGCCCCTCCGGCCCGCCAGTAGAGCACCGCGCCGAAGACAAGCGCCGCGCCGATGATGACGAATGCATAATGATAGAGATAGCCGGTGTGCATCGCCGACAGACGCCGGGCGCCCCAGCGCGCCGCTGCCGTCACGCCATCGGGTCCAAACCCATCAATGATGCGCTTGTCACCTGTCTTCCAGAAAAAGTTCCCTAGCCAGGCCGAACCGGCCACGATCGTGGCGTTGTAGATCTCGTCGAAATACCACTTGTTATAGAACAGCGAATGAAGGGGCCCGCCGCTCGCGGCAATGCGCTTGCCGACGCCGCGATTGAACAGATAGGTGAAGGTCGCCACCAGGAAGCCCGCCACAGTCACGATCACCGGCGCCCAGAAGACCCATGCATAGGCATCATCCTTCTTGAGCGTGTCGATGTCATGTATCACATGATTGCTTTGCGCGCGGTGGATCGCCTCGCCCCAGAAGCCCTCTCCATGATGGAACATCGGATCATAGAAGATCCAGCCGGCGAACACCGCCCCCAGCGACAGGAGCACAAGCGGGACCAGCATCACCCAGGGGCTCTCATGCGGGTCGCCATGTTCCTCATCCCCATGATGGTGGTCATCATGATGACCATGGACATGGTGCGCCCCGGTATAGGGGCCGTGAAAGGTCATGTAGATCAGGCGCCAGGAATAGAAGCTGGTCAGGGCGGCGGCGAGCAGGCCGAACCAGAAGGCCAGCTGCGCATAGTTCACACCCGCCTGCCCCGCCGTGAAGGCGCTTTCCAGGATCGCATCCTTTGAGAAAAAGCCCGACAGCCCCCAGACATGCGGCCAGCCAATCCCGATAATCGCCAGTGTACCAATCAGCATGACGCCATAGGTCACCGGCATGAACCGCCGCACGCCGCCCATATGGCGCATATCCTGCTCATGATGCATGCCATGGATGACCGAACCTGCTCCGAGGAACAGGAGCGCCTTGAAGAAGGCATGGGTGAAGAGGTGGAACATGGCCGCCTCATAGGCACCGACACCGGCGGCGAAAAACATGTAACCCAGCTGGGAACAGGTCGAATAGGCGATGACGCGCTTGATGTCGTTCTGGGCAAGGCCAACGGTCGCGGCATAAAGCGCGGTCGCGGCACCGATAAGGGTGATCATGCCCGAGGCGAAAACCGTATACTCATAGAGCGGCGAGAGCAGGCATACGAGATAGACACCCGCGGTAACCATCGTCGCGGCATGGATCAGCGCAGAGACCGGCGTGGGGCCTTCCATCGCATCGGGAAGCCAGACATGCAGGAAGAACTGCGCCGACTTGCCCATGGCACCGATAAACAAAAGAACGCCAATCAACTCCAGGATATTCACGCCATAGCCAAGGAACAGGATCTGCGCCTCGCGCACGCCGGCGCCGGCAAAATCGACAAAGGGTGCCACGCCCTCCACATCGAAACTGTTGGCGCGAATCGCTTCCATCATCGGCGTGAACTCGACCGTGCCAAAACAGAAGAAGACGGCCATGATGCCCAGCGCCAGGCCAAAATCGCCGACCCGGTTCGTCACGAACGCCTTGATCGCGGCGTCATTGGGCGCCTTGTTCTGGTACCAGAACCCGATGAGCAGATAGGAGGCGAGGCCAACGCCCTCCCAGCCGAAGAAAAGCTGGATGAAATTGTCCGCCACGACAAGCATCAGCATCGCGAAAGTGAAGAGAGACAGATAGGAGAAGAACCGCGCCCGGTGCGGATCCTCGCTCATATATCCCCAGGAATACAGGTGCACGAGACCCGAAACACTTGTCACTACAGCCATCATCACGATGGAAAGCGCATCAACACGGATGGCCCAGTCGGCCTTGAAAGCGCCGATCTCGATCCAGTTTGTCAGCGCCAGGATATGAGCGCGCGATGCGCCATGCTCATGATCGGTGAAGAAAGTGTAGCCAAACAGCTGCCACAGCGACAATACACCCGCCGAGAGCACTGTCGCCGTGGTGATCACCATCGCAGCGCGATCACCAATCTGCTTGTGCGCGAGGCCTGCCACCAGCGCTGCAAGGCCCGGCGCCAGGACGATGAAATAGATCAGCGGATCAGCCAGCATCGTCCCTACCCCTTCATCAGGTCGATCGCCTCGACCGAAATATCACCGCGCAGGCGGAAGAAGACGACAAGGATCGCAAGCCCGACAGCGGCCTCCGCGGCCGCCACGGTCAGCACAAGCATCGCGAAAATCTGGCCAACAATCGTGCCGGAAAAGACCGAGAAGGCAATGAGGTTGAGATTCACCGACAACAGGATCAGCTCGATCGCCATCAGGATGACGATGATATTCTTCCGATTCACGAAAATGCCGACCACGCCGACGGTGAACAGGAAGGCCGACAGACCAAGGAAATGGGTGAGGGTCAGGTCCATGGCGATCAGATCCCCTGTCCGGGTTTGACGTCCTGAAGCTCCGTCGCTTCGCTACGCCGGCGGGCGGTCTGCTGCGCAATATTCTGCCGCTTGACGCCAGGACGCGCGCGCAGGGTCAACACGATGGCCCCAATCATCGCGACGAGAAGGATGATGCCCGACAGCTGGAACAACAGGAGATACTCGGTGTACATGACCTGCCCGATAGCTTCGGCGTTCGATTCAGCACCCGGCGAGGCGCGCGGACGGGGCGCCTCTGTGTCAGCCGCCACGGATGCGAGGATAATTTCGGCGAAGAAGGCGATACCGACCAGCACGGCGAATGGCAGGTATGCCAGGAAACCCTGTTTGAGCTCAACGAAATCAACGTCGAGCATCATCACGACGAACAGGAACAAAACCGCGACGGCGCCGACATAAACGACAACCAGCAGCATGGCGAGGAATTCCGCGCCGATCAGCACCAGAAGAGCCGCAGACGTAAAGAAGCTGAGGATCAGCCAGAGAACAGAATGCACCGGATTGCGCGCCGCGATCACGAACACGGCCGCTGTGGCGACAATCACTGCCAGTATCCAGAACGCAATGACTTCCAAGGTCGCACCAGGCCCTTTCCAGCCGCTTCAACAATGTCGGGCAGCCCCTGCCCCTCAATTCGGATCAGTTCAAGGCGGAGGACCCACCTTGCGCGTTTGAGTCGCGCTGCACCTCTTAGCGATACGGCGCGTCGAGTTCCAGATTTTTTGCGATCAGCCGCTCCCAGCGGTCACCATTCTCGAGCAGCCGCTCCTTGTCATAGAACAACTCTTCGCGGGTCTCGGTTGCAAATTCGAAATTCGGTCCCTCGACAATCGCATCGACCGGGCAGGCCTCCTGACAGAAGCCGCAATAGATACATTTGACCATATCGATGTCATATCGGGTCGTGCGCCGCGAGCCGTCCGCGCGCGGCTCGGCCTCGATCGTGATCGCCTGGGCCGGGCAGATAGCCTCGCACAACTTGCACGCGATGCAACGCTCCTCGCCATTGGCGTATCGGCGCAATGCGTGTTCTCCGCGAAACCGCGGCGAAATCGGGTTCTTCTCAAATGGATAGTTCACGGTCGCCTTGCGACGAAACATTTCGCGCAGGGTCAGGAAAAAGGCGCTGACAAAATCGGTCAGCAGCACGCCGCGAACGGTCTGGGCGATACTCATGACTGCACTCCGGTGTAAACGACAAAGGCCGACACAATGACAACGGCGGCAAGCGATGTCGGCAGGAAAATCTTCCAGCCCAGCCGCATAAGCTGGTCATAGCGATAGCGCGGGACCATCGCCTTGACGATGGCAAACATGAAGAAGCATGCCAGCATCTTCAGCGCGAACCAGGCCAGGCCCGACAGGCTGACGAGCAGTGGCGGCAGATTGTTGGCCGCATCGCCCAGCGGAACCGGCCCGTGCCAGCCACCGAGGAACAGGATCGTCATCAGGGCGCACATCAGGACAATATTGAGGTACTCGCCCAGCATGAAGAGCAGATAGGGCGTGGAGCCATACTCCACCTGGTAACCGGCCACGAGTTCGGATTCGGCTTCCGGCAGGTCGAATGGCGGCCTGTTCGTCTCGGCCAGCGCAGAAATGAAGAAGATCACGAACATGGGCAGCATCACGATCACCAGCGGGAAATGATCGAGCGCGAAGACATGCCAGGTATGGATCCCACCGCCCTGCGCATTGACGATATCGGTCAGGTTCATCGAGCCGACAAGAAGGATCACGGTGACGATCACGAAACCGATCGACACTTCATAGGAGACCATCTGCGCGGCCGAGCGAAGCGAGCCGAGAAACGGATATTTCGAATTCGACGCCCACCCGCCCATGATGATCCCGTAAACGCCGAGCGACGAAACAGCAAAGAGGTAGAGGATCCCCACATTGATATCGGAGATCACCCAACCGGGCGCGACAGGCACGACCGCCCAGGCCACAAAGGCCAGCGTCGTTGTCAGGATCGGAGCCAGGATGAAGACCGTCTTGTTCGCGCCGGCCGGAATCACGATTTCCTTGAGCAGGAACTTGCCGAAATCTGCGAAGGACTGAAACAGGCCGAACGGGCCGACAACATTCGGCCCCTTGCGCATCATGACAGCGCCCCAGACCTTCCGGTCCATCAGGAGCAGGAAGGCCAGCGCGATCAGCAGCACGATCATGAAAAGAGCAATCTGCCCTATGACCGTCAGCGTGCCCAGAAGGGCGCCATGTTCCTGAATGAATCCGCTCATGGGGGCTTCGCCTACTCCGCTGCCACCGGGCTGGCAAGCCCTGCCGCAAGAACCGAACATTCCGCCATGGTTTTTGACGCCCGTGCGATCGGGTTTGTGAGATAGAAATCCCCGAAAACCGGCGCAAATGGCGTTTCCGACAAGGTTCCGCCAGCCGCAGGGATTTCGCGCAATGCCGCAGCGCCGGCCGCACCAGGCGCAAAGCCGATTCCAGCGAACACACTAGCGGTCGGTTCGCCATCCTCGCCCTCAACGGCCTCTTGTGGCGCGCGCAGGCGCGTGCGAAGTGCATCGGCTGTGTCATAGCCAAGGGGCCTGCCCATCACCCCGGAAAGCGCCCGGAAGATCGCCCAGCCCTCACGCGCTTCACCTTTCGGCTGAACGACCTGCGAGGTCATCTGCACCCTGCCCTCGGAATTGACATAGGTCGCAATCATTTCCGTATAAGCCGCTGCCGGCAGGATGATATCCGCGCGATGTGCGCCCGCGTCACCGTGAGAGCCGACATAGATGACAGTTGTCTCCCGCGGCAGGCGCGACAGGTCAGCCTCGTCAGCGCCCAGCAGGACCAGCGTATCGACTGCGCCTGTCAGCATCGCGGCCGTGTCCGCGCCGCCCTCGCCAGGGACAAATCCGAGATCCAGCGCGCCGACACGGCCCGCCGCATTGTGCAGCATACCGAAACCTGCCCAGGCCGCCTCCTCGCCGCCTTCAATCACCGCGCCGACCTCATTGGCCAGATCCAGCGCCGCGCGCAAGACGGCCTCGCCATCCTCGCGGGCCAGAGCCCCTTCGCCCAGCACGATCATCGGCCGCTCGGCCAGTTTCAGAGTCTCATAAAAGCCCGTTTCGCGAAGCTTGGACAGGCTCTGCGGACCGGCGCCAAGATACTCATGATCATAGGTCAGGTCGACAGCCTCGCCGATCAGGCCGACCTTCAGGTCGTTCCACAGCCAGGCCTTGCGGATGCGAGCATTCCAGACCGGCGCTTCAACCCGCGGATTTGTCCCGATCAGCAGCAGCGCGTCGGCCTCCTCGACCCCCATGAAGGTCGGGTTCATGAGATATCGTTCGCGCACGCCATCGGCGCCGTAGCTGGCCCCTTCCGGACGGCAATCGGTGTTCGCAATGCCCAGTGCGCGGGCAAGATCCAGCGCGGCCCTGGCCTGCTCGACCTCAACAAGGTCGCCGGCAATCATCCCGGCCCTGTCAGGTGTCGCAAGCGACGCTTTCACAGCTTCGAACGCCTCGTCCCAGCTGGCCGCGCGCAGCTTCCCGTTTTCGCGAACAAATGGCCGGTCAAGACGCTGGCGCTGAAGCCCGTCCCAGATGAAGCGCGACTTGTCCGACAGCCACTCCTCATTCACCTCTTCATTGATCTGCGGCATGATGCGCATCACGGCGGTTCCCTTGGCGTCCACCCGGATCGCTGAGCCCATCGCATCCATGACATCCACGCTGGACGTCTTGCGCAACTCCCAGGGCCGCGCCTCGAAAGCATAAGGCTTGGATGTCAGTGCGCCGACGGGGCAAAGATCGATGACATTGCCCGACAGTTCCGATGTGAGCGATTTTTCCAGATAAGTCGTGATCTCCGCATCCTCGCCGCGCGAGATCATGCCAATTTCCTCGACGCCGGCCACTTCGGCGGCAAACCGCACGCAACGGGTACACTGAATGCAGCGGGTCATGATCGTCTTGACCAGCGGCCCCATTTCCTTGTCCTCGACCGCCCGCTTGTTGAGATTGTAGCGCGACCCGCCGCGGCCGTAGGCCATGGCCTGGTCCTGCAGGTCGCATTCCCCGCCCTGGTCGCAGATCGGGCAATCGAGCGGGTGATTGATGAGCAGGAACTCCATCACGCCTTCGCGCGCCTTGCGCGCATAGTCCGACTCGGTGCGGATCACGGGCGGCGAACCATCACGATTCATCCGCATCTCGCCGACGGTCTGCGCGCAGGACGCAATCGGCTTGGGCGCGCCTTCCCACTCGACCAGACACATGCGGCAATTGCCGGCCACACTCAGGCGCTCATGATAACAGAAGCGCGGAATTTCGGCGCCAGCTTCCTCGCAGGCCTGCATCAACGTGTAGTGACGCGGCACCTCGATATCCTGGCCATTGATGTTCAGTTTGAAAGTGTCGCTCATCGATCAGAACTCTTCTGCAGGGTCTGGTGCCTTTTCAGCCGGGTTATCAACCCGGTTCATCACCATGACGAGGTAGGAAATAACGATTTCGGCGAGGATCGCCCCTGCGACCAACACGCTCACCCCTTGCGGTGCGGTAAACATCAGGATCACCACGAGCACAAGTTTTACAATTGCCGCGCCAATGAGGAACCACAGTGCACGCACCCATGCAATCGCGACCAGCGCGGCAAGGGCGCAAATCGCAAAGAAGCCCGCCAGGCCAAACGCCAGTCGCGCCCCGAGGCCAACCGGGCTCGCCAGGGCCTGCCAGATCGCCCACAGGTCGCCAGCCGCCCACGCATTCGCAGCAAACAGGATCACGCACCACAGCGTAATCGCAAGAGCTCGCAGCGCACTCATCGACTCGCTCTACTCCGCCGCGACGGTGTGACCCTCCACAAAGGCGCGCGGTGCACGGTAGCGGTCGATCCGCTCCTCGATCTCGTGGCGGAAATGGCGGATCAGGCCCTGGATCGGCCAGGCGGCCGCATCCCCGAGCGCGCAGATCGTGTGGCCTTCGACCTGTTTGGTCACTTCCAGCAGCATGTCGATCTCGTGATGCTCGGCCTCGCCCCTGGCCATGCGCTGCATCACCCGCCACATCCAGCCGGTGCCTTCGCGGCAGGGCGTACACTGTCCGCAGCTCTCATGTTTGTAGAAATAAGCAATCCGCGTAATCGCCTGTATCAGGTCGGTCTCCTTGTCCATGACAATGACGGCGGCTGTGCCAAGGCCCGATTTGAGATCCTTGAGCGAATCGAAATCCATCTTAGCGTCGATGATCTGCTCAGCCGGCACCATCGGGACCGATGAACCGCCGGGAATCACCGCCTTGAGATTGTCCCAGCCCCCGCGAATGCCGCCGCAATGGGTTTCGATCAGGTCGCGGAAGGTAATCGACATTTCCTCTTCAACATTGCACGGTTTCTCGACATGGCCGGAGATGCAGAAGAGCTTTGTGCCCGCGTTGCCCGGCTCACCGAAACCGGCAAACCATTCGGCCCCACGCCGCAGGATGGTCGGCACCACGGCAATACTCTCGACATTGTTGACCGTGGTCGGGCAGCCATAAAGCCCGGCATTGGCCGGGAAAGGCGGCTTCAGGCGCGGCTGGCCTTTCTTGCCCTCGAGGCTTTCCAGAAGCGCAGTCTCCTCGCCGCAGATATAGGCGCCGGCGCCGTGGCTGACATGCACGTCGAAATCCCAGCCATGCACATTATCCTTGCCGATCAGGCGAGCCTCATAAGCCTCGCGGATCGCTTTTTCGAGCGCATGACGCTCGGCGATATATTCCCCACGAATATAAATATAGCAGGTATGCGCGCGCATCGCATAAGAAGCGACCAGACAGCCTTCGATGAACAGGTGGGGATCATGGCGCATGATCTCCCGGTCCTTGCAGGTGCCGGGCTCTGACTCATCGGCATTGACGACGAGATAGTGCGGCCGCTCGCCGACCTGTTTCGGCATGAAGGTCCATTTCAGGCCCGTCGGGAAGCCCGCACCGCCGCGCCCGCGCAGGCCTGAAGCCTTGATCTGCTCGCAGACCCATTCCGGCCCGAAAGAAATGAGATCCTTCGTCGAATTCCAGGCGCCACGCCCTTTCGCCGCCTCCAGGCCGGGATCATGGCGGCCATAGAGATTGGTAAAAATCCGGTCCTTGTCCTGCAGCATTCTTGTCTACCTCTGCGTTCGCATGATGCCGATCAGTGCCGGCAGAAGAAACCCGGCGCCGAGTAGCATGCCCGACACCAGCCAGATCCAGTTTCCGGTTGCAAGAAACAGCCCCGCGCCGCCCGTCACACAGGCTCCGTCCATCAGCGCCGACCTGACCAGCACACGCCTTTGATCCGGATCCAAGCGCCCGCCTGCCATCTCAGTCTCCGCCATTGTCCCGGCCCTTCAGGAGGTCCGGAAGCAGGAATGCGGCGCCGAGCACGCCGCCTGCAATCACAAATTCGACCCGCCCGGTGAAAAGCAGGCACACCAGTCCGCCCAATGCAAAAATCGCGGCAATCACGCGGTTATGTTTCTCTTGCCTGTCCATCGCCGGCGCCACCGTTCTTGCGTTCCTAATCCGCCGGACCCTTGTGCGTGGCCAGCGCCGCCGCCTGGGTGATCCAGTCTTCACGCCCGATCCGACCGGGAAAGCTCAGATAGCCCTCAACCCAGTCGACATTTGCAGGTGTCCAGGCCGCGACCTGGGCAAACGTGTAGATCCCGAGCGCATTGAGCTGAGCTTCATTGACCGGTCCGACGCCCTTGATCTTCTTGAGATCGTCACGCTCGCTCTCAGCGATTTCCATCGCCTCAGGCTTCTCACCGGATATCTCGACCAGTTCTACCCCCTTGTCGCCGGCGCTGGCCTCTTCCCTTTTTGTATTTGTAGGCGGCGGGGCCGGCGGCTCTGCCTTGGCTTCGGGGGCCGGTTCAGCGTCCGGCGCATTGGGTACCGCGCCAAGGCGCGTCGCGCGGGTGCCATCGAAAAGCGAAGGATCGGTCAGGACATCGGTGCCCCCGACAGGCTCGGAAAAGACCCGATCGACCTGCGGACCCGGCTCGACATCAGCGCCATTGCGCAACCGTTCGATGATTTCCTCAAGGCTTCCAGGCGTCAGGTCCTCAAAATAGTCGTCATTGATCTGAACCATTGGTGCATTCACGCAGGCACCGAGGCATTCGACTTCCTCCCAGGACAGCTTCCCGTCATCAGTGACTGCCATCTTCTTGCCGATCCTGCGCTCACAAACGGTTTTGAGATCATCTGCCCCGCGCAGCATACAGGGGGTCGTGCCGCATAGCTGAACATGGTGGCGCCCGACGGGGGCCAGCTTGAACATGGTGTAGAAGGTCGCAACCTCATACACACGGATATAGGGCATCTCCAGCCGGTCGGCGACGGCGCGCATGGCCGGTTCAGACAGCCAGCCGCCATTATCCTTCTGCGCCAGCCAGAGGAGCGGGATCACAGCCGACTGTTTGCGGTCCGCCGGATACTTGCCCATCCAGAAATCGATGGTCGGCTCTGTATCCGGGCTGAAGGCGAAACTCTCGCCGCCCGCTTCGAGATCAAACCTGCGCAGTGCCATCTACGAGTCCTTTCCCGGCGGGATCACGACCCGCCCATTTTCATCCAGTGGCCAGAAGGGATTGTAAGCCACCTCCCAGGCATTGCCCTCAGGATCGGCAAAATAACCCGAATAGCCGCCCCAGAAGGAATCATGCGGCGCCACGGTAATCTCGGCGCCCGCCACGCGAAGCCGGTCGAAGATCTCATCGACCTGCGCCTTTGACCGCGCGTTATAGGCCAATGCCACACCCTTGAAACCGGGCACCTCGTCGCGCGCCGCGTGTCCGGCATCGGCTGCGAGCTTGTCTGCGTCCCATATGCCAAGCACGAAACCACCCATATCGAACATGGTCATCGCCGGCGGCCCGAAATTGGCAAAGCCGAGAACCTCTTCGTAAAAGCGCGTCAACGCCTCGCGATCGCGCGCACCGAGCGTGATGATCGACAGCCTCTGTTCGGGCAAAACCGGCGCGGTCATAGCTGCCTCTCCTCGAAAAAGGCCGCGATAGAATCCTTGCGCAGCTGGAAATTGCCGGGCCGCTGGCGCCGGCACCAGTCATTGGCATTGCGGAAGATCGTATGCGCCGCCTCATCAGTCAACTCGCCGGTCTCGAAGCGCTCGAACGCCCGCTCAAGCGAACTGCTGAGGCGCGGTGATTCGCCTTCACTTCGCGGCTTGAGGGCATGGGCATAATGTGTCGCAAGGGCTAAAAGACCTGTAAACTCACCGCCATCGGCCGCCACCGCATGCAGGGTGACATCGCAGGCCTCACAGGCAATCTCTGTCTCATTGCCCGACACGTCCCGGCAGAAATAGAAAACATTGGCCACCGCGATCGAATGGTCGACGGGCACGCTGGTGCGCACCTCTTCTTCATACTGGCCAAGATCGGCGGCGAGCGCGCCGCACGCCCCGACAAGCAGGGCCGCACCCAGCCAGGCCAGCCGCACTAGCGGTCAATCTCCCCGAACACGATGTCGAGCGAGCCGAGAATGGCCGACACGTCGGCCAGCATCATCCCCTTGCACAAATGGTCCATGGCATGGAGATGCGGAAAGCCCGGCGCGCGCAGCTTGACCCGGTAAGGACGGTTCGAGCCATCAGACACCAGATACACGCCAAACTCGCCTTTCGGCGCCTCGACCGCCGCATAAACCTCGCCCTCGGGCACATGGAAGCCTTCGGTATACAGTTTGAAATGATGGATCAGGGCTTCCATCGAACGCTTCATCTCGCCCCGGCGCGGAGGCACGACTTTCGAATTCGCCGCCAGCACCTCGCCAGGCTCCAGTTTCCTGATGCACTGCTTGATGATCTCGACCGATTGCAGCATCTCCTCCATTCGGCAGACATAGCGATCATAATTGTCGCCATGCTTGCCGACCGGAATCTTGAAGTCGAGTTCGTCATAGACCTCATAGGGCTGGGCGCGTCGCAGATCCCAGGCATGGCCCGACCCGCGCACCATGACCCCTGAAAAGCCCCAGTCGAGAATCGTCTTCAGGTCGACATTGCCGATATCGACATTGCGCTGCTTGAAGATCCGGTTCTCGGTGACGAGGCTCTCGATATGAGCGAGCTTTCCGGGGAACTGCTCGCACCACTCCTCGATATCGTCGATCAGCGCCTGTGGCAGGTCCTGATGCACGCCGCCCGGCCGGAAATAAGCCGAGTGCATGCGCGAGCCCGAAGCGCGCTCATAGAAGACCATCAGCTTTTCGCGCTCTTCGAACGCCCAGGTGATGGGCGTCAGCGCGCCAACATCGAGAATTTGCGTCCCGATATTGAGGAGGTGGTTCAGCACACGCCCGATTTCGGCATACATAACGCGAATCAGGCTGGCGCGTCGCGGCACCTCAATCCCGATCAGCTGCTCGATCGCAAGGCACCAGGCATGTTCCTGGTTCATTGGCGAGACATAATCGAGCCGGTCGAAATAGGGCAGGCCCTGAAGATAGGTCTTGTATTCCAGCAGCTTTTCAGTGCCGCGATGCAACAGACCGATATGGCAGTCCACCCGCTCGACAACCTCGCCATCAAGGTCGAGAATCATACGGAGCACACCATGAGCTGCCGGATGCTGCGGCCCGAAATTCAGCGTGAATTTGCGCTCGCCCTCAGGGGCGGAACTCATATCGTCGGCCATCAGGCGCCCCCCTCATTCGTCTCCGCTTTCTCATCGCCCGGAATGACGGATGTCATGCCTTCCCAGGGGCTGAGGAAGTCGAAATTACGGTATTCCTGAATGAGCTTCACCGGTTCATAGACGACCCGTTTTTCCAAATCGTCATAGCGAACCTCGACATGGCCGGTGAGCGGGAAATCCTTGCGTAGCGGATAGCCCTCGAACCCGTAATCGGTCAGGATCCGGCGAAGGTCAGGATGGTTGGAAAACTGGATGCCATACATGTCGAAGGCTTCCCGCTCGAACCAGTCCGCACAGGGGAAGAGCTCGGTCAGGCTGGCCACCGCAGTGTCCTCATCGGTGGCCACTTTCAGCCGGATACGGTGATTCATCCGCATCGACAGGAAGTGATAGACGACATCGAATCGTTCGGCCCGTTCGGGATAATCGACGCCGCAAATATCGATCAGGGTCTCGAACAGGCAGAGGCGGTCCTCGCGCAGGAATTTCACCGTATCGACGATCTTGTCCCGGTCGATCCGCATTGTCAGCTCGCCATGCGCGATCCTATGGCCCAGAACGGCCCCTTTCAGCGCCTGTTCGAGGTGCGCCGCAAGGTCAGCATAATTTTCGCTCGCTTCGCTCATCGTCTTTCCTAGCGCTCAATCGACCCTTCGCGGCGGATCTTCTTCTGCAGCTGCAACAGGCCATAGACCAGCGCCTCTGCCGTCGGCGGGCAGCCGGGGACATAGATATCGACGGGAACGATCCGGTCGCAGCCGCGCACCACTGAATAGCTGTAATGATAATAGCCCCCGCCATTGGCACATGAGCCCATCGAAACAACGTAACGCGGCTCGGGCATCTGGTCATAGACCTTGCGCAGAGCCGGCGCCATCTTGTTGGTCAGCGTGCCCGCCACGATCATCACATCCGACTGGCGGGGCGAGCCGCGCGGCGCCATGCCGAACCGCTCCAGATCATAGCGTGGGTTGCCTGCCTGCATCATCTCGACCGCGCAGCAGGCCAACCCGAATGTCATCCACATGAGCGAGCCGGTGCGCGCCCAGGCGATCAGGTCATCGGCGCGTGCAGTGATGAAACCCTTGTCGGCCAGCTCGTCGGACAGGCCGGCATAGAACGGGTCGTCGAGCCGCGGCGCGTGACCGCCTTCAACGCCGGCCCGGTTGTCCAGCGCATAGGGTTTGAAACCGTCTTCAGCCATCTTATTCCCACTCCAGCGCCCCACGGCGCCATTCATAGACAAAGCCGACAGTCAGCACGAACAGGAAGGCCATCATCGACCAGAATCCGAACACGCCGATCTCACCAAGGCTCACCGCCCAGGGAAAGAGGAAGGCGACTTCGAGGTCGAAGATGATGAAAAGGATCGCCACCAGATAGAACCGCACATCAAACTTCATCCGCGCATCATCAAAGGCCGGAAAGCCGCACTCATAGGCAGAGTTCTTCTCCGGATCCGGATTGGATGGCGCCAGCACGGCCGCGCCCACCACGAAAAGGATCGAGAGAATGGCCGCAAATCCCAGAAAGATGATCACTGGCAGGTAATCCAGTGCAAACCGTTCGATATCGGTCATGTCAGGTTACGTCTCTTCTTGTCGCGCGGCATGTCTGGCGCGGGGTTAGAATGCTTTTCCGGCCCGCGCAACCACCACTCATCCCTATACTATAGCGCAGCATACGGAAATCCCGCCAGCAGGCTGCGTCGCAGCGTCACGGCATTTGCCGCCTGCGCGCAACACAGGCTAAGGCAGAGCGGCAAGACCATAGATTCAGGAGATATGTGTGGGCCAGCGTCACAGCAAGATCGTCGCCACTCTCGGTCCCGGCAGCCGTTCACCCGATACGGTCCGCCTTCTGGCCCAGGCCGGCGTCAACGTGTTCCGACTGAATTTCAGCCATGGCACCCATGACGAGCATGAGAAAACCTGCGCCGCCGTGCGCGCGGCAGAGGCGGCGGTCGGTCGCCCGCTGGCCGTCCTAGCAGACCTGCAGGGACCGAAAGTACGTGTCGGCAGCTTTCCCGGCGGCGAGATCCGACTCGGTTTCAACAGTGAATTCGATCTTGTCGCGGCCGAGACCACGGAAAGCGAGGGTGTCATCCCGGTTCCGCACCCCGAAATCCTTCAGGGGCTGGAGGAAGGCGATCGCATCCTGTGCAATGACGGCCTGCTCACGCTCGATGTGATAGAGGGCGGGCCTTCGCCGCGCGTGCGCAGCCCCCTGCCCGGCAAACTGTCCGACAAGAAGGGCTTTACTGTTCGCGGCAAGGCCCTGCCCGTCAGCGCGCTGACTGAAAAGGACACGGCCGACCTCGCTTTCGCCATGCAGCTCGATGTCGAATTTGTCGCGCTCAGCTTCGTTCAGACCCGCGGCGATGTTGAAACCGCCAGATCGCTGATCACCAATCGCGCGCCCCTGATCGCAAAGCTGGAAAAACCCGCTGCGATCGAGCATCTCGACGCCATCATCGACGCCGCAGACGGCGTGATGGTCGCGCGCGGCGACCTGGGCGTTGAATTCCCGGCCGAACAGGTGCCGATCATCCAGAGACGCATTGTCCGGTGCGCCCGAGCCGCCGGAAAGCCCGTCATTGTCGCGACCCAGATGCTGGAATCCATGGTCGAACATGCGGCCCCGACCCGCGCCGAAGCCAGCGATGTCGCCTCCGCCATCTATCAGGGGGCCGATGCGGTGATGCTGTCAGCCGAGACCGCTGTAGGTCGTCACCCGGCGACCGCTGTGGCGATCATGTCCCGGATCATCACAGCCACCGAACAGGCCGAAGACCACCGGCGTGCGCTTGGCCAGTTTGCCGGTGAAGCCCCGCGCGACACGGCCATTGATATCGTCGCCGACGCCGCCTTCCGGCTGGCCGAAGCCGAGGGCGCCCGCGCGCTGGCCTTGCGCACCGGATCGACCCGTCGCCTCGCCCGGTTTGCCCGCCGGCGCGGTTCGGTCCCCGTGCTCTATGGATCGAACAACACTCAGCGCCTGCGACGCGCCACCCTGTTCTGGGGAGTCAACGCCCATCGCCTGGAGGCACCAGACGCACGCGGCTGGACCGAATCGCTGCGCGCAGCGGCCGGACTGGAGGGGCCAATCGCCTGGTCGGCCTGGAAGGGCGAGGATGAGGACCGCGTCACCGCCTGGGAAATCGGTCTCGACCTGTGACCGGATCTATCACAGCAACCCGCCCGCTTCGGTGCGCTCCCGGGGAAGCGGGTTCAGTGCAGAGCTGCGATGCGGCATCTCTGCGATGGACGCCTGCAAGATCGCGCGCTAGAAACCGCAATCGGTGGCCAGCGCCCCTATAGCTCAGCTGGTAGAGCACCTGATTTGTAATCAGGGGGTCGGCGGTTCGAGTCCGTCTGGGGGCACCACTTTCATTTTGTGTCCGACCCGGAGACATGGGTAACAGAACGTTCCGGAGAGATGGGTTACACATTTGCTCCGTACAGGTCGTCTTCTTGTCGAGACCAGCGACGACTGAAGACCTGGGTGTTGCCTCTCCTACCGCGCTACATGTGAATGACCCGGCCATAGGCATCCAGCACGCTCTCATGCATCATTTCCGAGAGCGTCGGATGCGGAAAGATGGTGTGCATCAGGTCGGCTTCGGTCAGTTCCGCCTCGCGCGCGATGACGTAGCCCTGGATCAGCTCGGTGACTTCCGCGCCGATCATGTGCGCGCCGAGCAGTTCGCCGGTTTTCGCGTGAAACACGGTCTTGACCATGCCATCGCCTGCCCCGAGCGCGATCGCCTTGCCATTGCCGATGAAGGGGAATTTGCCGACCTTCACCTCATGGCCCGCCTCTTTCGCGGCCGCTTCTGTCAGACCGACACTGGCGACCTGCGGGTGGGAATAGGTGCAGCCCGGCACGTTTGACGCGTCAAAAGGATGGGCCTCATTGGCCCCGGCAATCCCCTCCACGCAGATCGTGCCCTCATGGCTGGCCTTGTGGGCAAGCCAGGGTGGGCCGGTCAGATCGCCAATCGCATAAAGGCCCGGAACGCCGGTGTGCCCGAACCCGTCCACTTTCACATGTGTCTTCTCGACCTCGACGCCGAGCTTTTCGAGACCGAGATTTTCGACATTTCCGACAATGCCGATGGCGAGAATGACCCGGTCGACCTCCAGCGTTTCGGATTTGCCGCCGGCCTCGACCGTGGCAATCACCTTGTCCCTGCCCTTTTCGAGCCCCTTCACCTGCGCGCCGGTCTTGATCGTCAGGCCCTGTTTCTCGAAGGATTTCCGCGCCATGGCGGAGATTTCGGCGTCCTCCACCGGCAGGATGCGGTCCATCACTTCGACCACGGTCACATCCGAGCCGAGCTCATTATAGAAGCTTGCAAATTCGATCCCGATGGCGCCCGAACCGATGACAAGGAGCTTCTTCGGCAGTGCCTTCGGCACCATGGCCTCGCGATAGGTCCAGATCAGTTCGCCATCGGGCTCAAGGCCCGCCTGAGGGATGGCCCGGGCGCGCGCGCCGGTGGCGAGAATGACGTGTTTCGCGCCATATTCAGCGTCCTTGCCATCCTTGCCCGCGACGATCACTTTCGGCGCAGGCCTGCCGGGCTCCAGCCGCGCGGTGCCCTCGATCACACTGATCTTGTTCTTCTTCATCAGGTGTTTCACGCCCGCCGAGAGCTGCCCGGCGACCTGGCGCGAGCGCTTGACGATGGCCTCCATGTCGAAATCGGGCTCGACGGGCTTTAGGCCATACTGGTCGGCCGTCTTCATCAGGTGGAACACCTCGGCCGAGCGCAGGAGCGCCTTGGTCGGGATACAGCCCCAGTTGAGACAGATCCCGCCCAGCGCCTCACGCTCGACAATCGCCGTCTTCATCCCGAGCTGGGAAGCCCGGATCGCGGCGACATACCCCCCCGGCCCGGAGCCGATGACGATGAGGTCGAAACTGGATTCAGCCATGATTTGCTCCGATTGTCCCGGACGGCGCGAAGCGACGATCCGGGATCTTCCTGTTCAGTCCTGATCGCTGGCAGACCCCGGCTCTACGCTGCGCTCCGGCCGGGAACGCGGCTCTATCAACGCAGCATCGCCTCTGGTGGCTCGACATAGCGCCTGAAGGCCGCAAACCAGGCGCACGCCCCTCACTCCGCGTCCTCCAGCGCCCGGATGCGCGCCTGCATTTCCTTGATGTCCTTGCGGATCATGTCGATATCGACGCGCGTTTCAGAGCTCAGGCCGACAGCGTGGGTGATATAGCCAGCCAGGGCTTCGCGCTCCTCAACGGCCTCCTCAAGGAGGCGTTTATTGTCGCCTACATCGCTCCTGATCGCGGTCAGCTCAGACTGGATGCGCTTGAGCACTTCCAGCGTCTGGTTCTCCGGCTCGGACATCGCCAACTCCTTCTCCGACAACACCCTACGGCAATCAGAACATCAAAGCAACATCGCCTCAGGCGTCTCGACATAGCGCCGGAAGGCCGCAAGCCAGCGCGCGCCTTCCGCGCCGCCGATGACGCGGTGGTCGCAGGTCAGCGTGACGCTCATCATTGTGGCCACGCCCAGTTCGCCATCCTCGCCCACGACAGGGCGCTTTTCGCCCGCGCCGACCGACATGATCATGCCTTCGGGTGGGTTGATGATGGAAGCAAAGGACTTGATCCCGAACATGCCGAGATTCGAGAGCGAAAACGTGCCGCCCATATATTCCTGTGGCTTCAGTTTCCGCTCGCGGGCACGTTCGGCGAGGTCCTTCATCTCGGCGGCGATAGTCGAAAGGCCTTTCTGCTCGGCATGGCGGATGACCGGCGTGATCAGGCCGCCATCCACCGCCACAGCGACCGAGACATGGGCATGGTGGTGGTAGGCAATGCCCTCGTCTGTGTAGCTGGCATTGCAGTCCGGCTCGTCGATCAGGGCCAGCGCGGAGGCCTTGATCAGCATGTCATTGACCGAGACCTTCACGCCTTCGGGCGCATTGGCGTTGATCTTCTTGCGGAAGGCGAGAAGCTCGTCGAGCCGGATATCCACATCCAGCGGGAAATGCGGCACCTGCATGAAGCTTTCGGTCAAGCGGCGGGCCACCGTCTTGCGCATGCCATCAAGCGGGACGAGTTCATAACTGTCCGGGGCATAGACGCGATCATCCAGCGTCTGCGGCATGATCAGGCTGTCGGGCGGGCGCACGGTCAGCTCGCGCGAGCTAGACGGCGCACCAGTCGCCGCCTGAGCTTCGCCCGGCGCGGCTTTCGCGGCCGCCTCAACATCCTTGCGGACGATCCGCCCATGCGGGCCGGACCCCGAGCCGAGCGCCTTGAGGTCCACCCCTTCCATCGCCGCGATCCGGCGCGCGAGCGGGGAAGCCTTTATACGGGTCTCGCCCTCGCCGACATCCGCGAGCGGGCCTTCGCTGATCGGCGCAGCGGCGCTGACCTGCCCTTGGGTGTCCTGATTGGTGCCCTTCTCCGGTCCTGGGCCCGGAGTTTCGCGCGCAGTCTCTTTTGCGGCCTCCGTTGGCTTGTCCCCCGGTTCAGACCGCGCCGCGCCATTGGCTGCACCAGTCGGCGGGGCATCGACCGTATCCGGATCCTCACCCTCTTCGGCGAGCACACCGATCACGGCATTGACCTTCACGCCCTCAGTGCCCTCAGCCACCAGGATTGTCGCCAGCGTGCCTTCATCGACCGCCTCGACTTCCATCGTCGCCTTGTCGGTCTCGATTTCCGCAATGATATCCCCGGCCTCGATCGTGTCGCCCGGCTGTTTCAGCCATCGCGACAGCGTGCCCTCCTCCATGGTGGGCGACAGGGCAGGCATGGTGATATTGATGGCCATATCAGCTTTCCGTTCGTGTCACGACGGCGGCAAGCTCGGGATCATGCTTCAGCCGCTCGACAAAGTTTGCCATGATCTGCTCCAGGAGCGCCTGGGAATCGGGCCCGTCCGGCTGATATGTGCGCAGTGTCTGGATGACGTGTTTGGCGACATCGGCCAGGATGAATCCCCACATTCCCGGCTCCTGTGCCGATCCTGCACCACCGACAAACAAGCGGCTCGCCGGGGCATTGTTCGCGATCCAGAAGCGCAGCATTTCCTGGGCGCCGTCGCCGGGCACCACGCCGTCGGGAAGCTTCAGGGCGTTGGGATGGTCGCTCATATCGTTGTCTCCTTGTACAGCCCGCGCACCAGCCCGTATCAGGACAGGCGCGGCAGGTCGGCCATGCGCAGGGTCAGGTCGGGAATGTGGCGGGCGGTGATGGTGTCGGTAAAGCCGATCCGGGCGGGCTCACCATAGGTGCCGTCCTCGCGCAGGTGATGCGCGTAAAGCGTCTTCGAGTTCGGATCGATCACCCAGTATTCGCGGATGCCGTTCTCGGCATAGGCAGCGGCTTTAACGCCAAGATCGCTTTCCAGCGTGCTATCGGAGACTTCGATCACCAGAAGTATTTTATCGGGCAGAGTGTCTTCCAGCACATCCACCGTCTCGGCGACATAATGATCCGGCGACGGCACCCAATCATCTCCAAGTCGCAAGGACTTATCGGTAACGACGAGAAAATCATTGCCGATTGTCCGATAGAGCCAGTTGCTGATTTCGCTGTTCCAAAGTGTCGTCAATGAACCATCAGCTGGCATGTCGTAGATCACTCCGTCTCGAAGCTCGGTCTTGACAAAATTCGCCTGAAGCACCGGTGCCAGCTTGAAATAGGCATCGGAATCAAACCGCGCGGGACGCGGCACGAGGGGCGGAAAGGAGCGCTGGATGTTCATCGCTCTAGCCTATCACATGCTGAATGGTGATGTTGATGAGCATTAGCTTTCCGTGACAGCAGGATGGGCAATGGCGTAAGGGTTGTTCCCGCACGTCAACATGAAAGTCTTGCGTTCGCAGTCAGTGTAACGATCTACGTCGAGGTGATGGGACCTCGATGGGCCACCAATTCGTCGGTTCAATAGAGAAGACGATATTTCATCTGGTGTCAGATACTGGCTAACCAAGCATTGCAATAAAGTTTGCACGCCCTCCTCGCTAAGCCTGTGCCGGGGTATCTCGCTCTCCCAAAGACACGCTTCGGAGTCGAACAGACTGACCTTCCAGGCACGCATCACATCCCCTCGCAGACCGCCCGCGCGGCCGTAATGATATCCTCCGTGCCCGGCAGGCTCATCGCTTCGAGATTGGCCGCATAGGGCAGCGGCACATCCTTCTGGTGGACGCGGGCCGGCGGGGCGTCGAGATAGTCGAACGCCTCATTGACCACCGTGGCGCAGATTTCCGCGCCAACACCGAAATAGCGCCAACCCTCCTCGCAGGAGACAAGACGGCTGGTTTTCTTCACGCTCTCGACCACGGTATCGGTATCGAGCGGGCGGAGCGAGCGCAGGTCGATCACTTCGGCCTCGATCCCTTCCGAAGCGAGCTGTTCGGCGGCTTCCAGGGCAAAGCCGACCATGCGTGAATGCGCCGTCAGCGTCACGTCTCGCCCCTCGCGGCGGATCTTCGCCTTGCCGATGGGCAGGACATAATCTTCCACGTCCGGGACCGGGAAGCTCTCGCCATAGAGCAGTTCATGCTCCAGGAAGACAACCGGATTCGGGTCGCGGATGGCCGCCTTCAGAAGTCCCTTGGCATCGGCCGCGTCATAGGGCGCAACCACTTTCAGCCCCGGCACCTGGCCATACCAGGCGCTGTAATCCTGGCTATGCTGGGCCCCGACGCGTGACGCGGCACCATTTGGCCCGCGAAACACCATCGGGCAGCCCATCTGGCCGCCGGACATATACAGCGTCTTGGCTGCCGAATTGATGATATGGTCAATCGCCTGCATGGCGAAATTCCAGGTCATGAACTCGACAACAGGGCGCAGCCTGCCAAAAGCCGCACCCACGCCCAGCCCGGCAAATCCATGCTCTGTAATCGGCGTGTCGATCACACGTTTCGGGCCGAACTCATCGAGCAGGCCCCGGGTGACCTTATAGGCACCCTGATATTCGGCGACCTCTTCGCCCATGACGAAAACGGTCTCGTCGCGGCGCATCTCTTCGGCCATCGCATCGCGCAGGGCATCGCGCACGGCGGTGTCGGTGAAGCTGGTGCCTTCGGGCAGGGACGGATCGGGGGAGACGCGGCTGGCGGGCTTCGGGACGGCATCGGCCTGGCTTTGCGCCGGGACCTCGTCCTGCTGGGGTCTGGCCTCATGGTCGGGCGCCGGGGCAGGCGCGGCAGCGCCATTGCCCTTCGCCTCAACGCTGGAAGCGTCCTCGCCCTCCTCAGTCAGAAGCGCGATGACGGCGTTGACCTTCACGCCTTCCGTTCCTTCAGGGACAAGGATTTTCGCCAGCGTCCCCTCATCGACCGCCTCGACTTCCATGGTCGCCTTGTCGGTCTCGATCTCGGCAATCACGTCGCCGCTCTCGATGGTGTCACCCTCTTTCTTCAGCCACTTCGAAAGCGTGCCTTCCTCCATGGTCGGCGAGAGGGCAGGCATGAGAATATCGACCGACATTTATACGCCTCCCGAAAACGGCAAGACCTGCATGAAGATCAGCAGAGTTCCGACAAACCCGGCCGCCCAGGCGAGCGAGCGCAACCATGGTACGCCAAACCAGTAGAGGGGGGCATAAGCGATACGCGCGCCGAGGAAGAGGCCGGCGCCAAGCTCGGTCGTTTCGTTGAGGCGCCCGCTTGCATGCGCGACCAGTATGAGCGGCGCAAAGAGCAACAGCGCTTCCACCATGTTCTGGTTCGCGCGCTTGGCCCGGCCTTCCATGAGACCGTCCGCCCCAAGCTGGTCGCGTGAGCCGATCAGGCTGCCTGTGCCATGGGATGTATTCGAGAAAACCGCCTGAGCCAGGATCATCAGGCCGTAAACGGCGACACTGGCGGTGAGATATGAGAATTCCAGAGGCATCTAGGCCATCTCCTCTTCGATCAGGACATCGGTCCACAGGTCTTCTGCCGGCGGCTCGGGGCTTTCCAGCGCGAAGTCAGCCGCATCCTTGACCTGAGCCTTGATGTCCTTGTCGATCTCTTTCAGCTCATCTTCACTCGCCTTGCCCGCATCGACAATGCGTGCCTTCAGACTCTCGATGGGGTCGCGGTGTTCGCGCACATCATCGACTTCCTCGCGTTTGCGGTATTTCGCCGGGTCGGACATCGAGTGGCCGCGATAGCGATAGGTTTTCATTTCGAGAATATACGGGCCGTTGCCGGACCGCGCATGTTTCACCGCCTTTTCGCCGGCCGCCTTCACCGCCAGCACATCCATGCCATCGACTTCCTCTCCCTCGATCTCGAAACTGATTCCGCGCTTGAAAAGCTCGGTCTCGGCCGAAGAACGCTCGACAGACGTGCCCATGGCATACTGGTTGTTCTCGATCACATAGACGACCGGCAGGTCCCAGAGCGAGGCCATGTTGAAGGCCTCATAGACCTGCCCCTGATTCGTCGCCCCATCGCCGAAATAGGTCAGGCAGACACGATCACTCTCATTGTACCGATTGGAAAAGGCCAGCCCGGTGCCAATCGGCACCGACGCGCCGACAATGCCGTGGCCACCGAAGAAATTCTTTTCTCGCGAGAACATGTGCATGCTCCCGCCCTTGCCCCTCGAATAACCGTCGATCCGGCCGGTCAGCTCGGCCATGACGCCCTTTGGATCCATGCCGCAAGCGAGCATATGCCCATGGTCACGATAGCCGGTGATCACCTGGTCACCCTCATCAATTGCGGCCTGCATCCCCGTTACGACCGCTTCCTGGCCGATATAAAGATGGCAAAAGCCCGCAATATGCCCCATGCCATAAAGCTGGCCCGCGCGCTCCTCAAAGCGCCGGATCAGCAACATGTTGCGATAGAACTCGATCAGCAGCTTCTTGGCGGTCGCCTCGACAGGGTCCCGCGTCTTTTTCGTCGATTTCGCCATTTACGTTCCAACCCGTTTTTTCACAGTGTGTCCCAGCGCGAACGGGCAGTCCAGTCAACTCAATCATGCAAAAACGCATGGCTTGAGCCTTCAATCCTCTTCGGACAGCAAGATGAACTCACCCGGATAGACGAAAGCGAGTTTTTCCCGTGCCAGCCGCTCGATATAGTCAGGATCGACGCTACCGGGTGTGAGACGCTCGATATCGTGTTCCAGTGCCGCGATATCCGCTTCCAGCGCGTCAAGTTCAGCCCGTTTCTCCGCCAGCCGCGCCTGCATGTCGCTCCAGTGCCCAAGGCCGGTTTCCCCGGCAAAGGCATGGAAAGCGAAATATAACATCAGGGCAGCGAGCCCGAAAGCCGCGAGACGGGATATCATGACGCGTTCATGCGCGCGGCGCGGTTAACGACCTGTTTACGCTGAGAAGGCCTCACGCAGGATAGCCTCGCGCTGGTCCTCCGGAACCGCCGACATGTCAATCCACTGCCGGTCGATGAGGAAGTATTCGATATCCTCCGGCATCTGCGCATCATCGAGCCGGATGGGCAGGAGTGTCTTGCCGTATTTGTCGGCGAGATAAACCTCGCGGCGAACATGGCTGGAGTCGAAAGCACGCGCCGAGCACATGATGCAGAAGGTCTGCGAGGACTTGATCGCGCGCACGATCATCCCGGCCCAGCCCTGCCCCGCCTTCATGGCATCCCGGTCGATCCAGACCTGGCGCCCCAATCCCTCAACCAGCTCGACAATCGGATAGACCGCATCCTTGTCGGCATGCGAATAGGAGACGAAGACTTCCGGCACGCCCTCCGCGTCGCCCGGCGACATGCCGGCCTCTTCGCCCGCTTCCGGCAGGTCTGCGAAAGGGTCGCGCTGACGGGTGATCTCGTCTGTCTGCTTGTCTTGACCAATGTCCTCGACATGCGCCGCTGATCGGCGCCGCGCGCGCGCTCTCAACCAAAACCAGATAAACGCCCCCACCACGACGCCGGCACTGGTCAAAACCGCGAAGATAATTATTGGCAAGGCTCGCCGCGCTTGGCTTTCGCTCTCTCGCATTGTCTCAACCGAAGCGAACGCATGGCTCATGACGATGCTCAGCGACGCGCTCTCGCCAGGATTGACATAGACGTCGCGAACGGTTTGCGTTTCAAATCCCCCGGCAATGAAAACAAGCTCGTAAGGCCCACCGACCGGCACGTTCGTGAACTGAAACTGCCCCATCTCGCCGGTCAGCAACTCGCTCGCCCGTCCGGTCTCCACCTCTATCAACCGCACGTGCACACCCTGGCCCGGCGCGCCGGTGTCGAGGACCACCTGCCCGCGAAGGGCTGCGACCGCCAATGCCGAGCCCGGTGGAAACGATGTCGCGGCCTGGTCGATTTCAGGGTCTTCAGAGATAGTGACTGGTGCTTGTGCCGATTCGACGTACTCAGGATCCTGTGCGAATCGCCAAAGCCCTGCGGCCAGAAGGCTCAGCGAGATCGCTGCGACGATCGCGGCGGATATCCAGAGGCGAACGGCACTGCCGGATCGTTTGCCCGCGGCGCTTTCACCCGACGGAATGCCCGGCGCAGGCGCCGGCATCGACATCGGGGCCCCCGGCGGGCCACCTGCCGCCGGCTCCAGTGACGGCTCCATCGCAGGTGCCGCCGCCTGCAGCGCCTTGGCCACTTCCATATAGCGATGCTCGCGCGCTGGCTCGAAACTGAGATCGATCATGTCCAGATCGGCAATGCCCGCCGGGGCGAGCCCATGGTCATAGCGGCACAGGACCAGCCGGCCGGTCTCCCAGGCATCGGTCGCGCGGTTGACGAGTTGCACACGTTTCACCGACATGGCGAGCTTCTGCGAAGAGATGACCAGCGTCACCTCGCCTGCCCTCGCCGGCGGATAGGCAAACCCGCCATACTCGGTGCGCACGACATGGCCGCGCTGTTTCAGCCAGGCGGCCAGTGCGTCACCATGCACCTCGTCTTCCGGCGCGCCGAGCAGATAGACCTGTGCCATCGACCGTCCCCATCAGGATCGCTGACTGGTCTACCATGACTGGCCGCCCCACCGGAAGCGCCCGGCGGAAGATTCAGGCGTTGATGAATTCCCGGCCTGCATAGATGCCGGACGTGGACAGCTCTTCCTCGATCCGGATCAGCTGGTTGTATTTCGCCAGCCGGTCCGAGCGCGCCAGCGAGCCGGTCTTGATCTGCCCGCAATTGGTGGCCACGGCAAGGTCGGCAATCGTGGTGTCCTCTGTCTCGCCGGAGCGGTGGGACATGACGGCAGTGTAGGCATGGCGGTGGGCCAGTTCGACCGCGTCCAGCGTTTCGCTCAGCGTGCCGATCTGGTTGACCTTGACCAGAATCGAATTGGCCGCGCCGCGCGCCAGCCCCATGGCCAGGCGTTCGGGATTGGTCACAAACAGGTCGTCACCCACCAGCTGGCACTTGTCGCCGATCAGCTCAGTGAGCGCCTCCCAGCCCTCCCAGTCATCCTCGGCCATGCCATCCTCGATGGAGATGATCGGGTAACGGTCGACCAGGTCTTCGAGATATTTCGCCATGCCGTCGCCATCGAGCGTCTTGCCCTCACCGGCGAGGACATATTTGCCGTCCTTGAAGAATTCGGTCGATGCCGCATCGAGCGCCAGCGCAACCTCTTCGCCCGGCTTGTAGCCGGCCTTCTCGATAGCCTTCATGATGAAGCCGATGGCCTCGTCCGTTGAAGAAAGCCCTGGCGCAAAGCCGCCCTCATCGCCGACATTCGTGTTATGCCCGGCCTCTACGAGCTGCTTTTTCAGCGCGTGAAAGACTTCCGCACCGGTGCGCACCGCATCGGCCATTGTCGGTGCGGCAACCGGCATGATCATGAATTCCTGGATATCTATGGGATTGTCGGCATGCTCACCACCATTGATGATGTTCATCATCGGCGTGGGCAGGATGCGCGCATTGACGCCGCCAACATAGCGATAAAGCGGCAGGCCCGCGCTCTCGGCCGCTGCCTTGGCCACGGCCATGGACACCCCCAGCAGGGCATTGGCGCCGAGGCGAGACTTGTTGTCGGTCCCGTCCACCTCGATCATCAGTTCGTCGATCATGCGCTGTTCGGTCGCCTCAAGACCCTCAATGGCCTGGAACAGTTCGCCATTGACCGCCTCGACCGCCTTCTCGACGCCTTTGCCGCCGAAACGCGCCGGCTCGCCATCGCGCAGCTCATGGGCCTCATAGGCTCCGGTCGACGCGCCGGACGGCACCGCAGCGCGCCCTGTTGCGCCATCGGACAGGGTGACATCCACCTCGACAGTCGGATTGCCCCGGCTGTCAAGAATCTCCCGGGCGAAAATGTCGATAATCTCACTCATGATAGGCCCCCATGGCGGCAGGATTGGCGCGTGTTACTGGCGCGGGGCTTAGTGCGATTGGCGCGCCGGGGCAAGCACGCGGAGACCGGGACATATCTGCCTCATTGGGGCGCGGCCAGCGCATATCGTGAGGTCTGCTCGCGGCGCACGCGCGCAATGGCGCTTGCCGTCGCCACCCGCTTCATGCGGTCGGGCCATCTCAGGCCGCTTTCACAGTCGCATCGGCAGAGCCGGCAGGTGGCCGAGCCTATTCGATCTCCAGACCCTCCATTTCCCCGCTCTCGCGCCATTTGGCGAGAATGGCGAAATATTCCGGTGAACCGGCACCGTAAAAGGAGGCACGGGCCGCGCGCTCGGAGGGTTTGCCCTCATTGTTGTAATAGCCCGGCGTACACTCGGCGAGGAACTTTTCGCGCAGGCGCGCCTTCTCGATGATCGTATCGACCCAGGCCGCCTCAGCCTCGACCGTCGGTTCCACACGGCTGGCCTGACGCGTCAGGGCCTCTTCGATGATATAGCCGGCATGCCGGGACTGTTCCGACAGATTGTGCGGATAGTTCGCGGTGAAGCCCCCCTGCGGACCACCAAGTATGAACATGTTCGGAAAATCGGACACCATCAGCCCGTGCAGGCTGCGAATACCGTTTTCCCACTCCTGAGCAAAGCTCTTGCCGCCCTGCCCGGTCACATCATAGCCGGCCCGTCGCGTGTATCCCGTGCCAACCTCAAAGCCCGTGGCATAGATCAGGCAGTCGATCTCATAACTCTCACGATCGGCGATGACCGCATTTTCCGTGATCGCCTCGACACCCTTCCCGTCCGTATCGACCAGCGTGACATTGTCCCGGTTGAACGCCTTGAGATACTCATCATGAAAGCAGGGCCGCTTGCAGAACTGGCGATACCAGGGCTTCAGCGCTTCGGCGACAGACGGATCGGCGACAATTTCATCGACGCGCCCGCGCACCTGTTCCATCTTCTCGAAATCGGCCAGTTCCATCATGGTTTCGAGCTGGGCCGGGTCATCGGCCTTCACCTCGCCATTCATGAACTTGATCATCAAATTACGGATGATGTCGGTCCAGCCATCCTTGACCAGGTCCTCGCCCACCGGCAGGCCCGAGACCAGCGAATTGAAATTCTCCATCCGGTGCTGGTGCCAGCCGGGCTCAAGGCTTTGCGCCCAGTCCCAATCCGTCGGCCCGTCGCCGCGCTTGTCGACTGAAGATGGCGTGCGCTGGAAGACGTAAAGCTGCTTTGCCCCTTCCGCCAGATGCGGCACGCACTGAACTGCCGTTGCGCCGGTGCCGATAATGCCCACGCGCTTGTCCGCGAGCCCGGTTAGCCCGCCGCGCACATCTCCGCCGGTATAGGCATAGTCCCAGCGGCTGGTGTGGAAACTGTGACCCCGGAACGTCTCGATACCCGGGATGCCGGGCAGTTTCGGCCGGTTCAGCGGGCCGTTGGACATGATCAGGAAGCGCGCCCGCATCGCATCGCCGCGATCGGTACGGATGACCCAGCGGCTTGCCGTCTCATCCCATTCGGCAGCTGTCACCTCTGTCTGCAGACAGGCATTTTGATAGAGCCCGTAATGCTGCGCAATGCGCTGGGAGTGCTCATAGATTTCCGGCTCGCGGGAGTATTTCTCGACCGGCATGTAGCCAGTCTCCTCCAATAGCGGCAAATAGATATAGCTCTCGATATCACAGGCCGCGCCGGGATAGCGGTTCCAGTACCAGGTGCCGCCGAAATCTCCGCCCTTCTCGATCAGGCGGATATCCTTCACGCCGGCTTCCTTCAGGCGCGCCCCGGCAATCAGTCCGCCAAAGCCGCCGCCGACGATGACCACATCGACCTCATCGGTGAGCGGCGCGCGCTCGATCCTCTCTTCGACATAAGGATCTTCGACATAATGAGCGAAGGCGTCCGCGACCTCGACATACTGTTCATTGCCGTCCTCGCGCAGGCGCTTGTCGCGCTCTTCGCGGTATTTCTCGCGAAGCTTGTCCGGATCTAAGCCTGTCGGCGCGCCCGCGCCTTCGATATCCGCACGGATCGTATCGGCCATGAGCGCCGTCCTCCCTGTTCTTATCACCCGGAAGGCTCGCCAACACTGTCGGTCGGCGGCCCCACTTTTCAGCAGGGTAAGTGTAGTTGGCTCTCACCAACCGGTCAAACCGTTTGCGCGACGAAGCCCCCTCAGCTTGTGCCGACCACGCCGCCATCGCTGGCAATCACCTGGCCGACCACATATTCCCCCGCCCGCGAGCACAGGAACATGGCCAGCCCGGCAATATCCTGCGGCGTGCCGACCCGGCCGGAGGGATTGGCCTTGCCGACCGCATCCCAGTCGACCCCTTCGGTCTCGCCGCCATAGCCGACACCGGTTGACAGCATCCAGGTCGGATAAGGCCCCGGCGCAATCGCATTGCACAGGATTTTCTCTTCCGTCAGGTGGCAGGCGAGGAAGCGCGTAAGGTGATGCACCGCCGCCTTCGACGCGCCATAGGAGAAGGTCTGGAACCGCGCACTCTTCAGCCCGTCAATCGAGCCGATATTGATCACCCGCGCCGGGCTCTCACCCCTGGCGGCCGCACGCAGCAGCGGCAGGCATTTCTGGGTGAGGAAGAAGACGCCCTTGACGTTTGTGTCCATCACCTTGTCCCAGCCGACCTCGGGAAATTCCTCGATCGGCGCTCCCCAGGCCGCCCCGGCATTGTTGATCAGAATGTCGAGCTTGTCCTCATGACCGGCGAGGCGTTCGGCCAGGCTTTCGCAGCCCGAGACCTGCGACAGGTCTGCCGGCAGCGCGATACACTCCCCGCCATAAGTCTCGCTCAGCCGTTTTGCGGTCTCCTCGCAGGCCTCAGCCTTGCGCGAGGAGATATAGACCTTCGCCCCGTTCGCCAGCAGGCCGGCGGCGATCATCTCGCCAATGCCGCGCGAGCCGCCCGTGACCAGCGCCGTCTTGCCGGCGACCGAAAAGAGATTGTCGAATGAAACGCTCATGGAAGTCCTCCTTGTCCTGGCGCCAGACTGCATGAACGCGCCGCGCTTGGCGAGGCCTGCCGCGAGGGCGGGGCTTGGCAGCCCGCCAGGCCCGGCACACACTGCCCTTCACAGGAACACACCGGGAGGAAGACATGCAGGATTTCAGCGGCAAGCTCGCCGTCATCACCGGCGGGGGCACCGGCATGGGCCGCGCGCTCGCCCGCCAGCTCGCCGAGCAGGGCTGCTCGGTCGCCATGTGCGACATTTCCGAAGACGACATGGCCGAGTCCATCGCCATCGCGCAGAAGACTGCCACACAAGGCGTGAAGCTCACCGGCTTTCGCGCCGATGTCGCCGATGAGGCGCGTATCGAGGCCTTTCGCGATGACGTCCTCGCCAGCCACGAGACCGACCATATCGACCTGTTGTTCAACAATGCCGGCATTGGCGGCGGCGGCAGTTTCGTCGCCGGCCCGCGCAGCCAGTGGGAGCGCACCTTCAATGTCTGCTGGTACGGCGTCTACAACAACACCCGCGCCTTCCTGCCGGCCCTCGTGAAGGCGAGCGAGGCGCATATCGTCAATACCAGTTCGGTCAATGGCTTCTGGGCGAGCCTCGGCCCGGACACCCCGCACACCGCCTATTCGGCGGCCAAATTCGCGGTGAAAGGCTTTACCGAGGCGCTGGTGAGCGACCTTGCCCTCAACGCCCCGCATGTGAAGGCCTCGGTCGTCATGCCCGGCCATATCGGCACGCCGATCGCGCTCAACTCCATGCGCGAGTTTGCCGGCGACCCGGAAAACGCCCCGCTCGGCGGCGAGGAGATCGAGGAAGCCATCGCCCGCGCGCAGCAATTCGCCGAGTCCGGCCTGTCCGCCGAAGACGCCGCTGCGATCATTCTCGACGGCGTGAAACATGATCGCTGGCGCATCCTGGTCGGCGAGGACGCCCATTTCATCGACGCCGCCGTGCGCCAATCGCCCGAACGCGCCTATGACCGCGACTTCTGGGAAAAAGAGGTCCAGCCCCAGTTCGCCGCGCTTTCGGAAACCGTCACGGCCAGCCGGAAAGGGTAAGAAGACCCGCATGCCCGGCCGAAGCGCCGGGCCCTCCTTGAGGCAGGGCCGGGGATGCGGAGAAGGTGGGAAGAAGGCAAGGACACCGTCACCACCCGCTTCATGCGGGTGGTCCATCTCACGCCCGTCGCACCCGGCCTCTACCGTCGCAAGCTGGATGGCCCGGATGAACCGGGCCATGACGGGGAGATGGGCGAGGCAAGATTACCTGAAACACAGACCGCGTGCCCGGCCGCAGAGCCGGGCTCTCCTTGCGACAGGGCCGAGCCTTCGCCGGGAGGCCCCGGGTCAGGGCCGGGGATGCGGGGACGGTGAGAAAAATTTCGAACCGGCCTCATCCTGAGCGAAGCCGAAGGACGCCGGTACCCGCTCCGCCGCTGCGCTGCTACGCCGTTAGGGGGAAGGGCTTAAAACGTCCTGGCCACACGGAAGCCGAGGATGGTGCCCCCGCCCGAGGGATTGCTCCCATCGCGGTCCGCCGAGCGGAGAGTCCGTCCGAAGCTATCATAGGAACCGCCGCGGAAGACAACACGCGAGCAATCGCTCACAGACCGGGCCGATCCGTCCGTCGGCGCCCCTTCATAGTTCTCCACATAACAGTCCTCGACCCACTCACTAACATTGCCATGCATGTCATGGAGGCCGAAAGCGTTCGCCGCGAAGTACCCCACTGGCCAGGTCCAGCCTCTGCAAGGGCCACTAGCGGCCCCGTTCCGCGCCCCGCGCTCGCAGACCGGGTCGTCATCGCCCCAGTGAAAACGCGTATGTGCCTGTGTCGGCGAGGTGACCCCACGCGCGGCATATTCCCATTCCGCCTCGCTGAGCAGGCGATACGTCTCATCCGTCTGCACGCCCAGCCAGGCAACATAGTCCTGAGCATCATTCCAGCTGACATTGATGACCGGGCGAGCGCCCATACCCCGGCCCTCATCGCCGCCTTTGCTCGCGGGGCCGGCATTGTCACACCCCCCGCCCGCGACGCAGGCATTCCACTGGTCCCATGTCACTTCATACTTGCCGGCAGCGAGGGCGTATTCGATCCGCACCGTCCGCTGCGGGCCTTCATCATCGCCGCGCCCGTCCTCGCTCTCAGGCGAGCCCATGATGAAGCTGCCCTGAGGCAACACCACCATTTCCGGCCCCTCGCCCCCGCTGGCGAGCGCATCGCGGAACGTGTCACCGGGCTGGTATGCGGTTGGCGCGGTGTCTTCTGGCTCAGGCGCGGGTGCCGGCCCAGTCTCCCGCCCGGTCACCATCATGGCGCCGAGCCCGGCCACCACGGCGAGCGCCAGCCCGGCAAGCCCGTAGCGCGCCCAGGGCCTTGGCCCGGGCGGCTCATATGGCGGGTCATCATTCGGTGAAGCGGCATCCGAAACGGGCGCCGCACCCGCCGCCCGCTCCGCAGCGAGGTCGCGCGCGCGCACCTCATCGCGGCGTCTCTTTGTCGCCTTATCAAGCGCGGCAAAAAGCGGCGAGGTTTCGCCCGCATGCTTGCGGAAGGCATTGATCGCGCCATGGTCATCGCGGTCGACCGCTGCCCAGTCCTCAAGCTGCCGGATGCGCCGGCGCGCCTCGAAAGCGAGCTTGCTTTCGGAAAAATGCTCTCGGAAATCGGCATAGTCGCGCGTATCGAGACTGTTCTCGATACTCGACCACATTTTCTGCGCGCCGCCTTCGTCCGCCGGCGCGGTCGGCGGGGCCGCCTCCGCACTCGCCTCTGGCAGCGGGTCCGGCCCGTCTGTTTCGGCCTTCAGCGCCGCGATCCAGCCAAGGGCCTTCTGCCATTCGCCATGGCCGGGCGCCCCGTCCCAATCGGTCAGGATGGCCGCCTGTGTCAGCGAGAAGGCGAGCGGGATGTCGCATGGCTCGGCCAGCAGCGGCACGAGCTTGCCATTCTGCTTGCCGTAATTGGCCTCGATCCGCACCCATTCGGAGACCACCGAACGCGGCGTCCAGATCACCACGACAGCGGCAGCGGCGGCAATCTCGCGCTGGATGATCGCGTCCCAGCTTTCGCGTGGGGTCAGCGAATCGTCCCACCAGACCGTGTGGCCTTCGCGCCGGAGCGCGGCTTCCACACGCTCGGCGAGGGCGCGATCCTGCTTCTTGTAGCTGATGAACACATCTGCCATGCGGCGCGCCCCGGTGTCTCCCACTGGCCCTGTTTAAGCACCAGCCGGCCCATGGCGACAAGGGAAGATGGCTTGATTGTGCAAAGACACGCTGAGGTGGAGGGATCGGGGAGGACGGCTTCGAACATCAGCCGCATGCGCGGCCGAAGAGCCGGGCCCTCCGCGAAACGATGCGGAGCCTTCGCCTTGAGACCCCGGCTCGTCGGCCGGGGATGCGGGACCATGCAGGCGCGAGGTGGAAACGGACTAACCCGCCGCCTGTGCCAGCCGCTCCAGCAAGCGCTCGCGCCCGATCAGGACAAGCAGCGACGCCATTTCCGGGCCACGCGCCTCGCCGGTCAGTGCCAGTCTGAGCGGCATGAAGAGGGATTTGCCCTTGCGCCCGGTCTGAGCTTTCAACGCGCCGGTCCATTCGCCCCAGCTGGCTTCATTCAGCTCGCCATCGGGCAGGTGTGCGCCCGCCAGTGCGATGAAGTCGCGATCGTCGGCCTCGACCACCGGGGAGATCTCGCCGAACGCCATGTCCACATAGCGCACCGCATCGCGCACCCGCGCGCAATTGGCCCGCACGGTGAGCCAGAAATCCTCATTCGCCGCGCGCGGATCGAGCGCCTCCAGCGTCTCGCGCACCGCGTCAAAGGGCTTTGCATGGACGATTTCGGCATTGAGCTGCATCAGCTCGCCCTCATCAAAGCGCGCAGACGCCCGACCGATCTTGTCGAAGCTGAACGCCTTGGCGAGCTCATCCAGACTATTGCTCACCTCAACCGGATCGGATGTGCCGATCTTCGCCAGGAGCGAGGCAATCGCCATCGGCTCCACGCCATCGCCGGCCAGCTGCGCGATGGACAGCGAGCCAAGCCGTTTCGACAGGCCCTGCCCATCCGCGCCGACGAGGAGCGGAGTATGCGCCATGGCCGGGGCCTCAGCGCCAAGGGCGCGGAATATCTCGATCTGCGCGCCGGAATTGGTCACATGATCCTCGCCGCGCACGACATGGGTGATCTTCGCATCGATATCGTCGACCACAGAGGGCAGCGTGTAGAGATAGGATCCGTCACCGCGAATGAGGATCGGATCGGACACCGAATCAGTCTCGATCCCCTGCCCGCCGCGCACAAGGTCATTCCATTCCACACGCTCGCCTGAAAGCCTGAACCGCCAGTGCGGGGTGCGGCCCTCGGCTTCGAATTGCGCGCGCTCCTTGTCTGTCAGGTCCAGCGCGGCGCGGTCATAGACAGGCGGGCGCCCGCGCGAGAGGGCAATCTTGCGCTTGCGCTCCAGCTCGTCAGCCGTCTCATAGCAGGGATAGAGCAGCCCTTTCTGTTTCAGCGTCTGCGCGGCGGCGGCATAGGCGTCGAATTTGGCCGACTGGTTGAACGTCTCGTCCCAGGCAAGGCCGAGCCAGGCGAGATCAGCCTTGATCGCGGTCTCGTATTCCTCGGTCGAGCGCTCGGTGTCGGTGTCATCAATGCGCAGGATGAAGCGCCCACCCTCATGGCGCGCGAACAGCCAGTTGATCAGCGCGGTGCGGATATTGCCGACATGCAGGCGGCCGGTTGGAGACGGGGCGAAACGGACGGTAACGGACATGTTCAGGAACCTGTGAGGGTGATCAGCTTGCGGCCGGGTGATGGGGGCGGATGTCATCGACAGCGAGCGCGGCCAGTCGCGGCTGGATAAGCCCCATCAGCACGCTCGCCAAGAGGCAATAACCGCCCATCACCGCAAGCTGCGTGGGGAAAGCCACGCCACTATCGATCAGCGCACCGGTGATGACTGGTGATGCGGCGGTGGAGGCAACCATGGCCGCGAAGGTCAGCGCGCGGATCTCGCCCAGAAATTTCAGGCCGAACACTTCCGGCCAGATCGCACCCATGATCGTCGCGGCCGCCCCGCCGGTCAGGCCGAGCATGATCATCAGTACAAAGATCGCCCAGCGCGGTTCCAGAAGCGCAGGCAGCATCAGGGCGAGGGCCAGCGGGATGAGATAGAAGGGCAGGAGCGCGCGCGCCGAGAACCGGTCTGTCAGTGCCCCGGACAGGAGCGAGCTGCCCACCTGCGCGGCGGCGAATGTCGTGAAACCCGCCGCCCAGAGCCCGGCCGGCCAGTCCTTGATGGCGATGAGGTGCTGCTGGTGGAAGAACAGCCCCGTCACCATGAAGGGCGGGCACAGGACACCCAGCAGCATCAGGAAGAAGACGGGTTCGCGCAGGACATCGCGCCGCCGCCAGCTGAGCTTGGGCGCCGGCGCGGACGGATCGGTCGCACTGCCGGCCTGTTTCGGCACCCGCTCACGATAGAGGAGGAAGAAGAGCAGCGGCAGCGCGATCAGCGCCAGCACACCGGCCCCGATCCACCAGAGCTCCTTGAGGCCGAAGGCCAGCAGCACCGCAACTGCGACCGGCGGCATCACCGCCTCGCTTGCCGGATGGCCGAGCGCGACGAGGCTGACCGCGCGCCCCCGGCTCGCCTCGAACCAGCGCCCGGTCGCGGTCATCGCGACATGGCTCATCATGCCCTGTCCAAACAGGCGAAGGCCCAGAAAGGCAAAGAACAAGACCCAGACCGCCCAGGCCGCAGAAATGAGAATACAGGCGACGCTGAGGCCCGCGACAACGATCATCACCGATGTGCGCGTGGACACACGGTCCACAATCTTGCCGAATTCCAGCAGGATTGCCGCGCTGGTCAGCGTCGCCAGCGCATAAGTCAGGCCAATGCCGCCATGGCTGAGCCCGAAACGCGCCATCAGGGCATCATTGGACAGCGAGATGAAATAGGTCTGCCCGAAGCCGGAAAAAAAGGTGAGAAGGAAGCCGGCTGCTAGCCAGCGCAGCTCCAGCCGGATAAAGGACAACATTTGGGGTCTCCGTGACCTGACGGTTCAGACTTCGGTCTGGCTTTCGGCCACATGCCCGGCATGCAGCTTTGAAAATTCCGCCGCGACCGCTTTTAGTGCCTCGCGCATTTGCCTGACCCCGCCGCCGCGCGAATGGTGGATGACCAGCCGGCGCCAGGGCGGGGTATCAGGATCGGGCGCCACACGCACGGCAAGATGCCCCGATCGCGGCAGTGCCGCACTCAACAGCGCGCCGGACAGGCGAAATCCGGATGCAGCATTGTATACGCCATTGCGGGCATCGGCTTCAAATGTGGACTGTTCGCGCCGACCGACCGTGTTGAACAGGACTGACAGCGCCGGTCGTTTGTCTTCGGGGATATGCTCTTCGATCACCTGGTTGAGCAGGCGCACCCCGCGCAACGAATAGACATCGGGATGCATCGGCGCCAGCACGCGGTCGGCGGCCTCCAGGCAGCATTTGGTCAGGAAGGTCGCATTGGGATTTGTGTCAAAGACGATCAGGTCATACTGGCTGCGCAGATGTTCGACCATGGCGAGGAAGTTCGACTTGATCGCCTGCAGCGCGCCGGCATCCGTCGCGAAAGCATATTTCGAAATCTCGAACTGGCCGGAGACAAGGTCCAGGCGCCCATCCGGCCCGCCCTCGCCAAGCAGTTCATGCACAAGGTCCCGTCGCGGCGGAGGCGAGAAAGGTTCGACCGACAGGCTCGACCAGTCTGCTGCCGGTGAGGGGACACCGCTGGCATGCAGCCGGCTTTTTTCGAACAGGGAAATCACCGACCGGTCCTTGGCCGCGCAGGCATCAGCCATGTCCATATCGAAAAAGACTTGAGTCAGATTGTATTGGGGATCAAGATCGACAAGCAGGACCCGCTTGCCGGTTTCAGCCTGCCAGGTGCCAAAGACCTGGCTGGCCACCGTGGTCTTGCCGACCCCGCCCTTGAGATTCATCACGGCCAGGATTGGGCAACGGCGGTGATAGGCTTGGCGCGTTTCCGCCACCAGCGCCGCACGGGCGCCCGGTTCGCCCGCTTCGAGTTTAAGGTGCGGCGCAATCTGCGTCTTGAAAATCCCGGACAGTCGCGCGCGATCGATCCGGTAAGGGATGAGGCTGATCCCGGCCGATCGCGCGCGTTCGATATCCTCGCGCACTTCGCGCGTGCGCATGGCATTGGCAGAAACCAGCACGATCATCGCGAAGGCATCTTCAGTACGGCGCTGCAATTCTGCCCTGGTAATCGTGTTGCGGTCAGCCGGCGGATACCAGTCGTTAATCCCGGCCTGGCGGAGCGCCTCATGCACGTCCAGCAGCGTGTCGAGATCTTCGGGCGCGTGCGCAATATAGGCGTGCGTCATGAAAAGGCTTGTCCCTGCAAATCAAAGTCGTGCGCTGGCACAACTAAGGCCAACCGGGTGTCCGGGGCCAGCACATATGACAAGAATCTCGTGTGATGCTTGAGCGAAAGCTGTGGTTGTGGTTCTTAAGCCGCCTCATTGGAGCAAAAAAATGGCATGGACCCCCCAGAGCTGGCGCCAGCTGCCGGCCAAGCATATTCCCGAAGATTATCCCGACGCTGGCGCACTTGCAGCCGTCGAGGACCGGCTGAAGGGGTTTCCGCCGCTGGTCTTTGCCGGCGAGGCGCGAAAGCTCAAGGCGCGGCTGGGAGAGGTCGCCGCAGGCAATGCCTTCCTTCTGCAGGGGGGTGACTGCGCCGAGAGCTTCAAGGAATTCCATCCCGACAATATTCGCGACACATTCCGCGTGATCCTGCAAATGGCCGTCGTGCTGACATTCGGCGCCGCCAAGCCTGTGGTCAAGGTCGGACGGATCGCCGGCCAGTTCGGCAAGCCCCGCTCCTCACCGGTCGAGATGCAGGATGGAGTCGAGCTTCCCTCTTATCGCGGCGACAATATCAATGCGATGGGCTTTTCGCCGGAAGAACGCATACCTGATCCCGAAAGGCTGGTGCAGGCCTATTCGCAATCGGCGGCGACGCTGAATCTCCTGCGGGCCTTCAGCCAGGGCGGTTATGCCAATCTTGCCAATGTCCATCGCTGGACGCTTGGCTTTGTGGAAAACAGCCCGCAAGGGGAGCGCTATGAAGCGCTGGCCGCGCAGATTTCAAAGGCGCTGGATTTCATGGAAGCTTGCGGCATTGCTCCGGATCGCGTGCCACAGCTTGAACAGGTGGATTTCTATACCAGCCATGAAGCGCTGCTGCTTGGCTATGAAGAAGCCCTGACCCGGATCGATTCCACCTCCGGCGACTGGTATGACACATCTGCTCACATGCTCTGGATCGGCCACCGCACACGTCAGCTCGACCATGCGCATGTGAATTTCTGCAAGGGGATCCGCAACCCGCTGGGCGTGAAATGCGGTCCCGGGCTTGAAGCAGACGAATTGCTGCGGCTGATCGAAACGCTCAATCCAGATGACGAACCCGGACGCATGACCCTGATTGCGCGTTTTGGCTCCGAGGGTGTCGCAGAGGGCCTGCCCCCGCTGGTGCGCGCGATTCAGGAAAGCGGCCGCACGGTCGTGTGGTCCTGCGATCCGATGCATGGCAATACTCTGAAGACCGGCAATGGATTCAAGACACGCCCTGTCGATCGGATTCTTTCCGAGGTCGAACAATTCGTCGATATCGTCTCGACTGAAGGGGCATATCCCGGCGGTGTGCATTTCGAGATGACGGGCCAGGATGTGACCGAGTGCCTTGGCGGCGCCCGTGAGATCACCGAAGCAGACCTGTCATCTCGTTACCACACCCATTGCGATCCGCGCCTGAATGGCGAACAGGCGCTTGAACTCGCCTTCCTGCTGGCGGAAAAGCTCCAGTCTGTCGGCGAGGTGACGACACAGCCGAAGCGCGCCGCCGGCTAGGGAGGGATTGCCATGTCCGGGCGGGCCTGGCCCGCCTGGATGCGGGCTGCCGACATTGCCGACCTGTTCCGCCTTTCCGTGCCAATCGCGGTCAGCCGGATGTCGATGATGCTGATGAGCCTCACCGACGCAATCGTGCTTGGCCAGAATGCGCCGGGTGAATTGCCCTATGTCCTGAATTCCTGGCTGCCGATCGGGATTTCACTGGGCTTCGGCATGGGCATTCTGCTGGGCGTACAGGTCCTGACATCGGAATGCGTCGGGCGGGGGGAAAAACAGGAAAGCGCGCGTATTTTCCGACGCGGCTTCTGGTTCGCCCTGGGGCTCGGACTCCTCCTGACGCTGATCATCTACCCGCTGGCCGGGCCGCTTTTCCGCTGGCTGTTTGCAGATGCGGCATCGGTGATGGACGGCGCAGGACTCGCCGCGCCCGGCGCTGTGGCAACAGAAACAGCCAAGGTCACCCGGATCCTTTCGCTCAATATGGTCGGCTTCATGATCACCACCGTGGCGGCCATGTATCTGGAAGCGCTGCGCCGGCCCCTGCTGGTCACGGTGACCAGCTATCTCGGCGTTCTGGTCAACCTGGTTTTTGACCTGGCCCTGGTAGCGGGCTGGTGGGGCATGCCGCAGCTCGGCGCCGAAGGCGTGGCCTGGGCGACCACAGGCACGCGATTTGCCATGATGGCCGTGTTTCTCGTCTTCATCGTGGCCTGCACGCCGGCCCTGAAACCGGCCTCGCCCGCCCCGCCGGGCGAATTGCGTCGCCAGCTCAGTGTGGGCGGCGGCACGGCCATCTCCAATGTGGTCGAATGGGGCGGTTTCAATTTCACCTATGTCGTCGCGACCTGGATCAGCCTGTCGGCCAATGTCATCTATGGCTACACAACCCAGGTTCTGGGCGTGTGCTTCATGATTTATCTGGGCATCGGCACAGCCACCAGTGTGCGAGTGGCCGAAGCTTTCGGGCGCAACGACCAGCCCGCCGTCGCCGATGCCGGTCGGCTTGGAATTGTCGGCACCATTCTCGCGGGACTTTGCGTCGGCGGACTTGCGCTTGTCTTGCGCCATCCAATTTCCGAAGGCCTTGTCGATGCGGAGGCGAGCATGGACGGTATTATCCTTGCTCCCGCGATTGCGGCTTTGATGTGGATGGTGGCGGTCGCTACCGTGTTTGACGGGCTGCAGGCCACCGCTTCCATGGCGTTGCGCGCCCAGAATGTCATCTGGCTGCCATCCGCCCTGCATATTGCGAGCTTCTTTGTCCTGATGATCCCGCTCGGCTACTGGCTGGGCCTGGTCATGGGACGCGGCGCACAAGGGATGGTCGAGGCGGCGATGTGGGGCTGTATCGTGGCTGGCATGGCGCAGACAGCACTCCTGCAATGGAAAACGGTGCGCAACCGGGAGCTGCGCACCGTCTGATCCTTGAGGGCCTGCAAGGCTGTAGAGATCAGATGTCCTTCAGAGCCGTCGCCGGCTTGAAGGCAGCGGAGGTCTTTTCCGGAATTTCGATTTCCTTGCCGGTCGCCGGATTGCGGCCCGTGCGGGCATTCCGGGTCTTGGCGTGGAAGGTCCCGAAGCCAGCAATGGCGACCTGGTCGCGCGACTTCACGGCTCCGGAGATGCGGTCGAAGACGGCATTCACGGCCTTGCCGGCCTGTTCCTGGGAAATGCCGGCATCGTCCGCAACGGCCTTGGTCAAATCGCCCTTGTTCATGGGATTCTCCTCTTGTGTTGATCAGCCCTGCAGGACCGATTGGCGCGATGCAGCCACGATTCGCGCGGCTGCGATACGCCAGATACCCAATAAACACAGGCTATGCGCCCAGAATCCAGCCCTCTTCCTGCTCAATCTGTGAGATTCTTGCCGGATCCAGCCCTTCAGGGCCGGCAAAAAGGGCGCCGAGCCGCCCCTTTGTGTCCAGATCACAATAGTGGCCGGCAATCTCGCGGACCTGTGCTTCGTCAGCCACCTCCCCCGGCCCTGGCTTTGCCGGGACCAGCGAAGGATAAATCTCGGCCATCACCACATCGACGCCTTCGAGCGTCTCCTCATCCAGCGGCTTCATTCCCGTCTCGAAGGGCCAGATCCTTGCATTCTTCCAAGTTTCTCGCAGGGCGTGAACATGCGGAATGCCCAACAGGGTCTGACTGCCGACACTGCCGGTATAGGCAAGCTGCCAGACTGATTTGGGCTGAGCGCGGCGTGTGGCACGCAAATGCTGCTCGGCATGACGGTACTCGGCCACCGGCGCATCGTCGGGAAATCCCGTTTTCTTGCCCGCCAGGGTCGAGACCTGGTCACGAGCCGGCGCACCCCAGAACGGGAAGGGCCCTTTCGAGATCGCATAGTTCAGCCCGGCAGCGATCGCGAAACGGGCATTCGAATTGTCGGGACGTTCACGCACTTTCGAAGCAAGATAGCCCTGCATGGCTTGCCAGGGCGCATTCCCGGCCAGGTCGAAGCCGGCCGCTTGCGCCGTTCCAGCAGGGTAGCCCAGTGAGAAATCGAAGCCGAGAAGCACCTTGTCGCCCCGCCCGGTCAGCCTTGCGACCATATCCTCGATAAAACTCCGCGCTTTCAGCCGTGTGTCCGGGTTGACGGCCTTGAACTGGAATTTCAGGCGGGCGTCACGAGCCAGGATGCCAATCCAGATCGAATTGACACCAGTGGACGGCTTCGCCGCAGCGCTCCAGTCCACCATGATATAGGCATCGAACAAGCGGGGCATGTCTGGGGCTCCGGTGCGGACTGAGGTTCTGGCAAAGCCTTTGATGGCCACGCCACTCCGCGCCAGACTAGAAAATCCGGCGCCATCGCGAAAGGACAGTTATGGCCTTGCGCCGCAACACGCGAGTCGCGGCGCAAGGCCATGTTTCAGGGCGCCACCTAAATCAGGCGAGCCTGACCAGCATCTTGCCTGTATTGGCGCCCTCGAACAGGCCGATAAAGGCTTCCGGCGCCTTTTCGATCCCGTCCTTGACCGTCTCCTCATATTTCAGCTGGCCTGCTGAAATCCACCCGGCCATGTCGCTGACGAATTGCGGCTGCATGTCAGCATGGCTGGACACAATAAAGCCCTGGATCTTCAGCTGTTTGCCAACAATCATGATCAGGTTGTGCGGGCCGGGAGCGGCTTCAGTCGCGTTGTACTGGCTGATCATTCCGCAGATCGCCATACGGGCGAACGGACGCGCGACCTCGATGGCGGCCGTCAGATGGTCTCCGCCAACATTGTCGAAATAGACGTCTATGCCTTTAGGCGCCGCTGTGTGAAGGGCGCTGACAAGACCGTCAAAACCGCCAGCCTGCTTGTAATCGATGACATGGTCGACACCGAGTGACCTCACAAACTCGCATTTCTCCGCCCCGCCGGCTGAGCCGATCACGGTGCAGTTCCTGATCTTCGCGATCTGGCAGACGAGGGAACCCACAGCGCCCGCAGCGCCGGAGACGAACACTGTGTCACCTTCCTTCAATTCCGCGATGCGCAGGATACCCGCATAGGCCGTCAGGCCGGGCATGCCCGCCACGCCGAGAAAGGCCGACTCCGGCAGGCCGGCATCGGGCAACTTGTTGGCGCCTACCGCTTCGGGCTTTCCTACCCACGCCTCGCGCCAGCCTGCCATGGAACTGACAAGGTCGCCCTCGCTGTAATCGGGATGGTTCGACGCGGTGACACGACCGACCGCCCCGCCCTGCAATGTCTCACCGATCTGGAAGGGGGGCACATAGCTTTCCCGGTCGATCATGCGCCCGCGCATGTAAGGGTCAACGGACATCCAGCTGTTGCGCACCTGGATTTCTCCCTCGCCGGGCTCCGCAACAGCGGTCTCGCGCATTTCGAAATCGGATGGTTTCGGCATACCGACCGGCCGCGATTTCAGCGCCCATTCCCTTGAATTGATCGAGCCCATTTTATCCTCCTGTGTGATTGTTGTGTTTCGTTCCACTGTGATGGGCATTCCCGCGCGCCCTGTGAAGGGACAGACGCCAGGAAAATTCGGCCCGCCTTGCACGCCCACGGGGTTGCCGGAACCGCCGCACTGGTCTCTAAGGCCAGCGAAAACAGGAGTTGTTCATCTTGGGACCTCTCAGAGTGGGCGTTGCCGGCGCCGGTGTCTTCGGCGGATATCATGCCCAGAAAGCTGCCGCGTCAGCGCGAACAGAACTTATCGGCGTGTGTGATATGGATCTCGAACGCGCCAACCGCGTTGCGGGAAGTTATGGCGCGGCAGGGTTTGATGATTTCGACGCGCTGGTGGCCGTATGCGACGCTGTGGTGGTCGCCGTTCCCGCCACTTATCACGCGGAACTGACCGCGCGTGCCCTGGCCGAAGACCGTCATGTGCTGGTCGAAAAACCGCTGGCGCTTGACCCCAAGACGGCCCGGGCTCTTGCCGGGGAAGCGGTCACGCGCGGAAAGGTCCTGCAGGTCGGTCACCAGGAGAGATTTGTGGCCAAGGCCATGGGCATTCTCGCCATAGACGAGGTGCCACTGCGGCTGGAGTCCGTGCGCGCAGGTCCGCCGCCAGCCAACAACCGCGCAGGCGATGTGTCCGTGATCTGGGACCTGATGATCCACGATCTTGATCTCGCCGCCTGCCTGATCGGGCGGGAATTCTCTTCGGTCGACGCGCATGGTCGGTGCAACTCCACCGATTTTCTCGATGAAGCTGTGGCGGAGTTTGAATTCGTCGCCGGCGGCAGCGCCTGGCTGAGGGCCAGCCGGGCACAGGAGGCACGCGAACGCACGATGCGCGTGGTCTATCCGTCAGGCGAGATCGCGGTCGACTTCCTGACGCGGCAGGTCACCAACACCACTCCTTACTACGTCAAGGTCGATGTCTCCGCAGAACTGCCCGACCCGCTGGGCGCCGCCGATGAAAGTTTCTTTGCTGCCTGCCTTGGTGAAATGCAGAGCCAGGTTCCAGGCCATGGCGCCGTGGCTGCGGTCGCCATGGCAAAGGCCGCAGAGCAGGCGGCGCTCAGCCAATAGGGCCGATTCCGGCCAAAACACTTGCCACCATGCGCCCGGCTGGCAGTATCCGCCATGCGAGCCGTCACGCATCAGGGAGGGACAGATGGACGAACCGGCGATGCGCCCGGATTTCAGGCGCCTGTCGCATCTGTGGTGGGGCGCGATCGTGTCCGGCCTTCTGATCACGCTGACCAGCGGCATCCTGTTCGACCTGCTTTCTCGATGGGAATGGATCCTTGCCATCATCGCACTCGCACTTGGCGCAGCCGCTTTTGGCGCGCTCTTCTTCATCGCCTGCAACCTGGTTGGCGTGCGCTTCGAAAGCCGCGTACGCGACGAAACGAAGATTCGCGGCCAGAGCGTCGACCACATCACCCATGTCGCTGAAACCGGCGAGGCCGAGACGGACAAATGGCTGTCGCGCTATGTCTTCGCGCGCAACCTGTTTGGCGGGCTGATCGTGCCGCTAGCCATTTTCGCCGGGCTCTTCATCTTTTCGTGAGACCAGCTCGACCGTGCGGCTCCCGTCATCGCCGCGTCCTGGCCGCACCATCTCGACCTTGAGCGTTGATCCGGGCGTGATCAGCACATCCTCATGGCGCAGCGGGATATCGATCCCGTGGGCCTTGAACCGGTCCCACACATTCAGCATCACTTCCGAGCCGACATTGTTGATCCCGTCCTGCGGATCCTGAATCCAGAAACGCGCTTCGATTTCCACAGCCTCCTCGCCAAACTCCATAACCAGGCATTTCGGCGCCGGGTCTTCCAGCACGCGCGGTGTCATCTCCGCGCCCTCGACGACGAGCTGGCAGGCCAGTTTCAGGTCCGTCTCATACTCCACGCGAAGACGCCGCTTGATGCGCACCTGTTTGTTGGAATAGCTCCAGTTTATCACCCGGTCGGTGATCAGCTGTTCGTTGGGAATCAGGTGTTCCTTGCCGTCGCGGGTGATGACGGATGCGTAGCGAAGGCCAAGGGATTTCACGACGCCGTAAGTGTCATCAACCTCGATCACATCATCGGGCTTGATCGAACGGTCGGTCAGCAGGATCACGCCGGAAATGAAATTGGCCACAATCTGCTGCATGCCAAAGCCAAGGCCGACACCGATGGCGCCGCCAAGCACGGCAAGCCCCGACAGAGGGATACCCAGCCCCGCCAGTGTCAGCACCGCTGCGGCGAAGAACAGGCCCACCTGCAGCGCATTTGTGATCAGGATGCGCAGGCTCGGCTCGACCCGTGGCAGTGTCTCAACGCGTGTTTTCAGGCGTTTTGACAGCCAGCTGGCACCCCAGAGGAACACACCTGCGGTCAGGATCGCCTGCAATACAAAGGGGGGATTGATCCGGCGCCCGCCAAAAGGCGGACCGATCGTATAGGTCCAGGCAATGAAATCATCGAGAACGCCAAAAGCATTCATGCCGGCTACGATGAGGGCAATATAGAGAGCAGGCTTTCGCAGGGTTTCAGGCAGGAAACGATCCGCGAGCGTGATGATCAGGAAGGCCACCGACAGAGAAAACGCGACCCGGACAAGCGTCGCATCATAACCCATCGACTGAAGAAGCACCTGTCCGAGATAGAACAGCCCAAGCGTCAGTGCCGGACGGATAAGGCGCGGGGCCACATCGCCAATCATGTCCTGCACATTTTGCGGCAGGCGCGCGACGCCCTGGCGCACCAGCCGTCGCAGCGGACCGGCAATGATCGCCCCCAACAGCATCGCTGCGACGATTGCGCCAAGCTGGATGCCAATCGGCAATAGCACATCGAGGCTGAGCACATGTTCACGCGCCCATCCGAGCGGATCAGCAAGGATCGGATCAGCCCAGTCGAGCAAGCCTGATCCGGCCTGTTCAACGTCAGCCGACGGCAAAGCGCCACCAGCGTCAGCACTTGTCGCCGCTTCGCCCTGCGGTGAGACAGTCCGGCAATATTCACGACCCTCACGAAGGATGCACTCCTTCAGGATCGTCTCGCCTTCATTTTCCAAGGCCGGCCTCCCCGAATCACGCCTGTACGCCAACAAAGACTAGCCGCGTCGCATAGCGCGAGCGACCGGGGCTGTCGATTGCGCGACGCATCGGGGCGCTCACCGGTCCTGATCGGCGCAAACGGGTCCTCATTGCATGTTTGCCCGAGCTGGCGCAGGCTTTGGCCGGCGAACACAACACAGATGAAAACACTGGGAGGCAGAGGCCATGGCGCGGATTGCGGCAAACGGGATCGAGATCGAATATGAAGAGACAGGTCGCCCGGAGGACCCGGCCCTGCTCCTCGTGTCCGGCTTTTCCGGACAGATGACGCGCTGGCCGGCCAGCCTGAAACAGGCACTGGCCGGCGCAGGGCGGCGGGTGATCTGTTTCGACAATCGCGATATCGGCCTGAGTTCCGAGTTTGATGGTCTTGTGCCGCCCTCGCCGCGCGACATCGTCAAGGCCATCGGCGAAGGCCGCGACGCCAGTGCCATGGTGCCCTATACGCTGAATGACATGGCCGCCGATGCCGCCGGGCTCCTCGATGCACTCGCAATCGGCCAGGCGGATGTGCTCGGCGTTTCGATGGGCGGGATGATCGTGCAGCTGATGGCACTCAATCATCCCGAAAAGGTGCGCACGCTGATCCCGGTCATGACCACCTCCGGCGATCCGTCCCTTCCACCTGGCGAGCCCGACGCGATTGCGGCCCTGACCGCCGCACCCGACAGCCGCACCCCGGAAGCGCTGGCAAACCTGGCCGTGAAATCACGCGCCGCCATCGGTTCTCATGGCGATATCCGCACGCCCGATGACGAGATCCGCGCGCAGGTCATGTCCGATGTGGTGCGTTCAGACCGCCCTATGGGTGTGGCCCGCCAATATGCCGCCATCCTTGCCCAACCGCGTTGGCATGAACGGCTATCGACACTGGAGCACCCGACACTCGTGCTGCACGGAGCTGTCGATCCGCTCATCAAACCGGTCTGCGGGGAGGATATCGCCCGGCGCGTGCCGGGGGCGGATATCGAGATTTTCGACAAATGGGGCCATGATCTGCCCGATGCGATGATGCCCGTCCTGGCCGGGCGCATCGCCGGCTTCCTCAATCAAGCGGGGGCGGCGCCATGAGCCGGCCGGTGATCGAATTCTTCTTCGATTGTTCCAGCCCCTGGACCTATCTGGCCTTTCACAACATTCAGCCTCTGGCCGACCGTCTCGGCGCACAGATCGACTGGCGCCCGATCCTTGTTGGCGGTGTCTTCAATGCCGTGAATCCCAGCGTCTATGAGGCACGCCAGGCGCCGGTGAAGGCCAAGGCGCGCTATCACGCCAGGGATCTGCAGGACTGGGCCCGCCTTGCCGGGTTAACGATCAGGATGCCGCCAGGCGTCTTCCCGGTGAACAGTGTAAAAGTTATGCGGGCGGCCTGCTGGCTGAAACCGCAGGGCAAGCTTGTCGCCTTCGCGAAGGCGGCTTTCGAGGCCTATTGGCGCGATGATCTCGATATTTCGTGCGATGGGGTGATCGAGACCGTCTGCCAGCGTACAGAGCTCACCCCGGCGCCTGTCTTTGAGGCGATCGCCCGACAGGAGGTGAAGGATGAATTGCGCGCCAATACGGACGAACTGATCGAACGCGGCGGGTTCGGCTCGCCCACAATCTTCGTGAATGGCGAAATGTATTTTGGCAATGACCGCCTGATTCTGGTCGAGGATGCGGTGCGGCGCGCTCAGAAATAGCCCTGTCGTTTCTGCGCTTCCAGCGATCCTGAGTCGCTGACCCGACCACTGCGCTCCGAACGCCCGCTCATCAGCGTCTCCCCGGCCACGGCGGTCAGGTCCTCAGCTTCAGACGGTTCGGCGCCGGTCACCGGCCAGCAGCCGAGCGAACGAAAGCGCACTTTCATCGTCCGGGTCTCGCCAAAGCCAAGCATACGGCCTTTATCTGCGTCATCCACAACGATCAGACTGCCGTCATGATCGGCCACGGCGCGGTTGCGCGCGCTGTATAGCGGGGCGAGTTCGAGCTTACGGCTGACGATATAGGTCCACAGATCCTGCTCGGTCCAGTTCGAAAGCGGATAGACGCGGGCCGTCTGCCCCTGAGCGAGATTGCAATTATAGATGTTCCACAATTCAGGGCGCTGGCTGCGCGGTTCCCAGACATGGCCGGGCTGACGCACTGACACGATCCTCTCCTTGGCACGGGTCGCTTCCTCATCGCGGCGCGCGCCGCCGAAAATCACGTCAAACCCCCATTTGTCGAGTGCCTGACGCAACGCCTCGGTCCGCATCATCGTCGTGTAGGTCTTGCCATGATGGATCGGGTTGAGTTGGTCGGCGCGTCCCTGCTCATTGGCGTGGACCAGCAGGTCAAAGCCGCGTTCGGCCGCGAACCGGTCGCGGAAGGCCAGCACGTCACGGAATTCCCAGGTCGAATCGACATGCAGCAATGGCAGGGGCGGGCGAGAAGGGTAAAAGGCTCGCACGGCAAGTTCTGCAAGAACGGTCGAGTCCTTGCCTCCCGAGAATAGCAGTATCGGATTTTCCGACTGCGCGACCCCCTCGCGGATAATATGGATGGCCTCGCTCTCAAGCTGGTCGAGATGGGATTGTCGGCTGGCTGTCATCGCTACCCCTTTCGATGGATTGAATACCGGCTTGGAACACTGGGCCGGGAATGTTGGACCTATGAGATTGTCGCTCAGCCACGACGCGTCACTGTCTCTCTGTCATCATTCCACTTCGCTCATGATGACATCCTCGCACCAGGCGCGGTCCTCGCTGATCGACGGGCCCTGATAGCGCCAGTATAGTGTCTTTCCCTCGGGTGTGGTCACGGGCGTCAGTCCGGGAAGCCGTTCCTGCGGATCCCGGTCAGGGTGGTTAATCAGCCGCCGTATATCCAGCACGATATCGCAGCTGTCGGCATAGATTGAATGGCTGAGCCTGTCCTGAATGTGCTGGAGTTCCTCGGCCAGTCCGAGGTGTCCCGTACGCGCGCTGGTGACATCGATGGAATGGACGCCGGGCACAATGATCGGGGACAGCGTATCGCGGCGAAGCGCACCGGCACGCGGTTTGAAATCCTCGCCGGAACTGATGCCAAGCTCGGCAATGAATTCACGCAGGCGGATGGCCTTGTCGATTGACGCAGCATACAGCGTCTTGTTGCCGGCCAGTCCCCCGGCCCGGGCCATGACACGCTCAAACTCATATGCATCGACATCGGCAGACGCAAAAACGATGGCGTCGAAGATTTCCTCGCCGCCAGGCATTTCGACCGCCATTTCATTCAGCGCCCGGATCAGGAGCTGGTTGCCATGGCTGTGAGCAATCACCACGAACTTGTCGGGTTGCAATCGCTCATTCACATCCAGCAGGAAGGCTTTCAGGTCGCCCGTGCTCGCGAGCCCCTCACTGACATCATTGAAATAGCGCAGCGATGAAAACACACTACGTTCGCTCGTGGCCGGCCAGCTGAAGAACATCGGCACGCCGGCAAATTCGAGGTCATAAGTCAGCTGCGCGGTGCGGAACGCCGCCGATTCAAGGCTTTCGCGAAACCCATGCACGAAAACGAGGACCGTTCCGGCATCATTGATCCAGCTGTCTGGCAATCCTTCGAGTGCTCCGCCGCGCACCAGCCGACTTTGCGCGATTGACCAGAAATCATCTTCTGCAAGCAGTTCATAGCTATTGGTTGTGAAATAATCCCGGCGCTCTTCATCGGTCAGGCCATTCTGACGCTTGAAGAAGATGAGCAGTCGTTCTTCGCGCTCGAAAGGGCGGACCGGATCGCCCGGCAAGCGGTGCGGAACGGTGACCGATATACGTCCCGTCGTGTAGGCGCCCCCGCGCACGCCCGTCTCATACATCGGCTTGTCGGTGAAGAAATCGGCTGGGTCTGCTGGATAGGCAACTTCATCATCCGGCTCACCATGATAGGGATGCCGGCGATTCGTGGCGAACAGGAGCTCCATACAGGTGAACCCATCCTCGGCGTCCGCATCTGGCGCCTGGCGTGACGGATGGCAGGGCGAGTCCGGATCGTCAGACAGGTAGACGCTTGGCAGGTAACGATCCGGTCCGGCCACAACCGGCTCGCCCATTAGCGAGCCGGGCGGTGGGGGCGCCGGCGGCAACTGGATGAATTCGGCCTGGGGGCTGCAAGGTGCGCAATAAGGCTCGACCGGCTCGACCGGCGGCGGAGGAGGCGGTGGAAAAGCGGCCAGTTCACTGGCCGTTTCAGGCGTGATCGACGGGCTGGCACAGGCCGCCAGAAGGAAGCCTGCGACAATCGACATCGGCACCCGGATACGCATGAGACTTGCCCCCCCTGTCGGCGCCCATGGCGCGCCGCCGGCCTTCTGCCGACGGATTTCGCGGGCACTATGCGGGCGGCGGTGGTCGCCCGCAAGCCTCAGGCCGTCTGTCCCAGTTCGGACAGGGCAAATTCCCTGATGGCCTTATAGTCTGCCTTGCCATTCGCAGCCCGACCGAGACTTTCCCTGAACAACACCCGTTTCGGTGCCTTGTAGGGCGCCAGACGCGAACGAACAAAGGCGATCAGCGTGTCCTGGTCCGCGCTTCCGGGCGCGTTGAGTTCAACCACTGCGGTGACGGCCTGCCCCCATTTCTCATCGGGCAGTCCCACGACCAGCGCATCGCGCACGCTGTCATGCTCCTTCAGCGCCTCCTCGACCTCTTCGGGATAGATCTTCTCGCCGCCGGAATTGATGCAGATCGAGCCGCGCCCGAGCAGGGTGAGCGTGCCATCGGTCTCCACCGTGCACCAGTCGCCGGGGATCGCATAACGCTGACCATTGATCGTCTTGAACGTCTTCGCGGTCTTCTCATCGTCCTTGTAATAGCCGAGCGGGACGGCGCCGCCGCGCGCGATGAAACCAGGTTCGCCCGAGCCCGGTTCAATCTCACGGCCATCCTCGGAAAACACCTTGCAGTGGGAACCAATGGTGAATTTCGCGGTCTCGAACACACCTTCGGCAGTGGTCGTGGACATGCCAAACCCGACCGCTTCGGAGGCGCCAAAACTGTCATTGAGTGCGACTTGCGGCATATGCCGGATCAGGCCGCGCTTGACTTCCATGCTCCACATCACGCCGGACGAGGTGATGGACTGGACATGGGCGAGATCATATTTGCCGGGATTTTCGTCGAGCACTTTCAGCATCGGCTTGGCAAAGGCATCGCCGACAATCGCCATGGCCGTGACGCCATGGCACTCGACCGTCTCCCAAAGCTCGACGGGATCGAATTTGGTCTTGCCTTCCAGCGTGACGATTGCCCCGCCATTCAGCATCGCGCCCAGTGCCGTGAAAAGGCCCGTGCCGTGCATCAGGGGACAGGCAGGAAGCTGGCGACCATGCTGGCCGATTTCGTCTGCAAAGGCGAGATGCTCCTCCATGTTGGACGGCGCAGCACCATAGATGCGCACGAGCGCTTCGGTATTGGCCTCGCGCCAGACCTTGTGCGGCCACATCACGCCCTTCGGCATGCCTGTCGTTCCGCCAGTATAGAGGAACATCTGATCATCGCCGGAGCGTTCTATCTCCAGCGGCTGTCCGTCACCCTCGGCTACAAGCGTTTCATAGGCCACGGCGAAATCCGGCGTGTCGCCACTTCCGCCGACCTCCACCCACGTCTTCACGCGAGGGAGCCGCCCTCGCACCCGCGCGACATGCCCGCGGAATTCGACATCGTAAAACGCCGCAACACTGTCGGAATTGTCGAAGATATAGACCAGTTCATCGTCAAGATAGCGGTAATTGACATTGACATGCGTCAGGCGGGCTTTCGCACAGGCGGCGAAGCCTTCCATATATTCCGGCTGGTTGCGCATATAGAAGCCGACCTTGTCGCCGGTCGCAGCGCCGCGCGCCAGGAGCGCCTTCGCAACATTGTTCGAACGCGCCGTCATCGCCGGCCAGTCGATCACCCTGTCGCCATGAATGAGCGCCGGCTGGCCAGCACCGAAATGGGCGCCGACCGTATCGAGAAGGTCGCCAAAATTATGGATTGTCCCTGACATCGCGAATTTCCTCCCATTATAGTTGTCTATCGCCATCTTAGCGAATTTCGCGCCGAGTGCGAGGGGCAAGGTTCACAGTTTGATCAAAAGCCTTGCCGTCGGGCTGGCGGGTGTGGATGAATGCGATCTGGAGAGATGTCGGCCAGGTGGCTGGTCGGACTCCGGAAATGGGAAAGTATCCATGGCCTTTGTCGATCTCGAACTGGAAAGCACTTATTCCAAGATGGAAAGCATGGGCGCTGGCGATGCCCGCGAAGCTGCCCGCGTGGGCAAGGACAAGCCACGCTCCCGACTGATTGCCGTTGCCATACTTGCCGACATGGAAAAGAAGGGCCGCACGCTGGCCGTGGTCACGCGCCCTTATGCATTCGAACACCCGATCCTCAAGAACCAGCGGGTGGAAATCCCCGAAGGCTTTGTCACCGATTTCGCCTCCATTCCGCGCTTTCTCTGGTTCATGGTGCCCCCGTTCGGGCGCCATGCCCCAGCGGCGGTGATCCATGACTATCTCTACGCCTCCGGCCAGGAAGGCGCGCGCCGATATGCCGATTTCATTTTTCGCGAGGCCATGAAAGAAAGCGGCGTGCCGGTCTGGCGACGTTCCATGATGTATTTCGCCGTGCGCTTTGGCGGCAAGGGCGGATATGGCCTTGATGCTGACTGGTCTTTCATCGACCACCGCTATGGCATGCCCCTGCCTGATATGCCGCCGAAACCAAGTTTTGCCTTTCTTGGCTGGGAGACCTGGAAGCGCATCCGCAAAAAGGGACGCCGGAGCGAACCCCCGGCTCAACCAAGCCCGGCCGGTTCATGAGAGCGCTTCGCTCGTCATCATCGCAGATACTGTTCCCGAAAAATGTACTTTCCAGGTTCCCAAGCCGCGACGGGCTCTGACGCAGTTGAGACCTTGCCGCGCGATTTCCTGAAGCGGGCCGGTGCGCATGGCAAGACTGTCAGGCCGGCCAGCCTGCTTCCGCCCTGGCGCGGTTCGTTGCAATTCCCCCGAACAGCGGTTCAAAATAGTCCATGGACAGGACGGGTATCGGTCTCGGCGAGGCGGCTTCGGCGGGATCGCTTGGGTTGAAGCTCATTTTCGGCCAGTTGGCCGCGAAAAGAGCCCCCATCAGGATCTGCTCAGCCCCGCTTACATTGACCGGACGAACAGACCCGTCAACGAGACCGTCAGCGACGATCTGGCCGATGCCTGCCATGATCTTGCGGAAACGCGCCATTGCCACGGCCCGCTGCGCGTTCGGAAGCGAATTGAGAAGGTTCAGGCGGACCAGGGGATCGAGGTCGCTGGCATGACCCTCGAAAACATCCCGCAGAACGCACCAGAGGCGGGACGCTGCGTCCGGCGCCGCCTGATCTGAGGCATATATCGCCTTTTCGAGCTGTTCGAGCGTGCGCTCCACACTCTTACAAAGGAGCGCTTCCTTGTCGGCGATGTAATAGTAGAACGCACTGCGCGAAACGCCGAGATCAGCCGCGACATCCTGCAAAGACAGGTTCCGATAGCCGTTCTGATTTAGGAAACGTGTCCCGGCCCGCAGGAAGGCCTCTCTCTTGAGCTGCGACCGGGCCTCACGGTCGAACACGGCGAAAGGCGCATCGTCGCGCTTTGGCCGGGCATAGGAGGGCGGCGTCCACGCGCCATCTGCGCAAATCCCGCACAGGATAAGCGTTTCCAGAGCGCGCAGGCGGCTGGCAGTATCGGTTCCGGGCAGCGCGACCATCCAGTCGCGGATCCAGTGCCTCAATCCCAAAAGAAGGAACGTCGTCGCTTCCACAGACACCATGGCAACAGAGCCATCTGCCTGACCGCGTATCAACAGTTCCCGCATGGCGCTCGCCTGCTTCCAGATACGGGCACGCACGCCGGGCTTGTCATCATCCGGCATCGCATTGAGGTCGCCGACAATGGCGAGGGGCGGCGTGTTTCCGCTCAGGACCTGCGTTTCACGCTCGAAATTCCTGCGCAACCAAAGGCGAATACCCGCAAGGCCAGACGGTTCGGCGCGCGCCGCTGCAAGGTCGGCCTCGACCATGTCGCAGGCTTGTCCGTAAAGCTGCTGGAGCAACGCTTCCTTTGACCGGAAATGGTAGCTGATCGTGGTCTTTACGACGCCCAGCCTGTCGGCCACATCACTCAGCCGGGTGTCGTGAAAACCGTTCTCGTTGAACAGCCGGGCGGCCTCCGAAAGAATAGCGTCCCTGCGCGGCGACGAGTGGGCCGACTCAGGGGAGCTGTCTTGTTCGGGCAAGTCTGACATGGCGCCTGCATACAGTTTCTGACCGGTTTCAACCAGCCAAAGCTGCAGACATGCAACACCTTGCCGCCCAAAACTGAACCAAGTGTCAGTTTTTTGTTGACTTCGTTCAATCCCTCGGCACCGGTGCTTCCTAAACAGATACCCGGAGGAGGACACATCATGCGCAATCAGTATCGCAACCTGCTACTTTACACGGCGGCCCTCGCCGTATTTCCCCTCGCTGACGCCGTTGCCCAGGACACAACAACCAGCCCTGCGGACATTACGGAGGAAGAGCGGGTGGAAGACGTGGTGGTGGTCACCGGGTAGCGCGGCTCGATCATCAACTCGCTGACGGAAAAGGAACTCGCCGACTCGGTCACCGATGTCCTGTCCGCCGACCAGATCGGGCGCCTGCCCGACCCCAATATCGCTGAATCGCTGGCGCGCATTCCCGGTATCTCCTTCCAGCGCGAGAATGATACGGGCCAGGGCGAGTTCATCGCGATCCGTGGTCTTGATGCGAGCTTCAACACGGTTCTCTTCGACGGGTTGCGCACCGGCACAGCCGACCAGTTCCGCCGCACCGCGCTCGACATCGTCACGGCCAACAATATATCGAGCGTGCGCGTCACAAAAGCGCCACTTCCCGAAGATGCCAGCGAAGGCATTGGCGGCGTTGTCGATATCCGCACACGCGGCCCGCTTGAGCGCCCGGATCGCTCCTATCTGTCCTTTGACCTTCGCGACAGCACATTCAATGATGATACCGGCTACCGGTTCAGCGGCGGGACCACGAAACGGATCAATGACCGTCTCGGCGTGAATCTCAGCGTGTCCTATCGCAAGACCTTCATCGACACGATTTACACTAATCCGGCCTCGTTCACGCTGGAACAGATCGCCCCGGCGCAGATTACCGGCCCGGACGGCCAGGTTGCGACCTTCATCGACGAGTCCGAGATCGATCTCGTGCCAGAAGGCTTTCTGCCGACAAGCCTGTTCACGAACGAGCAGATCAACTTCGAAGACAATGACATCGAACGTGAAAACCTGAACATCGCTGGTGCCATTCAGTACGACCTGTCCGACAATACGCGCCTGACCTTTGGGGGACGCTACACGCGGGACGATACGTTCCAGACCGTCTCCAATATCGAATTTGATGCCGACAATGGTGACATCACCTGTGCCAGCGACGAATTTGGCGGCGATGACGATGCCTTTGAGGAAGCCACGCCATTCGAGCGCACCGCGTGTTCCGATATTGCCGACTCGACCTTCCCCGATCCGGAAGTGACCTTTGAAGGCCAGATCGAGGATTCCGAGGAAATCCAGGAGCGCTATTTCCTGCGCGGCGAGACAGAACTCGACCAGTGGTCGTTTGAATACACGCTCGGCTATTCGCGCGCCTTCGAGGACGAGCCGGTCCTGTCCATCGATTTCACCAATGATTTCGACCGGGTGCCAGGCGGAAGGGCGGACAATGACGTCACTTTCGTGCCGATGGATTTCTCGAACGCGAACTTCCCCGCCCCACTTCCCAAGGATCTTGACGTCTTCCGGCTCGGCATCGACCCTTTCTGCGCCAATCCTGACAGAAACGACGGGCGCTGTGGCGAGATCAATGATTTCGACGAGAGCATCGAGGATTCCCGCGAGAACCGTCGGACCGCAGCCAAGTTTGACAGCCGTTATGATTTCGCCGGCGACAGCCCCTGGCAGAACGTCAAATTCGGCGTCCAGTATGAATTGTCGGAATATGAACAGCTGGAACTCGACATTTCCGACGTTGATGACTCGCTTGGGCCGGACGGCACCTTTCTCGGGATCGACCGTTCCGGCGAACCGGGCGGCTCGCTCGGCGACAACAATGCCATGATCGGCGATTTCGGACTCGTCGATGACACGATTTCCAGTTTCGACCGGATCGACAGCCCCTATGACGATATCGGCCTGACCGGGATACCCGTTTTCGACGAAGATCGCCTGCGCCAGATCCGCAGCACCTTCCGGCAGGGCTTTTTCGACTCTGGCTCAGGGTTCCGCGGCATTACCCGGCTGGAGGCAGAGGAAAATTTCTACACCGCCTACGCCCAGGGCAAGCTGACATTCGGCAAACTGGACGTGATCGGCGGCCTGCGTATCGAGCAGTATGAGGCTGATTTCTCCGCACCGGTCGAATTCGATGCCGGCGTGATCGAAAGTGTTGGCGGTGAGGGCAATTTCATCGACATCGACACGAATGAGGACTTCGCACAGGCGCGAACCAGCACGGACAATTTCGAAGTGCTGCCGCGGATCGCCATGAACTATAATCTGCGCGACGACATGAAGCTCCGGGCCTCATACACCACGGCGCTGGCCCGCCCGACCTTTGACCTGCTGGCGGCCGAACAGGACGGCAGCTTCTCGATCGATCTCATCGATGGTGTCCTCGCCGCCGATGCGACGGCAGCTGATGTGGAAAGCCTCACACTGAATTATGACCTCGGCAATCCCGAGCTCAAGAACGCCTATTCGCAGAATTTCGACCTCTCCTTTGAGTGGTATATGGATGATGCCAATGCGATCACGGTGGCGGTGTTCTACAAGAAGATCGACGATTTCATCTTCAACACTTTCGCCCTCGAAGGCGATCTCGGCGCGGTGCCCGTGGGTTTCGATCCGCTTACAGCCGTCCGGGCGGCGCCTTTCTCCAGCGAAGGCGAGGCGCTGATCGCCCAGCTCGGCGGGTTTGACAGTCTTCTCGGCGTGAACAATGCCGATATCCGGGTCCGCGCGCCTGCCAATGGCGATGAGGCCACGGTCTATGGCCTTGAAGTCGGCGTCTTCCACACATTCGACTATCTTCCGGGCATCCTCTCCAATGTCGGTTTTGCGGGCAATGTCACGCTTCAGGAGACCGAAACCGATATCGATCTGGGCGTTCTCGATGCCAATGATGCGCTTGTCGTTCTCGGGCTTGCCCAGGCCGGCGATACGCTGACGAGGGATTTTGCCTTCTTCAACTCCCCGAATGTGACGGGCAATGCCGGCTTCTTCTATGATGACGACAATTGGGAAGCATCGCTGGGTTATCGCTATGCCGGTCGCCAGCTGGAAGAGATCTCCAGCTTCGGTTTCGCGCAATATATCCAGGACCGCGGCATTCTCGATTTCGACGTGGAATATCGCCTGCCGGAGATTAGCCGTATCAACCGGGCAACGGTCTTCTTCTCGGCCAATGACATCCTTGATGATGGCACCGAGCCGACAACCTTCGAGACCAATGACAAGGATGGCGACCTGCCCAATTTCGCCTCCTATAATGGTCGCAATTACCGCGTCGGCCTGCGCCTCTCCTTCTGAGGCTTAGACACGATAATCAGCCGGGCGCTCCGTGCCGAGTGTCCAGCTGTTTGCGCACCCGCCTCCGGGCTGTCGCTTCTGCGCCACAGCCCGGACGCTTAGCAACAGGGGACTCCCTGACATGTCGGTTCTTCGTCTGCTCCCAATGGCCGCTCGCCATCTGCAGGCCGCAGCATATCTCTGCTTCAGCGCCATGCTTCTCGCCGCATGCCAGTCCACGGCGCATGACCGCCAGGGTGTCGGCGCGTTCACCTTCGATGCCTGGGAGGGCGTGCCCCTCAAGGTCCATTATGCCGAACCCGAAGGCGTCAGCGAGGCGGCCCCCGCCATCTTCGTGATGCACGGCACAAAGCGCAATGCCGGCGAATATCGCGACAACTGGATCGAGCTGGCAACAAGACATGGCTTTCGTGTCTATGCCCCCGAATTCGACAGGCGGCGTTTCGAAGGCTCGGCAGGGTATAATCTTGGCGGAGCCGGCAAGCCCGGCGCGCGCGCCTTCGATGCCATCGAACCGCTTTATCAACACCTCACAGACCGGCGCGGCGCGCCTGATACCGGCTATATCATTTTTGGCCATTCCGCTGGCGCGCAGTTCGTGCACCGCTTTGTCTGCTTCACCGAAACGCTGCATCTGAGGCTGGCTATCGCAGCAAATTCAGGCTGGTACACACTTCCCGAGGGCCCCCACGCCTGGCCCTACAGCCTGGAGGGCGCACCAGACGCAGCCTGCGATCTCGACGCCTATTTCAGCGCGCCGCTCCTGATCGCGCTCGGCGACCGGGACAATGACCCGGCCTATTACAATCTCAGGCGAACGCCGGAAGCGCTTGACCAGGGACCGCACCGCCTCGCCCGGGGGCTCAATTTCCTCGCAACCGCGCACCGCCTCGCCGATGCCCGGGGACTGCCCCTGAGATGGCGGCTGGAGATTGTTGAAGGCGTGGGTCATGACAATGCCGGCATGGCCGAGGCTGCCGCCCGCCTGATAGGCAGGCTCGCCGGCACATCCGAAAATTGGGAAGAACGCCGCGATGACAGCTGAAAAGCGCCCGGAACGACACCAGATCATCGGCCTGATCGCAGGCCCCCTTGCGGGCGCGCTGGTCTTCGCCTTTTTCAATCCGGCCGACCTTCCAGCAGCAGGCCAGGCCACGGCGGCCGTGGCTATGCTCATGGCAATCTGGTGGGCCACCGAAGCGGTGCCCGTCGCCGTGACCGCCTTCCTTCCGCTGGTCCTGTTTCCGGTGCTCGGCATATCCGCCATCGGGGATGTTTCCCCGTCCTATGCCCATCCGACCATTTACCTGTTTCTCGGCGGGTTCGTGATTGCACTGGCCATTGAGCGGGCCGGACTTCACCGGCGCGTCGCGCTGATGATCTTCCGGCTGGTCGACGTCAACGGCCGTTCCCTGATTGCCGGCTTCATGATTGCGGCTGCGCTGCTCAGCATGTGGATCTCGAACACGTCCACAACGCTGATGATGCTGCCCATTGTCATGTCGGTCCTTGCCGTCATCCGCGACCAGATGCCGGGCATGTCAGACCGGGAGCGCTCCGATTTCGAAACGGCCATGCTGCTCGGCCTGGCTTACGGCGCGACGCTTGGCGGGATGACCACGCTGGTCGGCACACCGCCAAACGCCTTCATGGTCGGCTTCATGGACACCAATTATGGTGTCGAGATCGATTTCGCGCGCTGGATGATCGTGGGGGTGCCGCTGGCGCTGATCATGCTGCCGCTGTCGTGGGTTTTCCTGACGCGGATTGTGTTCAAGGTGAATTTCAGGGCGTCTGAAGAGGCCCGGCGCGACATGCGCAATCTCGGTAGCGATATCGGCCCGATGACACGCGCAGAGGTGCGGATCGGCATCATCTTCCTCCTGCTCGTGATCGGCTGGATCGGACGCAAGCCGCTCTCAGCTCTGTTCGGCCTGCCGGGTGTTTCTGATGCCGGCATTGCAATGACAGCCGCAGTTCTCACCTTCCTCATCCCAAGCGGCACCCGACACGGAAACCTGATGACCTGGAACGATACCCAGCGCCTGCCCTGGGGCGTGCTGATCCTGTTTGGCGGCGGCCTGGCGCTCGCCGGCGGGATGACCTCGTCCGGCCTTACACTCTGGATCGGACAGCAGCTCGCCCCGCTCAGCAATTTCCATATCGCGGTGCTGATCATTGCCGCCACGGCGCTGGTGATCTTCCTGACGGAGCTGACAAGCAATCTCGCCACGACGGCGACCTTCCTGCCCGTGATCGCTGCACTGGCCATAGAGACGGGCAATGACCCGCTGCTCTTTGTCATCCCGGTCACGCTCGCGGCAAGCTGTGCCTTCATGCTGCCGGTGGCCACACCGCCCAATGCGATTGTTTTCAGTTCAGGCTATCTTTCGATCCCGCGCATGATGCGGGCCGGTATTGCCCTCAACCTGATCGGTGTTGCCGTCCTGTCGATTATCGCGATCTTCCTCGCCCCGGAGGTGTTCTGATGCGTGTGGCCCTGCTTTCGTGTCTCGCCGCAATGCTGGCGGCCTGTGCCAGCGCGCCGGAACCTGCCGACGCGCCCTGCAATGTCGGCCCGGTCCAGCTTCGCGCCGATTTTCCCCAGGCCCGCGCTGCCGAGTGCTCGCGCACGGGACCGGCCGGTTTCAGCGTCACGATTGCGCCGGAAGCCACACCGATCAATCCCAGCCCCTGGTACGCTTTCGACATCATCGCCGCGCGCGAAGACGAGGTGAGTGTCGCGCTGAATTATACCGGAGCAAAACACCGCTACCAGCCCAAGCGCGAAACCATGAGCGGTTGGCAGGCGCTGCCTGAAACAGCCATCTCGCTGGCACAGGGCGCACAGCGTGCCGATATCCGCCTGCAGGTCGGTGAAGGGCGTACGCGGGTGGCCGGGCAGGAAGTCCTGCCGCCTGCCGAACGCGAGGCTTGGGTGGAGGGATTTGCCGAGCGCGCCGGGCTTGGCCATACGGATATTGCCATAACAGCGGATGGCTATCGGGTCACTGCGCTCAGCGGCGGCAGCGACACACCAGGCGCGCCGCTTGTCATCATCCTGGGTGGCCAGCATCCACCGGAAGTGCCGGGCGTCATCGGCCTGCGCGCTTTCCTCGAAGCGCTCCTGCTCGATCCTTCCAGCGCGGAAACCTTCCTGAAGACCCACAAGGTCCTCATCGTCCCGGAAATGAACCTGGATGGCATCGCGCGCGGCCATTGGCGCCTGAATACGGGCCTTGTCGACCTCAATCGCGACTGGGGGCCGTTCACACAGCCCGAGACGCGCGGTGTGCGCGACGAGATCAACCGGCTCCTGGTCGCCGGATACCGGCCCGTCCTGATGCTGGATTTCCACGCCACGCGCCGCAATGTGTTCTACACCTCTCCTGATGATGCCGGACTGACACCGCCAAATCTCACGCGCCGCTGGCTAGCCGCAATCGCTGCCCGCTGGAGCGGGGAGATGCCCGCACGCTCATCCAGTCACAATCCGGGCCTGCCGACCTCGCGCAGCTGGTTTGTCGAGACTTTCGGAGCGCCCGGACTGACGGTCGAATTCGGAGATGAAACCCCGCGAAGCGAAATCCGCAGCCTCGCCCGGATCTATGCCGGGACGCTTGTAGAGGTTCTCGCTACGCCTCCAACCGGAGAAAGGAAGACAGAATGACCCGATTCCTGGCCACTCTCATCGCCTCGCTCGCCAGTCTTTCCGCCTTTTCAGGCTGCGCCACGGCCCAGACGGCGCGCGACATTCCCGGCATTTTCGAACCTGATCATCGCAATGGTCTCGTCATGGAGATCGAAGCTGCCATCGCCGGGGCTCAGGCCGAGCTTGGCATCGTGCCTGAGGCCGCCGCAGCGGAAATCGCCCGCAAGGCCGACACGCGTCATGCCCCGCTCGATGAGGTCGCTGCGGAATATGACATCGTGCGCCACCGCATGGTCGCCCTGCTCAATGTCTGGCGCCGTTCGATGAGCCCGGAGGCGGGAGACGCGCTCCATCGCGGCGTCACCACGGTTGATATCTATGACACGGTGAAAGTGCTCCAGCTGCTGGAATCAACCGATCTGATGATCGCAGAGATGCGCGCCATCGAGAATGGCCTGGCCTGCCTGGCGATGGAACACCGCGACACACCGATGATAGGACGCACGCTGGGCCAGCACGCCCTGCCGATCACTTTCGGGAAAAAAGTCTCGGTCTGGCTGGCGCAGACACGCCGCAATATCGACAGGCTGCATGAGGTCCGCGCTCGCCTGCGTTCCAGCGGCGTCCTGAAAGGCGCGGTCGGCAGCTATCTCGGCCTTGGCGAGCAGGGCATGGAGGTCGAGCGGCTGGTTTCGCAGCGCCTCGGGCTTGATGCGCCCGAACCGGCCGACTGGCGCCCGGCCCGCGATGTCTTTGCCGAATATGCCCAGGTGCTGGCGCTGATCGCGAAATCGAATGCCGGCATGGGCGGGGAGATCTATCGGCTGCAAATGACCGATATCGGCGAAGTGACCGAACGCCGCCCCACGCGCGCTGTCGGTTCCAGCACTATGCCGCACAAGCGCAATCCAAGCCTGTCGGGCGCTCTGGTCTATCATGGCCGCACCATCCCGGCGCTAGCGGGTCTGATGCTGGACGATGTCGAGGCGATATTCGAGCGCGACAACACATCCCGACCGAATACGACCCTGGAGGAGATCACAATTCAGGGCGCCGACATGCTTGGCGATGCCCGCCGCCTTATTGGCCGGCTGGACGTCGATGCCGGGCGCATGCGCGACAATCTCGACCGGACCGACGGGATGATCATGTCCCAGCGTATCGTGTTGTTCCTCAGCGAGACCATGAGCCGGGAAGAGGCCGAGCAAAGAGTCCGCATGGTCGCCAGTCGAAGCCTGGAGACCGGCCAGGCCTTCCGCGTCCAGCTGCTCGAAGAGCCTGTTATCGGACCGGCGCTCGAAGCCGACATTGACCGCCTGCTTGACCCGACCACATCGCTCGGCCTGGCCGCCCGCCAGGTCGAGGCCACGCTCGACTGGGTTGATACAAAGCGACAGACCCGGGGTACCACCCCGCTTGTGCGCGCCTGCAAGTAGCGTTCACGCCTCGCTCACACCTCTGCATGCATGAATCTGCGGACCGCATCGGCGGCCAGTGTAAAACGGGAGAAGGACCAGCCATGTCCTGAGGAGAGCTGCTGAAGGCGATGGGTCAGTTCTGCGCGATGTGTCTCGCGCTGTTCCAGCCAGTCTTGCGGACCGCCCACATGAAGCGCCGACCGGGTGGCCTCGATCTGCTGGGCAAGAAGGTCATCTATGAGCCTGCGCGTCGCCACGCGATCCCAGTAGTCGGCCTCCGTGATCGCCTCTTCCGCAGACACACGCAGCCTGTCGAGTCGCAACTGGTCGCCAATCGTGAAATATGCGTTTGCCACGTCATTCATCGGGCGGCAGGTCTCCTCGGCCACCGGAACCAGCGCAAGCCCTTGCGCGAAATAGCCGATCGCGCCGCACCAGCGCGCCAGCGGCTCAGGCACCTTGCTCGCCATCAGGGCGCGGGCGCGCCGTTCGATCCGCGCGGCGGCATGCGAAGACGCGGTTTCGCGAAGGCTGGCCTTGAACCGGTTCACCGGATCCTCATAGCGCGAGATCAGATCGCCCACAGGTTCGCGCAGATCATGGGCACAGAAATACTCGCTCGCCCTTGAAAGCGCCTGAGTCGCGTCAGCGCGCATACTGGTCAGCGTCTCCTCAGGCACCTGACTGTCGAGGTCCTGCAGCGCGATTTCGAACTTGTCGATTGACAATAGCGCACGCGCCACCTCGAAGGCCCGCGTGATGCAGGCATTGTCGTGATTGGTCGCCTCACGCAGGCGCAGCAGGAAGGCCGGGCCGCCCGTGTCGAGAATGCGATTGGCCAGGATTGTCGCGATGATTTCCCGCTTCAGCCGATGGGCCTGCATGGCCTCGTCATATTTACGGATCGCAGGCGGGAAATAAGCCGCAAGAGCCCTCTCAAATGCCGGATCGTCGGGCAGGTCGGAGGCAACAATATCATCGAACAGCGTGATCTTCGACCAGGCGAGGATCACAGCCAGTTCCGGGCGTGTCAGGGGCTGTCTGGCATCCCGGCGCCGGTTCATTTCCGACGTGTCGGGCAGCCCTTCCAGCGTGCGATTGAGAACGCCAAGCTCTTCCAGCCCGGTCATGGCCCGTTCCAGCGCGTCATGATCCTGACCGGCCTGCGATTCGGCCAGTGTCAGTGCGCCGGTCTGGGCGTAATTGTGGCGCAGGACATGGGCCGCCACATCCTCTGTCATCTCTGCCAGAAGGAGGTTGCGTTCCCCTCGCGGAAGCGCGCCCCGGCGGATGGCTTCGGAGGCGAGGATCTTGATATTCACCTCATGGTCGGAACTGTCGACGCCGGCCGAATTGTCGATCGCGTCGCTGTTCACCCGCCCGCCGGCCAGCGCAAACTCGATCCGCGCGGCCTGCGTCATGCCGAGATTGGCGCCCTCCCCGATCACCTCAACGCCCAGCTCGCGGGCATCGACGCGGATCGAATCATTGGCCCTGTCACCGACATCACCATGGCTTTCCTCGCGCGATTTCACATAGGTGCCGATCCCGCCGAACCAGAGCAATTCGCCATCGGCCTTGAGCAGAGCATGGATCAGCTCGTTCGGCGTCACCCTGTCGGCGGACAGGTTGGCAAGCGCCTTGATTTGCGCGCTCAGCGTGATCGACTTGGCCGAGCGCTCGAAAATGCCGCCCCCTTCGGAAATCAACGCCTTGTCATAATCGGCCCAGCTGGAGCGCGGCATATCGAAGAGGCGCTTGCGCTCCTCCCAGAGCCGTTCGGGATCCTGCGGGTCAGGATCGATAAAGACATGCAGATGGTTGAATGCCGCGAGGAGGCGGATCTGCTTTGACAAAAGCATGCCATTGCCGAACACGTCCCCGCCCATATCCCCGATCCCGATCACGGTGAAGGGTTCACTCTGGATATCCTTGCCCTTCTCGCGGAAGTGCCGCTTGACCGCTTCCCAGGCGCCGCGCGCCGTAATGCCCATCTTCTTGTGGTCGTAACCGGCCGATCCCCCGGACGCGAAGGCATCGCCGAGCCAGAAGCCATGCGCCTCGCTGATTTCATTGGCGATATCGGAAAATGTCGCCGTGCCCTTGTCGGCCGCGACGACCAGATAGGGGTCATCGCCATCCCAGACGACAGTGTCTTGCGGGTGCAGGACATCGCCATCGACGAGATTATCGGTCAGGTCCAGAAGGCTGGTGATGAACTGGCGATAGGCCGCGATGCCTCCATCACGCACCGCTTCGCGTGAACCCTGGACCGGCAATTGTTTCGGAAAAAAGCCGCCCTTGGACCCCACCGGCACGATGACCGCATTCTTGACCTGCTGTGCCTTGACCAGCCCCAGCACCTCGGTGCGGAAATCATCGCGCCGATCCGACCAGCGCAGTCCCCCGCGCGCCACCGGCCCGAAGCGGCAATGCACGCCTTCAACACGCGGGCTCGCCACGAAAATCTCTCGGTAAGGGCGCGGTTCGGGCAGTTCCTCGACCTCGCCGCTGTCAATCTTGAACGAGATCGCCTCACGCCGGGATCCGTCGGCCGTGCGCTGGTAGAAATTGGTCCGCTGCAGCGCCATGACCAGATCGGCAATGCGCCTTATCACACGGTCTTCGTCGAGCGCCGCAACGCTTTCCAGCGCATCCTCGATGTCGGCCCGAATCTGCGTGCAGCGGGCCTGCCGGGCGTCCAGCGACAGCTCCAGCGCCGGATCGAAGCGATACGCGAAAAGGGAGAGGATCGCGCGCGTGAGGTCGGGATGCGCATTCAGCGCCTCGATCTGCGTCAGGCGCGCCGGATCCATCCCACTCTGCTTGCGATAGGCCGAAAGCGCACGGATCAGTGCCGCCTGGTGCCAGGTCGCACCGACTGTCAGCACAAGACGGTTGAACCCGTCATCCTCGGCCTGCCCCCGCCAGATCGCGACAAAGGCGTCCTCGAAATTCGACGAGATTCCATCGATATCGATGGGCTCGCCCTCTCGCGTGCGCATTGACAGGGCATGGACCCAATAAGTGTCCGGGGCATCGTCTGCAGGCTTTTCATGGGGCCGGATCGGATATCCGGTCTCGAACTCCACAAACAGGCCCATATGCTCGAATACCGGCACGCATTGCGACAAGGGGATAGAGCCCTTCCGCGTATAGATCTTCGCACGGATGACATGTTCGCCATCGGCTTCAAGGCGGTAAGCGCGCAGGCGCACCGGCCAGGCATCGCTCAGACGCGCCATCTGGCGCACATCCTCGATGGCTTCGCCGGGTTCGAACGCCTCACGATACGCCGCATTGAACGCGCCGCGAAAGCACAGCGCCCCGGCCGATGCCTCTTCGTCAAGACCGGACCGGGCAATTGCGCCGCGAAACGCCTCATCCCATGTGCGTGCCGCCTGCGCGATCGCAGCTTCAAGCGTTTCATGATCAGGATCAGGATGGCCCGGCTCAAGGCGGACATGATAGGTGACGCGCGCCATCGGCCCGGCGTCGAAACGTGGCTTGAAATCGGTCACCTCGCCCTCGAACGCCTCTTCGAGCAGATGGGTGATCCGCAACCTCAGCGCCGTGTCATAGGCCTCGCGCGGGACAAACACGATCGCCGTCACGAACCGGTCGAACTCGTCACACCGCAGGAACAGGCGCGTGCGCGGACGCCCGACAAGGCGCAACGCGCCGAGCAACATGGGTGTCAGCGTCTCGCTGTCGGTCTGCAACAACTCATCACGCGGCCAGGTCTCCAGCAGATTGGCCAGCGCCTTCTCGCTATGGCCGCCGCGATTGGCGCCAGACGCCTCGATCACTTCACGCACGCGCCGCCGGATAAGCGGGATGGAGCGCGCCGTTTCGTCATAAGCATCGGCGGTGAAAAGGCCGAGGAACCTTGTTTCGCCACAGACCCGACCTGCCCCGTCATAATGTTTGATCCCGACATAATCAGCATGCACTCGCCGGTGTACCCGGCTCTCCATTGTGGACTTGGCAATTATCAGCGGATCGGGACGCTGCAGGAACGCGCCGATTTCCGGCGTCAGAACGGCTGGCTCGCTGGAGCGTTGCAGAACGTTGAGGTCTTCGTCGCGCAGGAGACCAAGATTGGACCCCCCGACCATCTCCGGTTCTTCCGGAAGGACATGCCCCTCATCGTTGCGCACGAATTCATAGGTGCGCTTGCCGAGAAAAACGAAATGATCGCTCTCCAGCCATTTCAGGAAATCGAGCGCATCCTGGCGCCGCTCGGCATCGAGATGGCTTTCGCGGGCGAGCCGTTCGATCTCGTCAGCCATCGCCGCGCGCATGCCATGGAAATCCGCAACCGCCACAGACACGTCGCGCAAGGTGGCGCGCGCGCCGGCCTCAAGCGCTTCGGATTCCGCCTCGGTCAGCACCGGCAGGTGGATCTGGATCGTCGACAGGCGCTCGCCGTCCGCCATGGTCAGGATCGGATGGAACAGGGTGAGCACTTCCAGTCCCTGGGCCGAACATTCATTGAGAAGTGAATCGACCAGGAACGGCATGTCCGGCCCGGCCGATTCAAGGACCCAGCGCCCCAGCGGGCGACCATCACCACTTTCAACAGCGCGGACGCGCACATTCGCTGTGCCGCCGATGCGTTCGGCCTCGACAAGGTCCCAAAGACCGGCCGCGAGCCCCTCTACATCACCCGCGTCCAGCCCGGAAACATCCTCATTCCGAGCTTCGCGATGATACTGGGTGAAAAATTGTTCTTTCGGCTCGATACCGGCAAGATCGTCCGCAGACATGAGGCCACCCTGGATTCGACTTATCTCAGCGCAGCCTAACCGTGCTTGGGCTTGGGGACAATTCGCGGCCGCATCGCGTGCGCGTGCAAAATCTGTGAACCGCAATCAAAATGGGCCCGCCAGACGGGGACGTGTCCAGCGGGCCCGGGTACAGGCCTCATCCGCAGGCTGGGTGGGGGGACGCACGCGGAGGCCTGACTTTTGCCGCAAAGCCCAAGCTTCGCGAAAACATTGTGCCTCGCTTATGTATGATCTGCGTCACGGACGCAAGTAAAAAAACCGTCACAGACGCGTAGCGTGTGTTCGTTCATTTTGCCAGCCCTCCCCGTGAAATTTCGAATCGCGGGCGCCCGTTGGATGACAAAAGAATCGCTACCCACCGCGTCGATTTGGACTGTGCGCACAAGATCATGATCAGGACGGTCAGCGGGGCGGACAGGAACATGCCCGGAATGCCCCAGATCGCGCCCCAGAGCGCGAGAGACAAGAGGACGACAAGCGCCGATATGTTCAGCGAATCGCCCATCATTCGCGGCTGGACAAAATTCCCGATGGCAAATTGCCAGAAACTGACCATGCCGAACACAATGGCGGCATACAGATAGCTGTCGCGCAGCGGCTCGGTCGGCAGCCACCCCGGCAGGTCAGGCTGGACCAGGGCAAAAAGGGGTGGCACGAGCGCTGCCACAATCGAACCCAGCGTCGGAATATAGTTGAGCACGAAGATCAGGGCCGAGAGGAACAGCGCATTCTCGACGCCCAGAACGCGCAATGACCCGTAAGTCAGCAGGGTGATCATCGCCGAGATGACAGTCTGCGTCCAGAGATAGGTCTCAATTCCGCGCCGCGCGGCCTCGCCGACCTCACGCGCCCGGTTGCGCCGTTCGCGCCCGATGAAGATCCGGTCCAGCTTGCGTGACCAGTTCGCCTGCGCCAGGAACAGGAATGCGATATAGATCGCTATCAGGACGAGGTCCGAAGACAGGGCGCCGACCTCATTGGCAATCATCGCGGCAAAACGCTGGCCGCGCTCATTGAACAGAAGCTCGGTCAGTGTGGGCGCGTTCTCCATTCCGAGCACGCCATAAACGTCCCCGATCAGCTGGTTGATCCGTCGCTCATAATCGGCCGAATGGGCGCCGCCAAACTGGGCGATTCCCTGCGCCATCATCGCGACGAAAGCCAGGAAACCACCCAGCACGACCAGAATCGCCAGCCCCCGCGCCCAGCCGCGGCGGATCCAGCCAACCCGCTCGGAAATGATGTTCGCAAACCCCTCGATGATAAGGAAAAGGAACACGGCCAGAGCGAACGGCGCCATGATGGACCGGCCGAGATACAGCAGTGCGATTATCACACCGGTCGCGATGATCCATATGCCTGTGCGGCTCGCAGTATCCATGATCCCTCGCCTCTTCTTTGCGGCGCGCGCGAGAGTGCGTTCCGCCGGCGAGAGCGTCAAGCATGCCCAGCCCCCGGCACAGTTGGCCAGAACAGGATCCAGCCAACCCTGATTCCGCGTCAGGACTGACTGAACCTGCAAATTCCCTGTCGGCTCAGAGCTGGCCGAGCAGATAGTCGGCGCTTGAAACCTTGAATTCCGGGCCGTCCTCGACATTCACTTCGCTGACAACGCCATCCTTGACGATCATCGAATAGCGCTGCGAGCGCTGGCCCATGCCGAAGCCGGACGCATCCAGTTCCAGGCCAAGCGCGCTGGCAAACGCACCATTGCCATCGGCCAGCATGCGCACCTTGCCACCGGCGCCGGCCTGCTCGCCCCAGGCACCCATGACGAACACGTCATTGACAGAGGTGCAGACAATTTCATCGACACCCTTCGACTTGAGTTCGGCTTCCTTATCGACAAAACCGGGAAGGTGTTTGGCAGAACAGGTCGGGGTAAAGGCACCGGGCACGGCGAACAGGGCCACCGTCTTGCCGGAAAAGACATCCGCGCTGGACCGCGGCTGGGGGCCGTCGGGGGTCATCTCCATGAAAGTGGCGTCCGGGAGTTTGTCTCCGGGCTGAATAGGCATGTCGCATCTCCTCATATTTCGCGCTGCCTCGCCTAGATGGGCACCTTGCACCGGTCTGGCAACGGGGCCATCGCCTCTTGTCAAATGCCCGCGTTTGGATCAGCCTTCAGTCAGTAGAACGGACAAACGCAGTGCAAGAGATGGATACCAGCCTGACAGGACAATTGCTCATCGCGATGCCGAGCATTGGCGACCAGCGTTTTTCCCGGTCTGTGATCCTCGTCTGCGCCCATACCGACGAGTTTGCCATGGGCCTCGTCCTCAACAAGCCGATGGACGGGCTGAAGCTGCCTGATCTTCTCGACCAGCTCGACATACCGATGACGATCGCCGTGCCCAATAGCGAGGTCCTTGATGGCGGGCCGGTCGGCACGGATCGCGGTTTTGTGCTCCATTCGGGTGACTATCAGTGCGAGGGCGCCACGATGGATGTCGCCGATAATGTCTATCTGACGGCCACGCGCGACGTGCTCCACGCCATCGCCACCGATGCGGCGCCGACCCAGTCGATCCTTGCGCTCGGTTATTCCGGCTGGGGCCCCGGGCAGCTGGAAATGGAAATTCGCGAGAATGCCTGGATTATCGGCGAGCCCGATCCCGACCTGCTGTATGGCAGCGACCATGAGCTGAAATGGGATCGCGCGCTTGACGCTATAGGCGTGTCCTCCGGGCGGCTGCAATCCTCACCGGGCCGGGCCTGATCCGGGCTGAGCCAGACGTTCGCAACAGCGCTGGAACCCCATCGGCCGGCCAAAGGCGAACCCCTGGACCTGGTCAAACCCGATCTCGGCCAGCGCATCGGCCTGCCGCGCAATTTCGACCCCCTCCGCCGTCACCCGCATGCCCAGCCGGTGTGCGAGCTCTGTCACAGATTCCAGGATCGCTCGCGTTCTCGGCTCGCCGCTACGACAGGTCAGCCCATGATCAATCTTGAGCCCGTCCGCCGGCAGGTCCGCGAGCCAGGCGAAAGAGGAGTGCCCCGTCCCGAAATCGTCAAGGACCAGCCCGGCCCCGGCAGCCTTGATCCGATGGGCCGCATTCAGCGCCGAATCGGCATCACGCAGCGCCGCTTGTTCGGTCAGCTCGATCTTCAGTGCGCCCGGCGCAAGGTCATGGCCATCGATCAGTGTGGCAATCAGGTCCGGAAGGCCGGGTTCTTCAAGGTCCCGCCCGGTCAAATTGACATGCACGAAAAGGTCACCACGTCCGGTCTGAGCCTGCCATGCCGCGAGCGCATCGGCCGCTTTCAGCAGCATGTTGAGCGCCAGCCCGTCATCGTCGAAGCGCCCCGTCACCTCGCCCCGCCAGCGCGCCAGCGCCTCAAATCCAACCACAGGATGACCCGGCGAAAGCGCGATGATCGGCTGATAGACCGGGTCGAGCTCAGGGCCGGGCTCGGCCTGTGCGCCTGGCGCGGCACCGGGCGCCTCATCGGACAGGATGAGCCCCTGAGCCTTGCCCGTGCTAAGAAAAGCGCCCACCAGCTGCACCCGGCGCCCATCCGACAGGCGCAAGGCACAATTGACGCTGACATCGCCGCCATCGAGGCTGCGCTCCAGCCGCTGACGGCTCAGCCCGTCCATCAGGCTTGCGAATCCCTCAGGCGACCAGTTGCCCTTTAGATCGCGCACCGGGGAGCCGGGCGGCACCTGGAAATCGAGACGGCGTATCCCACCGTCCCAGCTCCAGCGCCCTTCACAGGCCTGATGGCGACTGACATCGCTCAATTCACATCATCGCCTGCAAGCCGTCCATACAGGACATGGTCGCGCCGGCGCCCTCCTATTTCCAGATACCCTCTCGCAAACCCTTCCTCGCGAAACCCGGTAGATTCCAGCACACGCCGCGAGCGGGCATTTTCAGGAAGCGTGGCCGCATCCAGTCGGGCTAGCCCGAGACTTTGAAAGCACCAGTCACAAACCGCCAGGACGGCTTCGCGCATGAATCCCTGCCCGAGGGCATTCTCCCCCAGCCAGTAGCCGAGCGAACCGGACCCGGCTGCGCCGCGCCGGACATTCGTGACCGATACGCCGCCAAGAACGCATTCTTCGCTGCGCCGAAAGGCCAGGAAGACATAAGCCCGATCATTACGCCATCCGGCGCGCCAGGCGCGCAACCGCCGGTTCCAGTCGTCCCGGCTCAGCGCATCGCGCGGCCAGCGCGGTTCCCACGGTTCCAGATGGTCGCGTGAACAGTCCCGGACATCTCGCCAGGCCTCATAATCGGATCGCTGAGGCGCACGGATGACAAGACGGCCGGTGTCGATCCTTGTCTGTCCGGCCACTGTCAGCATTACAACACGCCCGCAGCGTGTTCGATCGCCCTGCGCACGGCGCCGGGATCGTTTGCGATAACTTCATAGACCTCACCGGCCTCAAGAAGCGCGCCGCAGCGTTCGGGCAAGGCTGGCCGGCGCCCGGTCGTCGTCTCCACCGTTTCGGGGAATTTCGCGGCATGGGCCGTGGCGAGAAGGACTTGTGTGACACCCGCGCGCCTGTGCTCGCGTGCGGCCGCCATTCCGACCGCCGTATGCGGACAGACAAGCCAGCCGGTCTCATCCGAAATCGCCGCCAGTTCCTCGCCAGTGCGCTGCGAACTCACGCTCATCGCCTTCAGCCCCATACAACCGAGCGGGCCGCGCAAGCGCTGGGGAAGCTCCACCTCTCCGGCCTGGGCGAATGTGCCATACAGCCCTGACACCAGGTCGCTGTCGCGCCCGCAGGCTTCGAAGATCACTCGCTCCAGATTGCTGGGCACGGTAATGTCCATTGCCGGGCTTGGCGTGGCCAGAGCCGGCGTCCGCCGCATGATGCCTCTGACCAGCGCATCTTCAAGCGCGCGGTTCTCATTAACCCCGCAGACGATTTCCAGACCGTTCAACAGCCCGCATCGCGCGGCCACATAGCCGGCCAGCGCATCGCCCATATTCCCGCTGGGAACAATGAATTGCAGGGGCCGGTCGGCGCCGAGTGCCGCCTGCGCACGGGCATAATAGACTGATTGCGCCGCAATCCGGGCCCAGTTGATGGAATTGACGCCGGACAGACGCACACGGGAAGCAAAATCCCGGTCGGCAAACATCTGTTTCACCATGGCCTGGCAATCGTCAAAATCACCCTCGACCGCGAGATTGGTGACATTATCTGCCCCGGTCGTCGTCATGAACAGGCGCTGGACCGGCGATATCCGCTCATGGGGATGCAGGATCACGAGACGCACCCGCTCCAGCCCCGCAAAGGCTGCCGCCGCAGCCCCGCCAGTGTCACCGCTCGTCGCGCAGACGATTGTCATTGTCTCGCCGCGCGCCGCGAGCGCATGGTCATAAAGTCGGCCGATGAACTGCATCGCCACATCCTTGAAGGCGAGTGTCGGGCCGACATGCAGCTCCATCATCCAGCGATCCGGGCCGATCTCGACCAGCGGAGCCACGCTGTGATGGGAGAAGCCCGAATAGGCCTCTGCGCAGAGCCTCCGCATATTTGCGGCGTTCACAGTTTCACCGGCGAACGCGCCGAGGATCCGCGCGGCCGTATCGACATACGCCTCGCCCGGCACCGGGCGGGCGATGGATGGATAGGTTTCGGGGACGAACAGACCGCCATCGGGCGCCAGGCCAGCCAGGCAGGCTTCGAGGAAATCGACCGGCTCGGCGCCGCCACGGGTCGAGATATATCTCAACGCTTACTCCCGAATATCAGCCGTCCACGCGAGTGATGATAGGCGAAATACACGCCCAGCAGCGCCAGGGCGAGCCCCCACCATGTCATAGCATAGCCCAAATGGCGTGCCGGCGGCAAAGGATCGATCGGTTCCGGCGCAGCATAGGGATTGGCAGTCACACGCGAGCGGCTCGGATCGTCCGCCGACACGACGGTCATCTCCACCGGCTCGACCACCGGCGCACTCTCGCCCTGCCAGCCCCACCGCGATTGCATACCCGCTGCGTCAAAGACATACCAGCTATTCTCTTCCGGCCGGTTGCGTGCGCTCTGACGGGAATTGGTGCGCTCGAACACTCGCGCGGCCTCAAAGTCAATGCGCTGCGGTATGGGTGCCGGCAGGCGCGGGCGTGGCCCTCCGCTGGCCTCGACCATGGCCATGACGCGCTCCCCCGTTCCGGCGATCCGGCCCGGCGCATAATGGCGCCACACCGCTTCGCCGTCAGAGATGCCATAGACCGACTGGAAGAGCGGCTCGATCGCAGTCTCGACCTCGACGCTGACCCGCTCAACCGGGAGGCCGGGCGCGACATCGCCCTCCAGCTTCTGGGCATAGCGCCCATACTGCCACTGGCCGAGCCACAGAAGGATGGCCAGGCTGGCAAGCGTGAACAGGGTAAGCACTGGGAGCGGGCGAAAACGCATATGAGGGATCCACTGGGACCAGAACCGGGCGGATCAAACGGCCGCCCGGCCCGGGCTGTCAGGGAAATCCCTAACCAAGAATGAGATAAGGCACCACATAGACAAAGGCGAAGAGGAACAACCAGACCACATCGACAAAGTGCCAGTACCAGGCTGCGGCCTCGAAGCCGAAATGCTTTTCCGGGGTAAAGCCGCCCATCATCAGGCGGATCAGGCAAACCGCCAGGAAGATCGTGCCGATCACCACATGCGCACCATGGAAACCGGTCGCCATGTAGAAGGCCGAACCATAAAGCGTACCATCATAGGTAAATCCGGCATGGCTGTATTCGAGAACCTGCAGCGCGGTGAACAGCATGCCGAGAACCACGGTCAGGATCAGACCGTTGCGCGCACCGGTCCGGTCGCCATGCTGAAGCGCATGGTGGGCCCAGGTGACCGTCGTGCCTGACAGCAACAGGACCAGCGTGTTGATCAGCGGCAGATGGAACGGGTCGAAGGTTTCCACGCCGGCGGGCGGCCAGTCTGCAAAGCGCGCCAGGCTGTCAGCATAGATCGGGTTTGACGCGTCCCAGCCTTGCGTGCGCTCCGGCCAGAAGATGGCGAATTCGAAAAAACCCCAGAACCAGGCGACGAAGAACATCACTTCCGAGGCGATGAACAGGATCATGCCATAGCGAAGCCCGATCTCGACCACCGGCGTGTGGTCTCCCGCGCGGCTTTCCAGCACGACTTCGCGCCACCAGCCAAACATGACATAAAGCACACCCAGCAGGCCCACGGCCATCGGCCAGATCGTGCCCTTTTCAAGGCCGAACAAGCCCTTTGTATAGGTCACAAAGCCCATCGCCAGGACCGCCACGAACAAGGAGCCGAGCAGCGGCCAGGGGGACGGGTTCACAAGATGATAGTCGTGCTTCACTTCGCCATGGGCCATGGAGGCATACCCCGATGCAATTTCTGTAGAATCCGGGAGATTATTAGACCGCACCGCCCCTGCCCGGCAACACCTTAGTCAAGACTGGCCGCTTTGGTCGCACCCTGCCAGTCCTCATACCGGAAGAATGTATAGGACAGGGTGATCGTATCGACATCCTCAAGCAGCCGCCGGCCATCAAGATCGGGCGAGACGAAGAACACCACAGGCAGCTTCTTGGTCTCGCCCGGCCCGATGATCCGCTCTTCGAAACAGAAACATTCCAGCTTGTTGAAATAAGGGCCTGCCTTGTGCGGCGTCACATTATAGCTGGCGATCAGCGAGACGGGCGCGTCGGACGTATTGGTCGCCTCATAAAAAGCGAGGCCGTGTTCGCCCAGCCGGATTTCATGGCTTGTCTGCAAGGGCCGGAACCTGATCGGCACGTCTGATGTGTTCGCATCGAAACGCACGCTCACCACCCGGTCGATCACCCTGTCAGGCGCCGCCTCTGCGATTCTGGTCGTCCCACCGAAACCGGTGACACGGCAGAAAGTGTTGTAAATCGGCTCAGCGGCAAAAGAGAGCGCAAGCATCCCTGCGACAAGCGCGCTGAGCAGAAGGACTAGTTGTCGATGTGCCAATAGAACTCCTGGTCTGGTCCCATTCCGGTCTGACTGAGCCGGATCACCGTCACTGCGCCAACAAGGATCACAAAGCCGAACAGGGCGAGCGCCAGCCAGAGATTGCGCCGCTTGCGCGCCGCCAGCTCCCGGTCACTAAGTTCCACGCGCTCAAACTCGTCCTTGTCACTCATCAGGTCACCTGCGCGAGCGGCCAGTGCAGGCCGGCCGCATGTTCCAGCATCAATGCTGCGAATATGAGGAAGAGATAGAGGATGGAAAAGGCGAACAGCTTTGCTGCGGCGCGATTGTCGCGCGGCACGGCGCCGCGGTCACCGGCGGTGGAGCGCGCCACCCGCACGGCTTGCACGAGGAAGACGAGGCCGAGCAGCCCGGCAACCCCTGCATAGATCGTCCCGCCAAGGCCGGTCAGCACAGGCGCAAGACCCAACGGCGCAAGCAACAGCGTGTAAGCGAGTATCTGCCGACGTGTCGCGCGCGCGCCATGAGTCACGGGCAGCATCGGCACCCCGGCCTTTTCATATTCCTTGTGCGCCAGCAGGCTCAGCGCCCAGAAATGCGGCGGCGTCCAGATGAAGATGATCGAAAACAGGAGCCAGGCATCGAGCGGGGTATTTCCGGTCACGGCAGCCCAGCCAATCACTGGCGGAAACGCTCCGGCCCCGCCACCAATGACGATGTTCTGCGGCGTGCGCCGCTTCAGCCACATCGTGTAGATCACGCCATAATAGAAGATGGAGAAGGCCAGCAGGCCGGCCGCAAGCGAATTGCTGGCCAGCCACATCAACAGGACCGAGGCCGCCGACAGGATCAGGCCCATGGCAAGGGCTTCTTCCTTCGGCACCGCGCCCGACGGGATCGGCCGGACCGATGTGCGCGACATAACAGCGTCGATGTCGGCATCGTACCACATATTGATCGCGCCAGCCGCGCCCGAGCCCAGCGCAACAGCCAGAATCGCGATTGCGCCCATCAGCGGATGGATCGCAACGCCGGACATGCCCTGCCCGGCGACAAGACCAGCCGCCGCCGTGAACACCACGAGCATCATGATGCGCGGCTTGAGCAGCTGCACATAGTCGCCAGCGGTGGCGACGGGCAATTCAGAACTGATCGGCTGGTCGGTCATGAGGTCCGTATATGTCTCGTCCATGGCGGATGCGCCGGTAGGTAGCTTCTGTCACACAAATGGCAAAGGCGGCAAATGAGACCAGTGCGACCCAACCGCCTGCCACGAGGGCCAGGATCGGCCACGAAGATCCCGTCTCTCCGTATGAGATATAGCGCTGTGGCATCCCGGCCAGGCTGAGCGACATGGCGCCGGCACCGGTCAGGGCCAGCCCGAGGGACCATAGCCCCCAGTGCACAAGGGCCAGAGCGCGCCGATAAGGCACGCCGATGATCGCCCGGAAGCTGGCATAGATGGCCGCGAAGCCCCCGCAGACCAGCGCTGCGACCAGCACGTTCTGGAGTTCGACCTGAACAAAGTAGGTGTCATGCAGGCTGGTGGCGACACTTTGACGCCGGGCCGCGATCACCTGTATCAAACCGGCACTCACCCAGATCACGGCCGTGAGCATGAACAATCCGGCAGCCTTCAACCGCCATAAGCGCCGCCACCAGACAATCACTGCCGCGCAGAGTCCCACCAATGCGAGCGCCATGATGAGGCCCGGGATGTGGGGATGGCCGAAGAACCAGAACAGGTGCTGGTAGAAGACCGGGTCGCCTGCTGCATCAGGATCAAAAAAACTCGTGCCTTCACTCTGATCGAACAGCAGCAACCAGACCGGAACGCCCACCAGCAGCAAGGCAAGGCCCAGCGCAGACGTCATCGCCAGGAAAATGGCCAACAGTGTCAGCATCGCCCCAAGCCCATTTCCAACAACAAAAGACGGGCCCGCACTCTGGCGGACCCGTCACAATATCCAGCTTCCATCGACTGCCTAGTGCCCGCTATCCCCCTTGACCACCGGAAGCGTGTTGTACTGGTGGAAAGGCGGCGGAGAGGACAGCGTCCATTCCAGTGTCGTGGCGCCTTCGCCCCAGGGGTTGGCCTCGGCCTTGCGCCGACGGATCATCGATTCCACGAGACCGACAAAGAAGATCGCCGTCGCCACCAGCGTGATCACATATCCCCAGGAGGAGACGGCATTCCACATCTGGAAGCCTTCCGCCATGTCGATATAGCGACGCGGCGCACCGTTCAGGCCAAGGAAGTGCTGCGGGAAGAAGATCACGTTCGAGCCAATGAACATCAGCCAGAAATGCGCCTGCCCGATCCGCTCATTATACTTCACCCCGAACATTTTCTCGAACCAGTAATACCAGCCGGCGAAAAGGCCAAACACGGCGCCGAGCGAGAGCACATAATGGAAGTGTGCCACCACATAATAAGTGTCGTGCAGGATATGATCGATCCCGGCATTGGCCAGCATCACGCCCGTGACACCGCCCACGGTGAACAGGAAGATGAAGCCGATAGCCCAGAGCATCGGCACCTTGAACTCAATCGAGCCGCCCCACATCGTCGCGATCCAGGAGAAGATCTTGATGCCTGTCGGCACTGCGATCACCATGGTCGCCGCTACGAAATAGGCCTTCAGGTCCAGGTTCATGCCGACCGTGTACATATGGTGGGCCCAGACGATGAAGCCGATAAAGCCGATGGCCACCATCGCATATGCCATGCCGAGATAACCGAAAATCGGCTTTTTCGAGAAGGTCGAGACAATGTGCGAGATGATGCCGAAGGCCGGAAGGATCATGATATAAACCTCCGGGTGTCCAAAGAACCAGAACAGATGCTGGAACATCACCGGATCGCCGCCTCCTTCGGGCACAAAGAATTGCGAGCCGAAATTGCGGTCCGTCAGCAGCATGGTCAGCGCACCGGCCAGAACGGGCAGCGCCAGCAGCAAGAGAATCGCCGTCACCAGGACCGACCAGGCAAAAAGCGGCATCTTGTGGATGGTCATGCCCGGAGCGCGCATGTTCAGGATGGTCACGATGAAATTGATCGCGCCAAGGATAGAGGCAATACCAGCCGTGTGAAGCGACAGGATTACGAGATCCATGGCCGGTCCGGGATGACCCTTGAGCCCTGAAAGCGGCGGGTAAAGAACCCAGCCCCCGCCGAATCCGTTCCCGGCCGACCCGCCCGGCACGAACATCGAGGTGATCAGCAGTATGAAAGCCGCGGCCGTCAGCCAGAAGGAGATATTGTTCATACGCGGAAAGGCCATGTCCGGCGCGCCGATCATCAGCGGCACGAACCAGTTACCGAAGCCACCGATCAGGGCCGGCATCACCATGAAGAAAATCATGATGAGGCCGTGATAGGTGATCACCGTATTGTAGAAATGCTTGGCCGCCTCAACGGCCGCATCCCCCTCACCCGCCACGAACATGGTCAGCGGACCGATTCCCGGCTGTGCCAGCTCCCAGCGGATCAGGCCCGAGAGGGCGTAGCCGACAATACCGGCGATGAGCGCGAAGATCAGGTAGAGTGTCCCGATATCCTTGTGGTTCGTCGAGAAGAACCAGCGGGTAAAGAAGCCGGGCTTGTGGTCTTCATCATGACCGGCCTGATCGAGTGCGATTTCGTCCATGGGCATGGCGGTTCTCTTTCAGCTCCTCTGGATTACTGCGCGGCGGCGAGGCGGGTGGCCTCACCGTCCAGCGGTTCAATATCTGCGACGACCTGTGCGGCAGCGTCGTAGTCGCCGGTCATCATGGTTTCGACCCAGCGGTCAAACTGGTCTTCCGGCACCACGCGTACCTCAATTGGCATGAAGGCGTGATTGACCCCGCACAGTTCCGAACACTGTCCGTAATACACGCCCGGCTCCTCGACCAGGAACCAGCCCTGATTGAGCTTGCCGGGGATGGCATCAGTCTTCACGCCGAAGGATGGCACAGTCCACGAATGGATCACGTCCGATGCAGTGGTCTGGTAGCGGATGTAGCGGTTGGCAGGGATCACCATTGGATAATCGACGGCCAGATTGCGCGGCTTGTCCTGCGTGTGCGCCGGATCGCCCGACAAGCCGACATGCAGCGGATTGGACACAAACTCCATCGCATAGCCCGCATCATCGACAATATCGGAATACTGATAGGTCCAGTTCCACTGATTGCCCTGGGCCTTGATCGTCAGCCAGCCTTTTTCAGCGGCCTGCGGGAAGGTGTTGGGATCGTCGAAATCGCCCGACTGGGCGATCCGCTCCAGATCAGGCTGGGCGTCCTGATAATAAAGATTCGGGAAGGACGGGATCGCGATCAGGACCAGAATGAGGACCGGAACTGTCGTCCAGATCACTTCAACCAGCGTATTGTGACTGAACCGGCTCGGTTCCGGATTGGCCTTGCGGCGATAACGGAGCATCACCCAGAGCAGGAGGCCCATCACAAGGATCACCACAGCCGTGAGAAACACCATCACGAAACCGTGGAAGAAGTGCAACCGCTCCATGATGCGGGTGGCGGCCGGCTGCAGGCCAAGTGCACCTTCTTCAGGCCGGGCAGCGTGAGCCATGCCGGCGGTCAGGCTCATCATCAAGAGTGTCAGCAATCCGCGCACAGGCGACTCCTTGGGCTATCCTATTGCCATGTCAGTTACCGCGCCCGCCCCGCTCCGGCGAGGGTCGAGCGCAAGCAATATTGTCGCAGGCTGATTTTGAAACCCTCATAATGTGCTAATCTGCCTGCAGAGATACGGAGAAATGTCATGCTACGCAAAGCCCTGCTCGCCACACTCGTCCTGTCGGTCCCGGCAGCCCCTGCCCTGCCTCAGGCCATGATCATCGGGGGCGGCTATGCCCGTGACTGTTACGAAGCCGTCAAGGCAGGCGATGACACGTTCCGCAAGACCGACCGGATCTGCACCGATGCTCTCACCCAGGAAACCATGACCCGGGAAAACCGCGCGGCCACCTATATCAATCGCGGCATTGGCCGGATGCGCGCCAATAATCTCGATGACGCCCTTGAGGACTATCAGTCCGCGCTCGACCTGCGCCCTGACCTTGGCGCCGCCTATCTGAATCGCGGCGCAGCACTTATCTTCAAGGAGGATTACGAGGCTGCCTTGCAGGCGCTGAACAAGTCGATCGAACTGAACACAGAAGAGATGCACGCCGCCTATTACAATCGCGCCATCGCGCGCGAACAGACCGGCGACGTCACCGGAGCCTATTACGATTTCCAGCGGGCCAAGGAACTCATGCCAGACTGGCCGCGCGTTGATCGCCAGCTGGCCCGGTTTACCGTGACCGAGAACTGACGCGGCGCCTTGCCAGCAGCCCGCGCTGACCTCATCTTGACCGGCATGAGTGATACATCCCTGCCCTTTGACCGGGCCCGCGCCGCCACCCTGCTCGCCGATGCCGTTTCCGGCGCCGATGACGGAGACATATTTGTCGAACGCACCCGTTCGGAAAGCTTCGTGTTCGACGATGGCCGGCTTAAATCGGCTGCCTATGACACCGGACAGGGCTTCGGCCTGCGTGTGGTCGCCGGCGAGGCGAGCGGCAATGCCCATGCCGCCGAACTGACAGAGGCGGCCATCGCCCGCGCCGCCGAGACGGCCGCGAAAGCCAAACGGGGCTATTCCGGCACCCTGGATGTCGGGCCAACACCGACCAATCGCCGCCTCTATGCCCAGATCGACCCGACAGAAGCGCCCGACTTCGGGGCCAAGACGGCCCTGTTGTCGGAAATCGATGCCTGGACGCGGGCGCAGGATCCGCGCGTCGTGCAGGTTTCGGTCTCGCTCGCCGGATCGCGGCGCGAGGTCGATATCCTTCGGCCCGGCGGCGAGGCGATGCATGAAGTGCGTCCTCTTGTGCGGCTGAATGTCTCCGTCACCCTGGAACAGGATGGCCGGCGGGAAAGCGCGTCTGCGGGCGCCGGCGGGCGTGCCGCCTATGATGAATGGATCGCACCGGACCGCTGGAAAGGCCTGGTGAAACGCGCATTGAAGAAGGCCGAGACCAATCTCGAAAGCATCCCCACCCCGGCTGGCGAGATGGACGTCGTGCTCGGCCCGGGCTGGCCGGCTGTTCTGCTGCATGAAGCGGTCGGCCACGGGCTGGAGGGTGATTTTAACCGCAAGGGCACCAGCGTCTATTCCGGCCGCATCGGCGAACAGGTCGCCTCCAAGGGCGTAACCGTTGTCGATGACGGCACGATGGAAGACCGGCGAGGTTCGCTCTCCTTCGATGACGAGGGCACGCCGACCCAACGAAACGTCCTGATCGAGGACGGCGTTCTGAAAGCCTATATGCAGGACCGCCAGAATGCCCGGCTGATGGGCCATGCCCCGTCCGGAAATGGCCGGCGCGAGAGCTATGATTCCGGCATCATGCCGCGCATGACCAACACGATCATGCTGGGCGGCGACCATGATCCGGGTGAAATGGTCGCCTCCATCAAGCGCGGCATCTGGGCGGTCGATTTCGGCGGCGGGCAGGTCGATATCACCTCGGGCAATTTCGTCTTCCAGTGCACCGAGGCCTATCTGGTCGAGAACGGCAAGGTCGTCGCGCCGGTCAAGAATGCCACGCTGATCGGCCATGGCCCCACCGCCCTCAGCCAGGTCGAGATGATCGGCAATGATTTTGCCATGGATGACGGTGTCGGCACCTGCGGCAAGGCGGGCCAGACTGTTCCCGTGGGCGTGGGCCAGCCAAGCCTGAAAGTGGGCGGACTGACAGTCGGGGGCGCAGGATGAGGCTGAAGGCCCTTGTCTGCAGCCTCGCCGGCGCGGTGTCGCTCGGCGCCTGCGCAGATGAGGGCGCCAGTTCGCCGGTGTCAGATCTCAGGGCCGAAATCAGCGCGGCCGAGGCCCGCCGCGCCATGATCGAAGACGATGTCATCCTCATTGATGTGCGAACGCCCGGGGAATGGGCGCAGACCGGGCTGCCCCGCGGCGCAGCGCGCGTGACACTTCAGGATCCGGCCTTTGTCGGGAAGGTGGAGGCAATCATCGGCGGCGACCGGACAGCAAAAATCGCCTTCATCTGCCGCTCGGGCAACCGCTCGAAAACGGCGCGGGACCGCCTGAAACGCGCCGGATACTCTCATGTCACAAGCGTGGCCGGTGGCATGCTCGCGCGCAATGGCTGGAACAGCGAGGGTTATCCCACTGTCAGTCTCGCCAATGCCGAGTGCGCGGGCGCGCACATGACGGCAAGCTGCTGAAGCCGCGCCGGCACCGGTTCGCACTCGCTTCCCTACTCCCCCGGCGTTTTCGCCCCGGACCTGTCGAGCGCGACGCCGGACGCATCGACTTCCATTGCCCGCGTATGATCGTCAGAGTGGCGCGAAAGCTTGCGCAGCCACGGGCTGAGCAGGATCAGCGCCGCGCCGAGCGCCACCGCAGCGGTGCCGAGTTGCAGATAGACCGCATTATAGGCTGCAAGACTTTCCGCCGTCGGGGCGCCTTCCGGCACCTGCGTGCGCTTGGCGACTTCTGCCGCAATCACATTGGCGAAGGACGAGGCGAGGAACCAGTAGCCCATCATGAAACCGACAATCTGCGGCGCTGACATCTTGGTCACCGCCGAAAGGCCCACCGGCGAGAGGAACACCTCACCCGTCGTGTGCAACAGATACATCAGGATGATGAACAGGACCGAGATGCGCAGCGCACCGGCTGCATCCGGCGTGGCGGTCTGGATGCCGAGATTGAGGATATAGAAGCCGGCCCCGATCTGCACCATGCCAAATCCGAACTTGATGAAGGCGTTCGGCTCCCAGCCGCGATCGCCAAGCCAGGTCCACAGCGCGGCGACGATCGGCGCAAACACGATGATGAAATACGGGTTCGCCGATTGAAGATATGTGGCCGGGAACTCCTGCCCGCCAATCTCATTGACGACATGTGCCCCGGCAAACAGGTTCAGCGAGGTCGGCCCCTGGTCGAACAGGGTCCAGAACAGGACCGACGAAATCGACAGGATCAGCAGGCCGATCATCGAATTGCGCGTGTCGGCATCAAGCTTTGTCAGCATGTAAAACACGATCGCGGCGGTCACGAGAAAGAAGACCGGATACATCGCGGCTGAAGTGAAAGTGGAAAACTGCAGCAGGACAAAGGCCACCGCCGCAAAGCCAAGCCCGGCGAGATAGACCAGCCATTCCCGGTTCAGCCCCGCAAAGACCGGCGTTTTCAGATCCACGCCAGCGGGCGGCTCGGCGCGTCCCTCCAGCCAGCCCTGCCCGAACACGAACACGACCAGCCCGGCCAGCATGCCGATGGCGGCCAGCCCGAAGCCGAGCGACCAGCCATAATTCGCCGCCGCCCAGCCGCACGCGATGCCCGACAGGAAGGAACCGAGATTGATACCCATATAATACAGGGTGAAACCGCTGTCGCGCCGTCGGTCGCCCTGCTCATAAAGCGCGCCGACACAGGTCGAGATGTTCGGCTTGAGGAAGCCGACCCCCGCCACGATCAGCGCCAGCGCCGCAAACAGGATCGTCTCATAGAGCGGGCTGCGCACGCGCTCCACCGTGCCTGTCAGTGTGGCGGTCTCGCCGCCCGGCCCGGCATAGCTCACAGCACGCACGGGCGAGCCCTCTTCAGGCTGCACGAAGGCCGTGACCGCATAGGCCTCACCGTCCACGACAATTTCGCGCTGGTCGCGCGTTTCGCTATAGGTCGGCCGTTCCAGGGCATAATCTGCGCCGTCAACCACCAGCTTTTCGCTCGCGGGCGGCCCGTGAAAGCCCATCAGGCCATGGCCGGCGACCAGCAGCACCGCCCCGAATGTCACCGCCTTGCGAAAGCCGATATATTTGTCCGCCAGCCAGCCGCCGAGCAGCGGGCCGAGATAGACCAGCGCCACATAGGCGCCATACAGGGTCAGCGAGAAGGAACTGTCGAACAGGAAATGCCAGGTGAGATAGAAGATCAGCAGCGCGCGCATCCCGTAATAGGAAAACCGCTCCCACATCTCGGCGAAGAACAGGATGTACAGCCCGCGCGGATGCTTGCGCATCTCCCACATCGAAAAAGCGAAGATCAGCGGCACAAGCGCCAGCGCGGCGAAGAGAAGGATCTGCATGAATGGCCCTGCCCGGATATCCAGTGTTGACGACCCGCCACGCCCCCGGCGCGCGATTTGTGACACTTTGACCACGGGCTCCGAGATGGCTCAAGGCAGAATGTGCTGCCCAGGCTACGAAAAAAGGGTAGGGTTTTTCGGAACGCGGCGAGTGGCGCAGGCTGCGGCGACATCGGGGATCGGACGATCATGTCAGGTCGGCAAAACCTCGCTGACAGTGAGAATCCGCAATTGCCGATAGCCGGGCCGGTCGCAGACGCCTAAACTGCTGTCCAGGAAGAAAGGTCCACCCATGCATCTCACCCGCCTGCCCTTTTTCGCCGCGCTTCTCCTCGCGCTTGCCCTTCTCGCCGCATGCGCCAGCACGCCCGGCGGCTTTGACCAGCGCGAGGTGGCCGATGATTCGCGCCGCGCCCTCTCGCGCCTTCTCGAAAGCAACAGCGCCGCGCGCGCGATTGCCGGCCAGGCCCATTCCGTGGTCGTCTTCCCCTCCATCGTGAAAGGCGGGCTTGTCGTCGGCGGGGCCTATGGCGAGGGCACCCATCTGCGCGCCGGCGCGGTGCAGGATTATTACACTTCGATCAGCGGCAGCTGGGGCCTGCAGGCGGGCGCGCAGAGCTATGGCTATGCGCTCTTCCTGATGGATGCCGGCGCGGCCGATTATCTCAGCCGCTCGGATGGCTGGGAAATCGGCGTCGGCCCGACCGTCGTCGTGGTCGATGCCGGCAAGGCCGAAAACCTCTCCAGCTCCACCCTGAGAGAAGACGCCTACGCCTTCATCTTCAACCAACGCGGCCTGATGGCCGGCGTAAGCATCGAGGGCACGAAAGTGACGAAGGTGCGTTAGGGGGCATGACAGTTTCCCGGCATTCTCCATACCCCATAAAAGCCCCCCAGATCGCGCCTTAACGCCCCGCGCGTTCCGCCCTACATTGCCGGACATGCCCAAGCCCATGAAAGGCGTCTCTGACGCCGCTGCGATTTTCGAGTTCGATGCCTTCCGCAATGTGATCGGCGCGCCCGAGGCGTGGGCGCCCCACCGGCCGGAGCGCGACTGGGAGAAGATCGAGGGCGGGCGCCGCTTCCGGCTCGATGCCGAGTATGAGCCCGCCGGCGACCAGCGCACCGCCATCCCCGAACTGGTCGAGGGCACACAGGCCGGCGAGCGCGACCAGGTCCTGCTCGGCGCGACCGGCACGGGCAAGACCTTCACCATGGCGCAGGTGATCGAGCGCACCCAGCGCCCGGCCCTCATCCTCGCGCCCAACAAGACCCTCGCCGCCCAGCTTTATGGCGAGTTCAAATCCTTCTTCCCCGACAATGCGGTGGAATATTTCGTCTCCTATTACGATTATTACCAGCCCGAAGCCTATGTCCCCAATCGCGACCTCTATATCGAGAAGGAATCCTCGATCAACGAGGCGATCGACCGGATGCGCCACTCGGCCACCCGCGCCATCCTCGAGCGCGATGATGTGATCATCGTCGCCTCGGTCTCGTGCATTTACGGCATCGGCTCGGTCGAGACCTACACCTCGATGACGACCAAGCTGGAAGCGGGACAACAGATCGACCCGCGCGAGGTCATGCAGCAGCTCGTCGCCCTGCAGTATAATCGCAATGACGTCTCCTTCTCGCGTGGCTCATTCCGCGTGAAGGGCGATGTTATCGACATTTTCCCCGCCCATTATGAAGACCGCGCCTGGAAACTCTCCTTTTTCGGCGACGAGCTGGAGGCGATCACCGAGTTCGACCCGCTCACCGGGCGCACGCTGCACAAGCTCGACGCGATCAAGCTCTATGCCAACAGCCATTATGTCACCCCGCGCCCGACGCTGAACCAGGCCATCGGCTCCATCAAGGAGGAGCTGAAATCCACCATCGCGCATTTCGAGGCGAACGGAAAACTGCTCGAAGCCCAGCGGATCGAGCAGCGCACGCAATATGACCTGGAAATGCTCGCCGCGACCGGCTCGTGCAACGGGATCGAGAATTACAGCCGCTATCTCACCGGGCGCAAGCCGGGCGAGCCGCCGCCGACCCTGTTCGAATACATCCCCGACAATGCCCTCCTCTTCGTCGATGAGAGCCACCAGACCATTCCGCAGCTCGGCGCGATGTTCCGCGGCGACTTCAACCGCAAGCGCACCCTGGCCGAATATGGCTTCCGCCTGCCATCCTGCGCCGATAATCGCCCGCTGCGCTTTGAGGAATGGGACGCGATGCGCCCGCAGACGCTGCATGTCTCCGCCACGCCCGGCCCATGGGAGATGGAGCGCACCGGCGGGGTCTTCACCGAACAGGTGATCCGCCCCACGGGCCTGATCGATCCGCCGGTGGAGGTGCGCCCCGTGGCGGCGGATGGGGCCAACCAGGTCGATGATGTCCTCGCCGAGATCCGCGAGACCACCGCCGCCGGCCACCGCACGCTTGTCACCACGCTGACCAAGAAAATGTCCGAGGATCTCACCGAATACCTGCATGAACAGGGCGTACGCGTGCGCTACATGCATTCGGATATCGACACGGTGGAGCGGATCGAGATCATCCGCGACCTGCGCCTTGGCGAGTTCGATGTGCTGGTCGGCATCAACCTCCTGCGCGAGGGGCTCGACATTCCCGAATGCGGCCTGGTCGCCATTCTCGATGCGGACAAGGAGGGCTTCCTGCGTTCGGAGACCTCGCTGGTGCAGACCATTGGCCGCGCGGCGCGCAATGCCGACGCGCGCGTCATCCTCTATGCCGACCGCATCACCGGCTCGATGCAGCGCGCCATGGACGAGACCGAGCGAAGGCGCGTCAAACAGCTCGCCTATAATGAGGAACACGGCATCACACCGACCACGATCAAGCGCGCCGTCGCCGACATACTCGGCGAGCTCGGCGAGAAACGCCCCGCCGGCAATTATGGCGAAGGCCAACTCAAGGGCGGCAAGTCCCGCCGCGGGCGCGAACGCCGAGGCGTTGCAGAAGCCCCCGCCTTGCCACTTGCGGGCGAACCGGGACATAATATCGGCGCACACATCGCCGACCTGGAACGCCAGATGCGAGACGCAGCGGCGAATCTGGAGTTCGAGGAAGCGGCGCGGCTGCGCGATGAGGTGAAGAAGCTGAGAGAGGCGGAGTTGGGGGTTTAGATGCCTTAGAAGCATCGTTGCAAACGGCATTCATCGCAAGCATTAATGAATGATTATTATAAACAATTTTAGCAATGTCAATAAAATAACACTACCACACTTTACAGAAAACTTTCTCTAAACGCAATTTTAGACTGGACCATTTTCTTTGAATAAAATTCCGAGCGACACCCAAAGCGAACCCAATTGCGCAGGCCATCAGATGCAGAAATAGCAAAAATATTAATGTTTCAAACGCAACACGAATGACGCCCCAGGCATCTTGTAACGCCCCGTAAGGACTCTCAGCAAACCTACAAAAAAACAGCGTCCAAATTCCCCACCCACCATAGAACGCAGAGTACAACTTTAATCCATGCTCACGGTGTAGAGAGCAATACCTATCCGTCAATTTTCTGACAAACCACATCCCAAAATCAGATATGAAAATATCATTATTGCTGAAAAGTTTTCTAAACTCATTTCGAGGCATCCCGCTACACTTCTCATTTGACGGTAGCGGACGCATATTGCGCCGATATTTAGCTGGAAATCCTAATTTCACCAAACGACGCATCACGTGTTGCAGGCGGCGTATCGAAACGCTTCGCGCCTTGTAGCCTCGTAGGGTGCATGGAGCAAAGCGATATGCACCATCCGCCCCCACAGCAAGCACCGACGGTGCATATCGCTACGCTCCATGCACCCTACGGGTCGCGTTCGCCGAAATGGCGGTGTTTCCAGGCTTCGGGGTCGTATTCGAGGCCGCTTTCACGTTTGAAGCGGTGCCATGAGGAATAGGGCCAATCGTCCACATCCGCGACATGGCCGTGCTTGACCGGGTTGTAATGGATATATCCGATATGCGCGGCGAGGTCGTCCTCATCGCGTATGACGTGTTCCCAATAGCGGCGCTGCCAGACGCCCCGCTCCCCCTTGCGCCGGCCTTCGCCCCTTTCGGCTTCCGACAAGGCGCGCGTGAACCGGGTCTTGATGAGGCGCCAGCGCATGGCGAAATCATGGTCGCCCTCCGGCAATTGCCAGAGTGTGTGGAGATGATCGGGCAGGACGACCACGGCAACGGTCTCGAAATTGTGCGACCGCGCCGTCTGCGCCCAGGCCGCGCGCAGCGCGTCGATGTGCTTTACAAGCAGGCCCGACCGCCGGTCCGCGAGGTTGACGGTGAAGAAATAGGTCCCGCCCGGGATGATGAGCCTTCGGTATTCGGTCAAGGCAGGCCTCGTGGGAGCATGGAGCGACGCGATAGGCGCATAATAAACCGAAACAAAACCGGTGGTGCTACTCCCCCCACTGGAACTTCGCGCCGCCTCCCCCCACATCGCCGCCTTTCCCCGCCCCGGACAACAGGAGCCCGTCGCCCCATGAAGCCTGCGCTTGCTGCGATTGTCTTTCTCGGTTTCACCGCTGCACCCGCGGGCGCGCAGACGCTCGGCACCGTTTTCGGGCCCGAGGTCGACCCAGACGACCGCGCCGCTGAATACCGCTTCGCCATTGCCGATGAGGGGGAAGGCGGCTCCGACATGGCCCACCGCATCCATGTCCAGCGCGCTTTTTCCGGCAGTCTCCGCCTGCGCGGCGTGCTGACCTATCGCGACCGCCCCGGCGCCGCGCCAGAGCCCGACAATCTCCAGGGCGAGCTTCTCTGGCAGCTGGTCGAGCGCACGCCCGGCGGTTATTCCACCGGCCTGCGCTTCGATGCCCGCGTTTCGGAAGGTGATGACACCCCCCACCAGATCGGCGCGAACTGGACCCATCAATGGGCGCTTGGCGAGGGCTGGCGTGCGCGCGCTGTCCTGCTGCTCGACCGCGATGTCGGCCCGGGCAGCCGCGAGGATGTCTTCGTCGAAACGCGCGCCAGCCTCTCGCGCAAACTCGACAATGGCCTGCGCATCGGTCTCGACAGTTTCAATGATTATGGCGGTGTCGATGCCGGTTTCGGCGGGTTTGACAACCAGTCCCACCAGCTCGGCGTGTCGGTGGGCGGCGGGCTTGGCGGGAACTGGGGATGGTCGCTGATGGCGCTGGGCGGGCTGTCGGATAGCGCGCCGGACAGCGACCTGGCCATCCGTATCGGTCGCAGCTTCACGCCCGCCAGTGCCGGGTAACCGCGCCAACCCGCGGTGAGGATGCGGGCGGCGCGGCACTGAAAGAGGCATGCGACCGGTCTTGGGTGGGGGGACGCCCGGCCACACACCTCTTCAGCCCCCCGGGCGCGATCTCCCTGCCAGATAGTAGCTGACCGCAATCTGAACGTTCCGGTTGTGTGAGGTTCATCACGCCGATGCGCGGGCGTCGGCCAGATACAGGTCTGAAAAAATGCTAGTTTCCGCTCGTTAGGCGTCATGTATTGGCGCCTATATCCGGCCCGATTTTCCGCTTCCATAAATCTTCTGAAAGGGTTATTCTGCCGGCGTAACAAGTTTTCCTTGGGGGTCAGTCATGGCAAATGGGCGTCTCAAGGTCAGCAATACGATGAAACAGGCGCGCAGGGGCGATGAAGACGCCGTGCGACAGCTTTTTCAGGGCTTCATGGGGCCAAGTGAACAGATTGTCGGCTGCGGCTATCTTGGCGCGCTTGGCTATATCCTGCCAGAGCACAGTTTCTGGGCCGTCACCGACAAACGGGTCTGCGGCCTGCTGATCCGCTTTGGCGGGCGGGTGAATTTCCAGTCCGGCTCGCTCGATCTCGTCAATTCGGTGAATTTCAGCCAGCCCTCGCTGGTTCATCTCTGGCTGTGGCTGATTGTCTATCTGATTGTCCTGGTCGGCGTGTCATTCGTCGCCGGCGGCTTTCTCGGCAGCATCATCATTGAGCTCATCTGGAACTGGTTCGGCCTAGCGCTCTGGGAGAACATGCAGATGTGGCTGATCGGCTTCATGATCGGCGTCTTCCTGTTCGGCCTGTTCATGATGCGCTGGGTGATCCGCATCTTCTATCGCCTCGTCAAATCCGGTTGCACCTTCTGGGCGCGCGAGAAGATGCCGGTCTTTGTCTTTGCCGACCGCAACAATCTCGCCGCGGCGCAGAGATTCATGCAGGTCTTCGCCGAGGAGAAGCGGGAATATCGCTGACCCGCGCCGGCTTGCGCCCCCGCACGAGGAGGAGCCGAACATGGCCAGCATCTTCATCAGCTATTCGCGCCGCGACACGCGCGCGGTGGACCTGTTGGCCGAGCGGCTTCAGGCGGGCGGGCATAAGGTGTGGATCGACCGCGAAGGGATTGATGGCGGCGCCCAGTGGCGCGAACGCATCGTTTCGGCCATCCGGGAAGCAGACGTCTTCCTGCTCGTCCTGACCGCCTCATCGGTCCAGTCCGACAATGTCCGCCGTGAGCTCGATATCGCGCAGGACTGCCCTGCCCGGCTCCTGCCTGTACAATATGGCCCGGCCACGATCCCCGATGGCTGGAGCTACCAGCTGGCCGGGGTCCAGGTCATCGATATGGGCACCGATCGCGAGGCCGGCTTTGCCCGGCTGTTTGCCGCCCTCGGTCAAGCCGCGCCAGCGCCGCAGAGGCCTGCACGCCCGGCGCCGCCTGCCACCGAATCTGTCGACCTGTCAGACCTTGGCGGCGGCGGATTGCTGGGCGGGCTGATGAAGGGCCTGTTCGGCGGAAAGAAGCGATAGGGCGGACCTGCACCCGCCGCCGGCGCCCTCAGCAAAGCCTCAATCCTCCGCCAGTAGCGCCCTGAGGGCTGCGGCACATTCCGCATCGCTCATATCTTCCGGTAGCCGGATGGCCACCCGCGCGCGCAGACCATCGAGATCGCGCGCCAGCTTGTCCAGCCGGGCCGCCTGCGCCAGCGTCTTGCGGGCCAGCTCAAGCTCGCCCTCCTGCGCCGCCTCCATGGCCGAGGCGCGCAGCTCCTGCGCCCGGGCAAGCGGATCGGGCGTGGCCTGCGCGGCGAGATCCCTGTCCCGCCAGCCATCGCGCCGCGCCCAGCGCCGCACCGTGCGCACATTCACGCCCAGCTTGCGCGCAATCTCAGCCTGCCCCATCCCCTCCCGAGACAGCCCCAGCGCCCGCCGCCGCAACCGCGCATAGTCTGCAAGCGTCCTGTCATCATCAGCCATGGTGCCCATTCTGCCATAGACGCGAAGGGGGCGGATAAGGCGGCGATCGGGTGGAAGACAGAGACCGTCGGTGCGGCCCGCATAACAGGCTGCTGAAAAACCGTTTCACGCCGCCCATCCTCCAGGACCCGGCCCGACGACCGGGCCCTTCCGCAGCAGAGGGAAGCCTTCGCAGTGAGACCCCGGCTCAAGGCCGGGGACGCGGAAAGGTAGGATGAAACATGGACCGCATGCCCGGGCATGGGCCCGGGCCCTCCGCGAAACAGTGCAGACCAACGCCGTCACCACCCGCTTCATGCGGGTGGTCCAGCTCACCCTCCCTGCGGCCAACGCACCCTGCCTATCCCCCCTATCCCCCCTATCCCCCTTACTCCTGCGCTCATAAGCGCTCGCCAATCCATGCAGAAAGCCGCGCCGTGCGCCCTGCCCTTGGGTGCCCTCATTCCTGCCCTCGAAAACCCGGGCTCCTGCCCTCGCGCCTGCCCTCGCCTGTCCCGTGGACTAGCTCAGCGACAGGCCGCCATCGACCACCAGAGTCTGGCCGCAGACATAGGCTGCCAGCGGGGAGGCGAGGAAGAGCGCGGCGCCGGCCATGTCCCCGGGCGTACCCATGCGCCCCTGCGGGATGGCGCGCAGGCTGGCTTCCAGGCGTTTGGGGTGTTCGGTGGTCGCCTTGGTCAGCTTTGTGTCGACCAGGCCGGGCGCGAGGCCATTGACGCGCACGCCCTCACCCGCCCAGGCCTCGCCGAGCGTCTTTGTCAGGCCCACAGCGGCATGTTTGGAGGCGGAATAGGCCGGGTTTCCGCGCGTGGCCGAGAAGCCGGCGACCGAGCTGACAATGACCAGGCTGCCGCGCGCCTCTGTCAGAAAATCCCTGAATTTCATCGCGCTGGCCATGACGGAATTGATGTTCACATCCATCACATGGTCCCAGCCGGCCCGCTCGAACTCGCCGCGCTTGTAAAGCACGGTGCCCTGGCAGCAGATGAGAATGTCCAGCCTGTCAAAGGGCGGCTGATAGGCCTCCAGCGCGTCGAAATCGGCGGCATTGACCTGCGCATATTCGAGCCCGGCGAGGTCCGAGCCTTCGGCGGCGTCATACGCCTCAGCGGGCCGTGTGCCCCAGACATGCACGTGCGCGCCGCGCGCTGCGAAGGCGTGGGCTATCCCATTGCCAATCCCCGATGAGCCGCCAATCACAAGTGCAGTCTTGCCGGAAAAGTCCAATGGGTCGGTCATGGCTGGATATGCTCCACTGTAAATCCAAGAAATTCAATGACTTGATCTGGGGCCGGGTCGGGATAGCGCGCGGCGTATCCCTCAAAACGCGCCACTGTCAGCGGCTCATCGGGGGCCAGCGCGATCCGGACCGTGCCGCCCTGCTCGACATATTTGACCAGGCTATCCCCGATATCGCGGGCCGGCGGGAACTCCCTGGCGGCCTGTCCTATCCCCATCAGCATCATGCCTGACAGCATGGTGCGCAACTGGTCGGGCGTATAGGTGGCAAAGGCTTTCACCTGCGGGATATCCTGGGGGAGCGCCCTGGCGACATCCACCGCACCGTTGAAGAGCTTGTCGAGCCCGCCCTTGTCGGAAAGTTCGATCTCCATTGCGTGGAGCGCAGAGGCGGCGCGGAAGGCGGCCTCGATGGCGGCGCTGTCTTCTGCACTGGGTTCGCCGTCGGAGAAGTCGAGATGCGGAGCGAGCGCGTCCCAATGCGGCAGGCGGCCATCGGCCTCGAAGCTGAGCGCGGCGTGCCCATGCGTGAGCTGCGAAAAATCGAGCGCGGCTGTCCCCGTCTGCGGCGACCAGGTCCAGGCCCCCGAGATATCCGCCAGCGGCCCGGTCAGGTCATGGCGTTTCAGCGCCGCAACAACATCCGCCACCGTCTCCTCATGCCCGGCCAGCTCTTCTGGCGCCGCAGCGGTCACCAGGGGGACATAAGCGGCGAAATCATACAGGAAGCCGTCAATTTCAAAGGAGAGATCTGCCGGAAACAGCCAGTGAAATCCACGCGCATCGACGCTCGCCCGGTCCATCGACATCAGCGGCTGGTCATCCAGCGTGTAGCCCAGCGCGTCTACCTCCCAGAGGCCGAGACTCATGAGGTCGGTCTGCGAGGATGGCGGCGGGGTGCCATGGGCGAGCGCGTCGAGCAGCTTCGCCAGCGCGATATCCGATACGCGGTAGCTTTCCGCCTGACCGGCCATGTTCAGTTTGATCGTCTCTGTTGCATTTGCATCAGGGCCGAGCGCCTCCGGCGGCATTTGAAGCGCCATGTCGAAGCTGAGATCATTGACATCGGCGCCGGCCAGGTCCCCGCGCGCAAACCCGCGATACCCCACGAAACCGGCGGAAAATTCCATCTGCGAGGTCTCACCATACTGGGTCATGGTCATATTGGCGCGCAGGCCGGTGAAGGCTGCCGCCTCCAGCGCGAACGCGCCGGCCAGAGCGGCGGCATGCTGAAGCTGGCGGTCGTCGGCGTCTGCAGGATAACCCGGATCGCCTTCACGTGCCTTGTCGAGTGGAAAAACATCCAGGCCCGCCATTACGAAACGGTCCACGGTGAAGGCATAATCGTCAAGGCTGACAGAGGGATCAGGCATCTCCGGATCGAGCTCGCGGAGCGGCGCCATCGCCTCATTCATCTCATCGAGAACCGGGGCGTAGAGCGTCTCCAGGCCGCTCAACGACAGGCTGCGCGCCTCAACCTGCCCCACAAGCCGGGTCTGTGCGCCGACCCAGTCACCGGATGCCAGGCCTTGCAGGGCGGCAAGATCGAGCCCGTATATATCCACCGTCTCTGCAGTGAAGGCGAGCGCGCCCGCGGCGTCGGGTTTGAGCTCGACACCGGTGAGCTGTGTATGCTCGCCCGATTGCTCGGCCGCCTCCCAGCTCAGCGCGAACCCCTCCGGCAGGAGGGCCGTGAGCCTGTCCATATCCAGCGGGGTGGCGTCGCGGGCGGGCGCGTACTTGGCATCAAGCCGCTCATAGCCCGCCGGCAGCTTCTCGCCGCTTCCCGGCCCGCCGCACGCCACCAGCAGGGCGAGACCTGCAGACGCTGCCCAGCCACCAATCCGAACGCCCATTCTGTATCCTCCTCAGCCAGGCCAGAGCCGAGATTGCCGCCAGCACAGTCAACCGGCAAGCCCCGGCGCCTGCAATCGCGTCACGCATTCCGCACGACCAGGCCGCCATCGACCGGGATGATCGCACCGGTCAGGAAGCTTGCGGCGGGCAGCACCACCGAAAGCGTGATGTTCGCAACCTCTTCGGGGCTGCCATAGCGGCGTAGCGCCGTGCGCCTTCTGGCATAGATTTCCTTGTGCTCTTCCGGGATCGCTTCTGTGATCCCGGTGCGGATCGGGCCGGGACAGATGCAATTGACCGTGATGCCTTCCTTGCCGAGATCGGCGGCCATGGCGCGCGTCAGGCCGATCACTCCATGCTTGGCGGCGACATAGGGGCTGTTGCCCGGCGTCGCGCCGAGCCCTTCGGTCGAGGCGACATTGACGATGCGCGGACTGGTAGACGCGCGCAGATGCGGCAGGGCGGCGCGGATCATCCGCTGATGCGCGCTCAACATCACTGCGAGGCTCTTGTCCCAGACGCGCTCATATTCCGCGCCGTCGTCCGGCGAGACGAAGTGTCCGAAGCCGGCATTGTTGACGAGGATATCGAGCCCGCCAAAGGCCCCTGCCACCTCGGCCACGACGCGGGTGATGGCCTCAGGGTCGCTGACATCGAGCGGCCAGGCGCGCGCCGTGTCGAAACCGTTCGCGGCGATCTCTTCGACCACACGCTCACAGGCGCCGGAATCGAGATCGGTCACGGCGACATTTGCGCCTTCGCTGGCCAGCAGATGGGCGGTGGCCCGGCCCATGCCGCTGGCGGCGCCGGTAATGATGGCCGTGCACCCGCTGATCGAGCGGCTGAGGGGTGTGTAGGGCTGCATATTGTCCTCCCGTATTTCATCTTTCATGGCTCTTGAAGGAAGGAAGCGCCGGGCGGCAGCAAATGACAAGCCCCCGCGCCACGCACGGTTTTCGCTTGACCCGCCATTTCTCTGCGGTTCAATGAGGGTCATTAAAACGACCCGAAGCCCCCAGCCCAGCGCATGGCGGGCCCGCCTCAGGGCAGACGATTCCGGGCTAAGGGTTCAGGCAAGGGGGAGGTCCGGCATGCCACGACTGTCAGTTCTTTTCGGGGCGATGGCCCTTACGGTCTCGCTGGCGCTGGTTCTCGGTTCCGGCCCGGCTCATGCGCAACCCGCCGAGCGGCCGAATTTCGTGATCCTGCTCGTCGATGACGCCGCGCTGATGGATTTCGGCTGCTATGGCGGGGAAGCGCGAACGCCCCATATCGATGCGCTGGCAGCGCGCGGTGCGCTTTTCACGGGGCATCGCACCTCCCCGCAATGTGCGCCTTCGCGGGCCATGCTGCTCACGGGCATGGACAATCATCTCACCGGCCACGGCACGATACCTGAAGTGCTTCCGGCCGAGCATCGCGGCAAGCCCGGCTATACGATGGCGCTGGAACCCGGCGTGGAGACCATCGCCGCGCGGCTCAAACCGCTAGGCTATCGCACACTGATCACCGGGAAATGGCATCTTGGCCATGGCCCGGGCGACCTTCCCTCAGACCACGGCTTTGATCGCTCCTTCGTGCTCGACCAGTCGGGTGCCGACAATTGGGAACACCGCTCCTACCTGCCACTCTACAAGGATGCGCTCTGGTTCGAGGATGGCAAGGAAACCGGCCTGCCGGAGGATTTTTATTCCTCGCGCTTCATTGTCGACAAGATGATCGACTATCTCGGAGATGCTTCGCAGGGCGAGCCGCCTTTCCTCGCCTATCTCGGCTTCCAGGCGATCCATATCCCGGTGCAGGCGCCTGCAGAATACACGGCGGGATATGACGGCGTCTTCGATGGCGGATGGCAGGCGATGCTTGAAGCCCGCTGGCAAAGGGCACAGGCGCTCGGGATTGTTCCCGAGGGCGTGCCCTATCGCGCACCGCCCGAGATGCTTCGCGAATGGGACGCCCTCGACGAAGACGAACAGGCGCTGATGGCGCGCTCAATGCAGGTCAATGCCGGCATGCTGGAAGCGATGGACCATCATATCGGCCGGCTTGTCGATCATCTCAGACAGACCGGAGCCTATGACAATACCGTCTTCGTGATCACCTCCGACAATGGCCCGGAAGGCGGCGATCCGGTCGCCAGCAATCTGATGGCGATCTGGATGCAGCTGACCGGATATGATCGCAAGCTTGAGACGCTCGGCGAGAAGGGCAGCTATGTCGCGATCGGCCCGGAATGGGCGCGCGCGGCGGCGGGGCCAAGCCATTTGTTCAAATTCTATGCGGCCGAAGGCGGTCTGCGCGTGCCGCTGATCATGGCCGGGCCGGGTGTCCCGCAAGGCGCGCAGATCGACAGTTTCAGCGTGATGACGGATATCACTCCGACACTGATCGAGATGGCTGGTGGACAGATTCCGGAAGGCGGCGCCAAGCCGGTGACGGGGCGGAGCCTTGTCCCGGTCCTGTCAGGGGCGGCGGGGGACACCTATGGGCCGCGCGATGCGGTGGGGATAGAAGTGGCGGGCAATGCCGCGCTGTATCGTGGAGACTACAAGCTTGTGCGCAATCTTCGCCCTTATGGCGATGGGGAATGGCGGCTTTACAATCTTACGTTAGATCCCGGCGAAACGCGTGACCTGTCACAAACCGAGCCTGAACTGATGGCGGCAATGCAGGTGGCCTATGAGGATTTCAGCCGCGAAATGGGCGTTCTGGACATGCCGGAAGGCTATGAGGTCGTCCGCCAGATTGGGATCAATTCGCGCCCGGTCATGCTCAGAAATTACTGGTGGGTGCCGGCGCTCGCCCTGCTTGTCCTGCTGGTGGCGCTCTACGGTCTCTACCGGCTGGCGCGCGCCCTTTTCCGGGCGGCTCGTTAGAGCGCCGCGCCAGGCGGCTATCTCTCCGCCCAGACCTTCAGGATATGATGGGCAATGGCCATGGGCGGCGGGCAGTAGAAATCAGGATGGCGTCCGGCCAGCATCTCGCGCGCATCGCCGCGCGTTACCCAGTAGGCCGCCTCCAGCTCATCCTGCTCGGTGCGGATCTCCTCGCTCTCGGCCGGCAGGATCAGCCCCATCATCAGGGAGGAGGGAAACGGCCAGGGCTGACAGAACAGGTATTCTGCCTTTGTCGGATCAGCGCGGATGCCGGCCTCTTCCTCCAATTCGCGACAGGCGGCCTGTTCCACCGTCTCACCCGGCTCGACGAAGCCGGCCAGGCAGGACAGAAAGCCCGCCGGCCAGCCATGTGAGCGCCCGAGCAGGCATTTCTCGCCTCGCACCGCCAGCATGATCGCGACCGGATCGGTGCGGGGGAAGTGTTCGGCCTCGCAAACCGGGCAGATGCGTTTCCAGCCGGCTTCGACAATGTCCGTGCCGGCCCCGCAATTGGCACAAAAGCCGTGGCGGCGATGCCATTCGAACAGCGATCTCGCAGTCGAAACACAATTGGCCTCCAGCGGGGAGAGCATCTGTGCGGCGGCGCGCATGTCCTCGAACTCACCAAGCCCTTCCAGCATGGACCCGGCCAGCGCAAAATCTGCAGTCAGGTCCAGGGCGAAAATCGGCATGCCATTGCGATCCTCGCCCAGGAACACATCGCGAGCAGCGTGCGCCAGGTCGAAAGCCTCCGGACCGAGCCAGACCAGCGGGCGTTGCGGGCCAGACACTGCTTCGCCGGGCCGGATCACGCGGCCCCCTTGCGCCCCCTCGACCAGCGGCTCACCCGATCGCATAAGGCAGACCAGCACGTCAGGATTGCGCCGGGCTGCGGCCATATCTTCTGGCATGACCCGGCGATGGGCCGCGCGTTCGATGGGTTTCATCGCAAGCGGCATGTCCTGTGAGCTTGTCATATCGGGCCCTTTTTATTGGCGATTCGGCAACCGCAAGCGGCGCCGGAGGGAGACTACAAACAGATACCGGGTTGTCACCCCGGATATGAAACGCGATATAGGCGGCAGGAGGCTGGCAGTGGACGGACCGCTCGCCAACCGGGTCAGGTCCGGAAGGAAGCAGCCCTAACGAGTTTCGCCCGGGTCGCTGTCCAGTCTCCGCTCCGCTCTCATACAATTGACATCCCCCATTGATTGCGCCGGCAAATGTCACAGCTTGTTGGTATGAGCCAGAAACAAACTCCACCCCTCAAACGCCTGACCGTCTATTTCGACGGCGCCTGCCCGCTCTGCCGGCGCGAAATCGCACTGTATCGCCGCCAGCGCGGAGCAGAAAAGATCGCGTGGGTGGATGTATCTCTCGCTGATGCTGCGGCTCTTGGCGGTCTGACCCGCAAGCAGGCGCTGCAACGGTTCCATGTCCGCCAGGCCGATGGCCGGCTCCGCAGCGGTGCGCCCGCTTTTGCAGCGCTGTGGATGGCGCTGCCCGCTTTTCGCCAGCCGGGTCGGATCCTTGCCACTCCGCCGCTGGTCTGGCTGGCCGAAGGGCTCTACAGGCTCTATCTTCCGATACGTCCGCTCGTACAGCGCCTGTTCGGCGGGCCAGCCGATTGTGAGCCCTGTCAGGGCGAAAGGAGAGACACGGGACAATGATGCGCCATCTGACACTCGCCGCAGGTCTTGCCCTGTTTGCCACCGCCTGCAGCGCCGAACCGCAATCAGCCCCAGAGACCAGCACCGCCGCCGGCGAGGAGACATCCGCCATGCTCTATCAGACCGAATTTACCACGATCACCGGCGATCCGCTCCCTTTCTCGCAGTTCCGGGGCAAGGCCGTCCTCGTCGTCAATACGGCATCGCGCTGTGGCTATACCCCGCAATATGAAGGGTTGCAGGCGCTCTGGTCCCGGTATCGTGACAAGGGGCTGGTCGTGCTCGGCGTGCCCTCGAATGATTTCGGCGGCCAGGAACCCGGCACTGAGGATCAGGTCAAACAATTCTGCGAGATCAATTACGGCGTGGATTTCCCGCTCACCTCCAAGACCCCGGTCACGGGCACGGGACGCCATCCCTTCTATGCCGGAGCCGAGGATGCGCTCGGCGAGACGGCCCGGCCGAAATGGAACTTCCACAAGATCCTTGTCGGACCCGATGGCACGCCGCTAGGGGCCTTCCCATCCGCTGTCACACCGTCCGATCCGGACCTTGTTGCCGCGATCGAATCAGCGCTGGACGGCTGACAGGTCGCGGGCGGCCACCCCGCCCGATTTCCCTGAAATCACCTCGCCCCTGCCGCAATCGACCGCAGGCTGTGCACATTCATGCCGCTTTTCGGCGCGATCGTCTCAGCTGTTAGCTGATGAATGATGCAAGAGGGCCAAGAGATGAAATATCTGATCGCCAGCCTCGCCGCCGCCGCGATAGCCGCACCCGCGCTTGCCGGCGCATCCCACAAGCCCGAGCCACGCGAGCGCGCGGAATATGCTGATCTCAGCTGCCAGTCCGAAACGCTCAGCGTCTATTTCCAGTCTGGTGAGGCGACTTTGACACCGGCCGCAGACGAGTCGATCCAAGCCTTTGCCCGCAAGGTGCGCGGCTGTGACATTACAGACCTGGAAACCCGCGTCGGCGCCGGCGACGCGGACAGTCTCGACGCCAGCAAACAACTTGCCATGGCGCGCCGCGCCTCCGTGCTCGAAGCGCTTTCCGAAGCCGGCATACACATTCGCCTCGATACACCAGACAGTGAGACCGAGATCACCCTCGCCGCCAGTGACGCCGGTCGCGCGCTGCCACTTTCGCGCCGCGCCGATGTCACATTTTCGCTCCGCCTCGCCGCTATCGGCTGAGGCCTGACAAGGTTCCTCCCGGAACACGTGCCCCACCCTGTCCGCCGGGGCGCGTGCGACTGCCCTGCCCCGCCCATGCCCTGCAGAATGCAGTCGGCCGGCGGGGCCTTTTTTTGGACGCTCAGTCGAAAAAGGACAGGATGAGCCCGGCGATCACGAAACTTGCCAGCGTATGCCCCCCATCAATCGCGAAAACGCTCAGCGAGTGCCAGGGCGAATAGGCGAGCCCATATGCCATCAGGGGCAAACCGACCAGGACAGCGATCAACAGGCTGAACAGGATCGACGGCCCCGGCCCGGCCACATCCGCCCGTTTCATGAGCCACCCGATCCCGAAAGACTGGACCAGCGGGATCACCGCGCCAACAGCCATCCAGGCCGCGCTTTGTCCCTCAAAATCGGACGGCTCATAATGGTGGCCCGCCATCCAGGCTTCGTTGAACAAAAGCCCATACCAGACAAATCCGAACATCCAGACCGCAAGTGCCGCCACCAGTACGCCCAGAAGGTTCACTCCGCCGAGCCTTGGCATTGCGATTTCCTCCGCTTGTTTCCAATCGGCCGCGAGCGGCCTATGACAGGCACGCATGCTCGCAGACCTAAAAGAGCATGACCCGAAAACGAGCCCGATGGGAAGCCTTCATGCCCGCCACGCCTAAACGCATACTGATCACTTCCGCCCTGCCCTATATCAATGGAATCAAGCATCTGGGGAATCTGGCAGGCTCGATGTTGCCCGCCGATGTGCATGCCCGGGCGATGCGGGCAATGGGCCATGAGGTGCTATATATCTGCGCCACGGATGAACATGGCACACCGGCCGAGCTGGCCGCAAAGTCCGCCGGGCTGGATGTGCGCGCCTATTGCGATGCGCAATACGAGATCCAGCGCGCTGCCGGCGAGGGGTTTGGCCTCTCCTATGATTTTTTCGGTCGCTCTTCATCCCCGGAGAATGCGGCACTGACACAGCACTTTGCGCATGTACTGGAAGAAAACGGACTGATCGAGGAACGCACATCGAAACAGGTCTATTCGGTGGCCGATGGCCGGTTCCTGCCGGACCGTTATGTCGAAGGCACCTGCCCGCATTGCGATTTCGAGAAGGCGCGCGGCGACCAGTGCGACAATTGCGGGCGCCTGCTGGACCCGGTGGACCTGAAAGACCCCTATTCGGCCGTGTCCGGATCGAAGGAGATCGAAATCCGCGACACCACGCACCTGTTCCTGCTCCAGTCGCAGATGCAGGAGGATATTCGCGGCTGGGTCGAAGCTTCCGACGACTGGCCGCCCCTGGCGAAATCCATCGCCCTGAAATGGCTGGATGAGGGGCTGCGCGATCGGGCGATCACGCGGGACCTGTCCTGGGGCGTGCCGGTGACGCTTCCCGACGGCTCGATCCGTCCGGGCTTTGAGGAAAAGGTCTTCTATGTCTGGTTCGACGCGCCGATCGAATATATCGGCGCGACACAGGAATGGGCCCATGATCGCGCATTGGAAATGGTTGGGCGATCTCCGGAAGAAGCGATGGCACGTCCCGCTGGTGCTGACCCAGAGCTTGAGCTGAAACGGAGCTCCAATGTTTCGAAAGACGCCTGGCAGGCGAAAATCGATGAAATCTCGAACGTGTTCTGGCAGCGCTGGTGGCGCACCGATGCCGGTGCAGGCGATGTCGAATATGTCCAGTTCATGGGCAAGGACAATGTCGCCTTCCACACCGTCTCCTTCCCCGTCACCATTCGCGGCTCGAAAGAGCCCTGGAAGCTGGTCGACAAGCTGAAAGCCTTCAACTGGGTGACCTGGTATGGCGGAAAATTCTCCACCAGCAATAATCGCGGTGTGTTCATGGACCAGGCGCTGGACCTCTTGCCCGCCGATTATTGGCGCTGGTATCTCATGGCCAATGCGCCCGAAGGCTCGGATGCGGCCTTCACCTGGGAAGGGTTCCAGTCGGCAGTGAATTCCGACCTCGCCAATGTGCTGGGCAATTTCGTCAACCGGATCACGAAATACTGCGCCTCGAAATTTGACGGCCAGGTGCCCGCAGGCGGGGAACCGGGCGAGGCGGAGGCCTGGATGGCTGAAGAGCTGGCAACCCGGCTGGCCGCGCTGTGCGAGCACCATGAAAACATGGAATTCCGCAAGGCCGCCACCGAGACCCGCGCCATCTGGGCCGCCGGAAATGAGTATCTCACCAAGGCCGAGCCCTGGGTGAAATACAAGTCGGATGTGGACGCCGCCGCTGTAGGCGTGCGCACGGGGCTCAGCCTGGCCGCCGTGTTCGCCATCATCGCGCAGCCTTTCATCCCTGATGCCGCCGCGCGCATTCTTGATTCGCTTGGTATTCCGCAGGAAAATCGTCGCTGGCCGGATGCGGAGGATCGCACTCTCATGGACGCTCTGCCCGGCGGCCATGCGATCACACCGCCCGATGTGCTCTTCTCAAAGATCGAGGACACGCAGGTCGCTGAATGGACAGAACGCTTCGACGGAGACGCGGCTTAGGGCCGGGCCAGGATCAGAGGTCACCCGTCGCGAACGGTCGCGTGCTTGTCGTTGCCTCGCTTTGCCCGCTGAAGCGGCAGTGGGGCTTCGGGGGAGGGCCTCCTGACAGCTGAGGGGCGCGCAATGAGTGGACGTCTCTATTTCGATCAGTCATCACTGTCTTCGGAGTCTTTCCTGATGGCGGAAAAGACCGGTCAGGCGGGAGGCGGACATGGCTGGCGCATTCGACGGCATTCGCATTGTTGACCTTACGACCATGGTTTCGGGGCCGATGGCCTGCATGATCCTGGCCGACCAGGGCGCAGAGGTGATCAAGGTGGAGGCGCCGGGCGGCGACCAGATGCGCACGCTCGGGCCGGCGCATAATGGCATGACCGGGGCCTTCTTCTCGTGCAATCGCGGCAAGAAATCCGTCTGCCTCGACATCAAGACCGAAGCCGGCAAGGCGGCGGCGCGCGACCTCATCGCCAGCGCCGACGTGCTTGTGCAGAATTTCCGGCCCGGCGCGATCGAGCGGATGGGTTTCGGCGAAGCCGAGGTGCGAGCGATCCGGCCTGACATCCTCTATGTCTCCATCAGCGGCTTTGGCGAGAGCGGCCCTTATGCCGGCAAGCGCGTCTATGACCCGGTGATCCAGGCGCTGACCGGGGCGACAGACGTGCAGGCCGACAGGACGACCGGCCGGCCGCAAATGTTCCAGGTCATCATCGCCGACAAGGTCACCGCGCTGACGGCGGCGCAGGCGATTTCCGCCGGCCTGTTTGCCCGCACCCGCACCGGAAAGGGCCAGCATGTCCGCCTGTCCATGCTCGATTCGCTGATCGCGTTTTTCTGGCCCGAACAGATGGCGACGCTGAATTTTGTGGGCCATGAGGCGGACCCGGCCAGCTTCCGCTCCGGCATGGACCTGATCTACCAGACGAAGGACGGCTATATCACGGCGGGCGCGGTCTCGGACGCCGAATGGAAGGGCCTGTGCGAGGTGCTGGGCAAGCCGGAATGGATCGAGGATCCGCGCTTTCGCGAGGCCGGCCCGCGCATGCGCAATGTCGGCGCCCGCAAGGAATTGACCGCAGCAGAGATCGCGAAATGGCCCTCGGGCGAGCTTCTGGCGCGTCTCGACGCGGCCGATGTTCCCAGTGCGCCGCTGCTCACCCGCCAGGACCTGATCGAAGATGAGCAGGTCAGGGCGAATGGCCTGCTCGTGATCGGCGATTATGGCGAGCTGGGACAGGTGCGCCAGCCGCGCCCGGTGGCACAGTTCGACGCCACGCCGAGCGAGATTGCCGGGGCCGCGCCGCGCCTTGGCGAGCACACGCATGACGTGCTGAAAAGCCTTGGCCATGACGACGACGCCATCGCGCAAATCGTGGCGGGGGACAGCAGGCCATAGTCGCGGATCGGCTGGGCCGGCGCGATCTTCCCTAATTCTGCATCGCGATATTGTCATCCCAGCGGAAGCCGAGGCCGCCGCCCTGCCAGACCCCGTCGCCGGTGGGGCGTGTGGCGTGGATGTCGAAGACCTGCGGCAGGCCGAAGCCCGGCGCGAGCGGGTAGAGGCCGCGCACGGTGGTCCTGTGCAGGATCCGCAGGCCCTGCTCCTCGGCGGGCTTGTGGGCTTGCGGTGCCGCGCGATGGGCCACGGCGAGATTGTCGATGAAGACGCAGTCATTGGCTTCGTATTCGAAAGCACTCGCATAGCCGTTTTCGAGGCCGGCATTCAGGATGTCATTATACTGGTGGCAGAGCCGGCGCAGTTCCTGTGCATTGAGCAGCCGGAAACCGTCCTGTTCGGCGAGTTTCTCGATCACCCCACCGGTCATGCCGAGATGCAGCCAGACGCATTTGCGCCCGGAAATGGGATGCGTGTGCACGAGGGGGTGGGCAACGCCGGAATTGGAATTCACCGATGTCAGCCGGCTCCAATATTCCTTCAGCTCGTCTGGAAGCGCGTCATACGCGCCTGCCTGATGGGCAAACCAGGTGCCGCCGCCATGCTCGGCCGGGCGGATGATATGATAGCCGGAATGGGAGAAGGTCTCCGGCAGGAAGCTGCCATCATTGTGCCATTGGGGACCGACATCTGGAATGCCGTGGCGCCGGTCATTCGACAGGCGGAAGATGTCGCGATTATTGCCAGGCGTCGCCGGGTGGACCCCATGCGTGCTGTTGAGCGCCTTGCCACCCCACAGGCAACTGGCCCGCACGAAGTCTTCGACCTCCAATTGCTTTTCATTGCGGAACACGAGGAATCCGCGACCGGCCATTTCCTGTTCCAGCGCGGTGACCAGAGGTGCCGGAATGAAATGTTGGGTCGTAAAATCGATGCCGCTCACCTGAGCACCGATGGGCGAGAGCGCCTCAATCGATGCGCCATATTGCTCGATCAGGAAGACGCGTTCGGGGTCGAGGCCCGGGATTTCGGTCATCGCTTCTCTCCGCTACGGGCGCCCTGAGGCCGTGCCATGTTATGCCGCTGCCTTATGGGCCTTCCGCAAGGCGTCGCAATCTGTGGCCGGGCTGTCAAATCCGGCCCTACTGCGCGACCCAGCCGCCATCTATTTGCAGCATGGCACCATTGATGCTGGCGCCGTCCGGTGAGCACAGGAAGCTGGCCATGGCGGCGATCTGCTCGGAGGTGACGAATTCCTTGGTCGGCTGGGCGGCCAGCAGGACATCGCGCTTGACCTCGTCCTCGCTGATGCCGCGCGCCTGCGCCGTATCCTTGATCTGGCCATCGACCAGCGGGGTGTGGACATAGCCGGGGCAAATCGCATTGCAGCGCACGCCGTGTTCGGCGCCTTCCAGAGCGACCGTCTTGGTCAGGCCGGCAATGCCATGCTTGGCTGAGACATAAGCTGCCTTGTAGGGCGAGGCGACAAGAGCGTGGGCGCTGGCGGTGTTGATGATCCGCCCCCAGCCCTTCTCGCGCATGCCGGCAATGGTGAGACGTATCGTGTGGAAGGCGGCGGTGAGGTTGAGTGCAATGATCAGGTCCCAGATCGCGACCGGGAACTCGTCGATCGGCGCGACATGCTGCACGCCGGCATTGTTGACGAGGATATCCACCCCGCCGAATTCCTCGCTGGCATAGCCGATCAGCCCCTTGATGGCGTCCGGGTCGGTCAGGTCGGCGCCGGAATAGCCTGCCTTGATTGCGAAATCGCTTTCAAGACCCGCGCGATAGGCCTCGATCTCCGCCTCATCGCCAAAACCATTGATGATGATATTGGCGCCATCGCGGGCCATGCGTGTGGCAATCGCCTTGCCGATGCCGCTCGTTGAGCCGGTGACAAGTGCGGTTTTTCCGTTAAGCATGCTGCGATCTCCTTGAGGCAGGTCGGGGCCTTGGTTAAAGGCGTTGCTTGAGGGGTGCGGTGTAACGGCGCCGCCAGCGAGTGACAATGAGGTGGCGTATGCAAGCGGAAGTTCAGGCCTTCATCTCCGGCTTTCCCAATTTCCTGATCTATACCGGAACGGCGGCCGCGATGCTCATTGTGGCGATCGCAATCTATATCAAGCTGACGCCCTGGCGCGAACTGGCGCTTGTGAAGAACGAGAACGGGGCAGCCGGACTGGCGCTGGCCGGTGCGATTGTCGGCCTGGCAATACCGATTGCGGCCTGTCTCGCCTCTTCGATCTCCCTGATCGGCCTGGTTCTCTGGGGTGTTGTCTCCCTCCTGCTCCAGCTGGTCGCCTACAGGGTGACCGACATGCTGCTTTCGGATCTGCCCAGACGCATTCGCGAAGACCAGGCCGGGCCAGCCATCGTTCTCGTCGGCGCGAAGATCGGGTCAGCGATCCTTTTATCGGCGGGGGTCTGGGATCCGATGCTCAGAGCGCTGTAGCCGGCAAGCCATCATGCGTCATTTCGACATCGTCCTTTATGTTCTTGCCCTCGGCGTCGTCCTTTACGCCCTGTTCCTGTCTGACCGAGGCAAGCTCGACGCGCCCGAGCCCCTGCCCGATCATGCTTTCCGCGATGGGCCGATGCTGCCGGACCCGTCAGTCTTCGACGAGCGTATCCTGGTCCAGGTCTCCGAGCCTCAGGACGGCGTCGGCACCGCCTTCGCAATCGACCGCAATGGCAACTGGCTGACGGCGCGGCACGTCGTCGAGGGTTGCAACCGCGTCAGCCTGCTGGTGGCGCCGGGCAAATATGTGCCGGTTGAGGATATCACGCTGTCGCAGAGCAGTGACCTGGCGCTGCTGCGAACAGGGCGCAGCCCGAATGCGGTGGCGTTGGAACTGGATGAGCCCCTGCGCGTCGGCGATGAGGGCTTTCATGTCGGCTATCCGCGCGGCCGCCCGGGAGAGGCCGCAACTCGGCTCCTGTCGCGCTCGCGCCTGATCACGCGCGGGGAACGGCGCGGCGACGAACCGGTACTGGCCTGGGCCGAAATGGGGCGCACGCGCGGCATTGACGGGCCGCTTAGCGGACTGTCGGGCGGCCCTGTCTTCGATGCGCAGGGCCGGGTGCGCGGCGTGATCGTGGCTGAAAGCCCCAGGCGCGGGCGCATTTACACAGCCGCACCCAGCTCGATCCTGAACTTTCTTGAAGACTCCGGCACCGAGCCAGCGACGGGAAGCGCTGCGCCCTTCTCACCACAGGATTATGGCAAACGCGCCGACGATGTGCGCAACGGTCTTCAGGTGGTGAAGGTCGCCTGCCGGGTGACGAGCTGATGTTTGCCGACCGTGTCATCGAGGCCGCACGCCGGCTGGGTCCGCTCTGCGTCGGCATTGACCCGCATGCCGGCCGCGTACCCAGCCTGTTCGGCGGCGACACGCCGAAGGGGCTTGCGGCTTGGGGGATGGCGCTGGTCGAAGCGTCGGCCGGCCGGGTCGCAGCGGTCAAGCCCCAGGTCGGCCTGTTCGAACGTCTCGGCCCGGAAGGCATGGCCGCGCTGCAAGTGGTGTGCGAGCGCGCCCGCGAGGCCGGCCTGGTTGTGATCGCGGATGCCAAGCGCGGGGATATCGGCTCGACTGCGGAAGGCTATGCGCAGGCCTGGCTCGGCGAGCATGCGCCTTTCGCCGCCGATGCGCTGACACTGAACCCCTATATGGGGCTCGATACGCTGGAGCCCTATGTAGGGCTCGCGCAGGCGCATGGGAAGGGGATTGCAGTGCTCACCCGGACCTCCAATCCCGGCGCGCAGGATTTCCAGCTGCTCCGGGTCGGCAATCGTCCGGTCTATGCTTGCGTGGCAGAGGCGCTTGGCCAGCTTGTCGACCGGCTTAAAGGGGAGAGTGGCTGGTCGGGCTGCATGCTCGTCGCAGGCGCAACCGGGCCGGATGAGGCCAGAGCGATCCGCGCCCTGGCCCCGAACGCACTGTTTCTTGTTCCCGGCTTTGGCACGCAGGGCGCAGGCGTGCGCGACGCGCTGGCGGGGTTTGTGACCGGACCTGCCGGCCTTGAGGGCGGCCTCGTCAATGCCTCCCGGTCCGTGACCTTCCCGAAGGCCGCTGACGGCGCCAGAAGCTACGGCTCCTGGCGGGCGGCCGTGACAGACGCGATCGATGAAGCTCAGGCTGCATTGAAGGCTGGCGCTGCGTCAGGCGTGTGAAACGCTCGACAAGACGGCGCAATCTTATAGTTTTGCAATTAACACAGGTGCGCCCCGAAGAGACGCGCCGGAGGGAGGAGACCGAGATGATTTTCAGGAAGACGCACGCAAACTGGCTGGCCGGCGCAGCAGTGCTCGCCCTTGCGGCCTGTGGAGAGGCCACGCAGGAGCCCGAGCCCGCCAACACAACGGCGCCGGAGACGCAGGCGGACGCGCAACAGGGCTTCGCGGCCGTCGATACCGCCCGCATACTGGCAGCCGGCGAAACGCCGGAGGAATGGCTGACCTATGGCGGAAATTATGATGAACACCGCCATTCCGGCCTGACCAAGGTCGACACGGGCAATGTCAGCCGGCTTGGCGTCGCCTGGACCTATGACCTGACGACCAATCGCGGCGTGGAATCGACCCCGATCGTGGTCGATGGCGTCATGTATGTCACATCGGCCTGGTCGGTCGTGCATGCGCTTGATGCCAGGACCGGCGAAGAGCTCTGGGTCTATGAGCCTGATGTTGACTATGCCGTCGGCGCAAAGGCTTGCTGCGATGTCGTGAACCGGGGCGTCGCGGTTTATAATGGGAAGGTCTATGTCGGCGTCATCGACGGGCGGCTTGAGGCGCTCGATGCGCAGACGGGGAAAGTCATCTGGAGCACGGTGACGGTCGATCAGTCGAAACCTTATACGATCACCGGCGCGCCGCGCGTCGTCGACGGCAAGGTGCTGATCGGCAATGGCGGGGCCGAACTTGGCGTGCGCGGCTACCTGTCGGCCTATGATGGCGAGACAGGCAAGCTGGTCTGGCGATTCTACACCGTGCCGAACCCCCAGAAAAAGGCCGACAATGCCGCCTCGGACGCCATCTTTGCCGAGCTTGGCAATGAGACCTGGGACGATACAGGCGCCTGGGTCAGTGATGGCGGCGGCGGGACAGTCTGGGACTCGATCGTCTATGATGCGGTCAATGACCAGATCGTCTTCGGGGTGGGCAATGGGTCACCCTGGAACCGCGACATTCGCAGCCCGTCCGGCGGGGACAATCTGTTCCTGTCCTCGATCGTCGCTGTCGATGCCGATACAGGCGAATATAACTGGCACTTCCAGACCACGCCTGGAGACAACTGGGACTATACCGCCACCCAGACCATCATCCTGGCCGACCTGCCGCTGGGCGAAGATGGCGAGACACGCCGCGTCGCCATGCAGGCGCCGAAGAATGGCTTCTTCTATGTGGTGGATGCGGCCACGGGCGAGTTCATTTCCGGGGAAAATTTCGTCCCGGTCACATGGGCGACCGGCCTGGATGAGAATGGCCGCCCGGTCGAGGTGGCCGAAGCGCGCTATGGCGCCACGCCCGTCCTGCAGCTGCCCGGTGCGCTGGGCGCCCATAACTGGCAGCCCATGGCCTTCAATCCGCAGCTGAACCTCGCCTATATCCCGGCGCAGGAAATCCCGCAGGCCTATGCCAGCGACCCGCGCTTTAGCGACACCCCGACAAAGTGGAACACGGGTGTCGATTTCTCGGCTGGCCAGATGGCCGAGCCGCCGGAAGGCACGATCGAGGCGATCCGGGCGACGCTCAAAGGGCGCCTGATCGCCTGGGACCCGGTCGCGCAGGAGGCCCGCTGGAGCGTCGAGCATGAGAATGCCTGGAATGGCGGCGTGCTCTCGACCGCTGGCGGTCTTGTCTTCCAGGGCAAGCTGAATGGTGAATTCGTTGCCTATGACGCGGCCACGGGCGAGGAACTCTGGAGCCATGACGTGAAGTCCGGCGCGGCATCGGGGCCGGGCACCTATGCCATTGATGGTGAGCAATATGTCACGATCACGACGGGCTGGGGATCGGCTTACGCGCTCGCAGCCGGCATGGGTTATGATGAAAAAGTGCCCTCGACGGTTGGCAAGGTTGTCACCTTCAAGCTCGGCGGCAACAAGATCATTGCCGAACCCGATCTGCCAATGATCGAACGCTCACCCAAATCGAAGGACTTTGCCTCAGCCGGGATGGTGGCGGACGGAACGATCCATTATGCCCGCAACTGCGCGGTTTGCCATGGCCAGCTGGCGATCAGTTCCGGCGTGCTTCCGGACCTGCGCTGGTCGGCCATTGCCGGCGACGCGGAGGCCTGGAACAGCGTCGTCATGGACGGCACGCTGTCGGCCAATGGCATGGTGGCTTTCAGCGATGTGCTGACGCCTCAGCAGTCCGAAGCTATCCGCGGCTATGTGATCCGCCAGGCCCATATCGGCGCTGGAGAAGAACCGACCGGTGGCCAGCCCTGACCGGTGCGCCTGAAAAACCGGTCCGGGTTGGTGTATCAAACCTACCCGGACCCGGCATTTCAGCTTAGATTAGGGGTGACCAGACGAGGCCTGCCATGCACATCATCGCCCTGCTCATCGCAATCGTCACAGCAATCGGCGTGTGGCAATGGCGCGTTCAGCGGGCCCGCGAAATCGCCGAAGAGATGGGCGATATCGCTGCCACCGCAGCCAACCTGCCCCGCCGCCTCGCCTTCAAGCGCAAATCCGGCAAACAAGGCCTTGCGCTCGTTGAAGACCCGCGCGAGGCGGCTGCCGTCATGATGTACCAGATGGCCCTGGAGGGCGGCAATGTCTCGCTCATTTCCAAAGAGGTGATGCGCGACCTGATGATGGATGAATTCGAGATCACAGAGGAAGACGCCGACGCCTTGATCCATCATGCGGGATGGCTGATGCGCGAGGCGCCAGTCGCTGATGCCGTGATGGATCGTATGACCAAGACGGTCCTGGCCAACCCCTCCATCGGGCCGAAACAGATTGTCGATCTTGACGGTATGCTTGTGGCGGTCTCCGAGGCCGACGGTCCGCCGACACATGACCAGTTGCAGATCCTTCAGACCTATCGCAATCGGGCAGGCGTGCAGACCTGATCTGAACGCGACCCTTGATGCCTCCTGACACTGCCCTGCGATTTCTGAGAAATCAGGCTATTCAGTGAATATCGGAAATACAGACAATAAATGAGAAACCCGGAACGCCGGTTTACTTGTCAGAAACATGTTATGAATAAAAAAGAGGCTGATCCATTCTGGATCAGCCTCAGGCGATAGTTGGAGAGAGGCCTTGCAAGACCTCGGGAACATACTGGCTCCCGAGACCTAAATAACAATTTAATCGCAAGGCCTCCCCTCACACAGTTCAGCATAAACGATCATCCACATCCAGAAAGATCAGTTTGTGTAGGAATATTTTCTCAATTCATATTCTCGAGTGCTTATCGATTACTTTGAATATACAATTCAGATCGTGAACGGGATCACATTCAAGGATTTCAGTTTTCTTTTGTCATGGCGACTTCGGCCGCTTGAGATCGTATTTTCCCGACTGCATCTCATTGCGAAGCATGGCGCATTCATTGGCCGGAAGGTTGGATGGGGTCGGGCCGTTCATCTGGAATTGCGCGAAAGCCACCGTCGCCATGGCCTGGCGCGCCATGGTGCCGGTCGCCGCGCTCGATATGATCTCGGCCTGGCTCATATCGACTGAGGGCGTATTGGCATCGCGCAACCTGATGAATTTGTGTTCCCATTGGTCATAGGCTGGCTTGTTACGCTGCTCATAAGCCTTTTAGGCGATGAACGGGCGCGGCGGGACGGGGCTCGCCGGCGCCGGCGAGAAAGCGGTCCAGACCAGCGAGATCAGCACGCCCGCCATCGGCAGCGCGGCCAGCAGCCAATATCATTGCATCGACGCCTTGCGCTCCTGCCGGATCGCCAGGCTGATGCGCATATCCTCTATGTCATCTTTCCTCATCGCCCCGACCTCCCGCCTGACTGGACGGGAAACCGGATAATTCAGCACGGTTAAGAACGCGCCAAACCGATCGGCAAGTTTCCCGCTCAGGCCGAAACGGGCGGGACATTTTCAATCCAGGGACGAGCCTCTTCCAGTTCATAAGCCAGCTGGAAGAGCATCGCGTCATCGCCCCGCTTGCCCGAGAACATCATGCCGATTGGCAGGCCAGCCGAACTCCAGGCCAGCGGCACGGACATGGAGGCCGCGCCGGCAACATTCATCGGCGCGGTATAGGCCGCAAAATCTGTCACGCGCTGCATATGGGTCGCGCCATCAATCCCGGGGCTGAGAAGCCCGATTTCGACCGGCGGCGCCCCCACTGTGGGGCTCAGCAGGACATCCAGGCCCTCGAACATGGCGCCATAACGCGCCTCGAACCCTTTCAGATAGGCCATTGTTTCCGGCATCTCGTCCCGTCGGGCCAGGAAATGCTCGCGAAGATGGAGGGTCCAGGGCTCGACAATTTCGGGCCCGATCGGCTTGCCGGAGACCTGGCTGGCAGCCTCGGCAAACTCGCTCGCGCCCGCTGCCCAGTAAAGCAGGAAGCGGTCGGCGAATTCGGCGCCATCAATTGGCAGAGAGAAATCGACCACCTCATGGCCGAGCGCGTGGCAAAGCTCGGCCGTTGCCTCAGCGGCGCGGCGCACCTCACGATCCAGCGGACCGCCTGCTGGCGGTTCCGGCGCAAAACCGATCGTCAGCCGCTTCGAGGCCGGCCCGGTCAGGTTGCCAATCGTGGGATAGTTGCCGGTCTCATTCATCCGGAAGGCCGCCACGCTGTCGCGCACGGTCAGGGTCACGGCATGACTGACCGAGATATCCACATCACGCGATGGACCGCCACCATGATGCAAACGCCCCCGCGAGGGTTTCAGGCCGAACAGGCCGCAACAACTGGCCGGAATGCGGATCGATCCGCCACCATCGCTGGCATGCGCAAACGGCACCACACGCGCGGCTGTCAGCGCCGCCGCCCCGCCAGATGAGCCACCCGGAGTGCGGCCAGTGTCCCAGGGATTGCGGGTCGGTCCGGTCGCCAGGGGTTCCGTCGAGGCTGTCAGCCCGGCTTCCGGCGAGGTCGATTTGCCCAGCGAAATGAGGCCCGCGCGCCGCCAGGCCGCAGAGATCGGGTGATCGACCGGCGCGACATAACCCCTGAAGCCGCGGCTGCCATAAAAGGTCGGCTCGCCCTTGCGGTCGTTGAGATCCTTGATGAAAGTCGGAACGCCGGCGAACACGCCCTGCGGCATCGCTGCTGCCGCCTCTCTGGCGCTTTCGAACGTCCTGGTGGCGATGGCATTTATCTGCGGTTCGACGGCCTCGGCGCGGTTGATCGCCGAATCGACGACCTCGCTGGCGGTCATCTCCCCATCAGAGATGAGTTCAGCAAGGCGCACCCCGTCCATGAATGCAGCGTCCGAAGCGCCGGCCGATTGGGTGCGGGCGGGGGCGCAGGCGCCGGCAAGAGGCAGGAAGGCGGCGAGCGCGCCGCCCCCGACCAATGCCTGTCGGCGATTGAAATGGCTCATCAGTATCCTCCCAGTCTGTTCTTTTTCCCCACAGTGTCCCTGCGTGCCGCCGGTGGCAAGACCCATGCCTGGCACTTGCCCCGCCCGGCCGAAACGGGCCATGAAACAGGCATGAAGATCGACCGGCTCTACCTGCATGTGGCGATTGGCGAGACCCGCGCCGCAGCCTTCGCCGGTGCGCAGGCCGTCGCCCTGTTCACCGCACCGGACGGCCTTGCGCGCATACCGCGCCTCGGCGACGTGCTTGAAGCCCGCCTTGGCGGCGCTGCCCCCGGTGGCGAGGGCTGGTTCGTGCGGCTGGATGGCGGCGCGGACGCGTTCCTGCGCAAACGCCCCGACGGCCTGACCGAAGGCGCCGCATTCATGGCGGAGATTGCCAGCGAAGCGCGCTGCGGCAAGCTCGCCCGCGTGCGCCCTGCCGGGGCCGTATCGTGCACACAACTCCCCCCCCTGGAGGCCTGGCGCGCCCGGCTGCCTGGCGCCAGTGCCCTGACTTTCGAAACCGGGCGCGAGGCGCGCGAGGCCATCGCGCAAGCCTTTGACGAGGCGCTCAGCCCGTCACTCACCCTGCCCGGCGGCGGACGGCTGACACTGACACGAACGCGCGCACTCACGGCCATTGATATCGACACGGCCGGGCGCACTCATAAAAGCCGTCCCGGTGCGCGCGCACGCGCCGTCAATCTCAACGCTGTTGAAGAGACCGCCCGCCAGCTGGCCCTGCGCGGGCTGGGCGGGCTGGTCGTGCTCGATTGTGTTGCCCCCCTGCCCCGGGCCTTGGGCAATGAGCTGAAATCGGCCTTTCTCCAGCGTTTCCGAGCTATCTGCCTGCGGCGCGCCGAGGCGCTTGCGCCCTCGCCCTTCGGCCTGATGGAGATGTCGCTGGCCTGGGGTGAACGCCCGGTCGGCGAGATCTATCTCGAACGCGATGGCGCGCCCTCGCCATTGGGGCAGTTGCTGGCCGGGCTGGGGCGGATCGAAGCCGAGGCCGAAGCACGCACATCCGACGCGCTTGTGCTTGAACTGCCCGCACAGGCGCTGGCGCTGTTTGACGCGCCCGGCGCCCCCTATGCAGAGCGGCTCGCCTCGCGCTATGGGCGGCGCATCACCGTGCGGGCCTCGCCGCGCGTCGCTATTGAGGTTTTCTGATGAACCAGCCCCTCTGCCCCGTCTGCGAACGCCGCAAGGCCGAGCCGGACTATCGCCCTTTCTGCTCGAAACGCTGCGCCGATGTCGATCTTTCGCGCTGGCTCAAGGGCAGCTACGCCATTCCCGGACGCCCCGCCGACGAGGCCGAAGACACCCCCGGCACGGGCGAGGGGTCGGAGGGCTGAAAATGACCGCCCTCAGGGCATGGACAAATGCTGCCCCCGGCGATATCTAGCGCGCTTACCCAAAGGCCCGCCCGGGTAGCTCAGGGGTAGAGCAGCGGATTGAAAATCCGCGTGTCGGTGGTTCGATTCCGCCCCCGGGCACCATTCACTTCTCCGAAGACATCCGAAACAGGCCGAAATTCCCTGAATATATTAGATTTTTTGGACACCCGCATCGGACGGCTGTCCGATGTTGTGCGGGTACATCTGTTCCCATCCGGCGAATTTGCGGGTCTGCGGGCTGAGGAAACTGACACAGGCCGCGTGACGTCCGGTTTGAAGCCTGAAGAAAAAGGTGAGGATGACCGCGCGGTCAGGGGGGTGTGCGCCAGGCAGGCATGGCCCTGCCCGGCAAGCGGCGTTTCAGGGCGCGCTGGCGCCTTGCATCAGGCCCGCCAGCCGCGGCGCATGTCGGATTCGACCAGCGCAAAGACGGCCGGCGAGAGCGTGCCTGTCATCGGCAGGCCGCGGGAACTCTGATAAGCTGTCAGCGCATTGCGGCTCTGCGCGCCCCAGACACCATCAATGCGACCGGGATCGAATCCCATTCGGGCCAGGGAGGATTGCGTGGACCGCTGGCGGTCGCGTCTGGCCATGCCGGCATAGCGCTCAAGGCTGTCGCGGTACTGCCTGGGATCGCCGACGCCGCTTTCCAGGCAGGGCAGATAGTCGATATTGTAGTAGCGCGCAACATGGATCAGCGTGGCGGCCTCTGCGATGCGCCGCTGCGCAAGCTGGGGCCCATCGGCCCATCGCGCATCAAAGCCGATCGTCGCGGCGTTCACTCCGTCGTCGACCAGCAGGCGGGCATCGACCTCATTGGCGCCGACAAACAGGCCGATGGCGGTCGAAAACTCGATGATACCCTCTCTCTCGGTGACAAAATCGCCGGCGATATAATCAAACCGCCGTTCCCCGTTCAGGCGCAGCCGCCCCGTCAGCCATTTCAGGTCTGCAAGGCCTCCCGACTGGCGCAGGAGTTCGTCATCCTGAGTCCAGGCGCCGTCAATCTTGAAGGCCGGGCGCACATTCAGGTCGTCATAATCGCCCTCGCGGGTCGAGCGCACGCGCGATGTCTCCATCTTGGAGATCGCGGTGATGACCAGCCATTCGCTCGCCTGGCTCAGCCGTGAACGATCATTCAGCCGGGCGGGAATTGTGCTGTCACGGATATTGTCGACCTCGATGACGATCGGTCGGGCATTTGATTCCTCGATCAGGGCGCCCAGGCATTGAAGGCCGAAAGAGTGCTCGGTCATGACCGGGCTGACATCGCTGTGGCCCGCGCGCACCGGGCTTTGCGGGGTGATCGCCTCCATGGTCGCGCACGATGTCAGGCTGGTCAGCGCGAGAGCGGAAGCGACGCGCTTGAGATTCCTCGTCAGTGTCATGTCATGTCTCCGGAACGCTTTATGGTTCTGGGCACACAACGCACCGGGCGGGCCGTTTATTCCCCGGCCTGGGACAAACAGCGCCCGGCGTCCCAATCATTCGCGATCAGGCAGGCTTCGGCGTCTGCAGACAGGCCGATGCCGGCCTCCAGGCTGGTCAGCGCCGAATCGATCAGTTCGCCGCCACCGCCTGAAGCCAGCCGGAAGCCAGCGCCGGGCGCTGCGCCCGCCTCGCCATTGAGCAGGAGCTCGACCGTCCAGGCATGGTCGCGCCGACAGGCCAGCCCGAGCGCAGAGCCGCGCGCGTCACTGGCCTCGAATTCCCGGCAAGGGTCACCCGAAGCGGTGGGGAAGGACGCCACTGCGTCGAACCGCCCGCCCGGAAGCTCGACCGTCTGCGCCGAGGCGGCGGTCTCAAGTGCACGGGCGACCGGATGGCCGGCATCGAGCGGCCCGGCGACCAGAAGCCGGCCTTGCGCGGGTTCCGCGACGTTCCCGCCCAGCCACTGCCCGCCGATCACCGCCCCGAAGGCGAACACAGCACATGCGGCGATGGCCTGGCCCCAGACCGGCAGGCCGGCCCGACGGCGCATGCGCGCATCCTGCAGGGAAGTGACAGTCTCGCCATCGGAATTGCCCCCCATGACCAGGGCTTCGAGATGTGCGGGCACTGGCTCACCCAGCGGGCCATCAAGCGCATCTGCCAGTGCTGCAGCGGTCTGGCGATAGGCTTCGACCTCTTCTACGAGAGCGGGATGGGCCGCCAGGGCCGCTTCGACGCGCGCGGCCTCATCCGCCTCCAATACGCCGTCGGCATAAGCCATGAGGCGTTCCGGCGTGATACCTTCCGGATAGGTGTTGTCCGCCTCGCTCATGCGCTTGTTCCTTCTTCCGTGAGAAAGGCCGCCATTGCCCTGCGGGCTCGCGACAGCCGGCTCATCACCGTGCCGACAGGGACGCCCTCCAGCTCAGCGGCTTCCTGATAGGAGTGGCCCTCGACCAAGACGAGCACGGCAAGCGCGCGCTGCTCATCTGAAAGCTGCGCCAGCGCGCGGTTCACACCGTCGCGGATACCGTAAGTCGCGGCATGGCCCGGCTCGGTCTGGCCGGGAATGCGCTCCATCATTTCAGCGTCCATTGTGTCCTCCCGCCTGACCGCCCTGCGCCGGTCGTCGATCCAGCTTGTCTGCACGATGCGCAACAACCAGCTGTCCAGCCGTGTGCCGGGCCTGAACTGGTCCAGCCGGGTCAGCGCCTTTTCCAGCGCTGTCTGCACGAGATCGTCGGCATCGCTCTGACGCCCGGTCAGACCCAGCGCGAACCGCCTGAGCCTGGGGATCTGGGCCACGATCTCGCGACGCAGCGCGGTGTTGTCTGTCATTCTGCATGTCCCCGATACAACGCACGCACTGCCTGCTTTATTCCACACATCTGGACCACTTTCCGGGATTTCCTACACAAGCGTCTGGAATGAAACTAGGTTGCCATGCGTTCTGACAGCAAACCTCCATGACAGATCGGATGGCGACCATGCCCCTGCCCCGCTCCAGTGTCTCGCGTCTTGCCCTTGTTCAATCCGGTCTCGCCGGCCCGGTCCGGATTGCGCTTCTGGCGGGCCTGATGACGACGCTGCCCGCCATCTGCCCGCCGGGTCTGGCCGGCCTGGACATGCAGGCCAGCGCCCAGATCGATCCCGGCGATTTCGAAGATGATGAAGATAGCGACGACGATGATTTTGACGCCGATGACAGTTTCGACGGCGACGATTTTGATGACGACCCGGACGACGAGGATTTTGGCGATGATGATTTTGGCGATGATGACGATGACGACGATGATGACGACGATAGCGCCGGAACCGATGACGACGATGATGACGGCTTTGACGATGACGAAATCGCCTTCGAAGGCGCAACCGGCATCGATCGGGAGGATTTCGAGTTTGATTACAAGGGTTTTCCCGCCCGCTCGAACGAAATCCTCGCCTTTGACCTCGGCGCCGACGATCTCGCCATTGCCCGCGATCTGGGTTTCGAACTGATCGAGCGGCGCGAGCTGACAGCGCTTGGCGGCTCTGTTGACCGGTTGCGCGTGCCGCCGGAATTCTCACTGCCGCGGGCTGTTGACGCCCTGAACGGCGCGCTTCCCGCCGCACCCTTCGACTATAACCATATCTACATTCTTCCGGAGGGCAGCGCAGCAAGCGAAGCGGGCAGGACCGCGCCCATTGGTGAACCACGCGCTGGCGACGGGATCCGGCTCGGCGTGGTCGACACGCTTGTCGACACGCGGCACCCCAGCCTGCAAGGTCAGATGATTACTGTTCGCGACTTCGCCGCTGAGGGCGGGCGCGAGCGCACGCATGGCACGGCCGTTGCCTCCATACTTGTCGGATCTGATGAGAGAGCGGCTTATTCGGGCCTGATACCTGGCGCGACAATCTATGCGGCCAATGTCTTCTCTATCGATGAGGGAGGGCTTCCCGCAACAGACTCGCTGGCCATGATCGAAGCGCTGGACTGGCTGGCCGGACAGGAGGTTGGCGTCATCAGCATATCCATTGCCGGACCCGATAGTGCCGTATTCGCCGAAGCCGTCGAGCGGGTACAGGCCCGCGGGCAGATTGTCGTGGCCGCTGTGGGCAATGACGGACCCGCAGCACCGCCCCTCTTTCCGGCCTCATATGACGGCGTGGTCGGCGTGACCGCGATCGATCTCAACCGCCGCATCTATCGCCGTGCCTGCCGCGGCGACCATGTCGATTTCAGTGCACCGGGCGTGCGCGTGCGCGCGGCGAATGCCGATGGTGGCTATGCCAGCATGAGCGGAACGAGTTTTGCCACGCCTGTCGTGTCAGCGCTTGTGGCCCTGCGAATCGCCGGGCGCACGCCAGCCGCCAATAGCGAGCTTGACCGGCTGACCCGGTCGGTCCTCGATCTCGGCGCGCCAGGCAAGGATGAGATTTATGGCCACGGCCTGCTTGTGATCGAACAGGAGCAATAAGGATGTTGCCACGCCGATCAGTCGCCGCCGCCCTGTTTGCCCTGCTTGTCGGGTGCGTGGCTGCGCCCAACCCGCTGGCAGGCCGGGCAGACCCGGATCAACGGGTACGGGCCGATGCGCCCGATCCGGTGCCCGGAACAGTCTTCATTTTCGATGATGGCCGGGTCGAGCGCTATCTGCGCCGGGACGAGGAAAGCCTTGTCTGGGCCACGCGTCGAGGACGGGAATATCTGCGCGCGGCAAACCCGGCCCTGCCGATCATGTCCTGGGATATCGGGCAACGTTCGGGCCGGCGCGAAGTGTTCGGCAATGCCGACAATCTCTGGCCACCGGCCAATGGTGCGCGCGCCCAGTTCCGCGTGCTCACCGAAGTGCGCGATGGCGAGGCTCAGCGGCGCTACAGCCAGGCCTGGTCATGCTCTGCCAGCGGCCCGCGCGACATCAAGGTGCCCGCCGGCCGGTTTTCAGCCTACAAGATCACCTGCGAGCGGTTTTCGGTCAATACCATGAGGCTGCTGGAGCGCCGGAACTGGTGGTGGTCAGAGGATCTCGGGCATTATGTGCGACGGCGCTACCAGAACCTGCGCAATGGCGAGGTCTCCGATATGCGGCTTTGCGCCGCGCTGCCGGAGCTGCGCGCGAGCGAGGCCCGTATCGAGGCGCTGGCGAAAGACTGCTGAAGCCTCCATCAGCCAGGACCGACGCTGTCGCGACCCGTGATTTCGATCAGGCTGACCCCGGCCTGCCGGCACCAGTTACGCACACGGCTCATCAGCGATACGTCCTCAGCGAGCCAGGGATCATCGAGGATCAGCAGACGCGGCCGGTGGGCAAGCGCGCGCGCCAGCCTCAGGCGTGCCAGGACCGACTCGCCCATCCCTGGAGACTGGGGATCGATCACGGGATTCTCATCAACCCAGCGCTCCGGCAAGCCGGCCAGGTTAAGCGCGGCGTGTATATCCTCTCGCGGCGCACGCCGCCGGGCCGCGAGCACGAGATCCAGGGGGCCGCGAACAAGGCCGCGCGCAGGCCCGGCATAAGCGATACGCCGTGCCCAGTCGATATCGCGCACTTCACTGGCCGACAGCCCGTCGACCCGGACACAATCGCGAGCGAACAGGACCTGTTCAAGCCAGTCGGCCGCCGTCCTGCGCGCAACGATCAGGTGGCCGCCAGCCGGAACGATCACCTCACCCTTCCAGGACAATGCCACGCCCTTTCCCGTTTTCAGCCGGATATCGCCAGCGGGCGAGGCTGGCGGCATGTCATTGCCCTGCCCGGCGAGGTCTTCCAGCTTCGCCATGGCGATCCGGCGTTCGATGAAATGGATCAGCGCGCCCATCAGCTGGCTGCTGGCAAGACTGGCCAGGGAAAGTGCGAAAAGCAGTGCAGCCCAGCCGGCCACACCGCCCGTGGGCGAAAGCCCATACCCCTGCAGCACCACGGCTGTGGCCGCACCAAGGGGGAGCGTCAGAAGCGCCGGGAGTTTCATCAGGCTGGCTGCGGCGACCTGCCGTGTCTGGGCCGACAAGGCATCGCGCGCGGCGCGGTCCATTGTCCCGATCGCCCGACGCTCTGAGGCATAGGCGGCGCTGGCGCTGGCGCCCAGCAGCATGTCGCCAATCCGGGCCGAAAGCCGCCCCTTGTGCTTGCGCCGTTCGCGCACCTCGCCATGAAGCCGCGCGACGAGGAGCGTTCCTGCCAGAATGGAGAGCACCGGCCCGACCATTGTCGCGCTCAGCCCGGCCAGCCCCGCCGTCCACCAGGCCGCGATCACCGCACCGATCAGACCGAGTGTGCCGGCAATTCCGCCACAGACGCCGCCCCGTGCCCAGTCTTTCAGGGCGGACAGGTCGCCGGTCATGCGGATCGCGATTGTCCCGAAACGGCCCGGGCCTCCGCAGCTCGCCACGGCCAGCGCCTGACGTCCCAGTACGCGGCGGACATGATTGGCATAGTCGAGCCCCAGCCGCTCGCCCATCACATCGCGGCCCCAGTTGAAGATGGCCGCCGCCAGTCCTGTCGTCACCAGCAGGAGCACGGCCTCCCGGCCATCCGTAGCGCCCACCAGCAGCGCCTTCAACGCACCGGTGGCCGCCACCTGGGCGACCACCTCACCAATCGCAATGATGATCAGGAACGCGAAGGCACGATGCCGGGATGCGTCAAGAAGGGGCGGGATCCTTATCTGTCTTGCCCCGGCCATTTCAACTGGCCAGGGCCTGTGGCACGGGCGGGGTCGCACGCGCCAGGACAGACACGGCCGGGCGGGGCTGATGCTGCAGCCATTCCATGGCCTCGACACCTTCCCAGAGCTGGGGAAGTGTCAGCAGCGGCGCCTTCACCAGGCCCGACGCTTCCCGCATAGCCAGCGGAGACGCGGTCACACTGCCGCTGACCGCAGCGATATCCAGCCCGAGGGCACGCGCCATATCAAGGCCCGTCAGGATACTCGGCGCACTATCGGCGGCGAATGTCCAGTGATCGACCAGTTCCCGGAAGCTGTGATCATTGAGGAGCGCGCGGGTTTCCTCCTGGAAGACACCATCGGCGATTTCGAGAATGGCAACGTCGCAAGCTTCCGCCTGGAGCGCGCCGATCAGCGCGCGCGCGCCCGCAATGATCCGGTCCATTCCGGCGCGATAGGTTGTGGCCAGCCCCACATCGGTGAAATCGACCGCCCTGATCGCGCCGGCATCCAGGAAGGTGAAGAGATCGCCGCCTGAACAGGTGCCGGTCACCTTGGCCGCGCCAACCTTCAGCCCCTGAGCGGTCAGGCCCTTGATGAGACCGCCGGCCATTGTCGTCTTGCCGGCATTCATGCTGGCGCCAAAGACGCAGATCACGGGGATGTCTCGCTGCTCCAGCGGCGCGGTTTCGGCCGGGAAGTCAGACAGGTTGAGCGGTTCCTCATCGGCATCGACGAACAGGCCGACCGGCTTGAGCAGCGTGGGCGGGCTCTTTTCGCTGGCGAATCTGAAATTGGTCTCGCGCACCTTCGCGGCCAACCCGCCAGCAGCAGCGAGATCACACAGGCCGAGATTGCGCGGGCAATCGGCCTCATAGGCATCGGGGGCATAGCGGTCGCCATAGACCACGATTATCTCGTCGCCGGGATAGAGCTCCGCCTTGCGCCCATGCGTGGTCTGGAGTTTGGAGAGGCGCCCGGGCTCGACCACCTGCGCCAGGACAATGTCGCCCGGCTGTGGCTGGCGCGGGCGATCATCGACCATTCGCAGCGCGGGAAGCGGCACATTGCGCACGGAGAAAGCGCGCTTGGCGGCATTGAGACGGAGCTCGTCGATAAGCGTGATCATGGGGTGTCCCTCCTGTTGATCCTGGCCTCCGGCAGTTTGCTTGCCGGTCACAGGAACAACGCGGCCGCAACGAAGTTTATTCCGCGTGACTGAAAGGAAATGCCGGACCCGAGGGCCCGGCATTTGTTGAAGTTCGGCAGGAGAAGGAAGAATCAGAACCGCACGCCGATCTCGACCAGCCCCGCGGCTCCTTCGCGGCTGGAGCCAAGGGCATCTTCTTGTTCAAACAGCACGGCATCGGCGGCAACATAGACATTCTGGGTGATGTCATATTCTCCCCCGGCGCCATAGCGCGACACCGTTCCGCCGCTTTCATCACCGATGGCAACAGAGCCGGCGATCGCCCAGCGCTCCCCACGCCAGGAGAGGCCGGCATTCCATTCATTCTCTTCCGGGGCGGAGACAGGCAGGTTGGACTGGCCGCGATCTACATAGGCCGCACCGGCCGTCAGCTTGCCACGGCGCAGCTCCGCGCCCGCGCTCCAGCTTTCGATATCGCCGCGGCCGGTGACGGGATCGGAAGTGCCCGAGATATAGCTGCCCGAGACCCCGATCACGAAATCTCCGACGGGCCGGACATATTGCGCGCCGAACTCGACCACGTCTTCCTGGATGAAGCGCCGGGTCGGGATGGGATCATCGGCATTGATCTCGAATTCCGGAGCATAGGCGACGCCGAAGCGGAGCCCCTCGATCGGTGGGGAGAGGTAGGTGACTTTCGCGGCGTCCCGGCTGTCATAGGGCGACAGAAGCGCAACAGTTCCGGTATAGCGCGCGAAGTCACCGCGCACCTGGCCCAGCCCGACGCGGGGGGCATGAAAGGAGAGCGTGTCGGCGGGGCCGTCATTCTCACCGATCTCGATGCGTCCATATTCGGATGCGGCATACACATAGAACTCGTCGCGCTCGAAGCCCTCGATCTGCTCCTGTCCGGAGTCCACGTCGGCGACGACGCCGAACACCCAGGCATTGTCGGCGGTGTACTCCAGCGACAGTCGCGCCGAACCGTCAATGGCGGTGTCGGTCGTTGTGCCGGCGTTCGGGTCTTCGGCAGGCTCGAACGCGCCCGCCTGCACTGATGCTCCGAACCGACCGCGCAGCTGGACCTTGCCGAAATCACCTGTCAGGCCGTCCTCGCCCAGCGTGACCTGCGCCCCTGCCGGCACGCTTGCCAGCGCCAGCGCCAGAAGGCCCGCACCTGTCAACCAATGACGCGTCATATCCCCTCGCTTCCACCGGACGCACAGGTCGCCGGGATTGTTGTCTGAACACATATCACCGCTCATGCAAGATTGACGCAGTTTATGTCACCTGTCCGAGGAATCCCGGCTTCAAGCGCACAGGGCAGGAGATCGAAAATGAAATGAATGCGGTCTGTGTCGCCCTCATTCATTGCCTCATGTTCAGCCTTGTTGTCGAACCACCAGAGCTCGCCCGCCTGCATGCGCACCTCTTCATCGCCGGCCCGCATCCATGAGCCTGACGACTGGAGGATGAGGTGATAGCGGTTGCGCACCCGATAATATTCACCGCGATCAACATGGGGGTAGACCTTGTTGCCTGGCGGCAGGCAGACAATCTTCGCGCGTCCCATGACGGAGTCTTCGGCCTCGGCGATCCTTTCAAGAAAGGTTCGCGCGACCGGCAGGCGCGATGAGCCGGTCGTCCAGCGGCTTTCATGCACGTCGCGCCGCGCCCGATCCCCCTGCGCCGACTTGCGAAGGCCGCGAACCGGAATGGCGAGCGCCTCGCGCTGCACGCCTGCGGTCTGCTGGCGCCCGGTCTGTTCAGACCAGATACCGTCCACTGCCCCGATCTCGTCGAGAAAGGGCTGGGGATCGATCCCGCGCTCAAGGCATCGGAAATAATTCATGTTGCGTCTCCATATGTCAGTTCAGATCGAAAACGCAGCCGGCCGGGAAATTATTCCCGGTCAGGCCCGGAGTTTTCAATCCGGGTGACATCCGGCCCAACGCGGCCCAACTGAATGAGCGGGCGCTGCAAATCCTCACCCGAAGCAATGACTGCGGCTTTACCCGCAGGCTCCGGCAGTCAGTCTTCCAGCGCCATTCTTCTGCCGAGTGTGACTTTCATGTCATTGACGTGACATTGACCCTGCGTCATTTTCAACGTCTGTTGAATATTGATCGACTGTTGAATACAGCATCTTCGCAAGATCACCTGATCAGGGAGGACAGGATCGTGACCCAATACACAAATAAGTTCGCTATGGCTGCGCTGGCCGCAAGCACACTGAGCTTCGCCGTGCCGGCACTTGCCCAGGACAGCGAGGACGACTCAGCAAACGAAGAGCGACGCTATGAAGCTGTCGTCGTCACGGCCCAGCGCCGTGAGCAGAGCCTCGTCGATGTGCCAATTTCGGTCTCTGCCTTCAGTGGGGAACTGCTTGCCGATCTCGGCGTCGAGGACATTACCGAAGTCGCCAAAGTGTCGCCCAATGTGACCCTGGAGGTCTCGCGCGGCACGAATACGACACTGACGGCCTTCATTCGCGGGGTCGGGCAGCAGGATCCGGTGGCCGGCTTCGAGGCGGGTGTCGGCATCTATCTTGATGATGTCTATCTCAACCGTCCTCAGGGCGCCGTGCTGGATGTCTTCGATGTCGAGCGGGTTGAAATCCTGCGTGGCCCGCAGGGCACGCTATATGGCCGCAACACGATTGGCGGTGCGGTGAAATATGTCACCCGCGGCCTTGCCGATGAGCCGGAGCTGAATGTCAGTGCCCGCTATGGCAGCTACAACCAGACCGACCTTGTGGTCACCGGGTCTTATCCGGTTTCGGAAACCTTCCGGGTCGGCGCCTCAGGCGCGGTGCTCAAGCGCGACGGATTTGGCCGCAACCTGATCAATGGCGATGAAAACTACAACAAGGACGTGCTTGCCGCCCGCGTCTCGGCTGAGCTGGATGTCACGCCTGATGTCCAGCTGCGCTTTTCCGGCGACTGGCTGGAAGACAAGTCGAATGCTCGCCAGGGCCACCGCCTCATCCCGGGTCAGCTGAATGGTGCGCGCGTTCTTGACGATGTGTTCTCCACGCGGGCCGGCCTTGATGTTGTGGACCAGAGTGTCGAAGCCGCCGGCGGCTCGCTCGTCGCGGAATGGACGCTCAATGAGAATATCACCCTGAAGAATATTCTCGCTTACCGCGAGGATGAAAGCACCAGCCCCATCGATTTCGATTCCCTGCCCGCCGCCGATCTCGATGTCCCCGCAATCTATGAGAATGACCAGCTGTCCGAGGAATTCCAGATCCTCTATTCCAGCGACCGGCTGAACGGCGTTCTTGGCGCCTATTATCTCGACGCCAATGCTTCGACCGTGTTCGATGTGCTGCTGGCCACGACCGGTGACCTTCTCAGCCTGCCGGGTCTCAATGCGCAGACATTTGGCGATGTCGGCACGGAAACCTGGTCGGTCTTCGGCGATTTCACCTATGACCTGACCGACGAACTGAGCGTGACGCTTGGCGGGCGCTATACTGAAGACTCGCGCACATCGCAGGTCCTGCGGCGAACCTATATCGGCGGCTTTTCCGAATTCTTCGGCGGCGACCCGACGCTGATCGCCACCACATCGGATTTCAATGGCAGCGCCGATTTCGACGATTTCAGCCCGCGCGTTTCGGTCAGCTATGCTGTCACGCCGGAAAGCAATCTCTATGCGACCTATTCACAAGGCTTCAAGGGCGGCAGTTTCGATCCGCGCGGACAGACCACGGCGGCCCCCGACCTTGACCAGGACGGCACGGTCAGTGCGGAGGAAACATTCGAATTCATGCAATTCGATCCCGAAGAGGTCGACAGTGTCGAGATCGGCTACAAGGCCAGCCAGTTCGACGGCCGGCTGAACTATTCGGCTGCAGTCTTCTTCAATGACTATTCCGATGTCCAGGTGCCCGGCTCGATCGGCGTTGATACCGATGGCGACGGCGTCAATGAAACGTTTAGCGGCGTCACCACCAATGCCGGTGCTGCAACCATCAATGGTGTCGAAGTCGAAGGGAATGCAGTTCTCGGCCATGATGTCATGGCCAGGGATGACCAGTGGGATGTCAGTTGGACACTCGGTTATATCGACGCGGAATATGATGAGTTCGTCACTGCCGTCACGGCGGCGGACGGGACAACCTCGCTGCAGAATGTGGCCGACCAGCGCGTGTTCCAGAACACACCGGAATGGACGGCCAGCACCCGGTTTGCCTATACGCGTCCGCTGAACCTTGGCGGCTATGATGGCGAGTTCGGCGGCAGCCTGCTGGTCTCCTATCGCAGCGAGACAAGCCAGTTCGAAGAGCCGAACGCCTTCCTCGATCAGGATGGTTACGCGCTGTTCGACACACGGTTCCAGTGGGAAACCGCCGATGGCCGGCTCGCCTTCAATCTCACCGGCAAGAACCTGACCGATGAGAGATATATCGTTGCCGGCTATAATTTCGTCGCGGTCGGTCCGAACAACACCTTTACCCCGACGCTGGGTCTTGAAGGCACGCTGACGGGCTTTTACGGCAATCCGCGCACGATCACGGCGGGTGTCGATTTCCGCTACTGATCTTCCTCCCGCAAGTCATGATGACTTGGACCTCCCGGCCTGGCTGCGCTTGTTGCAGTCAGGCCTTTTCTTTGGGCGAACGGCAGGGCGCACTGCTGGCGGATCGGGCAGGCTCAGGACGCGATCCGGCGCGCCTCGGCTTTCATGCGGATTTCCTCGAAACCGGCGGTGATGAAGCGCGCAATATGCTCATAGGCGCTTTCGAGGTCATCGGAACGGCAAAGCCCCCTCGACAGGTGATCGATCCGCCCGGTCTGGGCGAATGCAAGGGTCAGCGCGCCCGACAGGCAATGATAGGCCCAGTAGAGATCGCCGTCATCGGCCTCGGGAATGGCCATGCGCAGGGCCTCGATGAACCGCTCGATCAGCGGGTCGAAAAATTGCGTCATCAGCTGCCCGCCCCATTCAGGCGAGTTGTTCACATAAGCGATCAACGCGAAGTAGTGTTTCCAGCCATTGTCGGCGACATGTTCCCCGGTGAGCATGGGGCGCAGATAAGCCCGGATGATGGCATCAATTTCGGGGGCCGCCGGCGCGGCTTGCGCGATGGCCGCATCCAGCGCTTCAGAGCGCCAGGCATTCAGGATTTCAGCGCGGCGCATGAGGACCGCGTCGAACAGGTCGCGCTTGGGCCCGAAATGATAATTCGCCAGAGCCACGTCCACATCAGCGCGCTTGGCTATTGCCCGCAGGGTCACACCATCATAGCCATGATGCGAAAAAAGCGCCTCGGCGGCATTGAGGATCGCCTCTCTTCGGTCGCCTTTTCGGCGATAGGTCGGGTTCGAATCCGGCGACAAGGCCTTATCCTTTGATCTAACTTGACACCCAGACCTAGCCGGTCGGGGCAGGTTTGGCAAAACGGCGCGAGCTCGCCCGCCCTCTTGCACACCCGGCTGGATCGGGTACTTTTCAACAAATGTTGAGGGAGGAAAAGGCGGTGACTGGGGAAAGTCTCTATTTCGACTCGCCGGACGGTTTGCGCCTGCACGCCAAAAGCTACGGGCCGAAAGGCGCGTCGCTGACTGTGCTGTGCATGCACGGGCTGACACGAAACCATAAGGATTTCGAGCCTTTAATTGACGCCCTTCCGGACCGGTATCGCTTCATTGCGGTCGATACGCGTGGGCGCGCGCTGTCGGACCGGGACCCCCATCCGGAGAATTACACCCCTGTGACCTATGCGGGCGATATGGCCGCGCTGCTGGACCGGCTGGGGCTGAAGCGCGTCGCACTGATCGGCACATCCATGGGCGGCCTGGTCTCGATGATCATGGCGAAGGCAATGCCTGACCGGATTTCAGGCATTGTGATGAATGATGTCGGCCCTGTTCTCGACAAGGCCGGCCTGGACCGGATCGCCAACTATGCGGGCAGGACCGAACCGTTTGACAGCTGGCAGGCGGCCGCGGATGCCATTGCGTATGTGCAGGGCGATATCTTCCCCGATTATGGCCCCGATGCCTGGATGGCCTTTGCCCGGCGGACCTGCCGGGAGGGCGAGGACGGGCGCGTCCATCTCGACTATGACCCGGCCATCACCCGCACGGTCGGCGATGTGCGCCCCGGCTTCTTCACCCGCCGGGCCATGTGGAAACTGTTCCGGTCAACGCGCAGCGAGCCGCTGCTGGTGATCCGCGGGGAGACCTCCGACATTCTCTCGCAGAAGACAGCCGACAAGATGACCCGCATCCATCCCGATGCCCAGTTGGTCACCGTGCCAGCCGTCGGCCATGCGCCAATCCTTGATGAGCCCGAGGCGGTGTCTGCCATTTCCACATTTCTTGCCCGACTGGAGAGGCTTCAATGACAGATCTATCTGCGCCGCGCGCGCGCATCAGCGGCCGCGCCTGGGTGCTCGCGGTTCTCACCCTTGTTTATACATTCAATCATGTCGACCGGCAGATTCTCGTCATCCTGCTTGAGCCGATCAAGGAGGAGCTGCAACTCAGGGACAGCCAGCTTGGCATGCTCACCGGCATTGCCTTCGCGCTGTTCTACGCCACGCTCGGCATACCTGTCGCGATGTGGGCCGATCGTGGCAACCGGCGCAATATCATCGCTCTGGCGCTCACAATCTGGTCCGGAATGACGGCGCTTTCAGGCTTCGCACAAAACTACTGGCACCTGCTGATTGCACGCATGGGCGTGGGTGTCGGCGAATCGGGTGGCACCCCGCCAGCGACCAGCATGATTGCCGATCTTTACCGGCCCGAAGAACGCGCCACCGCGCTCGGCATCTACACCACCGGGATCGGGCTGGGCATCATGGCGGGGTTTGCACTTGGCGGGTTTATCTATGAGCTTTATGGCTGGCGGGTAGCCTTCTTTGCCGCCGGCGTGCCGGGTCTGCTGCTGGCCCTTGTCGTGCGCTTCACGATCCGCGAACCGGTGCGCGGGGCCTCAGATGCCCATCAGGATATCGGCGAGGCACCCGGCCTTGGCGAGACGCTGCGCTTCCTGCTCAGCCAGTCCTCCTATGTCTGGATGCTGCTCGGTTGCCTGATGATCTGCATCTCGGCCAATGCCTTCCTGGTTTTCACCTCCAGCCACCTGCAACGCACTTACGATCTCAGCCCCGGCGATGTCGCCCTGCCCCTGGGAATCCTGATCGGTGGTGTCGGCAGTGTCGGCGCGGTCGTGATCGGGGCGGTCTGCGACCGGCTTTCGCGCAAGGATCTGCGCTGGCGGCCCTGGATTGTCGCGCTTTGCGGCGCAGTCGCCCTGCCCTTTGCCTGGATGTTCCTACGCGCGGAGACTGTCGCGGGCGCCTATGCCTGGAATGTGGTGCCCAGTTTCATCGCGCTGATCTATGCCTCGATTGCCTATACCGCCTCGCAGGAGCTAGCCCGGCTGCGGATGCGCGCCTTTGCCTCGGCCTTCACCCTGTTCTGCCTGACACTGATAGGGATTGGCGGAGGCCCCTGGATCGCAGGGCTGTTGTCGGACAATTTCATGTCAGCAGGTGTCGAGGCCCCATTGGCGCGTTCACTTGAGCTGATCCTCCTGTTCAATGCGGCAAGCGTGGTGTGCCTCCTGATCGCCGGGCGGCGCTACCGCGAGGATGTGGCGCGCGCGACAACCCCGCCACCAGAAAGCTGACATGAAAAAAGGCCCCGGAACCTTGTCCGGGGCCTCCTGTCATCAGGGAACCTGCGTTTCTATTCGGCCGCCTGCGCAAGGGCATGGGTCGGATAATCCGGATTGTCGCGATATCTCCGCATCTCCGAACGGGCGATGGCGCGCAGATGCACTTCGTCCGGGCCATCGGCAAGCCGCAGCGTGCGGATACCGGCATAGGACTGGGCAAGACCGAAATCGCTGGTCACCCCGCCGCCGCCATGAGCCTGAATGGCATCGTCGATGATTTTCAGCGCCATGCGCGGAGCGGCGACCTTGATCATCGCGATCTCGTCGCGCGCCGCCTTGTTGCCGACCGTATCCATCATCCAGGCGGCCTTGAGTGTCAGCAGCCGGGTCATTTCAAGGTCTGTGCGCGCCTCGCCAAGGCGCTGTTCCCAGATCGAGTGCTCGGCCAGCGTCTTGCCGAATGCCTCCCGGGAAAGCAGTCGCCGTGTCATTTTCTCCAGCGCCATCTCGGCAGCGCCAATGGTGCGCATGCAATGATGGATGCGGCCCGGACCAAGCCGGCCCTGCGCGATCTCGAAGCCGCGCCCCTCGCCCAGGATCAGGTTGCTCGCCGGCACACGGACATTCTCCAGCAGCACTTCGGCATGGCCATGCGGGGCATCGTCATAGCCGAAAACGGGCAGCTGGCGCAGCACCTTGATGCCGGGCGCATCGAGCGGAACGAGGATCTGGCTTTGCTGGGCATGGCGCGGGGCGTCGAAATCACTCTTGCCCATGACGATGGCGAGCTTGCAACGCGGATCGCCAACGCCGGAACTCCACCATTTGCGGCCATTGATGACATATTCGTCGCCGTCGCGGACAATCGAGGTTTCAATGTTTGTCGCGTCAGAGGAGGCCACCAGCGGCTCTGTCATCAGGAAGGCCGAACGGATCTCCCCGGCCATCAGGGGTTTCAGCCACTCTTCCTTCTGTGCGTCCGAACCATAGCGGTGCAGCACTTCCATGTTTCCGGTGTCAGGCGCGGAACAATTGAACACTTCAGAGCCCCAGCCGACACGGCCCATCAGTTCCGAAAGCGGGGCGTATTCGGCATTGGAAAGCCCCGCGCCCTGATATTCGGGGGTGTCATGATCCGGATTCGGCGGCAGGAACAGATTCCACAGCCCCTCTGCCTTGGCCTTTGCCTTCAACTCTTCAAGGATCGGCGGAACCGACCAGCGCCCGCCCTCATCATGCTGGCGGTCATAGGTCTCCATGTTCGGAAACACATATTCCTGCATGAAAGCATCGACGCGCTCCATGTATTCCTTTGTTTTAGGGCTATAATCGAAATGCATGGCTTACGTCTCCTCGTCCTTTTTGCTCAGGCAAGACTGAACCGTGAGGTTGGATTCACCATGATCTGTGTCAAACCTGACGCGGCGTAGGGGCGCGGCCGATTGTCTGAGAATCAAACTGTGGCTCCCACATCCAGAAGGGATCGCCCGTGACTGCGGCGGCCGGCATCATCATTCTCGCAGCCTCCGCGATCACGGCCTTCATTTCCGGCATTTTCGGCATGGCCGGCGGGATCATCCTGATGGGGGTGCTGATCGCCCTGCCCTCGGTCAGTGTGGCGCAGGCGATGATCATTCATGGCGCACTGCAGATGGTCGCCAATGGCTGGCGCGCTGTCCTGCTTCGCGAGCATATCGACTGGACGGTGATGCGCCGCTACAGCGCCGGCGCACTGGTCGGCGTGGCGGCGCTCTTTGCCATCAGCTGGACCCCGGACAAACGCGCAGTCTACCTCCTTATCGGTCTTGCGCCAATGCTGGTCTGGCTGCCGAAAGAACGCCTGCATCTCGATATACAGCGCCCGTTGCAAGCCTTCCTGGCCGGCATCGGCGTGCAGGCCATGAACACTCTGGCGGGCGTCGCCGGGCCATTGCTCGACCTGTTCTTCGTGCGCAGCGAGATGACCCGCCAGCAGATTGTCGCAACGAAATCGGTGACGCAGGCGCTCAGCCATGTCGTCAAGATCGGCTTCTGGAGTGTGCCGGTGGTCAGCGCAGCGGGCTGGGGCGCGTTACCGCCGGCCTGGTTCCTGGCCGGCGCAATACCGATCGCCATGGCGGGGACATGGGCCGGCGGGCGTGTCCTGGCGATCATGTCGGACGTGAATTTCAAGGCCTGGATGAAATATCTCGTCACGGCCATCGGTGCGGTCATGCTCGCGCGCGCAGCGGGACTCTACTGAGACTCAGCGGCCCTGCGCTCCATGGCGAGTCTGAACGCCACCGCCGAATAGGTCGAGACGGCATAGGGCACGAAATAGGTGAGACCCAGCTTCCAGACTGGCGGCATCACGCCGGAAAGGATCACATCGCCCTGATTGATCGCCGTCAGGGCGGTGCCGACGATCACCGCGACCCATACCGCCCGGCGCACGGTCTCGCTCTCAAGGGCGGCGCGCCAGAAAGCCTTGCTGGCGCACATGATCAAGGGATTCAGCGCGGGAAGTCGGGCTTTCTCGGTCATGGCCGGGTTCCTTTGGTAACTGTTCGTCCCAAAGGAAATGGCCTGACCCCAGCCATGCTGCAAAGCACGGTTTCGAGACCAGGCCATCGCCCGGAATGATAGCCGGCCTTTCGGCGGGCAGCTGGTCTACCGTCCGGCCAGGCGCAGAAAGCGCTCGCGCATGTCGCGGTCGGTCTTGAACACTCCCGTGAACTGGGTGGTGATCGTCGACACATTCGGGTGGTGCACCCCGCGCGTGGTCATGCACTGATGGACGGCATCGATCAGCACCGCCACGCCCATCGGCGCCAGGCTCTCGGTGATCGCATCACAGATCTGTGCCGTCATCGTCTCCTGCGTCTGCAGCCGCTTGGAGAAGATCTCGACCACGCGGGCCAGTTTCGAAATCCCGACGACGGCCTGTGTCGGCATATAGGCGACATAGGCCTTGCCGAGGAAAGGCGCCATATGGTGCTCGCAATGGCTCTCCACATCGATCTCGCGCAGCATGACGATGTCATCATAGCCCTGCACATCATCGAAAGTGCGCGAGAGATAGGTCACAGGGTCTTCATCATAGCCCTGGAACCATTCCTCATAGGCCTTGACCACGCGCTTGGGCGTGTCGAGCAGGCCCTCGCGGCGGGGATCATCGCCGGCCCAGGCGATCAGGGTGCGCACGGCCTCTTCGGCCTCCTCGCGCGTGGGGCGGATGACAGTATCGTCGCGCACAAAACTCTCTTTCGGTGTGATGGCATCCATGGCCATGGCGGTGGTTCCTCCATCTGAGGGACGGGGGTCGAGCCGGGGCTCAATCGCGAGAGGCTGAATTGCCCCCGCAAAGCCCGGACTTAACGCCCGCCCGAGTTGTTACCCTCAGGGCGACACGTACCAATCTAAGCATGGCTTGTGCCGGTTTCCAGCGTTCCGCTGGGGCAGGATTTCTGCCAGCCCGCGCCCCTGGACGCGATCCAGATTGTTTACGCGCCGTCGCGCAGGCTGGATTTCCGCCCGGCGAGATATTTCTTTCCGGCGCAATTGGGCTTAAGGGCTGGCGCCATGACGCTACAGCTCTTCAATACCCTGAAACGGGAAAAACAGCCCTTCGTGCCCATGGATGCGGCCCGCGTGACCGTCTATGTCTGTGGGCCGACGGTCTACAACTATGCCCATATCGGCAATTACCGCCCGGCCGTGGCGTTTGATGTGCTGTTCCGGCTGCTGCGCCGCATCTATGGCGCCGAACATGTCGTCTATGCCCGGAATATCACGGATATCGAGGACAAGATCATCGCCCGGGCGGTTGAGGAAGGTGTCGCGATCGAGGCGATCACCGGGACTTATGCCGACGCGTATCATGAAGACCTCGACGCGCTGAACGTGCTCGCGCCGACGCTGGAGCCCTGGGCGACCGGGCACCTGGCCGAGATGGTGGCGATGATCGGCGCACTGCTCGACAAGGGCCATGCCTATGTCACCCAAAGCGGGGTCTGGTTCGAGACCGCGAGCATGGCCGATTATGGCAAGCTGTCCGGGCGCCGGCTGGAAGACAATGAAGCGGGCGCGCGGGTAGAAATCCGCGAAGAAAAGCGCAACCCGTCCGATTTCGCGCTATGGAAATTCGCCAAGCCGGGCGAGCCGGAGGACGCGATTTTCGACAGCCCCTGGGGACGCGGGCGGCCCGGCTGGCATATCGAATGCTCGGCCATGGCGCAGAAACATCTCGGCGAGACGATCGACATTCATGCTGGCGGGATCGACCTGCAATTTCCCCATCATGAAAACGAGATCGCCCAGTCGGAATGCGCCCATGGCGCGCCGCTCGCCAATTACTGGCTGCATAATGGCTTTCTCGACATGGCCGGCGAGAAAATGAGCAAATCGCTGGGCAATGTCGTGCTGGTCAGGGATTTGCGCGAGACATGGCCGGGCGAGGTGATCCGGTTTGCGCTCCTGTCGGGCCAGTATCGCGCCCCGCTCGACTGGAATGACGACCTGCTCAGCCAGGCCAAGACGACGCTCGACCGGCTCTATGGCGCGCTGCGCCGGGTCTGGGCTGAAGAGGGGGCAGAGGCCCGCGACACGGGCGTGCTGGACGCGCTGAAAGATGACCTGAACACGCCGAAAGCGCTGGCGGAACTCGCCCGGATTGCCAGTGAGGCCAACACCGCCGCCGACCGGCAGGATATCGAAGCCATGGCCGAAGCGCGCGCGGATCTGCTTGATGCCGGCGCGCTGCTCGGCCTGTTGCAGTCAGAGCCCACCGCCTGGGAACAGCGCGGCGATGCCGGCGAGAATGCACGCATCGACGGGCTGGTGAAAGCGCGCGAAGAGGCCCGCGCCAATCGCGACTTCGCCGAAGCCGACCGCATCCGCGACCAGCTCGCCAGTGAAGGCATCGACATCATGGACGGCGCCGGCGGGAGCACCTGGCGGCGGGTTTAGGGTGTCGAATTCAATCTAACAATTCGTCATTCAATCTTGTTTCGAGTTCAGCATGCACGTGATCTTCCCGCATCTGCACCCTTCCAGTTGCGGCATCTACGACCGCTCCGACAACTCCCCCAGCGATCACGTTTCCGATTACGTTCCCGCTAGCGCGGTATTCGACAGGAACATCAACGGTTTCACCACTAGGAAAGACGAATTGGAACCCTTCTCCGGGACGGAACGTTCGCCGCTCCGCCCGACAGGGGGTGGTGCAAATCAATCTGTCTCTTTGCTGCACGCGGGCGTTTGAAGGTTCCGATGTAATCAAGATCCTTTGTGAGGACTCTATGGTCCCTTCACCGATCGATGCACAAGCCGCGAGTGGCAGAACATACATCAGCAGTACCACACCCTTCATTCGTTCGCGTCCAGATTCTGGACGTCGTTGCGGGCGAGTTGTTCATCAAAGGGAAATCCCAAAGATTCCATTTCGAGGCGAATGGATTCCACTTGGCCATTCGTAGTCATCATATCGCCCATGGCCAGCCACATATTGCGATAACGACTAGTCTCTGCCCTCTCTGCCTTCTCGTACACACCGTCTGAATTGAAAAAGAATTCAGCGGTCGTGATATCGACATTGCTGCCCCCGGCGACAAGGCCAACGAACGGAATGAAGGTCAGGGCATTCATTGTATCTTGAATTGACGCATAGCGCCAAATAGAACCGCCGGTTTCTTCGATGTGAAGCACGCCATGTGGCTGCCCGAAAGTCTCGTAGATGTCGGCTTTCGTAGATACATTTTGTTGAAGCTGCATATAGCGATTAAAATCATTGACAGACTGAGCGCCATAATTTGAGGCGCATCCGGCAACGATTATGGACGCACTAACAAGAGCGACAATTTTTTTCATATCCAATTTCCCCATCAGAAGTCCCCCCCTTGCCGATCCACAGGCAGTAAACAAGCGTTCAGAATGATCAACTGCTTATTCGCTCAGGTGCGAACAAAAAGCTGTACATCCTTGAGCCCTGCCGTCAATTGCGAACTATAAGGTGTGCGGTTCGTTTGAGGTGGTCCTGGTTTCCTGCACAGTTTTCCGGCCCTGCTAAGGTATATCCCTT
>CAYQBG010000002.1:0-266025 GCA_964415675.1 uncultured Hyphomonadaceae bacterium
ATTTGGCTGCGCCAACCGGCTCCAAAGCCTGGATGACCCGGATGTCGGTGCCCGCTTCCAACAGGTGCGTGGCGAAGGAGTGGCGCAGCGTATGGAGGGTAATCTTCCCCGGCTTGTCGATGCCGGAAGCCTCCACGGCAAAGCGGAACTGGCGTGAGAGCTGGCGCGGACTGATCGGGCACATCACCCCGCTGCGGCTGGGGAACAGCCAGGCCTGTGGCCGGGCGACCTGCCACCATTTGCGCAACACCTCCAGGAGCTGCGGCGACAGCTTGGCCATGCGATCCTTGCGCCCCTTGCCCTGTTCGATGCGCAGGGTCATCGCCCGGTTGTCGATGTCGGCCACCTTGAGGCCGACCGTCTCGGATGCGCGCAGGCCAGCACCATAGGTGACGCTGATCGCCGTCCTGTACTTCAGGCCTGGCGCGCAGGCGATAATGCGGGCGACCTCTTCAGGCGTCAGGACGGTCGGGAGCGACTTGGCGCGCGGCATGATAGGCACCCGATCGAGCTCGTCACCGCGCCCCAGTGTGACACGAAGGAAAAAGCGCAGCGCCGTCGCCTGACCGTTGATGGACATGTAGGACGCCCCCGTGCCCTGCAGGTGCAGGAGGTAGCTGCGCGCCCGCTCACCGGTCAGCTCGCCGGGCCTTATGCCGAGATGGCAACAGCAGGTCCGCACGGTGCGGATATAGTGCTTCTGCGTGCCGGCACTGATCCCCCGCAGGGTCATGTCCTCGATCATGCGCTGGCGAAGGGGATGGATCGGCTGGGTGTCGTTGATGTTGCTCATGGGAGCCTCCAGACGGGCGCTCCCGGCCCATCCGGGCGCTGCCCGGCTCACATCAAACCTTCATGTTCATCCCCGACGCCGCAACGCTCTCCTCGCGCGCGAGCGCGTTAGTGCCCTGGCCCTTTTCGGCCCGAAATCACAAAAGACTTTATGACTTAAGTGAGCACGATGTTGCCATTCGATGCACCTCAACCAATGGCGGCCACAGGCTCGCGCGAGTCCGTACGGAGGGGGCAGCGGGATTATGCGGGTCAGGTGCATTGCGGCATCGACTGCGTCAATCAGGCCGCCAGCTTTTTCTCTTTGGCGAAGGGGCTGAGCCCCAGCCAGCTCTGCATGTTCCTGGCGAGACCAGCATGACCGAGCAGTGTGAGTTTCTCCTTGTCGACGGCCCACGCAATCGTTTTTAGCCCCATCCATATTTCGGTCATCGTCCGCAGGTCCGTCGTGACATAAAGGTCCACCTCGAAGCCCGGGTCTATGTGGCAAAGATCGACAGACTGATCCGGCTCAACAATCAGCCACCATTTGCGCTCGGCCGCCGGAAGGTCGGGATAGATGAACTGGATCACCGCGTGCTGCTCGGGCACCGGATTGGTATCGAGATTGCGTCGCATGTCCCACATCAGAAGCTCAGGATCGAGATTTTCGAGCGATGGTTCGGTCTCCACCCATTTCTGGCCCCATATGCCGATCGCCTCGATCACCGGTTGAAGGTCACGGCCCGCCTCGGTGAGCCTATACTCCTTGACGTCCGGGGCGTCCGGCGCGGGCTTGCGTGACAGGATGCCGGCGGCCTCCAACTCGCCGAGACGCTTTGACAAGAGGGCCGGAGACATGCGTGGCACGCCCCGCCGCAAATCGTTGAATCGGGTGGAGCCGGCGACCAGCTCGCGTAGCAGAACGATGGTCCACCGCGTGCAGAGGGTCTCTGCCGCCATGGCGACAGGACAGAACTGGCGGTAGCTTGTATTCGTCATCGTCACCTCCTCTTCATGGCTTCCCCGGATTTACCAAACGCGACCCCACCTGCGCCAGTTCAGAAACTGTATTGGCCCGGTTCAGTCCGTGAACTGGCGGGCACCCCGGCCAAGCTGCCAGCCTTGCCCTAGCGTCGGGATGACCCGGTCGCATCACAGGGCAACGCCGAACCGTAGGAGAATGACATGCCACTCGTCGATATCCAGTTGATCGAAGGCGTCTTCGATGACGAACAGAAACGGAAAATGATCGAGGAGATCACCGAAACGATGGTCGCCATCGAGGGCGAGGCCATGCGCGGCGTGACCTGGGTCCGCGTCCAGGAGCTCGACAGCGGCGCCTGGGGCATCGGCGGCGAACCCATGACGGCTGACGATGTCAGGGCGTTGGGGCGTCAAGGCGCCTGAACCGGCCCGTCAGCGGAAAATACAACACGCCGCAAACGGAGAGAAATATGACCACTATGAATGCTATAGAAACCCGGCGGTTCGACAGCCCCGACGAGACGCTCGACATGAAGGCCCATGGCGGAATTGACATCGTGAAGCTGACCGATGGCACGACCGGCATGCACGCGACCTTCGAGCCGGGCTGGACCTGGGAGAAGGACGAGAAACCGCTGCTTGGGCATCCCGATGCCTGCCCCATGCGCCATACCGGCTACTGCATTTCCGGACGGCTCGTGGTGCGCATGGTCGAGACAGGCGTCGAAACGCTGATAAAGGCGGGAGATGTCTTCGAAATTCCACCCGGCCATGACGGCTATGTCGATGGCAATGAGCCGGTTGAACTGATCATGTTCGAACCGCCCGAGCACGCGCATTGAGCAGGCGCAATCAGTGGCGTGAAACAAAGGGCACAGCTTCAGTCGTGACTGCAGTTGTGTCCCTGGACCAGATCGGTTCGGCGCAGCGATGCCGGGCACCTGGCGCGGCATATGGCGCTAAGACAGTCCGACTGGAGCTTTTCCAGACATCGCCGGCGCCAATGGTCCGCCCGCCCTGAACACCTGTACGATGGTGCAAGATGTGACGTTCAGGCCGTGACGCTCCCGATCTGGCCGCAATCCATGCAAACAGGAGATACGACATGACACCGATTGGTGTAAGCAAACCAGATGACACCGCCGTTGTCGGCCTGGACCAGCGCCTGCGCGGTGCGGCGATCCTGCCAGGCGATCCGGGATACGATGAAGGCCGCACGCTCTGGAATGCGATGTTCGACCGGCGCCCGGCGCTGATCGTGCGGCCGCGCGGCGCCGCGGACGTGCAGGCGGCGATCGGCTTTGCCCGCGATCACCATCTGGAAATCGCACTCAAGGGCGGCGCTCACAATGTCGCCGGGAATGCCGCGTCTGATGGCGGGATGATGATCGAATTTGCTCATATGACTTCGGTGCGGGTCGATCCCCGGGCCAGGACCGCTGTGGTCGAGCCCGGCTGCCTGATTCGCGATCTCGATGGCGAGAGCCAGGCGCATGGGCTGGCGACACCCGGGGGGTTCATTTCGTCGACCGGCATGGCCGGGCTGACGCTCGGCGGCGGCTTCGGCTATCTGTCGCGCAAGCACGGTCTGACCGTAGATAATCTGCGCGCCGTCGACCTGGTGACGGCAAATGGGGAGTTCGTGCGCGCCAGTGGCGAGGAAAATCCCGAATTGTTCTGGGCGCTGCGTGGCGGTGGGGGCAATTTTGGCGTGGTGACCGCCTTCGAGTTCAATCTGCACGAGCTAGGCCCGCAAGTCCTTGCCGGCCCGGTCGTCCACGCGTTCGAGGACGCGCCAGTGGTGATGCGCGAAATGGCCGCTTTGATGCGTGAGGCGCCAGACGAAGTGTCCTGCCTGCCGGTGATCCGTCACGCGCCACCTGCGCCGTTCATTCCCCAAGCGTATCACGGCAAGATGATCGTGCTCTTCGGGCTGATCCATGCGGGCGATCCGGGAGAGGGGGAGGTGCGCCTCGCGCCCTTCCGCGAGACCGGCAACCCGATTGGCGACGCGCTGACCCGAAAGCCCTACGCAGCCTTCCAGTCGATGTTCGACAAGACGGCGGAGCATGGCGCGCGAAACTACTGGAAGGCCCATTACCTGGAAGACCTCTCAGACGGTGCCATCGACACGCTCTGCGAGCGGGCGGCCACAATGCCCTCGAAGGAATCATCGATCGGGATGTTGTCGCTCGGCGGGGAGGTCGCGCGACGCCCCAGGGGGGACGCCCCTTACCCGCACCGCGACGCAGGCTGGGTGCTGAACATCCAGTCGCGCTGGCGCGAGGCCAGCGAGGATGACACCCAAATCGCCTGGGCGAGAGAGACGTTCGAGGCGTTGACACCTCATTCCACGGGCGGAGTCTACGTGAATTTCATAAGCGGCGGCGAGGGCGATGCGCGGGTGCGTGAGGCCTATGACGCGGCCACCTATGACAAGTTGGCGAGGGTCAAGGCAACGTGGGACCCTGAAAACGTCTTTCACCTCAACCAGAATATTTCCCCCGCGTCGCAGATCCACGAAGGCTGAATCTCGCTCTCATAGCAAGACCGACCAGCCGATACAGCACGGCAAAAGACCTGGTAGGGCTAGGTGCCGCCGTTTCCGTGAGTTGCATGAACGACCGTTTCCGGCGAGTGCAAGTCGTCGTAATCGAGCGCCGCACTAAGAGCGGGCCTCTGCCCCCGGCATTTTGATCGCCCCTGTTTGACCACGATCCGAACCGCTCGGTCACGCACTTCAGGCGAGTAATTTGGTCTTTGCTTCTTGTTTGCTGCAGGTCCGCTCTCTCAAAGACAATGGCCTCCGGCAAACCCGGTGTGGTTCAATCTGATGGGACGCTAATTCCACGGGGCGTACCGTTGGGCCCGCCGGGTTTCGCGGCGACCCTTTTAGACCTTCAGTTGACACGCCGTTATCAACCCGACGGCTAAGAAGAAGCCTGACATGCTGATGACGTCTGGCTGGGCCCGGCAGCCGCAGCCGGGCGGATGATCGCCGCGAAAGGATGACTGCGAAAGGCGCGCGGGAAGGACCCGCCTCGACGCCACCTGCGATCGCTTCAGTCGGCACGGGTCAACCTCGGGAAGCGATTGGAGATTTGTCTTGCCCTTCAGATTCAGACCTGTGGCCTCGATCAGTGAGGCGCTTGTTGCATCGGATAATGCTCGGCTGGAATGCCTTCACCGGCTCGGCATACTCGAGAGCCCGCCAGCCGTGGACATTGATGATATCGTCGAGTTGACAGCCGGCCTGCTCGACTGTCCGATGGCGTTCTTCACACTCATCGACCGGGACGTGCAGGTGGTGAAATCGGGCTTCGGAACGTCGCTCACCAGAACCAGCAGGGCCGACTCCTTTTGTACCCATACCATTATGCGCAGGATGCCCCTCGTCATCCCCGATTGCCTCGAGGATCCTCGCTTTGCGGAGAATGTCTTTGTCCGCAGCGATCCTTTCATCAGGTTTTATGCCGGCTGCCCCATCATCCTCGAACGACACCATGCGATCGGCGCGCTGTGTCTTGCCGACACCGTGCCGCGCGCTCTCGACGAGGAAGATATCCGGTTGATGTCCTGCCTCGCCCAGGTGCTCACCAGCCTGGTCGAAATCCGCTACCTCTATGATTCCGGGAATGTCGTAGATCAGATTATGGAGCTGCAATAATGGCCGCGTCTGGATCCGGTGCGGCGATCGAAACCGGCGCGACGACCGATGCCTCTGTCGTTTCGCGCGGCGCCCTTCTGTTTCAGGTCGACTCGCTGGGATATGTGCGCTCTGCCAGTCAGACTTTTCTTGCTTTCGCGGGGATTGACCATACGGTCGGGCGTCATTTTACAGAGCTTGTGCAACGGAGCCGCAAGGTCCGCACGATGCAATCCCTGCGTCGCGCACTGGATGACACCCGCGTCTGCGAGGAGATTCACTTCGGCAATGGCTGCATCGCCTGGACCGAGCTCGTCCGCATCAGGTCTCAGGGCGGGCCTCCGACGCTGCAAGGGCGCCTTCTCGACATCGAAGGAGGCCGACAATATCCCGCCTCAGCGACAGCTGCGCCCGCAAGCGTCCCGCACGTACGGAACGAATGTTGCGCCGCACTGCAGCTCGAACTCGAACAGACGAGGACCGCCTACCGAAAGGCTGTCCGTGTTTCCCGAATGGATGCGGCAACGGGTATCCTGAACCGGGTTGGACTCGACAGGGCGATCCGGCAGGCGATCCAGGAATCAGGCACTGGTTCGTCGCGGACTGTTGCGCTGGTCTACGTCGATCTGGATGACTTCAAGCGGGTCAATGACAGTTTTGGCCATGCTGTCGGCGACAGCCTCCTGCGCAGGATCGCGCGGCGCCTGAAGGCGTGCGGACCCGATATCACAGCCGGAAGACTGGGCGGTGATGAGTTCGCCGTCCTGGTCACGGCCGACAGTCTCGATGCGTCCGCCCTCGAAACCGCCCTTGAGACGCTCAGGTCCAGGGTCTTCAGTTCCGTGAAGACCGGGGGTCTCGTGGTCGGCGTCTCAGGGTCGGTGGGCGTGACCTTTCTGGCAGACGCCGACAACGATCCGGAGTGGCTTCATCGCAGGGCAGACCTCGCCCTGATTGAGGCCAAGCGGCGCGGGAAGGGGCAGATCTGCGTCTATGACGACGCCCTGGAGAAGCAACGCCAGCGGCGACACACTTTAGAGCACGATCTCGCCGAGGCGATCGGGCAAGGTTCGCTCGCGCCGGTCTTTCAGCCGATCGTTCCGACAAGGTCCAGCCTTGAGCTGGGCGTGGAAGTACTCGCCCGGTGGGACCACCCCGAACTTGGCGCCATCCCGCCATCCGAGTTCATCCAGATTGCGCAGGACTGCGACCTGCTTGCTGAGCTGGACCTCTGTATTGCCGGACAGGCCTGCACCCTTTTGGCACCGCTCCTCACATTAGGTCATATCGGCTTTATCTCCCTGAACGTGTCGGCGCTTGAGCTGGAACGGTCCGGGCATCTGGAAGCGCTGTTCGATATTCTCGACCGGGCCGGTATTCCCTGCCACCGCATCTGCGCTGAAATCACCGAGTCCGACATGGTCTGCGACATCGAAAAGGCTTCGGCTGCCATCAGTTACCTGAAGTCGCGGGGCATGAAGATTGCGCTCGACGACTACGGGACGGGCTACTCGAATCTGTCTGCGCTGCTCAAGCTTCCAATCGACAGGATCAAGATTGACCGGTCGCTGATCTCGGCACTGGAGCGCGACGAGCGGTCCATGCGGCTTGTCCTGTCTCTCACGCAGCTGGCCAGGGTGATTGGCGCAGACCTTGTGGCCGAAGGCGTCGAAACATTCGGCCAGGCAGCAGTCGCCCACGCGCTCGGCTGTCATTTCCTGCAGGGATTCGCCCTCGGCCGGCCAGTATCGGCAGATGAACTGACAAGCTGGGCTAACATTCGGCAAAAAAATAGTGTACACAATAGTAAGTATCCGTGGATCGGTGAGGGGGTCGTGAGAAAAAACCATAAATTGAGCGAAGAATAAATATATGTCAGTAAAATCCGAAATCGGATTCAATCAGATTAATGTACTTATAATTGATGATGAACGGAACTTGATAGATACAATCAGGCTCGCCTGGCCTGACCCTGGAGACAGAATATCAAGCGCAACAAGTTTCGATCAAGCCAAATCTATAATATACTCAACCAAAATATACGAATTTGACTGCATCATAATTGATCTTTATCTTGAGGATGCGAGCGGATCTCAGGTTCTTGACGAGGTCCGGCAATATATCGACACGCCGGTTATCCTTCTTTCCGCTTGGGGGGACAGTCATTTCCGTGCCGATACGATCCACAAGGGCGCTGACGACTACGTCATGAAACCCGTCAGCGTACGCGAGCTCCACGCGCGGGTCCGGCGACTTTGCGATCGGTCGCGCGCAAGTGTGGCGTCACCGCTGCAATCCTACCGGATCGACGCTGCGCTCTATGACCATGTTTCGCGGGAACTTGCCGGCCCCAATGGCAAGGTCGTTCTCACCAATGCGGAGGGCCTCCTGCTTGCCACGTTGGCGCGTCGGGTCGGTCGCACTGTGCCCCGTGATGACCTCTATCTCACCGCGTTTGGCCGGCAGGAAAGAAGCGGCGAGAAGGTCCTTGAAACCTATATAGGACGCCTGCGCCGCGCATTGACGAATGTCGGGATAGACGGCTTTCGTCAGATTGTCGTTGTACGGGGCACAGGCTACAGGCTGGTCGGTTCGGCAGCCGACGAAGAAGGCTGACCCAGGACGTCCTGGATCCTCTCGCGAAGGTCCACCTTGCGATAGGGCTTGCTGATCAGCGTCGCCTCCCGGGTGAGCCGACCCTGCCGGATCGTCATCTCCTTTGCGTACCCGGTTGTGAAGAGCACCTTCAGGCCTGGCTTGATCTCCAATGCAGCCCTTGCAAGTTCCTCCCCGTTCATCCCGCCGGGCAGGACAACATCCGTGAACAGCAGCTCGATGCCGGTCGTGGTCGATAAAAGGTCGAGCGCGTCAGCGGCGGTCGAGGCATAATGGACACAATGACCCATCTCGCTGAGCAGCCGAATAGCATGCTCAAGGACAAACTCATTGTCTTCAACGACAAGGATTTGAACGCTTTCAACATGAGTGGCGGGTGCGGTTTCGGCCATGCCGGCTGCGGTCGAAGCGACCTCACTCGGAAAGAACATTCGCACGCAGGTGCCTGCTCCGGGAACTGTATCAAGCCTCATATGGCCGCCCGATTGCTTGACGAAGCCGTGCACCATCGACAGGCCAAGCCCGGACCCTGCGCCGACCGGCTTGGTTGTGAAGAAGGGCTCAAACGCCTTTGCCGCCGTTTCAGCGTCCATGCCCGTGCCGGTATCGCAGACCGACACCTCGATGAAGCGGCCCGGCCGGACGTCGAACCCAGGCACGACACTTTCCTGATCGAAGGTCGTTTCGCGGATTGAAATCGTAATCGTTCCACCATCAGGCATCGCGTCGTGCGCGTTCAGGCAGAGATTGATGATCGCATTGTCGAACTGCGTCACGTCGATGGCTGCGGTGCTTGGCGCCCGCTCGAGGTCGAACCGGATCGATGTCGACTCCGGCACGGTTCGCTGCAGGAATGTCTGCGAGGATTGCAGACGTTCGGAAAGGTCCACAATCGTTGCATTGAGGGGCTGGCGCCGCGCAAAGGCGAGGAGCCCGCGAACCAGTTCAGCCCCGCTGTCGGCAGCCCGAAGTGACAGGTCAGCCATTTGTCTCATAGGCCCGTCGGGCAGGCGTTCTTTCAGACTCTCGCTGTTGCCGAGGATCACGGTGAGAAGGTTGTTGAAGTCATGCGCGATGCTGCCGGTGAGCTGGCCAAGGGAATCGAGCTTCTCAGACTGCCGCAGCCGTTCATTCAGGATCATGCTTTCCGTCTGGTCTGAAAGGCTGCCGACCACTCGAAGCGCCTCGCCCTCCTCGTTTCGCAGCGCCAGCCCTCTGTGGAGCACGTGGCATTCCGCCCCGCTGGCAGACTGGAACCGATAGGTTTCTTTCCAGTGGACGTCACGGCTGTCCACGAAGTTCTGCAGGCTTTTCTCTATCCGGTCGCGATCTTCGGGCGCTATATGGTCAATCCAGGAATTCCTGCCCATGGGCTCGCCCGTGAGCGGGTGGCCGAAGACAAGATGGTAGTTCTGGTTCCACCAGATCTCGCCACTTGAGATGTCATAGTCCCAGATGACCTCATTTGTTGCTTTCAGGACGAGATCGAACCGGGTCTGCATCTCCTCACGCTGCAGTTCGGCCTGCTTGCGCCGCGACACGTCCCGCTGAACCGCGATGAAATGACTGACCCGCCCTGCCTCGTCCGCGACGGGCGAGATATCGATTTCCAGCCAGAACGGATTGCCGGACTTGTCGTAGTTCAGGATTTCGCTGCGCACCGGCTCGCAGTTATCGAGCGCCCGGCGAATACGGTCGAGTTCTGTCCGGCTCGTTGCCTGCCCCTGAAACATTCTTGGGGTCTGCCCGATGATCTCTTCTCTTGAATATCCGGTCTTAGTGACGACGGCTTCATTGACGAATACGATGCGGGGGCCGTGCGGCGCATCCAATCGGTCTGCCTCTGTTATGACGACCATGTCGTTCACGCGGGCGAGACATTCGCCAAGCAAGATCGAATTGTCCATTCGCAGGCCTCCTGTGCTGGGGCTGGTCGATGTCCGGACCGTGCACGGCATCGCCCCAGCCCCCTGATCCGGGCCGTTTATTCATAGGGTCTGTTCGCCTTTCTTTCTGTTGCTGATGGGTTGGTCAAGGCCCGGCGAGCGTAGCCATCACGCCGTTCAGGCGAGCGGAGCCGGTGTCTGCGGTGGTCAGCGGCGCAGGTCAGCATGTCCGGGGCTTCACCGCGACAGGCTAAACTTCGCCCCTACGATACGCGCAGGAAGCTCAGGAGTTCCGAAAGTCCGACCTGACCTGGCCAACTGACCGGTGCAGAAAAGAGCGGGGCAGGGCGTTCTGCCCGGCCCCGCAGTCTGGTAGATTGGGAGATGCGCGGGATCTGTTCCGCGCCAGCTCACCCTCTCAGGAGGGGATGGCGGAAACGCAAACCGACAGTCTTCAAGGGTCGATGGAGGCGATATCGGCCATCGACACGGCCGCCCGGTGCATCGGGATCATCATCGCTGCCATACTTGCGGTGGAAGGATCTCATCGACGCGCAGGGGTCGATCATCGTGCCATCAACGGAGAAATGGTCCTTGCCCAGGAGCCGTTCCTTAACAGGCGAGTTCTGGCAACGGTGGGCGGCTTTCGCGGCCGATTTCAGGCTACGTTATCCGACGATTGGCAGCGTCACGCTTCGTTCGAATTCAATCCTTTCAATGGCTTAGCCTTCTTCCGATGGCTTGACATCATAGGGGTCACTGGTTCGATCCCAGTGCCGCCCACCCTTCAGAGATCCATTCAAAATACGTATTCTGCTTCCATTCGATTTGACGTGGCATGTGTGCGGGACGCACTCTTCACGCGAACAGGCTCATGGCTTCGAGTGTGCGTCCGCTCGATCAATCGGGTTTGGACAGTGTGGACAGACTCCATGGCACGCTGCCTTCCTGTCTCCTCCGCGCCCCGGCAATCGGGTCTGACGCGCTTTTCGCCATGGGAGCACCGACAGGTTTGAGGCTGGTTTCTGTCTGGACGCCTGTGCCGGCATGCGTAAGATGAAAACAAAAAGGGCCTGGCAATCAAGCAGGGTGGTAATCATGGTTGACTGGGCAAGGCTGACAGCAGATGTGGAGCGCGCCCTGAACCTCGACGCGGAGGCGCAGGCCGATTTTCTAGAGACGCTGGCGGAAGCCGATAATGATACGGTTGCCGTGGGGCTCTTTCAGCGCGCTCAACCTGTCCGGGGCTTCCTGGCCACGTCTGCACCCGGTGACCTCCCGCCGGAAAACGTGCTGGCGAGCGGCACCCGGGTCGGGCCATGGCAAGTCGAGGCCCATATCGGGCGAGGTGGCATGGGCGACGTCTATCGCGCGGGCCGGGCCGATGGGCTTTACGACCAGACCGTGGCCCTGAAACTGATCCAGGGCCTGTCTGCGGCCCGCGCGGCCCTGTTCGATGCAGAACGACGGCGCCTTGCGCTGATGGACCATCCGGGTATTGCGCGCATCATCGATGGCGGTGCCAGCGAGGATGGTCGTCCCTACATGGCGATGGACTTTGTGGACGGCACACCGATCACAGAATACGCTACCGCCCGGGGCCTCAGTCGCAGCGCGCGGCTGGGCCTGTTCCGCCTGGTCTGCGAGGCGGTGAGCCACGCGCATAGTAAGCTGATCCTGCATCGGGACATCAAATCTGAAAATGTGCTGGTGGACCGGGCAGGAAATCCGCGGCTGATCGACTTCGGAATTGCCTCGGACCTTGAGGATGAGACCCGCGCAGGTGGGCCACTGACCCTTGCCACAGCCGCTCCGGAACAGATCAAGGGTCAGCCCGTCTCGGTACAGACTGATGTCTTCGCGCTGGGTGTTCTGCTGCACGAACTGCTCACAGGCGAGCGACCGAAACGAACCCGCGATGCGGGCATGGAGACCGACGCGGGCGCGCTTGCAAACGCCGATCTTGCCGCCATTGTAGAGTGCGCGCTCGCCACCAACCCGGCAGGGCGCTACGGCTCAGCCGCCGAGCTGGGGGAGGATGTCTCCGCCTTTCTGGAAAAACGACCGGTCTCAGCCCGCCAGGGCGGCTGGCTGGATGCCGCCTCTAAATTCATCCAGCGCTATCCGCTAGCAAGCGGGCTTGTAGCCGCCGTCACGGTTTCGCTGGTTGCAGGACTGACCGCCAGCCTGAGCTTCGCCACCGAAGCACGAACCGAAGCTCAGCGGGCAACAGAGGCGCTGGAAGAGGCGGAGGAAAATCTCGAGCGCGCAAAATTCTTTCTGGAGCGGGCAGATCTGTTCCACGCAACGCATTCAGCTTATGCAGATGCACTTCAGTCCATGTTTGGCAGCGGCGCGGATGTGGAGCGCCAGACGCGGGTGCTCAAGGAGCGTTGGCACCAAGCCTATGCGCTTCGCAGTGAAGACCCCGACAATGCCGCCTTTCTGAGCTATGCGATTGGGCGGCAATTCCTGTTTCGCAATGATTATCTGACCGCCATTGATATCCTGAAGCCTTGGATCGAGGAGGGCTACGGCCCACCCGTCCTCCTTGGTTATGGGCGGCAAATGCTGGCCGTGGCCTACATGTCGGTTGGCAGAGAGCAGGAGGCGCTGCCGGTATTGCGGGAAACCGAAGCCTGGTTTGCCTCCAGTTTCGATGCGGCGGCGCCGGATCACATCGCTGCGTCCACTCAGATCGCAATGATCACAGAAGAGGAAGCCGATATCAGAGCAGCAGAACACCTGCTCGAGACCGGTCTGGAAGCCGATCATGGAAGCTCGATCAAGATGTATTTCTGGAACCAGCTTTCGCGCATGCGGCAGATGCGAGGCGACTTTCCTGGCGCTTATGACGCCATCCTCGAAGTGGAGGCCATCATCGTCTCAACTCCCCTGATGGATGTGTCGGGTACCGATACGGGTTTGTTGAACGTGGCAGACTTCGAGCTGTGGCATACGGGAAACCTCGACCGGGCCGAAGCGCTTGCCATGTCGGCTCTGGATACGGCCAGGCTGACCAGGGGCGAGAGTCGCGAAATGGGACTTGCTCATGCAACGTTGGCCGAAGTCCTGGCGTTTCGGGGCGATTTTCAGTCTGCGCTTTCAGAGATTGATAAAGGGCTGGAAATTACGGTTCGCTATACGGGCGAGGAGGCTGAATCCGCGCTCACCATGAAACTCCGTCGCGCCATGATACAGGCAGACCTTCGAGACCCGCGGGCGCCGCTTGGCCTTGATGAGGTGCAACCCATCCTGGATCGTGCCAAGCCAGCCCGGCGGATGGTCGAGAACGCCAAGCTGGCGGAAGTCTATGTGGTGGCGCGACTGGCGGGTCTTGAAGCGGCCCGCAAGCGCTATGCCGAACTGGCTCCTGACCTGGATTTGATTTCGCGCAATCTCAGGCTCAGTCATCTTCACGGGCAATTGATCGCGAACGGTATTGTCGCACCTGAATAGCCTACACCATCCGTTCCGCGAGCCAGGCCTTCGCCGCTTTCCATTCACGGCGAACCGTGCGCTCTGACAGGCCCAGCAAATGCGCGGTTTCAACTTCGGTCATCCCCGCGAAATAGCGTGCGTCCACAATGCGTAGCCATCGGGAGTTTTCCTGCCCCAACTGGGCAAGCAGGTCGTTCAGCATGACGATCTGCTCTGGCGTCTCATTAAATTCAGGCAGCACGGCTGCGCACTCATCGAAAGTGAAATTGCGTTCGCCCCCGCCGCGTTTCGCCGTCAGCCTTGCGCGCGCGTGATCGACAATCACTTGACGGATGGCAAGGCTGGCGCTGCGCATGAAGTGTTCCGGGGACTCCCAAACTGACTTTCCGCTGAGCTTGAGAAAGCTCTCATGTAGTATGTCTTCGGTCATCATCGTGTCGCGAAAACCAGCGCGCCGGCGTCGGTTTCGCGCAAGTATCAGCAGGGCCTCATAAGCGGATGAAACGAGCCCCTCGGCAATTTCTTTTTCCGCGGCCGTGTAGCCTGTCATCTTCGCTTCCGAACCATCATGCATTTTCAAATCCTCATGCATTTGAGGATATTGGGTCTGGCGCGCCATGCAAATTTCGCTCCGCGCGCGGCGGCCGAAAGTTTCAGGAATGGTGGAGTGGCCCGGTCGCGAGCAAGCAAAGGGTTCGAGAACCAGCAAGGCAGAAAAAGTCTATATCGCCCAACTGGCCCTCAGCCAGGCGCGGTCGGCTCCGGCAAACTGGCCGAAAAGGCCCTTCTCATCACCCCAGATGATGTCAATGCCGCCAGTGAGGCGGAACTGGTCGCCCATCTGCCAGGAGACCGCGGGCCGAAACGTGCCGTCGCCATCGCTGAGCGACCCCAGCATTTCAGCACTCATCTTCCAGGTGTCATTGGCCAGAGATTTCTGGACCCTGAGTGTTGCGATCACGTCAGTGGCCGGGCGTACAAGGCCCTCGCCTTCGATATGATCGACCCCGATCTGCACATTCAGGAAGGTGCCTGCGGGCATATCCCAGTCCAGTCCAAGGCCCGCCAGCCAGCGCTCACGTGTCTCCACCACAGGAACGGGTGCTTCCACATTCACGGGCTGGTCCGGGACCCAGGCGGCCTCCACACGCCAGACTTTCGATCCGGCACCGCGTTGCCAGGTGGCACCGAGGAGCGTTCGGGTTTCATAAGTCAGGCCAACTCCGCCAGGCCTGGCCTCGACGGCGGGTTCGGTATCCGGCCCGTCAATGACCAGAAAGCTGGCATCTGATGCCCCAAACCGGCGCGCCGCCTTCAGCCCGATTGTCAGCTGGTCCGGGACATCCACGCTGACATCCGGAGTGGGCGCACCACTCTGCAGTCCGCCGCGATACCGGGGTGCTGCAGGCGCGAACGTCTCGCCAGGCCGGGCCAACTGGTCAACCGTTCCATCAAGCGCCATCGCCGCGTCCCAGCGCAGGCCGGCCCAGTCAAATTCCGCCCGCCCACCCCAGCGCGAGAGCCGGTCTGGCCGGTATTCGATGAATACGGCTTCGCGCCGGCGCGTCGCATCGAATCGATCCGTGACCTGCAACCCATCCAGCACGCCCCAGGGCACAGATTGCTTGCCAAGGGTCAGCCGGGTGGCACGCGAACGCCAGCTCAGCGTTGCCGTGTCGATTTCCACCCTGGCGTCTGGCCCCAGGATCAGGGGGCGGGAAATGTCAGCATATGTGGTCGCCGTGCCGAGCCCCAGATTGCCGATGGCGCCCTCAAGGCGGAAATCAAGATCAGCGCGCCATGACCGCCCCATTCGCGCATTCAGCTTTGGCTTGATGCCAAGGCGAAAGAGGTCCGCATCAACGTCTCCAAAACCAAGCGCAATCTCCTGGGTCACTTCGACGGAATGATTGAGCTTCAACTCGTCGGCCCCGGCGGTTGGCGCCAATGCCAGGCTGAATAAGGCGGAACGGACGAGAAGTGCTTTGAGGAAGCGGCTTCTAACCCACATTTGGAACGCCATACGACATGGCATCGGGATCGAATATGCTTTCGTCCAGATCGGGCAGATGACGCATATTGGAGAAACGCACTTCAGTGTGATGACCTGTCTGCAGGTTTTCAGCTGTAAAGTGCATCGCCGTCTGGGCACCGCCCACCAACCCGGTCTCAAGCACCTGCACCCGCTTGAGGGGCACTCCGTCCGTGTCGGTGTAGTCTACGGCGACGGGGAAGCCGGATTTGACGTCGATCAGGGCCCGGAAACTGGAATAACCAATTTCCATGGCGATTTCCGGCGTTTTCGCACGTCCAGTTAGCACCGGCAGGGTCTCGCCATTGACGGTGTCGGTGCCATCTATGCCGAAGGTCCAGTCTTCTGGCGCAAATTTGAAATTGTCCTTGATATCACCGTAGGTCAGGTCGGTGCCAAGGAAATAGTCGCCCCGGTCGGACGAGGGCAGACGGCGCACCCGTTCCGTGGCCGGAAGGAAGAGCCAGTTCTCATCATCACGCGCTTTATGATCGAAACTGAGAAATGCCGTTTCTTCGATCATGGCCGGGGACGTGAAAAAGATGGCAACACGCTCTGTCTCGCCCATGTCGGAATGGATCATAAGCGCCTCACGCTCGCGCACCCGGTCAGAGCTGCTGGTGAGCTTGAAGTGCATCGTTCCGGCGCGCCCTTCATTGGCCGGCCGCTCAGCGACCAGCATGGCCAGGGCTACCGGGTCACCGAAATCAACCGAACCGGGCTCCGCGATCGCGGCAGGGCTCAGGGCCATCAGGGCGAGGGGAATGAGATATCTAGGCATTGGCATTTCGCATTTCTCCGTCTTTGACAGTATCTGCGACCGACCAGAGCGCCGGCACGATGAAAAGCGCCCCTACAAGCGACCCGAAGGCTCCCACCGAGACGAGAAGGCCAAACCAGCGCAAAGGAGGCGCTGAAGACAGGCAAACCACGGCAAGCGCAACGCCCAGGGCAACGGCAGAGTAGAAGCAGGCGCGGGCGACCGTGGCGTAATTGCCGCGAAAGGCCGCGATCCCAATATGACCATCAAGGCGTCTCTGACGGACCAGCGAAATCAGGTGAATGCCGAAATCGATACCCAGGCCGGTCGCGATAGCCGCGGTCATCGAGGTGGCCGGAGCGATATCAATCCTAAACATGCCCATTACGGCATAGACACTGACAACGCCGACCAGGACGGGCACCATCGCAAACAGGGCGTAATAGAGCGACCTGAACATGATCGCCGTTGTTGCAAACACCAGCAGGACAGCAAGGCCAAGACCACGGAAATGATTCTCGGTCAGTTGGGTCATCCAACCATCGTTCACGGCAACGCGACCGCTCAGATCGGCGGAGAGGCCGTTGCGCCGGCTCCAGTTCCCGGCCAGGCGCTCCAGTGATTCGACTGTTGGTAATGTCCGGGAATAACTATCAGTGGAAAGCTGAGCGCGGATCAGGGCGCGCGTATAGTCGAAATCGATTTCCTGCCTGAAGTCTTCAGGCGGCGCGGAGGCCTCATACAGGAACATGTACTGGCCGGGTGCGCGCTCGAGTGTTGGCAAGGCATCAACTGGCCCCCCTGTCAGCGCGCCATGCATGAGGGCGATATACTCGTCGATGCCGCTGACCTTGACCACCAGCGGAAGCTCCGAAATCGCCTTGCGCAAATCTCTGATTTCCGTAAGCGCGGCGGGCGACATCAGCCCGCCCGCCTCAGGCGCGGAGACGACGATATCGAGAAAGTTCACCCCGCCCAGGCGTTCGCCGATTTCTATGTCGGCGATCCGAACAGCATCATCCTTTGTGAAATAGCGTTTTCTCTCATAATCAAACTCCGCCTGTGCAGCGAACAGGCCCAGGAGCACCGTGAACCCCGCCACAGCCGCCAGGGCGAAACCGGGCCGGGCAAAAGCCGCAGTGGTGCAGCCTTCGACGAACCGGTCAATCCATCCGCCCTGAGCCGCATCTGATATCTTCCGGCAGGGCTTCAGGTCGGTCAGGACCAGTATGGCCGGCAGGGCCGTCAGGCTGAGCACCCAGGCCCCAGCAACACCCAGGGCAGCAAAGATGCCAAACTCGCTGATCGGTTTCATCGCTGCCCCGAATGAGAGGCCGATAAACGCCGCCACGGTGGTGATTGTGGTGAGGGTGACGGGCAGCCAGGCCCTTTCGAGAGCGTCGGCAACTGCGTCCCTCGCATCGAGCGCCGGATCGTCTTCTCGCGATTTCAGGTAATAGGCCGACAGATGGAGCGTGTCCGCCACCGCAATGGCCATGATGACCAGCGGAAGCGCTGTGGTGATCAGGTAATAATGGGCGCCCAGCCAGCCCATCACGCCTATCCCGATCCCGACTGATCCGATGATGACAACAATTGGGCCAACCAACCCAAGCGCGCGCCTTAGCGCGATAAACAGGATGATCAGAACGGTCAGTACTGCCGCGGGAACGAAGATCCGCGTGTCGCTGTCGACCATGTTCGCCAGGCGCGCATTCATCGTCGCAACGCCAGCCACATGCACGTCGAACAGTCCCCTGCCTTCCGCTTCGGCCAGGGTACGAATGGCGTTGACGACACCTACAGCGTGGTTTGGGTCCTCAACCGGGATGATGAGTGTGACCAGGCGTTCATCGCCGGATGCCAGAAGCCCTGAAAGCATCGGCATCGCTTCAAACCGCTCGCGCGAACGCGCCGCCGCGTCGGCGTCGAGTGGCCCCGCCTTGATGATCGGATCGATAATCAGGTCCCCATCCCTGCCGGTGATGGCATTCTGGCTGGCGAGACTGAGAACGTCATTTTTCTTCACGCCCTCGATCTGGCGTACGCCCTCATCAATCCGTCGCAGCGCTTGAAGTCTCTCGGGAGTGAAAACAGTTTCGCCCGCCGACACGGCCAGGCCGACAATCACAGGATCTTCAAGGCCGAAAACGTCGCGGGCGATGTCCCTGTTGATGGCGGCCGGATGGTCATCGGGCACGAAAGCATCGACTGAGGGATCTTTTTCCAAGCGCGAAATGCCGAGGGCGCATGCCACGATCAGAGCGATGGCGAGCAAGAGAACGCAAACGGGTCGCTGCAGGGAAAAGCCGAAGATCGTCGCCTTCAAACCTGCTGCCCCACTCCTGAAAACAGGTTTGATCGTCTCGTCCCTTTGCATTTCAACTTCCCTCCGCGCCATGCCCACCCAGCCGTGCTCAGTAGGTCTAACGGGAAAAGTGCCTGAAACCGGACAAGCCGTTGAAGAAAAAAGCCAGGCCCCCGCCGGTGCCTGGCTCTGCTTTTCTGCCGCAGCCCTTGCACCACAAAGGGATCAGCAAGGCGTCAGCCGGCGGTGGTGGCAAGCTTTATCCGCATCACACGCAAGTTCAGGACTGTCGCTACTGAGACCCGAACCGAATAGGGCAGATGAAGGGCAGCTGCCAGGGCATTGATCGGCCAGAACAGGGCCGCCACGCAGACAATGGAGAACCAAAGTGCGCCCAAATCGACCAGCGCCAGGTCCATGCGCCTGGCCCCGAAGAACAGCGCCGACCAGCCCATAGTGATCAAAAGGCTCACCCCATAGGCCGCCAATGCTGGCCGGGCCGCGAGCCCGACCGCCTGCCAGACAAGGTATCCGGGTGCTACATTGGCTGTAAAAATCGCCATCCAGACCAGCGGAAACGCCCAGTTTGGAGGCGTCCAGCCCGGCTCTGTCAGGGCTTCGTGCCAGGCCCCGGTTTGAAAACCGCGCGGCTGCTGGCGGCGGCGAAATTTGCACTGGCGAAAATAGCCAGTGCCGTCCAGCTTATCACATCCATGCCAACATCACCTCTTCCTGACATCCAGCTGGGAGCCAGGGCTTGGTCCGGCCAAATTCACCCCGCCATGCTCATTCGTCGCCATACATTGCGATCTCGCGGCCCGACGGGCTTGGCTGGCCGCTGGAGCGTCTCGCCCGCCAGCGCCGCCGCTTCGCCAAGCGCGGTTGCCGCCGCCAGTTTGATCGTATCACCCGCCAGCCCGACGCGGGCGCAGATTGTGTTGGCCATGCCGATGCAGATGAAATACTCGCTATGCCCGCAGCCGACCAGGGCTTGCACGCGGCTGCTGTAAAAGTACTGAATACCGCTCAGCAAAGATGCCGGGTGCGCCGGGTGCATGGGCCTGACCGGCCGGGGCGGCAAGACCCACCGGGTCGCCATGATGGCGCTACGCCCGGCCCCCTGGCGCTTGCGCCCAACTTCTGAATGATTCCGTCCTCATTCGCATTGTCGGCGCACTGCTGCACGAGCAGAACGACGAATGGACGCTCGCCCGGCGATACAGGTCACTGGAAAGTCTCGCCAGGAGCGTCGATAACTCTGGTCTCAGTCTGGCAGGCGTGGGCAGCTGAGCCTATGACTGCAGCCGACACGGCGCGCACGATTGATCCCGTCTGATCGGATGTTGCGCGTCCATGCTGCTGGTGCACTTTATCTGCATTGTACGCCATTTGCCGGCAATTGTCGGGCCCCACGATACTCTGCGTCATCCTGTTCAAAAGACAACCACCTGTGTTTGCCGGAGCCTTGAGTTCACCGGGCATTCAGCTGCAGGTGGCTAGGGCGTTTTGCGAGGATCGAGGCAGGTCATGCATCAGGAACCGGACGTATACATGAAAGCGGAACTCGCCGAGGCGCTGGAAGGCGTCGTCCGGGCTGATGGCGTTGTGCGCCAGATCGAGGTTGAAACCTGCGAAGCGATCTATCGTCACCTGCTTAGCGTTTGCGAGTGTGGTAACGGCCCTCAGGTCGATGAGGGCGGCGGCGCGCCGGATCGCCTCGCGCGTTTGCCATTGCCTCTCAAGCGAAAACTCGTGCAGCTCTGCTGGCTGCTGGCCGAGAGTGATGGCGAGCTCCACCCGGCCGAGGAAGTGGCGATCTATGACCTCGCCGACCGCATCCGGCTTGACAGGAAAATTGTCGCTCAGACCCAGCCAGAGCTGCGCCTGCCGCGCCCCGGCGGCGCGCTCGGCAAGCCGGTTGACGATGCCCGGCTGTCAGAACGGCTTTCCGCCTGCGCCTGAGCACCGCGCCTGATGCTTGCCCGCCTGCGCCGTTTCCGGCAGGACTGCGCAAGACCAGATGCGGCAGGGCGTTTTGAATGGAATATCTCAACCAGTTTCCGATCACATCGGCGCTCATCGCGGCAAATATCGTTGCCAGCCTCATCGCCTTCGCTGTGCCGGATTTCTTTGAACAGAACCTGTTCCGCGTCGCGCCCATCCTGAAGAAGGGTGAATGGCACCGGGTGATCACCTCGGCTTTCCTGCATGTGAACAGCACGCATCTCCTGATGAACATGTTCGTGCTCTACATGTTCGGCCCGATTCTTGAGAGCGTGCTCGGTGTCGGTGGTTATCTGCTGGTCTATTTCGCGTCACTGCTCGGGGCGAGTTTCTGGATGCTGGCCGACAAGCGCAGCGAGCCGGACTATAGCGCGGTTGGCGCGTCCGGGGCTGTATCCGGCGTTGTGCTCGCCTTCTGCCTGTTTCAGCCGTTCCGCATGCTTTACCTGTTTTTCCTGGTGCCGATGCCTGCTGTCGTATTCGGGATCGGCTATATTGCGCTCAGCTTCTGGCTGTCGCGGCGTGAAAGCACGATGATCGCTCATGGGGCCCATCTGGGGGGCGCGCTGGCCGGACTGGCCGCGACGCTCCTGGTCTATCCTGAAGTTATCGGGATTTTCGCCCGCCAGCTGACCGGGGCGGCTTGATCCCATGGGCGCCGTGAGCCAGACCTATGAGGCCCGCGTGGCTGCCGGCGAACTGACACGCGACAGTGAACAGGTCCGCGCAGCGGGCGTGCTGGATGGCGTCCTGGCCAATCTCGAACAGGTCGGCGGCGCACGCAGCTGGTTCTCGCGCAAGCGCGAAACGGTGACCGGAGCTTATCTGTGGGGCGGCGTGGGGCGCGGCAAGTCCATGCTGATGGACGTGTTCTTCGCTGCTGCCCCGGTGAAGGCCAGGCGGCGTGTCCATTTTCACGAATTCATGAACAGCGTGCATGACGATCTCGCTGCCTGGCGAGCGATGTCCGGGCGCGAGCGAAAGGCCTCGGGCTGGCAGGTGCGCGGGGCCGGCGATGACCCGATCCCGCCTGTGGCGAAAAAGGTGGCTGAATCGGCGCAGCTGCTCTGCTTCGACGAGTTCCAGGTCACCCAGATCGCCGATGCGATGATCCTGTCGCGCCTGTTCACCGACCTGTTTGATCGCGGAGTGACGGTGGTCGCGACATCTAACCGTCACCCCGATGCGCTTTACAAGAACGGCATCAACCGGGAGTTGTTCGTGCCATTCATTGCGCTTCTGAAAGAGCATTGCGAAGTGCATGAGCTGGATTCGGCGCGCGATTTCAGGCTGGAACACCTGGTTGCGGACAATACCTGGCATTCGCCATTGGGCCCGGCGGCAGATGCGGCCATGGACAGGGCCTGGCAACGACTGACGCTCGGCGCCGAGCCGCAACGCTGCGTTCTCACCATCAAGGGCCGGAAACTCGAGATCGCGCACGAGGCGGCCGGTGTGGCGAGAATGAGCTTTGAGGAATTGTGTGCCCGCCCGCTCGGTTCGGCCGATTATCTGCGGTTGGCCTCCAGTTTCCACACTCTGATGATTGACGAGATTCCCGCGCTAGGACCGGAAAAGCGTAATGAGGCGGCCCGGTTCGTCGCGCTGATTGATGCGCTCTATGAGGCAAAGGCGAAACTGATTGCGAGCGCAGCGGCCGAACCCGACGCGCTTTATACTGAAGGCGATGGGGCCTTCGAATTCCAGCGCACGGCGTCACGCCTTCATGAAATGCGCTCGCAGGCCTATCTCGCCGCTGAACATGAAGTGGTCGATGAGACGGCGTGAGCGGACAAGAAAAAGCCCCGCTGGCACAACCGGCGGGGCTCTCTCAAGGCGATTGGCACAAGGTCTACATGAAGCCCTTGAACTTGTCCTTGAACCTGGACACACGGCCGCGTTCGGACACACGCGCATTGCCGCCGGTCCAGGCCGGATGCGTGGTCGGGTCGATATCGAGCACGAGTCGGTCGCCCTCGCTGCCATAGGTGGTGCGGGTCTGGTATTCGGTTCCATCATTCATCACCACGGTGATGAAATGATAATCGGGATGTCCTTCGGATTTCATCGTCGGATCTCGGCTTTCAATCGGTTACGCAGGCGGCGCCCATGCGCCGTCTCACGGCAAATTTCGAAACCGCGCGTATACCCCCGGCGGCAGGCGGGATCAAGGCCCGCCTGTGGGAAATTCGGGCGGTGCGGCATTCTCCAGCGCGTCAGTCAGTAACTGCACACCGTCCGGCGTCAATTGTCCGCGCAGGTGGAGCGTGATCTCGCCGCCGGAGATGACGAAAGTCTCCGGCACACCGGTATGGCCAAATTCCAGCGCGCCCTGCCCGCTTGGATCCATGGCGATCACGTCGAACGGGTTGCCATGGCGCGCAAGAAACTCGCGGGCATTGGCTTCGCTGTCATCGAACACGACACCATAAAGCCGGCCCGGATAGCGCTCTGACAGGGCCATCAGAAGCGGATGTTCGGACAGGCATGGCGCACACCAGCTTGCCCAGAAATTGACGATCACGGGCGCCTCGCCGCCCACGGTGTCGAACCGCACCGGCTCACCGGCGCCAAGGCGCTCCAGTTCAATCGCCGGCGCTGCCCGGCTGACGCGTTCAAAGCTCGGCTTGGTGCCGTCGAACAGCTGGACAAGTCCGAGCCCGGCAAACAGGATCAGCGCGACAAAGGGCAAACCGTAGACCAGGCGTCTCATCCGTCCGCCTCCCGTTCTTCGCTCTGCAGGCGATCCAGGCGCCGATGCGCCTCGCGCGCTCGCAGGCTGACCATCGCCACAAGCGCGCCGATCACCAGCGCCGCGAGCCCGTATGCGGCCCAGATATAGGGCCCGGTATGATCGAAATGCGGCATCATATCGCGGCGGTCTACTCGACTGTTCGTTTCAGGAGAAGGGCATTTGCGCGCCGGTTCATGATGTCGGTCCGCATGGCGGTGAAAGTCAGGGCGACCAATAACAGCGCATGGCCGAGCGCGCCGAGGAGTAGCGGGACGAGATATTCGGCCGGCATGGCCGGGCCGCCGGCGCGGATCACGCTGGGACCCTGATGCAGGCTGGCCCAGATGTCGACCGAGAATTTGATGATCGGCACATTCAGCGCACCGACCATGGCAATTATGGCGCCGGCGCGGGCCGCTTTCTGGCGGGTGTCCATCGCTGCGCGCAGAGCCATGTATCCGAGATAAAGAAAGAACAGGACCAGCACCGAAACCATGCGGGCATCGTCCCATTGCCACCAGGTGCCCCAGGTCGGCTTGCCCCAGATGGCGCCGGTCGCCAGGCACAGCGCGGTATAGGCCGCACCCACCGGCGCCAGCGCCTTGGCCGCCGTATCGGCCAGCTCATGGCGCCAGATGAACCAGATGAAGCTCGCCACGGCCATGCCCGCATAACTTCCCATGGCCAGCCAGGCGGCAGGCACATGGATGAACATGATCCGCGCGCTGTCGCCCTGGTACATTTCAGGCGAGACGACAAACAGCGCCTGCCAGATGGAATAGGCGATCAGGGCGCCCGCTCCGATATAAAACCAGGGCGTCACCGACTTTGAAAAGGCCATGAACCGATGCGGGTTGGCGAAATAAGATAGCGTGGGCATGAGGGCTATATAACTCAGTCGGCAGCAAGACGCAGCGCCGCAGCCATCGCGAAGGGCGCAATGCCGCAGGCAAACAGGCTGGAGGCGGCAAGGAACAGGGCTTCCGGCGGCAGGCTGGCCGCGCCGGCCTCCAGTGTCATCGCACCGAATATGGCGGTTGGGACATAGAGCGGGAGGGCAATGAGCGCGATCAGCAACCCGCCGCGCCGGACGCTGGCCGTCAGGGCTGCACCCAGCCCGCCCCACATGAAAAAGGCGATGCCGCCAATGAGATAGGTGGCGGCCGCGGGCAGGAGTTCGGCGGGCGGCAGTTGCAGCATCAGCCCGAGCAGCGGCGTGATCAGTGCCAGCGGCAGGCCAGCGGCGAGCCAGTGCGCCATCGTCTTGGCCGCCGCGATCGCGGCCAGGGGGGCATCGGCCTGTAGCCAGAGATCCAGCGTGCCGTCTTCAAGGTCGGACTGGAAGATCCGCTCCATCGTGACCAGCGAAGACAATGCCAGGGCCACCCAGAGTATGCCCCCACCGATCGCGCTCAGTTGATCGGGCTGCGACCCGATCCCGAAAGGCACGAGCATAGCTGCGCCGGCGAAGAAACCTACAGGAAGAAGCGCTCCGGCGCCGCCCGCCCAGGCCTCCGACAGCGCCTGCCGGAAGGCGGCGGCGATGGGTGCAGGAGCGATCATTATCGCCGCCGCCTCCGGCCTCGCCACCAGACCCAGGCTGCTGCGCAAAGGCCTGCAACAAAGACCGAGATGCCGATAGGCGTTGCCCAGTTGCCGAGTTCGGGCTGCAGTTTGAACGCGATGCGTCGCCCCAGAATGGCCGAGACCAGCGCGATACTGAGCGGTGTGGCATAGCTGCGGAAGCGCGGCGCACTCAAAGACGCACCTCCCGGTCAGCGTCCATGCCGACCTCTCCGTGAACAGCTGCGATGATGGCCCCGCCGGCGGCGCAGTGCTCGCGCATGTCGCGATTGAGCGCCTCTCTCGCATCGACGTCGAGGGCCGCAAAAGGCTCATCCATCAGCCAGAGGGGTCGCGGGTCGATTCTGAGCCGGGCAAGGGCTGTCCTCTGGCGCTGTCCTGCAGACAAGAGGCGTGCGGGCACATTGGCAGGGCGTTTCAGGCCGGCCTCGGCAAGCAGCCCGTCAAGATTCGCGTCAGGCATGCCCCAGGCCCGCGACCAGAGACGAAGATGCTCGCGCGGCGTTTCATGGGGCTTCAGTCCGGTACGGTGAGCGATCCAGTGGAACGTGCCGGTGCGTTGCACATGGCCTTCGGCAGGGCGGGTCAGCCCGGCCAGGACGCGCAGGAGCGTCGTCTTGCCTGCGCCATTGGCCCCGCGCAGCAGAAGGCTCTCCCCGCTTGACGCCGTCACATCGACATCGCGAAACAGAAGACGCTCGCCGCGAATGGCGGCCAGTCCGTTGGCAGAGATGAGGCGCGCAGTCATACAAACCTGTTAAACGGCTTTGCGCACACCTGTCATCTGTTCGCACAGGCTCAGTGCGAGGCCGGGCAGCAGAAACTGGCATGTTCGACATGCCCCATCAGCCGGACGAACCCGTCATGACTGGTCTTGACCATTGTGCGGTGGTCGCCGCCCTCAAACCAGACCCATTCATTCTCGTCGAGTTCGTGATCCACGAGCGTCTTCATCCCATATAGCGAGCCGACAGGCGGAATCGCGCCGGGGGCGCAATCGAAGAAGAGGTCGTAAAGCTCTTGCTCACGGGCCAGGCCCAGCCGGTAGTGCATCAGGTCCTGCAAGGCTGTCAGGTTGACCATGCGGTCAGCGGGAAGAACTGCCATTGCGTAACCGTCCTCATGGTGGACAACCACCGATTTGGCGACGCCATGGGCCGGCAGGTTGGCCCGGCGTGCAGCCGACAGCGTGGTCGGCGCGGCAGGGTGTTTGACGAGCTCGAAATCTATACCCGAGCTCATCAGGTGGCATTGCAGTCGGGATGACAGGGACATGGGTTTTTCCTCCGCAGTGTTGCGGGCGCGGACGGAAAACGGCCCTGTCATAGGGATGTGGAGGCGGCGCGCCGCCCAGTCTGACATGGCAAGCCGCTTTCTGCGTCCGGCCAGTTCCCATAATGCCACAATTGACCCTGTGCCCCAAGTGACGCTTTGGAAAGCTCAGGTTTGCCAGCGCAATGTCTGCGCCTCCAGCCGGTTTTCGAAGCGGCGGCCTTCCCGGCGTGCAGACTGCCATTCCGTTTTTAGCTGCATATACCAGACAAATTGCCGGTCGCTGTCGCCCAGAAGCATGCCCTTGCCCCCATGCGCCTCATTTTCGCGGCGCAGGCGCATGATCTCGACATCCTGATCGAGAAAAGGCTTTGCTGCCAGCGGCACGAAGGGCCGGATCAGTGACAGGACAGGCGAGTTCCAGTAGAAAATCTGCCGCAGTCGTGTGTAGCGTTCATCTATGGGCGTCAGTGCCGTCAGGCCGAGCACCGTATGCTTGCGGTTCTCGATATATTCGGCGCGCAGGCCGGGCAGGCGAAACTCGATCCGCACGCCGATCCTGCCGCCGATCAGCTTGTAGATATCGGAATTGACCGGCGCATGCGGTGTCATGGTGAAGCCGAAATCATTCGGTTCGAAGCGTTTTGTCTTTTCCTTGAGGATCCCATTGCCACGCCAGAGCGGACTTTTGTGCACGAATGGCGTATGGGCCGGATCGAGCAAGCCGTAGGCGGCGTCATCCTGATGAGCCGGAATGACGACTTCGGCGCAATAGCGCACCTTGCCCTTCGGGCCGCCGAGACGGCGCGGCTCCGCCAGGGCATCGATCGCACCCGCGCCCGGGCCCTGATGGAAATACCAGATCAGGTCCTCGCTTTCGGCAATCCGGGCCGGGCGTCCATTGAACAGGCCGGTCAAATCGCCGCCACGGCTGCGGGCCAGTTCAAGGCGCCCAGTGCACACTGTTGTCACAACGTACTGGCCAGGCCTGACCTGTCGGCTGAGGCCGGCCACATACCAGACATCGGAAATCAGCGTTTCACCAACCGGCGCGCCGGTGCTGCCGGCCGCAGCCTGTTCAGCGTCCGCGCAGGTCGCCTCAAACATCGCATTTTCCCCTTGTTCACACGATTGTGAGGGAGGATCAGGCGCCTATCAAGGAAAATCGAAGCGCCCGGCCCAGATTGAGGAGGGTGCCTTAAGATCGGCCCCTGCGACCAAAGCCGCGCCAGCCCGTGATTGCGTCTTGCGCCGATGGGGCCTAAACACGGAGCAGAATCTGTGCGCCGCCGGCGGGGCTGCCGGGGCGCCCTTATCTTGACACCCAGCACAAGCGAGGCCCTTCCATGCCGTCCCTCGACAGTTTCAATGCCAAACGCACAATCGAAGCCGGTGGCAAAACCTATACCTATTATTCACTGGAAGCGGCCGCCGAGAACGGTCTTGGCGACGTGTCGCGCCTTCCCGCTTCGCTGAAGGTCCTTCTGGAAAACCTCCTGCGCAATGAAGATGGCAAGGCGGTGACGAAGGAAGACATCAAGGCCATGGCTGCCTGGCTCGACAACAAGGGTGCGGTGAGTCATGAGATCGCCTATCAGCCGGCCCGCGTGCTGATGCAGGATTTCACCGGCGTGCCTGCCGTGGTCGATCTGGCCGCCATGCGTGACGCTGCGAAAAAGCTGGGCGCCAAGGCCGATGCCATCAACCCGCAAGTGCCGGTGGACCTTGTCATCGACCATTCGGTGATGGTCGATCATTTCGCCGGTCCCCAGAGCTTTACGCGCAATGTCGAGCGCGAATATGAGCGCAATGGCGAGCGCTACAAATTCCTGAAATGGGGCGCGAAGGCCTTCCGGAATTTCCGCGTGGTCCCGCCCGGCACCGGCATCTGCCACCAGGTCAATCTTGAATATCTTGGCCAGACCGTGTGGACGAAAGATGAGGGTGGTGAGACGATTGCCTATCCCGACACTTGTGTTGGCACCGACAGCCACACAACCATGATCAACGGGCTTGCCGTGCTGGGTTGGGGCGTTGGCGGGATCGAGGCAGAGGCCGCTATGCTCGGCCAGCCGGTCTCCATGCTGATCCCGGAAGTCATCGGCTTCAAGCTGACCGGCAAGCTGCCGGAAGGCGCAACCGCCACCGATCTTGTCCTGACCGTGGTCGAGATGCTGCGCGCGAAAGGCGTGGTCGGGAAATTCGTTGAATTCTATGGCGAAGGCCTGGCCCATCTCACGCTCGAAGACGAAGCGACGATTGCGAACATGGCGCCGGAATACGGCGCGACCTGCGGGTTCTTCCCGGTCGATGACGAGACAATCAGCTACCTGTCCGACACGGGTCGCGATCCGGGGCGTGTGGCGCTGGTGGAAGCTTATGCCAAGGCCCAGGGATACTGGGCGCCGGACATGGCCGAGCCGGTCTACACTGACATGCTGCATCTCGACCTCGACACGGTGCGCCCCTCCATTGCCGGGCCAAAGCGCCCGCAGGACCGGATCGCACTCGATGATGCGGCGACAGCCTTCAGAGATGCCGTGGTCGATATTCGCGGGGGGCGGCGTGATCCCAAGGTGGCTGCAGCGACCGGTGGAGAAAGCCGTTTCGTCGACGAGGGCGCCAATGGCGTGAACACGGCCCCGGACGATCATGCTGTCGAGCATTTCGCGGTCGAGGATCACGACTTCAAACTGCATGATGGCTCGGTGGTGATCGCAGCGATCACTTCGTGCACCAACACGTCCAACCCTTCCGTTATGCTGGCCGCCGGCCTGGTCGCCAAGAAAGCGCGCGAGAAGGGCCTCACCGTTAAGCCCTGGGTGAAAACCTCGCTTGCCCCGGGCAGCCAGGTCGTCACCGATTATCTCGAAAAGGCTGGCCTGCAGGACGATCTCGACGCGCTTGGATTCAATCTTGTGGGCTATGGTTGCACCACCTGTATCGGCAATTCCGGCCCGCTCCCGCCGGCGATTTCGAAGGCGATCAACCAAAACGACCTTGTCGCCGCCTCGGTTCTGTCCGGCAATCGCAATTTCGAGGGCCGGATCAGCCAGGATGTGCGTGCGAATTATCTCGCTTCGCCGCCGCTGGTGGTCGCTTACGCCATTGCCGGTTCCATGCATGTCGATGTGGCCAATGGGCCGATTGGCAAGGACAGTGACGGAAACGACGTCTTCCTGAAGGATATCTGGCCGACCAGCCAGGAGGTCGCCGATGTGATGCGCTCGGCGGTCACACCGGAAATGTTCCGCTCGCGCTACGCCGACGTGTTCAAGGGCGATGAGCGCTGGCAGGATATCGCGGTCGAGGGCGGGGAGACCTATGACTGGCCGCCCGGATCGACCTATGTTCAGAACCCACCCTATTTCGAGGGCATGACGCTGGATGTGGACGCTCCGGAGGATGTCAGCTCGGCCCGTATTCTCGGCCTGTTTGCCGATTCCATCACCACGGACCACATCTCCCCGGCCGGTGCGATCAAGGCCGACAGCCCGGCGGGTCGCTACCTGCAGGGTCACCAGGTTCCGCCGCTGGAGTTCAACTCCTATGGTTCGCGGCGCGGCAATCATGAAGTGATGATGCGCGGCACATTCGCCAATATTCGTATCAAGAACCAGATGGTGCCAGGCGTGGAGGGCGGTGTGACCCTGCACCAGCCGGCTGGCGACCAGATGGCGATCTATGACGCGGCGATGAAATATGCCGAGGCGGACACGCCGCTGGTTGTCATGGCCGGAGAGCAATATGGCACCGGCTCCTCGCGCGACTGGGCGGCCAAGGGCACAATCCTTCTGGGCGTGAAAGCCGTGATTGCTGGCAGTTTCGAGCGTATTCACCGCTCCAACCTGATCGGCATGGGCGTGCTGCCTTTGCAGTTCAAGGATGGAGAAGGCTGGCAGGAACTGGGCCTGACCGGTGATGAGCAGGTCTCGATCTCCGGCATTGCCAATATCGAGCCACGCCAGAATGTCGACGTGATCGTGAAAATGGCTGACGGATCGGAAAAGACCGTTACCACCACGGTGCGGATCGATACTGATAATGAGCTCGATTATTACCGCAATGGCGGAATCCTGCACTTCGTGCTGCGCAATCTCGCGCGCGAGGCAGCATGATCGCTGGATGCTAAACCTGATTGGGCCCGCACGTGTTTCGGCAGGTGCGGGCCTTCAATGTCAGCACTTCACAACCCTTTGACTGTCTGTTCAGCGCGCAAGCGACTATGTGATCGACATGCTCAAGCCTATCGCCATATGTCTCGCCATCCTGACGCTCGCCCTGCCGGCGAGCGCACGAACGACACTTATCGAGCTTTTCGCGTCGCATAATTGCAGCGCATCGGACAAGGCGCATCAAACGCTGGCAAAACTGGACGCCGCGCGCGACGATTTGCTGATCCTCACCTGGGCGGTGGATTATTGGGACTATCTTGGCGAGGATGACCCCATGGCCACGCCGCAGGGCATGGCGAGGCAGGCCGGATATGTCGACAAGTTCGGCCTGCGCGGCGCCTACACGCCGCAAACCGTCTATAATGGCACTGTGCAATGCCCGGGCAACAGGCCGCGCGATGTCGAACGCGCCATCTCGCAGGCCCGGAGCCAGATCGATGAGGGCGCACAGATCAACCTGGACGGCACACGCGCTCAGGTGACAGGAGATCAGGCCGGGGAAGTCCTGTTTGTCGAATTCCTGTCGGCCGAACAGTCCAATGGCCACATGATCCACCCGGTGACGAAAATCAGCCCGCTTGGCGTGCATCAGGGCGAGGTGTCAGACTGGTCCTTGCCCGCTTGCGAAAGCGGATGTGCCCTGATCCTGCAAGACGCCGGCAGCCAGGATGTCCTGGCAGTGAGGCGGATAAAGTAAGGCCCGGTTCAGTCATTGCGCCGGCCCGGCGTTGCGATGCCGGTCACGATCCGCCGTCGCAACAATTCCCGCCGAAAACGGTAAAGTTCGGCCGGCCGCCCGCCCGTAGAGGTTTCCATCGCGCCGGTGCCCTCTACAAGGCCTGTCTTGTCGAGGGCGCGGCGGAAATTCTGCTTGTGCAGCGTCAGGCCGAGAAGGCCTTCGCAGGTGCGTTGCAGCGCTGACAGTGTAAATCGCTCAGGCATGAGCTCGAACAGGACGGGCCTGTATTTCAGCTTTCCGCGCAGCCGCGAGATGGCGGTGGCGAGGATCCGGCGATGGTCTGACGCCATCGGTTCACCGAAATGCGGGCGCTCGGACGGCAATCCGCTGTCGCGCGCGCATTCGGCGACAAGGCCAGCCTCATAGAGCAGCTCATAGCGCTCAAGCACCCGTTCTTCGATCCAGCCATGCCCATCGCAACCAAAGGCGAGCCGGGCGCGATCCAGCCTGTCGGCATGTCCGGCAGCCCAGGATTTCAGCTGCGGGAGGATACCCTCATTTATCAGGGGCGGGCGTCCATTGCGATGGTCTTCCCAAGGGAAGAAAGCATACCAGCCCCGCCAGTCAGCGCTGAAGCTCGTATCAATCTCCGCGGCCTCTGGCGTCAGCGCCAGATAGCTGACCGAGATCACGCGGGCCTGGCCCGGGCCATTTGACAGGCGCGCATCGGGTGTTTCGCGCCCACGGTCGCCGAAAGTGTAGAGCTGTTCGACATAGCCGAGTTCGAAACCGGTCTGTTCGCGCACCCAGCCACGCAGGCCGAGCTCGAATGTGCGGTGGCCCTCGGGGTCGAATGCACCGAAGGGAAGTTCAGACAGGCCGTCTGTCCGGCGCGTCGCCAGCACGCGCGGACGGTCGGTTTCTGCCGCCACGATCACCGCCGACAGGCCAATGATCAGCGGAAGGCTCAAGCCGCACCCGCCTTTGACAGGATCATTTCGTCAATCTCGTAATGACGATCCAGGAATGCTTTCTGGGCCGCATCCGGCGCCTGCGGATCTAATGACAGGGCGAGGCCCTCCTCAGGCTGGATAAAGAACCGGTCGGCCTCCTCGCGTGTAAAGCCAGCCAGCTGGACCGCCTCCAGCCAGGCACAGATCAGGTCGGCGCGTTTGATGAGTTTCCTGACCGATGCGGGCAGGTGGGCCGGCAGTCCAAACCGCAGATGGATTGCTCGTTCGAGACGCTTCTCCACCGATTTGTAATCATCGCCGAGCACCGCCTTGAACGGTGAGATCATGTCACCGACAACATATTCCGGCGCATCATGCAGCAGTGCAGCAAGACGCATCCGCTCGGGCAGATCCGGCCTCAGCCGCCCGACCAGTTCCTCGACCACGAGCGAGTGTTGCGCGACCGAAAAGGCATAAGGTCCGGTCGTCTGGCCATTCCAGCGCGCCACGCGCGCCAGCCCATGGGCGATATCCTCGATCTCCACATCCAGCGGCGAGGGATCGAGCAGGTCGAGCCGCCGGCCGGACAGCATGCGTTGCCAGGCGCGCGCGGGCACTTTTCGGGGGACGTCAGATTGGCTCATGCTTGCACAAATAGTTTAATCGCCTCCAGCCGTCACCCGGCTGCGGCACCGGTTCTTGCCGCGAAGATTAATATTGGCCGGGTGATCAGTTACGCTTTCGGCGCGAGCGAGCCGTCATTTCCCAAATCAGCGTTAAGGATTGCGGGGCATACTCACCCTGCACGAGGAAATGAGACCGAGGCATTGGTGATGATCGAGATGATGGTGGACTGGGCGCGCGAACCGGTGACGTCCTGGTGGGTCCTGGGTTTGGCGGGACTGGTGATCGGCGTTGAAGCCGTCCGCCAGTCTCGCGAGGCTCTCTGGGGTGATCTCTTCTCCGACGAGTTCGAGGACGAATAAGGCGCACCTGGACGTGACCGCCGGGGCTTGCCAGGCGCGGTCGTTGCCCGCTTCCCGCATGACCTGGCGACGAGAAGCGCAGTTCCGGGACGTCCCGCGACAAGGCTATTGGCTTTTGTGGGTATCGACGCTGACGGTGGAGCCCCCGGCTCAGCGCCGGGATCCAGGCTTTCAGAGGCGGCAATGGCAATACAGGGCAAAATCAGCGACATGGCCTGTGCGGGTCTGATGCAGCCAGATTTGGCGCAGGTTCAAGGTCCGGGGCCGGGTGTCAGGCCAGGCCGCCATCGATGGCCCTTATCACTATATCGGTGCGGTTGCGCGCTTCCAGCTTGTCGCTGATCGATCGAAGGTGCAGCTTCACCGTGGTTTCGGCAATATCGAGGCTGCGGGCGATCTCCTTGTTGGAACGGCCCTGACGCAGCTCGAAAAGAACTTCGTGTTCCCGCGCCGACAGCCCTCCCTTCAAGAGCCTGGTTCCTTCGGCGCCATTCATGAACTCCATCGGGACATAGGTCTCGCCGGAGGCCACGAGGCGCACGGCATTTATCAGGGACCGACCGGCCAGGGTCTTCGGCACGAAGCCTTTCACACCAAGCCGCAGCGCCGCGCGCACGTCACCGGACTGGGCGCTGCCCGACATGATCACCACGGGCGTCTCGCCGACGGCGCGCACCATGCGTTCAGCCCCATCGAGACCGTTCATGCCTGGCATGCGCAGGTCCAGCAAAATGACATCGAAAGCCTCCGCTCCGGCCACCTTTGCCATCGCGGAGTCGAGATCGCAGGCCGTTTCCACGCTGACCGCCGGATCGTCCTTCATCAGAAGGGCGCCCAGCGCATCGCGAACAAGATCGTGATCATCGGCCAGAAGCAACCGCACGGGGCTTCTCCATTTGAACTGAGAGCCTTTCTGCGCATAACCGGGTTAGCTGATCATTTAGATTTTCCGATCAGTTGCGAATGATCTGAAGACTAACGGCGAAGGCTGCGGGCGCATCGCGCGTCAGGCTGATGGCGGCCGCGGGAGCCTCGCCATCCATGCCTTCAAGAGCATCTGGCGCGATCCTTAGCTCCAGCTCACCCATTGGCAGGCCGTCGAGATAAAAGTAACCGTCATACTCGCTCGGTGCGCGCGCCACCACCCGCCCGTCACTGGTCAACGCTTCCACGGTCACGCCCGCCACAGGCACGGCGAGTTTGTCCTTGAACAGTTCGACCGTGCCATCCACCTCGCCGGTCAGGGACAGGGGCATTGCCACATCGACCACCTGGCCTGGTCGCAGGGTCAGTTTCACGCCTGGGGTGACAGGTTGCAGGAAGGGGTCGTCAAGCGAGCCGAGCGACACTTCCACATTGACGGGACGGTGATTGTCGATGCTGGAAACCACCACTTCGCCGCCCTGTCCTGTCTCTTCTCTGCGCACGGACTGGTCGATTATGAAGCTTGCGCCCTCCATGGGCCGGTCAGCTGCGCCAAGGGCGCCATCGCCGTCGATGTCGTCGAAAACCGTTGCGCGCAGGGCGCCCGTTCGCGACAGGCCGGGCGGGGCGGAGCGGTATCCTGACCTTGTGCGGTCGAAGAACAGCGCTGTCGACAGGCGCAGGCCGGCCGACCAGTCGCCGCTGTCATCGATGCCGCCATTCGCCGACAGGCTGAAACGCCCGAAATCTCGTGAAAAGCTTGTTGCGAACCGGGAGCGATTGGCCACCAGGTCCCGCGACACCGAGGCCTGCATGAAGCTGCCATTGTCCAGCCGCTTCTGGACTGCGATATCGAGGCTTGAGACGTCGAGCTGCGGGCCGAGTTCGTAGGCAAGCGCGCTGCGCAGGCGCAAACCTTTGAAACGGCGCGACAGTGCCAGCGATCCGCCAGCCCTGTTTGCGCTCGCCCCAGTTCCGTCACGGGCATGTTCGAGAAGCGTTGCATGGTTCCAGCGCCAGCCTCGCCATGTCGATGACACAAGAGCCGAAGCGCCAAGCACCTGGCCACCATCGGCAAGCTGGCGCCAGTCCGAGCGGGCCTTCAAGGGCAGGCCCCAGCGTGTGACGGGCAGCACGGTGTCATATTCGATCTGAAGCGACTGGGCCGGACCGATGTCCGCCCCGCTCCGGTCGCTGCCTTGCCAGGTGTAGTGACCGCGAAGTGAGGAGCGGTTGCTGAAAAGGTGAACTGCACCCGCTTCGACGATCATGCCGTCCTCCGCCGGTCGGCCCAGCCTCAAGACGCCATGTGTGTCGGCAAGCGCGCCCGTCAGGCTCAGCGTGGTGGCATGGGCACCGCCTTCGGACAGGCGCGCATCTAAACGCGCCGACAGGCTCCGGCTGAGGCCATAGCTGAGGCTCGCGGCGGCCACATGGGGGGTCACGCCGGTCGTCTTGCCATCGACGCTGATACCTTCCTGCAGGATTGCAAATTCATACTGTACCTCATTTTCCGGGCGCATCTCGCGGCCGGCAAAGAACTTCACCTCGCGTGTCTCGATCTCTCCATAGGGGCCGAACAGTTTTACGGTGTATCGGTTGTAGCCAGGCCGGATCTCGACAGTCTCGAACGCGTATTCGCCCTGGGCATCGGGCTCGGTGACGAAGGCCAGGAGCTGGCCGTCGCGATGAAGCTCGGCCTCCCATCCGGACGGCAGGGCGCCGCGAATGTCAGTCGTGTCGAACACGCCGGCGACATGGGCCGGCCGGTTGGTGACCATCACGCCGCGCCCGGTCTCTCCGCTTGAGATGAGCGGTTGGGCCAGCCCGCTGACATCGCCGAAACGTATCTGGCGCGGATGCAGGCCGGACGCGGCCGGCTCGAAGACGCGCTCGAAGCTGAGACGCATGCCGGTGCTGCCGTCTGCGTTCCGGGCGCTGCGCAGCCGGGCGGTGGCCAGCAGAAAGTCGCCGGCAAGTTCGATATTGCCGTCAGTGCGCATTCCGTCGGAACCGGCGCGCAGGTCGAGACGGATATCGGCAGTGGGCCAGCTCAGCCAGCGATAGGGATTTTCGACCTCCGGATAGTCAGGCACAGCCTTTCCGGCCGACGGATCCAGCCGTGTGCGCAGCGCTTCGCGCTCAAGGCGCGCTTCCAGCGGAAGAGGCTCGCGCGGCTCCATGCGCACGACCAGCGCGCCTGGATCGTAAGCGAAATCTATGGGCAGGATGTCCGACAGGGACGACTCTGTCAGGCACCAGCCATCGGGCGTCTCGAAAGTGCGCGCCTCCAGGCTGACCTGCGCATCGCTGCCAAGTCGCGCGGACTTGCTGGCAAAGTCGATGTCGATGGTGCGCTCGGGTGCCAGGAACCAGCCGCTGGCCTGACCACCCTCCAAGGTCAGCGGGGCATCGAGCGCGGTAAAGAGCTCCGAAGCAACGATGCAGAGACCCTCGGTGCGCTCATAGGCCGTCAGTGTCGTGGTGAGTTTCAGTCCGCCCAGCCGCAGGCCGATGAAGCGGACATCATCCTCGCCGGGACGATCATCAGTGCCCGCATCCAGGCCGGCCTCGTCGCCGAACAAGGCCGCAAAGGGGTCTTCCTGGGCCTCGGCGATCCATGAAGATGCGAGCAGGACCGATGCCGCGAGCAGCCGGCATGCCAGACGAAACATCGATCCTGCTCCTCACCCGGCCGACCCTCAATTCACGGCCGTGGTGATTTCGGCGATCGTGCCCGGCCGGGCGGGATCGGAGGAGACATAAGCGATGCGCACGGTTTCGCCCTTCAGGCTCTCGGCGAGTTCAGTGGGCATGGGCAGGACCACGTCGCGCTCCGTGTTGGGCGTGTAGATGGCGATGCCGCGTGCGAAATAGACCGGCTCGGCTTGGCTTTTGACGAAGATCTGGATGTCGCCATAGGTAGAGCGCTCGCCGGTGCGGGTGAGGCGGGCCACGAAGAGGGTCTCGCCTGCTTCCTCGCTCGGCACTGTTGCCGCGGTCTCGATCTCCACCTCGGCGTCAAGGTCACCGACGCGGACGATGACCGGGATGGTCAGGGAGCGCACCGCGATCAGTTCGATAGAGATGTCTTCACCGCCTGCGCTCGTGGCTTCTGACAAGGTGCGCCCGGCACTTGTCGGCGCGCCCTGGACACGCAGGTGAGAGCGGTATTCGCCGGGCGTCAGGCCGCTGGTCCGGGCCGACACGCGGATGGTCTGGCGCCCGCCCGGTTCCAGCATGGCCCGGCGCGGGGAGAAGCGGACCACGCCATCGGCGAACAGCTCGCCGTTGCGCGCCTCGCTCGCCGCTTCCAGCGAGCCGTTCAGGCGCATGCGGCGGTTTTCAAGGCTGATCCGGAAGGCGCTCTGTTCTGTCCCCTTGTTGACCAGGATGAGTTCAGCTGAACGATCCGAGTTTTCGAGCACCACGCGCGTCGGTGCGATCATCACTTCGGCGAAGGCATGGGGTGCGCCGAACATAGCGACGCTGGCGACAAGGGCGGCTTTGAAGGAGCGGAACATGAGGGGTATTCCTTACTGTCTGAGGGCTATTGGTATTCGACGGAGAGAGTGAAAGTGCCGGTGTAGGCGCCCGGCGCCTGGTTGGCATTGACGTGGAGAACCGCGCCGACATTGAAACGGGTGAGACCGGAGTCACGCAGGCGCTGCAGGCCCCGCCAATCTGTGTCATTGCCGCTGCCGGCACCGAAAAAAGTATCGACACGCATGCTGTTGCCAGCGCCATCTTCGATCTGGACCTGGCCAGGATCGCTGATCGTGTAGTAGCGGGCCGGCTCGCCGATGACGGTGAAACGGGCGCGGTTGCCCGGTGTGAGACAGGTCAGTTCAGCCGAACAGACGCTGGACCGATTGCTGCCGCGTCGAGTGCGAACGGTGCCAGCCTCGGTCAGGCTCGGCGCGATGACACCGAAATCGAGATCCTGGCGTTTGATGATGTTAAGGCCGTTGATGACGATGGCACCGGCATTGCCGACGAATTCAGGGCCGCCTGAGCCACCGGCATAGTTCGGATCGACCTGCGCGAAGGCCGTCGAGACCATGATCGCGGGAAGGGAAGCGATGATCAGAATGCGCTGTGTGCAGATCATGAGACCGGACCCGGTGAAGGCGTGGAAGTTTGATTGCACCGGAGGGGAGTGTGCCCACGGTGGGGGAGGACAGCGCCTGATCGGCCAGGGCATGTCCCCTCCGGAGCAAAATAGGCGGGACCGTTTACTGGTATTCGACCGCAACGGTGAAGGTGCCGGTGTACTCGCCGGTGGCCTGGTTGGCTGCAACGGCAAGCGTTCCGCCCACTGCGAAGTTGTCTTCGCCGGCCACGAGGGTGCCGTTGGACTTCGAACCCGTGAAGTTGTCGACGGTCATGTTGCCGCCAGCGCCATTCGAGATCTGGACGGCGTTCGGCAGGTCGATGGTGTAGGATGCGTCGGCTTCGCCTGTCACGTCGAACTCGGCGGCCGTGTGGTCATCGGTCAGGCAGGTCAGCTCAGCGCCACAGGTCTTGGCACCGGCCGAAGACACGACAACCGTGTCGTCAGCCGTCAGGCTCGGTGCGACCGTGCCAAAGTAGAGCGCGGAAACATTCGAGATCTGCAGCGGCGCCACGATTTTGGCACCGGCGTCGGAATCGACTTCGGCTGCAAAGGCAGCGTTACCAATAAGAGCAGCGACAGCCACGGCGGAAAGAAGTTTTTTCATCGGATCATCTCCATTTTTTGTTTGCGGCGAGGCGTTATTGCCTGCCGACGCAAACAGAAATGCAGGAATCTTTTGGTCCGGTCTTCTGACCGGACGGGTGGCGGGCGGTATCTTGTGGTGATGGCAGCCTGTCCGAATGGTCAGGCCATTGATGCTTTGGCCAGGGTGTCGCCGGCCTAAAGGCCCAGCACAGACCGCCAGGGCTGGTTTTTGACTGCCGTGTCGATCGCCTGTTTCAGGCGCTGCGGCGAGATCGGCTTTGTCAGGATGTCGGCGAAGACGGGATCGGGCTGCACATAGCTGCCCTGTCCGGAATAAAGGATGATGGGCAATTCGCCCCTGGCGCCCCTGGCCCGCCGGGCCAGCTCATCGCCTCCCATTTCCGGCATGCTCAGGTCGGTCAGCAAGACATCAAAGCGAGGATCGCCGGCTTCGATAATGGCCAGCGCCTTTATGGCGTCGGCTTCCCAGACTGCGTGGAAGCCCTGGCGCGCCAGTGTCTCGGTGAGCATCTGGCCGATATTGGCATCGTCATCGACCACCAGCACACGCACACGGTCACCGGTGTCAGCTTCGACCGGATCAGCCCAGGTCCCGGGCGCGTGGTCGGCGGCGGGCGCTCCGAAATACAGCCGGAAGCAGGTGCCCTGTCCGGGACAGCTTTCCACCTCGACCGCCGCAGAGCGGCTGTCCGCAAGGGCCTTCAGCGAGAGCAGGCCAAGGCCACTGCCGCGCATGGGGGGCTTCGTCGTGGCGAAGGGCTGGAAGATGCTACGGAGTTTCGTTTCCGGAATGCCCGGCCCGGTGTCGCACATTTCAAGCACTACGGTCCCGGTGCGCACTGTCTCTCCAAGGCGGTAGCTGCAGGCATCCGGGCCCAGGCGAGAAGCGGGACGGCTGGCAACATTCACGGATAACACACCCTGATCGCCCATGGCTTCAAAGGCGTTCTTGGCGATATTGATCAGGGCGCGCGACAGAAGCACTTCATTGCAGCGCACCATTGCCGTCTCCGGCAGGCGGGTGACCACACGGATGCCATTGGGTCGGATCGCCTGGGAAATGGCAAGTCCCGTGTGAAGGAGTTTGACCAGGTCGATCTCCTCAATGCTCTGGATATCATTGTGGCGGTCGACCTCCAGCGACCGGACCACGCCGGAGGCCTGTTCGGCCGCCTCCAGGATACGCGCTGCGCGGCCATGGGCGTCGCTGCCCTCCTCCAGGTCGGACTGCAAAAGGAGCGCATAGCCGGAGATTGCCGCGATGAGATTGTTGAAGTCGTGGGCGACCGCATTGCCCAGAGTGAAAAGCGCTGCTTCATGCTCGGCTTTCAGTAGCCGTGCCTCAAGCTCGCGCGCCTCTCGCTCGCGCTGCAGTCGCTCACCAATGTCGCGGGTCGCGCAGATCAGCCCGCCATCCGTGCGAAGGCTGAGCACAATTTCCTGGTGGACCTGTACGCCGCATTTCGAGCGTCCGGTCACCTCGCCGCGCCAATGGCCGGTTTCAAACAGTATCGGGAGCGCGACGCTTTCAATGTGGTGGGCGGTGTCGCCATCATAGAGTACCGCCCATGGCTGCCCTATGAGTTCGTCGCTTTCATAACCGAACATGCGGGCATGGGCAGTGTTCATGTGGGTGAAGGTGCCGGCGGTGTCGGCGAGGGCAACGCCGTCGCTCGCCGCTTCCACGGCAGATGCCAGCGCGCGGGCCCGTCCGGTCTCGGCCTGCAGGCGCTCCGAGGCATCGAAGAGCTCTGCCGACTTGGCTTCCAGCAGTTTTTCGGCCTCCACCCGGGCGCGGCGTTCACGGTCCAGGCGCTTGCGCAATTGCGCGATGGTGGTCCCGTCTTCAGACGGAGACGGAACTGACGCGGATTTCGAAGCGGGCATGGGTTCCGTCATCTGATAAGTCCTGCCGGCTTAGTCTTGCGATATTCTTGATACGATAGTGCTCGAAAGCACCTTCAATCAGGCCTTGTGCCAGATCGGCAAAGGGTTTGGAGGATTTGTAGACCAGCCTCAGGTAATGTTCGCCCTCATGGGCCTCGACATCGAAGCGGGGCAGGTCGGCATCGCTGTAGAGCTTTCGCACGTCGCGGTGGATCACTGATTCAATGCCGGCCAGCATGGCCAGGCAGCCGGAGAATTTCACCATGATCTCACCATGCCCTTCGGCCAGCGCGGCAAAGAGCTCACGGCCGAAAGTGTGAACGAGCTCACCAGCCGGGATGCCGGTTCGCCTCGACAGTGCATTGACCATGCTGATCAGGTCGGTGTGAGGGTAATTGCCGACCGCGGTGTAGGAGCCGGCGGTGCTCAGCGCGGGCTGGTCAAGCAATTCGTCGAGCATGTCCTCGCCGAGATGCCTTGAGACATGGCTTTCGAAGACCTTGAAGACCATGCCTTTCATCGCGCATTCCCTGCTTGTTTACATTTGCCCGTTTGCCTAGCCGATTTCGCTCTCCTGCGACAGCTGGCCATGCGGCCAGGTCACCTGACCAAAAGGCGTATGGAATAGACGGAACAAAGCCACAGAACACGCAGGTTTCGGGCCGCGATGGCGCGGCAGGCATGCGGGTCGGCGAAACGCGCAGAGAGGGCAGAAACTCATGCCAGAGGCATGTTATCGGGCTTTGGGGGGCTTTTGTCCAATTTCCGTGCGAGCCAGGTGATGATGTCAGCAAAAACTTCATCCGTACCCGGCTCATCGAGAATCCAATGAGCATTTTCCGGGTATTCAAGGTAATCGCCGGGCTCGGCGGCCCCGGCATATTTCCTTGCGACCTTTCGGACACCCTTGACCGGCGTCGCGCGGTCGCGGCCGGCGCCAATTGTCAGTGTCGGCGTGGTAATCCGTGTCTCGACGATGGCGGGCGGATCAAGCAGGTCGGCATAGACCTGGCCGCTGTCAAACAGAGCCTGCGCATGTATTGCCTCATGGCGCGCGCGCGGCACGGCGTTCAGGACGCCCCAGGAAAACCCTTTCGGGCCAACCTTCGCCACCCGCCCGGGCAGGTTTTTCGGCCCCACCCGCACGACGGCCCAGAAGGTGCGCAGCACACGCGGATCATTCACCCGCGCGCCCTTTGGCGAGGCCGGCGTCAGGAACACTGCCGCATCGACAAGGCCTCGCTCGGCAAGTTTCTGTGCGATCAGCCCCCCCATGGAGTGGCCGATCACGGCAGGCCGGCGCCCGGTTTCGCGCGCAAGAGCATCGGCTTCGCCGGCCATGGCCTCGACATAATCGGCGAATGTCAGCCGACCGAGACTTTCGGGTGGGCTGACCCGCCTGCGCTTGTCGGGAAACAGGGTCGGCGCATGACAGGTGAAACCGGCCGCGTCGAACAGCGGGACCACGCGGTCCCATACGGTGCCGTCGCAGCCGACGCCGTGGATCATCAACAGGTTCTTGCTCATTGTGTTCACTCGGCTCCTTGACCTGGCTTCAGGGCGCCGCAACAGGGTCAGTCCAGCGCGCAAAGCGGCGGGCGACTTCTTCATAGACCGGCCGCTTGAAGGGCACGATCAGGGCAGGGGTTTCTGACAGAGCCGCCCAGCGCCAGGCATCGAACTCCGGCGTGTGGCGGTCCAGCCTGACATCGCTGTCCGACCCGCGAAAGCGTAGCGCGAACCATTTCTGTCGCTGGCCGAGATAAGGCCCGCCCATACGCCGGCGAAGTTCCGCAGGAAAGTCATAATAGAGCCAGTCGTCGGTCGCTTGGAGCACATCGACGAGCTTTTCCTGGACCCCAATTTCTTCATCGAGCTCTCTCAGTGCAGCGGTGGCAGTATCTTCGCCAGGGTCGATACCGCCCTGCGGCATCTGCCACTGGAAGGCGCCGCGGCCATTGATCCGGCGACCGACAAAGACATGCCCGGCGCGAGAGAACAGAGCAAGGCCGACATTGGGACGATAACGATCAGGATCGCGAATGAACTCAGACATTCATTCTACCTAACCTTAATCAAGGCAGCGAGCCAGTTCCATCCGGCGCTTCGGCAAGGTCAAGCGCGGGCTGAGGCGCATTCGGAACATTTTGTAGCGACGAGGCCGGCGCCAGCAGGATCCCCTTTGCTTCCAGCTCGTCCGTCCACTCCTTGAGAATGTCGATGGTCAGCGGATAGGCGATTGCGGTTCCGAAGGCTGTGCCATCCTGACGGGCGGTCGCCTCCAGCTCCATCAGCTGGTCTTTCATGGTGTCGGCATCGATGCGCGCGTCGATAACCAGGTCAGCGCCTGCATAGCGCACGCCGGCCCGGCCGGCTTCCTCCTTGAGGACCGAACCGCTCAGGCTCCCATCCTCGACAAAGGCGACGCCGCGTTCCGCAAGTGTGTCAAGCATCGGACGCACGGCCTCTGCATCCCGGACAAACTTGTCGCCCTGATAGTTGATCACGCCGTAATAGCCTGTCGCGAGCGCAAGGACACGCTCCAGCCGGGCAATATTGGCGTCGGCGCCAGCAGCGGTCTGCAGCGTGTTGGCATGCGGGCGCACGCGGCCATGATCATAAGGCTCGAGCGGCAGTTCGATCAGGACTTCATGGCCATCGGCGCGCGCGCGGCGCACCCAGGTCTCCAGCCCGCGCGCGTGCGGGGCGAAAGACAGAGTCACTTCCGCCGGCAGTTCTTCGATGGCATTGATAGTATGGGTATAATTGATGCCGAGGCCACCGAGGACCACCGAAACTGTGGGCTGACCCGGGCGATTATAGAAGGGCCGGGCATAGGCATCGGCAGGGGCGCGCCCGTCATCCGACATTTTTGGCAGACGGCCAACCGGCGTGATTTCGTAAAAGCCTGCAATCGGCGCAGCAGGAAGGCTTTCCAGGGCCTCGACCTCGCTCAGCGCCTCTCCGGGCATCACTTCGCGGCCATTGATCCGCACGCCTCGCGGCGCTGTGTCGTCGGCCGATCCGCTCTCGACCGGAGCAGGAACCGCTCGCATCGTCACGGCTGTATCATTATTGCGGTATTCAGGAACATCGAGACTCGGTTCGAATGAGCGCTCATCGGCGGGCAGGGTCATTGCCGCCACCTGGATCGCTGGCGCGGACTCATCAGCCAGTCGTCGCTTCAGGTTCGGCTCACCCGCAATTACCGGTTTGTCGAAAAGGGCGACCATTTGAACCGGGCCGGCATCTTCAGGATCGCCGGCCAGATGGACCGCGCCTGCGGCCATAGCGCCAAGCCCGGAAAAAAGGGCAAGGCTCATACCCGCATGGACCAGACCAGTTTTCAGAGCTGACGGAGCCCCACCACGTCGCGCGGACATGAACAACCTCTTTCCGTTCACAAACGAATTTGACACCTGTTCGTGCGCCCCGACCAGTTAACAAGCCGCAAAGAATCAGGCCGCGCGGCCGGCTTCTGTGAAATTTGCCGCCTGTTGAGGCAATCCTGCGGGCGGGAACGAGAACGCCCCGGCCATGCATCAGGCCGGGGCGCTTCAGGTCTGGACAACAGTGGCAGAAGCGCCCGCCCCTCAGGCGCGCTCGACGCACATGGCGATGCCCTCGCCGCCGCCAATGCAGAGTGAAGCGACGCCTTTCTTCACACCGCGATCTTCCATGGCCGCGAGCAGGGTGATCAGCACCCGCGCACCCGACGCGCCGATCGGATGACCCATGGCGCATGCCCCGCCATTCACATTGACGATATCGTGCGAAATGCCGAGTTCCTTCATCGCGATCATCGGGACGACCGCGAAAGCCTCATTGACCTCCCAGAGATCGACATCGCCGGTTTCCCAGCCGGCCTTCGAAAGCGCCTTCTGCATGGCCGGCACCGGCGCGGTGGTGAACTTTTCCGGCTCATGGGCATGGCTGGAAGAGGAGACAATCTTCGCGATCGGTGTCAGGCCGCGCTTTTCCGCCTCCGACTGGCGCATCAGGATCAGGGCTGCGGCGCCATCTGAAATCGCCGAAGCATTTGCCGCCGTGACCGTGCCATCCTTGGTAAAGGCGGGCTTCAGGCTTGGAATCTTGTCAGGGCGCGCGGTGCGGGGCAGTTCGTCGGTATCGACCACGGTTTCGCCCTTGCGGCTCTTGACCGTCACCGGTGTGATCTCGCGCTTGAACCGGCCTTCTTCGGTCGCCTTCTGGGCCCGCGACAGGGTTTCGATCGCATAGGCGTCCTGCTGCTCGCGGGTGAACTGGTATTCGCGCGCGATCTGGTCGGCGAACAGGCCCATGGGCGTGCCGGCATAGGCGTCGGTCAGGCCGTCCAGCGCCATATGGTCCTTCGAGACCATGTCCCCATATTTGTGGCCCTTGCGCACATCGATCAGGTGCGGCGCATTGGTCATCGACTCCATTCCGCCGGCGATGACGATATCGCTCTGCCCCGACAGGATCGAGGCGGTGCCCATCACGGCAGCCTGCATGCCCGATCCGCACATCTTGTTGATCGTGGTGGCTTCGAGGCCCTTGTCCTGCTCGGCCTTGAAACCTGCCTGGCGTGCCGGCGCCTGGCCCTGGCCGGCCGGCAGGCAGTTGCCCATGATCACCTCACTGGCCTCGCCCGGCTTCAGCCCAGCTTCCTCAGCCGCCGCCCTGATGGCGAACGCGCCAAGTTCATTTGCGGAAAACGTGGAAAGGTCGCCGAGAAGCCCTCCCATCGGGGTGCGGGACATACCCACAATGACAACCGGATCCTGCTCAGCCATGTCTGATCTCCTTTCAGCGCCCAAAGGCTGTTTGCCTTGCCTCACACTGAAGCGCCGAAGCCCGCTCATGGTCAAGTGCGCCGAAGGTGGGGGGTGGCCTACCGCCAGCGATTTCTAACTTCGCCACACGCCATCAGACTGGCTGGGATTGGCCCTTTTGGCCGGATGCGTGCCTGTGCTGGTTCCAATCGTTCGTTTTCATCGGGTCGGCAGAGACATGAGTTCAAAGGCGCTCATCCAGAGCGAAGGCGAAGGACGAGCGCCTTCCTGCATCTGATGCAAGCCTCTCGGGTCAGGCTGATCCTTCGCCTTCGCTCACGATGAGCCAGATGGAGAACCGCTGAAAGCCAACACAATTGACTCAAGCCAGAGCGGCAACTTCCGGCGATCTCCCGCCGCCTGGATGGTGCGTCGTCTCTAGCGCACGCGAACCGGATCGACGCCATCAAGTTCGATCGCCGCCTCGATAATGTCGTCGATCGCTTCGTCGATTTCCGTCAGCTTCCTGATCTTCACATGGCGCAGAGCCTTGCCGGTGCCTTCTATCCGCGAAAAGTCCTGCGCCAGCTGCGCACCGGACCAGAGCTGGAGATTGCAATGCGACCCGTGGGCGATCACGGACACCACACGCTCATTGCCTTTCCAGCACGGATGGCCCCAGGCGATTGACACTGTGAGATGCGGACCGATTTCGCTGATCCGGCCCGACAGCTCATGTGCAATGTCTGAGATATCGCCTGACAGACGCGCAAAATATGCGGCCACATCATCCCTGGCAGCCATTATGCCCCTCCTTCTGAGAGCCCCGAAAATATCGAACCGGATCGCGCCGCGTCAGGCAACACGGAATATCCGTTATTTGCAGTACTCCGTAGGCGGACGAAAGCAGCGCTAAGCGCCCCGGTGCCAATTCGTGTTGTATCTGGCGCGAGGCTCGACTAGCCGAAGATTCATGCGCGCTTTCATCTGCTTCATCCTGCTCGCCGCCCTGATGGCCTGTTCGGAGGTCGCGCGGCCCCAGGAGCCCGACCGGCCTGTCGCCCGCCCGGCCTTGCCGGTCGAACGCTGCATCAATCTTTCCCATTCGCTGGAGGCCCCCAGCGAGGGCGACTGGGGCTATCGCGTAAGGCGCAGCGACCTGCGCGGGATTGCGGCGTCGGGTTTCGACACGGTGCGCCTGCCAGTGCGATTCTCGGTTCATGCCGATCGCCAGCCGCCCCACACGATCGACCCGCAACTTCTCGCCCGCATCGACGAGATTGTCGGCTGGGCCGGGGCGGAGGGCCTGAAAATCATCATCGATGTCCACAATTACGAGGCCATCAGCGAGAACCCGGCAGGTGAGACGGCGCGATTGAAGGCGATCTGGCGCCAGCTGGCCGACCATTTCGCTAACGCCCCGGACAATGTGATCTTCGAGCTGCTCAACGAGCCGCATAGCGCGCTGACTGTCCGGCTGATGAACCGGCTCAATCGCGAATTGCTGGACATTGTACGCGCGCGCCATCCGCGCCGCTGGGTGGTTGTGGGCAGCTCCCAGTGGAACTCACCCGAGGCCTGGCTGGACAGCGATCCCCCGCATGATCCCTATGTCCTGCACACGATCCATTATTATGGGCCCTTCGAATTCACCCATCAGGGCGCGCCCTGGCTGAAATCGCCTCCAGCCATGGGTCGCAGCTGGGGCAGTGCGGCCGACCGGGCGCGCTTGTCGCGCGATTTCGAGCGTGTCTCCAGCAAGCTCGACCGGCTGGGCGGGGCTATGCTTGTCGGCGAGTTCGGTGTCTACCGGCAGGTGCCCCTTGCGCTGCGGGCGCGATGGATCGAGGCGGTGCGGCGTGAGGCGGAAGCGCTCGGCATGGGCTGGTGCCATTGGGGCTATGCCGGATCGTTCCGCGCCTATGATCCCGACATGGAGATGTGGATCGAGCCGGTTTATCGCGCGCTCATGACGGAGTGATCAGGCTCTTGTGTGCGGGCCGGGCCAGTCCATGGCGGCGTGCAGACTTTGGATTTCATCCAGTTTCCGTCCAAATCCCGACCAGTCATCGCCGTCGGTAATCTGTGCCCAGAGTGCTTCGATCTCTTCGACAACAAGGCTTACGGGCCTGGCTTTGCTGAAATAGGGCGCTGACAATCTTTCCGGCCGGTCAGGTGAGCGCGCCGTTAGTCCGCCGCGCACCCCGGCAAACTCTTCGCTCTCATAAAGCGCCGCCTGCGGGCTTTGCGCGGCACGGGCCGTGCTGGCCTCGCCGCCAAACCAGTCGAAAAAGGTTTGCGCCCAGTCCGCGCCGCTCTGCGTCATCCAGCCATAGAAGTCCTGCAGGAAGATGAGATCATCCTTGAGTGTCGCGCCATCCAGCAGGCCCAGCAGGGCGAGCGTATGACGTGCAAACGCCCTCTGATAGGCAGGCTCATAGACGGAAAGGGCGCCCGACAGCTCGTCAGCTTCCGCCAGCAGGGTCAGCGCCCCGCCAAGCTGTTGCAGCGCCCATATCCCCTGTGTCGGCTGGCGCCCGAACCGGTAGAGCCCCTGCTGGTCGAAATAGGCGGCGGTGAAATTCGGGTCCGAGACGGGCAGGAAACGGTAGGGGCCGAAATCGAACGTTTCGCCTGTGATATTGAAATTGTCCGTGTTCATCACGCCATGCACGAATCCCGCCGCCATCCAGCTGGCCACCATGCGCGCAGTGGCCTCGCAGATCCGCTCGAACAGGGCGACAGTCTGGCGCGCCATGTCAGGATCTTCGGCCTCAGGGTAATAGTGGCGCACACAATGATCGACCAGCCGCGCCATGTCCTGCCTGGCGTCATGATAGGCCGTGCGCTGGAATGTGCCAAAGCGGATATGGCTGTGCGACAGGCGCACCATGACCGCCGAGCGCGTCGGGCTCGGCTCGTCGCCGCGCCAGAGCTGTTCGCCGGTCTCGATGAGGGAGAACACTTTCGAGGTGTTGACACCCAGCGCTTCGAGATAGCTCGCCGCCAGGACTTCGCGCACCCCGCCCTTGAGCGTCAGCCGGCCATCGCCTTCGCGCGAATAAGGGGTCTGCCCCGATCCCTTGGTGCCCAGATCCAGAAGCCGCCCGCCGGGGCCGCGCAGCTGTGCAAACAGAAAGCCGCGACCATCGCCGAGCTGCGGATTATACACGCCAAACTGGTGGCCATGATAGCGCAGGGCGAGCGGCTCGGGCAGATTTCCGGGCAGCGGGTCGAAGCGGGCAAAATGCGCGATCCAGTCCTCATCAGCCAGATCGGCCAGTCCAACCTGTCCATCCCAGTTCTTGTTGCGATAACGCAACACGGCGCAGGGAAAATCAGCTGGCTCTACCGCATCTGCGAAGGCGTCGGCGATGTCGAGGATCGGAATTTCGGGCATGTTGTTTTCGTTCGCGGATGGCATGCGTCCCGATATGGGGCAGCTCCGGCCCCGCGAAAGCAATTTTTGCCGATTCCGGCAGAATTTTTCGCGCGAATGCTGGTTTTTTGGCCCTTTGCACAAACTCGTGTTGGCACAGGTGGCATTCGTGAAATCTCTGCCCTTGCTCCGAATGAGCGTTCGCATCCGCACGGCACGCTGCGCTGCAGCAAGTTTTTCGCTTTTCAATACAGATTCCGTCAGTAGGCTGGAATGCGACAGTTCAGTGTCAGAACGAGCGCGTATAAAAAAAGCGCTCAAGGGAGGTAGTTACATGAAGACCAGTCATTTCCTCGTCTATTCAGCGTCTGCACTTGCCCTGGCGGCAGGTAGTATGGCCCAGGAAGACGAAGCGCTTCGCCAGGAGAAGGTCGTCGTCACCGGCTCCTTCATCGCCGGCACGCCTGAAGACGCTGCGCTGCCCGTGGATGTCCTCACTGCCGGCGAGTTGAAACTCGAAGGCAGCCCGTCGATCACCGAGCTGATCCGCAATCTCGGCGTGTCCTCGGGCGTCGATGGTCAGACAAACCAGTTCTCCTCCAACGGCCTCGAGGGGACCTCGAACGTCAACCTGCGGGGCCTTGGTCCAGGTCGGTCGCTGGTCCTGCTTAACGGGCGCCGCCAAGTCTTCCACCCTTATGGCGTGGGCGAGCAGGCACAGCTCTTCGTCGACACGAACATGATCCCGTCAGCCGCCATCGGCCGGATCGAGGTGCTGAAGGATGGTGCGGCCGCGCTTTACGGCTCGGATGCGATTGCCGGCGTGGTCAACTTCATCACCCGCGACGATCTTGAGGGCCTGGAACTTTCCGGCTCTTTTGAGACCTTTGATGGCTCGGATGGCGAATACGACCTGTCTGCTGCGTTCGGCCTGCAGGGCGACAACTGGAGCTGGATCACTTCCGCAGGTTACCAGTTTCGCAGCGAAACCGGCCTGATCGAAAAGGACTGGGCTATTCCAGACATTACGGATAATCCGGTGGCCGGCTTTTCCTCGCTCTCAAATCCGGGCCGATATGTCGCTCTGGGCGCCACCGGCGTGATCGGGGCCCTGAACCGCGAAGCCGGCTGTGATGATGTCGGCGGCATTATCAACCCTGTGAATGATCAGTGCTTCTTCCAGTTCACGCAGTTCGACAACCTCGTTGAGGAAGAAGAGCGCTACCAAGTCTTCAGTGAATACAATCGCACTTTCGCAAATGGCGTCGAATTCCACCTCGAAGGCCTGTTTGGCAGCTCAGAAGTGCCGCAGTGGAAGACTTCGCCTTCTTATCCGCCCCAGGAACTGGCCACTCAGGTTGTGCCGGTGACCAATCCGGGCTTCCAGCAATATATCGCCGACAATCCGGGCGATTTCCCGGATGGCACGCTCGCCGCATTGTATATTGGCCGAAGCTTCGGTTGGGGCGGCTTCCCCGGCACCGGCGGCGCACAGGTCGGATCGCGTGAGTACGAGACCTATCGCCTGTCCAGCAGTCTGAAAGGTGAGTTCGAAAGTGGTGTGAATTGGGATCTTGGTCTCAGCTGGGGCCGTACTGAGGGCCAGCGGATCACCAATGATACCTACATCTCAGGCTTCACCGCCGCCCTCAACGGATTCGGCGTGTGTACGAACCCCGTCGATGGTACCGATCCGGCGACCGGAACCGCGCCTTATGCTCCGGGCTATGCCGGCAGCCTTGTCGCCGGTCAGGGCGCTTGTCAGTGGTACAATCCGTTCTCAAATTCGATCGCGGCAAACGCGATTACCGGAGAGGCCAATCCGTCCTATGTGCCGGGCCTCGAAAACACGCCGGAACTGGCCGACTACCTGACGGAAGGGAACGGGACCGACGTGGCCAGTGAACTTCTCGTTTTCGACGCCGTGATGTCGGGCGAAAGCAATATCCAGACGGCTGGCGGCTCCGTTGGCTGGGCCGTGGGTGCGCAGGTGCGCCGTGAGGGTTATGAAGTGGATCCGTTCCCGATCACCGACTTGGCCGTAACGCCCGGTCCGCTCGGAAATGGTCCCTTCTCTTTCCTTGCTGGAACGAACGCTGCCGATGAGGACCAGACGATCTACGCTTTGTTCGGTGAATTGCAGGTCCCGCTCTACGACAATGTCGATGTCCAGGTAGCGATGCGCTATGAGGATTATGGCGGCGATGTCGGCTCGACCTTCGATCCGAAGTTTGCGGCCAAATGGCAGGCGACAAACAATCTGGCCATACGCGGATCGGCGCAGACCTCGTTCAAGGGGCCAACGCTGAACCAGCTTTCGGGCCAGGTGACCACGCTGCAGTTCATCGCACCGGCTTCGGCCTTCAAGGCGGTGGACCAGTTCGGCAATTCGCAGCTCAGCCCGGAATCGGCCTTCAGCTACAATCTCGGCGCCATCTATCAGCAGGGCGGCTTCAACGCCTCGATCGACTATTACAGCTTCGACTTCTCCGACCCGATCATCGTTGAGGACCAGGCTGAAGTCGTGAACGCGGCGCTGGCGGCGCTGGCGGCGGGCAATACCGAAGCGGGCATTCTTGGTCGGATCACCTTCACCGACAACAACAATGATGGCATCAACCAAGCCAATGAGATCGCCCGGGTGACGACAAACGTCGTGAACGGGCCGGACATCGAGACTTCCGGTGTAGATATCCGGGTCGAGAATCTCTGGGAAGATGCCCTTGCTGGTGGCGACTTCAGCGTCGGCGCCGACATGACCTATATCATGGAGTATGTTGTCGGCGATTTCGGCATCGAGGATGTGGTTGTTTCGGGCGGCGACCGGGTTGGCCAGTTCAACCGGTCGAACTTCTCCCGCTCGCTGCCGCAGTGGAAAGCGAATGCCTTCGCAAACCTGGCCGTGGGGCCGCACAATTTCCGTGCGGTTGTTCGCCATACGGACAGCTATGAAGACGAGCGAGGGTCGATCAATCCCGCCACGCTCTCAATTGATGGGTCGCTGTCCAATTTCGAGATCGACAGTCAGACCACTCTCGATCTGTTCTATAACTGGGACTATGAGCCCTGGCAGACCAATGTCGGCCTCTCTGTGGTCAACGCCTTCGATGAGGACCCGCCGATGGCGCTGTTCGACACGGCTTACGATCCCTACACCCACAACCCCTTTGGACGGACCTTCAAAGTCTCCGTCACCAAGGAATTCGGCCTCGGCCAGTAGGCCGGCAAGTCCCCGACACACGGAAGAGGGCGGTGCTTCGGCGCCGCCCTTTTTCTTTCTTCGGCAGGGGGTGACTCTGTGGGAAGGGCGAGCCCGGCTCAGCCCTCCCCTGTTGAGAGCGCGCCCAGCGCCCGTCCGACCACTTCGCCGGCGGCATGGATCGCGTCGCGCGCAGGCATCGAGACGGCGGTCAGGTTCATGAAGCCATGCACCATGCCCGAATGCTCGCGCACTGTCACCGGCACGCCGAAACTCGCCAGCTTGTCGGCATAAGCGCGCCCCTCATCCTTCAGCGGATCCCAGCCGCAAAGCACGAAATGCGCCGGCGGCAGGCCGCGAAAGGCCGCTTCATCGGCAAAGAGCGGAGAGACGCGCGGGTCCATCCGGTCGGTCTCATGCTCCAGATAGGCGTCGCGAAAATAGTCGAACAAATTGGGCGAGAGGAAGAAGCCGCCCTCCTGGAAGGTCATCGGCTTGGTGCGGATATCGATGAACTGGACCAGCGGATAGAGCAGCAGCTGGAAAGCGGGCATTGGCCCGCCCGTCCGGTTCATCTGCTGGCAGACAAATGCGGCGAGATTGCCGCCTGCACTGTCGCCCGCCACGGCGAGGCGTTCCGGGTCGAGATGGAAATGCTCCGCCCGTCCGAGGGTCCAGTTCCAGGCGGCCTCGGCATCGGCATGGGCGGCAGGGAAACGGTGTTCGGGCGCCAGGCGGTAATCGACGGACAGAAGGCGGCAGCGCGAGGCATGGGCGAGCCTGCGGCAGACAATGTCATAACTTTCCAGGTCGCCGAGCACGAAGCCGCCGCCATGAAAGAAGACAATGCCCGGCCCCGCGCCAATGCCCGCGCCGAGCGGGGTGTAGAGTCGCGCTTTCAATGTCCCCTCGGCACCATCCACCGGCAGGGTCGAGATATCCGCCATTTGCGGCGCATCGGCCTCCATCGCCCGCGAGGCGCGGTAGAAGCTCTGGCGCAATCTCTCGGTTGACTGCATCCAGTCCAGCCCGGAAAAATCCGGCACCTGCACCTCGGGCAGTTTCAGCCCGGCCAGGAATTTGCGGAGGGTCTCGTCGATCGCCATGGCCGCGAAGATGCGCCCGCCGCGCGCGATTGCCAAGCCGCCAAATTCGCCTCAATCCCGAATTTTTCGTCATCTGCTCGCGGGCGCGCCTTGGGGGGGCGTTGGGTCCGCCTGTTGCCGGCTTGCTCGTCGCGGCGGGGCGGCCACAGCCGGGCGCCCCCTTCCCAATCCGCCGCTTGCAGACTAGTGTTGCGTGTATCCGAGGGGCGCGCGTGCACGCGCTGAGATGACGGTACGCGACCGCCAGCACCCTTTGAACCTGATCCGGGTTGCACCGGCGTAGGGACGGAACCGCAAGCGCGCCGCTCACACGCACTGCCCGGGTCTTCTTTCAATTCAGGAGACCCACCATGAACAAGCCCACCTCCCCCGCAGACTTCACCATTCCGGCCGTCACCACCGGCCCGCTTCCGGCGAGCCGCAAGGTCTACACCCATCCCGAGGCCGACCCGAGCCTCGCCGTGCCGCGCCGCGAGATCGACCTGCATCCGAGCGCGAACGAGCCGCCCGTGCCGGTCTATGACACGTCCGGCCCCTATTCCGATCCGGACTATACGGTCGATCTCGAAGCCGGCCTGCCGCGCCACCGCACCGCCTGGGTTCTGGAGCGTGGCGGGGTTGAGGAATATGAAGGCCGCGAGGTGAAGCCCGAGGACAATGGCAATGTCTCGCCCGAAAAACTCGCCCGCGAGTTTCCGCTCCGGCACAGGCCGTTGAAGGCCATCGACTTTGACCTCGCAAAACCTGGAGCGGCAGCCCTGAGCGCGACCCATCGCGAAGGCGAAGCCGCAGCGGGCGGTCAGACAAGAAAAACACCGCTTACTCAGTATGAGTATGCGGTGGCCGGCATCATCACCAAGGAGATGATCTATATCGCCGAGCGCGAGAATATCGGCCGCCAGGAACAGCTCGCGCGCGCCGAGATCGCCCTCAAGCATGGCGAAAGCTTCGGCGCTGACATCCCGCCCTTTATCACCCCGGAATTCGTCCGCGACGAGATCGCCAAGGGCCGTGCCGTCATCCCGGCCAATATCAACCATCCCGAGCTTGAGCCGCAGATCATCGGGCGCAATTTCCTCGTCAAGATCAACGCCAATATCGGCAATTCCGCCGTCACCTCCAGCGTGGAGGAAGAGGTGGAGAAAATGGTCTGGGCGACGCGCTGGGGCGCCGACAATGTCATGGACCTTTCCACCGGCCGCAACATCCACAACACGCGCGAATGGATCATCCGCAACTCGCCAGTGCCCATCGGCACCGTGCCGATCTATCAGGCGCTGGAGAAAGTGAACGGCGTCGCCGAGGACCTCACCTGGGAAGTTTATCGCGACACCCTCATCGAGCAGGCCGAGCAGGGCGTCGATTATTTCACCATCCATGCCGGCGTGCGGCTCGCCTATATCCACCTGACGGCCGCCCGCGTGACGGGGATTGTGAGCCGTGGCGGCTCGATCATGGCGAAATGGATGCTCGCCCATCACAAGGAGAGCTTCCTCTACACAAATTTCGAGGAGATCTGCGACATCATGCGGGCCTATGATGTCACCTTCTCGCTGGGTGACGGCCTGCGCCCGGGCTCCATCGCCGACGCCAATGACCGCGCCCAGTTTGCCGAGCTGGAAACGCTGGGCGAGCTGACAAAGATCGCCCACGCCAAGGGCTGCCAGGTCATGATCGAGGGGCCGGGCCATGTGCCCATGCACAAGATCAAGCTGAACATGGACAAGCAATTGAAGGAGTGCGGCGAGGCGCCCTTCTACACGCTCGGGCCGCTGACGACCGACATTGCGCCGGGCTATGACCACATCACGTCGGGCATCGGCGCGGCCATGATCGGCTGGTATGGCACGGCCATGCTCTGCTATGTCACGCCGAAGGAGCATCTGGGCCTGCCCGACCGCGATGATGTAAAAGTGGGTGTGATCACGTACAAGATCGCCGCCCATGCCGCAGACCTCGCCAAGGGCCACCCCGCCGCCCAAATCCGCGATGATGCCCTAAGCCGCGCGCGCTTCGAATTCCGCTGGGAAGACCAGTTCAACCTCGCCCTCGACCCCGAAACCGCCCGCGACTTCCACGACCAGACCCTCCCGAAAGAGGCCCACAAGGTGGCGCATTTCTGCTCCATGTGCGGCCCGAAATTCTGCTCGATGGCGATCACGCAGGAAGTGCGCGACTATGCGGCGGGGCTGAGCGATAATGAGAAAAAGGCGCTGCAGCTCGAGGCGGAAGAGGGGATGGCGCGGAAGTCGGAGGAGTTCCGGGAGAAGGGCGGGGAGATCTACCTCGCAGAGGATGGCTGAGGCCGTCATCATCGCCGGGGCGAACGGCGCGGGCAAGACGACCTTCGCCCGCCACTTCGTTCCGGCAGCTTTCTCCGGCGCGGTCTTTCTCAATGCAGACGAAATCCGCCGACTCTCGCAAACGCCGCTGTCGCCTCTGGCCGCCGGTCGTGAAATGTTGCGCAGGCTTGACGCTGTCGTCGCCGCCGGGGCTGATATGGCCATAGAGACAACGCTGAGTTCTGCCCAATATGCCCGCCGCATTCCCGGCTGGAAGACGCAAGGCTACCACGTCACCCTGATCTTCCTTGAAGTTCCCGATGCAGACTTTGCCGTCGCCCGGGTTGCCCTGCGGGTGGCCCATGGTGGCCACGACATACCCGAGGGTGACATTCGCCGCCGATACGCGCGCGGCCTGGCCCTGTTCAAATCGACCTATCGCACCCTTGTCGATCAATGGTATTGGTATCGCTGGAATGGACAAGACTACGCCCTCCACCAGGCCGGCTAAGCCCGAGCCCGATCTGCGCGAGCCGATACGCCGCGCCCTCGACGCTGCGCGCCGTGATGCGCGGTCAGCCGACCCGCGCAAACGCGCCGGTCAATACGCCCCGCCGCCGACGGCTGCAGAATGAGGGCAGCAGCATGAACGGCCCGAAATTCTGCTCCATGGCCATCACGCAGGAGGTACGCGACTATGCGGCGGGGCTGAACGATAATGAACGCGCCGACCTCGAACGCCAGGCCGAAGAAGCGACGAAGGGCATGGCGGAGATGAGTGAGAAGTATGAGGAAATGGGGCGGCAGTTGTATGTGGAGCGGGAAGACTAGAGCTTATCGATTTCGTTCTGCACTTCAGCGGCCAAATCAACGATCTTACTGTGTAACTCCTGCAACTTTTGCTTTGCCTCAGACGCGTTTTTGCCCGAGATGTAAGGCCCCGGCGGCGGCAGATTCTCCGTCTGCGCCGTCACGTTGGCGAAAGACGCTCCGGTAGACACTTCGGCAATCCGCCCGCCGTTCACACCAAACCAAGCGGCAATGTCATGTTGACGGTCCCCTCTGGCGAGCATTCCCTTAACAACTGCTGCGTCAGCTGCTGTCAGACTTATGCCGCTGTTCGTCGCTCGCATGTCAAATCTCCCGAAAAAGCATCCAAATCTTCTGCCGCTGCTTTATAAGGATTTGTGTTTAGAAACTCAATCTCCGCGGAGCCTTGATAGCCTTTCTGCCAAACAAACCAACCGAAGTCTTTAGTGCCGTTTCCGGGTTTTTCTCCGGCGACAATAACTTGTCCTGGAGGCATCGATGGTCGTGGCGAAATAGGGAGAATGTAGCGAAGAGGTGATTGCGGCAACCAATCGCGCTTAGTCGAAAAGCCCGCCATCCAAACTAAAGGTAACAGAAAAGCAGCACGAGAACCTGTCGGTATCATACCCAGCGCAACATGGACAAACTCTTCCGCAAGCTTAAACGGAGGGTTAGTCACAATGCTAAATGGTCCGTCGGGTGAAAAGTCTGATGATAAAAAGTCTGATGCTTTCTGGCATTCAACCGATCTTTCAATGATATCGGTACCCTGTGATTGAAGGCCTACGTACTTAGCGCTTTTAATAATCCTGCCGACACCACAGGCCGGGTCCCAAATTGTACCGTTGAACTTCACGCTATTGAATAGTGCGAGAGAACAAACAGACGGTTCCACGTACCAGTCGAGATCATCGCGCTCCCAGAGATGCGCATTCTTCTTACGTTGCTGGACCATTTTTCGACCCCATGATTGTTCTTTCTACGTTCGAATCCGTAACGCCTGCGGTGTCAAGGGGCTTTCATGCGGTAGCGGGCGGTGTGCTAGGCCTTACTGGAGTTCGAATGGAGTGATACAAACTGGCTACGCTTGCCGCAGCAAACGTCGCTCCGCTCCGTAGGGCACATGGAGCGTGAGCGATATGTACCGTCCGCCCTTGCCGCGCGCACCGATGGTGCATATCGGGCTTCGCCCTCCTTGCACCCTACCGCTACCCTTGCCGCCGCAACTCGTGTTATAATTGCCTCATGCAAACCGACCTCCTCTCCCGCATCACGATTGAGCCCGGCAAGATGGGTGGGCGGCCCTGTATCCGGAGGATGCGCATCCGCGTGATGGATATTCTCGAAAACCTCGCGGGCGGGGCGAGCCGCGCCGACATCCTTGAGAGTTTCCCCTATCTCGAAGACGAGGACATCACCGCTGCCCTGCTCTATGCGGCCCGGTCCACAGACCACACGGTCATCGCGGCGGAATGATCCTCTGGGTCGACCAGAACCTGCCCCCTGCCCTCGCTGCATGGCTTCGCGCACGGGGTCATGAGGCAAGCCACGTTCAGGACCTCGGCCTTGACGCCGTTGATGACACCGACATCGTATCGCGCGCCGTCCTGGCAGGCGCGGTCATCATCAGCAAGGACGACGACTTCGCATTCAGGGGCCCGCCACCAACCGTTGTGGTTCGGCTTGGCAACGTCACCAATCCGACGCTCATCGACCGGTTTGAGGCCGTTTGGGAGACCATCGAAGCCGCGTTGGAAGCTGGCGAAACCTTTATTGAGGTGTTCTGATTTCACCCCCTCACCGATGACCGAAGAATTCCGGGTCGGGGTCTTCGTCATAGGCGATGGCCTGGCGGGCGGGCGTCACGCGGGCGGCATCCCAGGGTGTGTCGGGGGCGATGCGTTTGAGGGCGCGGCTGACCATCATCATCGTGATGCGCCGGGACTGAAGATCCTGTGCGATCTCCATCGCCTCGGCAAAGGCCAGGGTCTGCTCGGCTGAACGCATCAGCCGGGTCAGCGCGCCGCGGTCCATGTCGAGGCGACTGGCCGTTGCCGCCGTGAGGATGTGCCAGCGCACCTTGAAAAAGCGCGGATTGGCGTGAACCGGATCGCCCTGCCAGACCGAGCGGCCGCGCCGGAAGAAACCCTCATTCGGCACCGCGCCGTCGCCATAGCCGATATTGATCCTCGCGCGGTAACGCCAGTCAAAGCCCATATTCGTCCTCGAAATGCCTGCTGAGGCGCCCAGCCTAACACAGGCATTTCCGGACAGAATGTCGCACCTTCTCTCTATTTTTTCGGCTTGTTGCCGAGATGCTCCAGCCCGCCGATCTTGCCGGGTTTCAGGGAGGGCTGGGAGGCGTTGGTCTTGGGTTTCACATTGTGCGCCGCCTTCGGCTTGCGCGCTTCCTTGCCTTTTTTATTGTCGCCCTTGGCCATGTGATGGCTCCTTGATGGAGAGCCAGGCGCCCTCCGCATGGGTCGCGCCCGGAAGGGGCGCGCCATGTTGGCGAGACTAGCATGCCCCTTCGCGCCCGTATGCAGGCGACAGGCAGGCGCGCGGCAGGCTGAGGGTTTTTCCGCTCGTCGCTGAATATCAGGCCTCCAACCGGACCGGGAAATCCGCTATAAGACGCCTGGCCAGAGACTGACAGGGGACATCACAATGCCAATCGCCACATTCACCCGCTGCGCCGTGCCCATGGCGCTCGGCGCACTCATGGCCGCCTTGCCCGCCAGTGCGCAGGAGCAGACCGGCATCATGACCGCCACCTGCAACATCAATGGCCAGTCCTCGCAGATGCAGATGCAATACACCCGCTATCGCGATGTCGCCGTCTGGCAGGACAGGCATGGCACGAACGCCCAGACCACGGATATGCAGGGCTATGGCCCCACCCAATGGGAAGGCATGATCAACACGCCCTTTGGCCAGTATCGCCTGACCGGGGAGAATAATTTCATCGAGGCATGGAAGGTCGGCGGTGTCTATAGCGACATGATCACGCTGGAACTGGCCCAGACCGGGCCAAATACATTCACCATGCGCGATTTCTACAATAATGGTGCGCTTATCCCCTGCCAGATCACAGGGCAGTAGCCGCCCCTGATCGGCGCTGCGTCACCTCGCGATCACGAAAGCGGGAAGGCGCGGCCTCTTTTCCTCCACATTTTTCCGCTTATCTGGGGGTGCCTGCAAGACGGCGATCTGTTTGCGGGAAAAGGAGGGACCTTCCGCCGCCGGGTGTGTCGGGGCGGGATGTGGGGTTCCGGTCATGTTGTCACGGCGCTTCTCGCCGCAATTGCGGGTTAGGCTGCCGGGCAGAGACGGAGACTTGATCATGGCAGAAGGTAACACGCCTTCACGCGCGCTGACGATGAGCCCGGAACAGGGGATGTCGCGCTATCTCAGTGAAATTCGCAAATTCCCGATGCTGGAAAAGCAGGAAGAATTCATGCTCGCCAAACGCTGGCAAGAGCATGAAGACCCAGATGCGGCCGAAAAGATGGTGACATCCCACCTGCGCCTGGTGGCTAAGATCGCCATGGGCTATCGCGGCTATGGCCTGCCAATGGCCGAGGTCATCTCCGAAGGTAATGTCGGGCTGATGCAGGCGGTGAAGAAATTCGATCCGGACAAGGGCTTTCGCCTGGCCACTTATGCCATGTGGTGGATCCGCGCCGCGATCCAGGAATATATCCTGCGCTCCTGGAGCCTTGTGAAGCTCGGCACGACGGCGTCGCAAAAGAAGCTGTTCTTCAATCTGCGCCGCATCAAGGGCGAGATCGCCGCGCTGGACGAGGGCGATCTGAAGCCCGCACAGGTCAAGGAAATCGCCGAGCGCCTGAATGTGTCCGAAAAGGACGTCATCTCCATGAATGGCCGGATGTCGGGCTCTGATGCCTCGCTGAACGTGCCCATGGGCAAGGATGGCGACATGGAATGGCAGGACTGGCTGGCCGATGACGACCAGGGCCAGGCCCGCGACTATGCCGACCGCCAGGAATTCGACGCGCGGATGGACCTGCTCACCCAGGCGATGGAAGACCTCAATGAGAGGGAAAAACATATCCTGAGCGAGCGGCGCCTGTCAGACGAGCCCAAGACGCTGGAGGAGCTCAGCCAGGTCTATAATGTCTCGCGCGAACGCATCCGCCAGGTCGAGGTGCGCGCCTTCGAGAAGCTGCAAAAGGCGATGAAACGCATGGCCAAGGACCAGGGCCTGCCTGTGGGCGGGTGACGCGCCAGAGGCGGCCCGGGGCGCAGACCTTCAGAAGACACAATGTCCGCTTCGGCATTTGCATCGCCGCCCCGCCGGCCGTCGCCATGGTCAGAGCGGGGTCAGACAGTTGGGTTTCTGAGCCAGATTGCGCCCAACACGCTTGAAACAAGAAGCCCACCTGCTCTGAATGTCAGGATGATGGTCCGTTCGCCGGAAAGTGTGCCATCACATGCCTCTTTTTTTGTTGAGTGGCCCCTGCGCAGTCTCTAGGGTTCTGGGATGCGGCTGACATCCTACACAAACTATGCGCTGCGCATTCTCATGTTCTGCGCCCTGCATCCTGACAAGCTGGTCAGGGTCCAGGACATATCGCAATCTTATGGTATCTCGCGCGCTCACCTGCTGAAGGCGACGCGCCAGCTGGGTCAGCTCGGCTATCTGGAAAATGTGCGCGGGCGCACCGGTGGTATCCGCCTTGGCAAATCGCCGGAAACGATCATCGTGGGCGAAGTCGTGCGCCACACCGAAGAGCTCGATGAATTTGTCGAGTGTTTCAATGACAGCAAGAATACCTGCCCGCTGATCGGCGTGTGCAAGCTCAGTGTCCTGTTCCGGACCGGGCTGAGAGCCTTTTTCGCGGAGCTGGACAAGGTTACGCTTGCAGACCTTGTCAGCCATCCGGCCCCGTTGCTGAACCGGCTTGCCGGCGAGGCTGTGAGATGACCCGGTAGCTGCCATGACAGGCCGCACAGCGATGCAGGGTCTCTGCGGTCGCGCGCTGCACATCCTCCATACTTGCGGTTCCGGCCATATCGGAAATCTCTGCAAATCCCTGTCTGAGATCGCGGCTGATCAGGCGAAACCCCTCCGGCACCTTCTGTCTTATCGCCGCGCCGCTGCCATCGCCGCGCTTAAGCGCGTCAGCAGCTTCAGTGATCGTCTCGCGGTCGCCGGCCATGGCCGCGTCGCTGATGGTCGCCACGCCATTCAGCAAGTCCAGCATCTCGCCGCGCACATGGGCGCGTTCATTGGGCGTCAGGCTTATTGCGAGGCGCGGATCATCACCCGGCGCCGCCGCAATGCGCCCGGCGTCTAGCCAGGCAAACACTGCCGCCCCGATGAGGAGCCCGAGCACCAGGGTCAGAAACGGCAGGCTGAAACGCATTCTCGTCTCCCATATCGGGCCGGCTTTCGATTCGGGCTCAAATGTTCTGTCGGCGTCTTCGCGGACGGTGCGGCCCGCCTTCCGCGCATTGCCGGAAAGCGGGCAGGTGGCGGCATTCCGAGGCATCCCGAAGCCGTTGAAACACCGCCGCGATATCCGGATGGCTTGCCACTGCGGGCAAGAGTTCTTCATCAAAGAGGCGCACATTCTCGATCTCGGCATCTACCCCGATCCGGCAGAGCGTATCGATTGATGCGGCCTCGACCATGCCGTCGCAGTTCGTCTCATCGCTGGGCGGTGTCAGCCCATGGCGCGCATACACCCGCAATAGCGCATCGATATGGCGGGCTTCTGCCCGCACGATGTTCACGAAGGGTCGCGCGCCCGGAAAGCGGTCCAGGATTAATGAATAGGTCCGCCATGCCTTGCGCTCATCGGCCAGTGCCGCGTCGAGGGCCTTGCGAACCCCCTCGGGGAGCGCAGAGCCATCCCGGGCACCTACATTGCCGGGGAGGCAAGATCTCTTGCAATCAACCATGTCCGGCACCCTTTATAGCATACGGGTCGTCATCACAGTCGATATCGTCGCAGATCTTCGCCTCTTCGGAAAACTCATTCCAGAGGGCGTTCAGGATCCCGAATGTCAGGGCAAGGCCGAGGCCGAGAATCCAGGCGAAATACCACATCGTTAAGTCTCCTTGATCAGTAGGCGTGCCCGCCATCGGCACCGGTGGCTTCCTCGGTCGTGACCCGTCCCCAGAGCACCTTGTAGACCCAGGCGGTGTAGTAGAGGATGATCGGCACGAAGATCGCCGCCATCACGAGCATGAAGAAGAGTGTGAAATGGCTCGACGAGCTGTCCCATACGGTCAGGCTGGACTGCGGGTCGAGCGAGCTTGGCAGGATGAATGGAAACATCGAGGCGCCGACTGAAAGGATAATCCCCGTGACAGCCGCCGCCGAGCCGGCCATGGCCAGTTCAGAGCGGGCACGCAGCGCAAAGAATGCAGCCAGCGAGCCGGCAAGGCCAAGCACTGGGGCAATCAGCATCCAGGGAAAGCGGTCATAATTGGCAAGCCATCCGGCCGGCACGATCTCGACCTCCTTGCGTAGCGGGTTCGGCAGCGCCTGCATGTTCACATCGCTGACGATCCGGTAGCCATCGACAGTCAGATAGAGGAGGATGCCGCCGACAGCGAAGAGCATGAGGCTTGCCAGCGCCGCCCAGGCGCCGATTGCCGCAGCGCGGTCTCGCACGATGCCTTTTTCCAGCTTTATGACCAGCCAACCGGCGCCATGCATGACCAGCATGCTGACCGAAAGCAGGCCGGCGACCAGTGCGAAGGGGCGCAGAAGGTCAATGAAACCTGTGAAAAATCCGCCCTCATAGGTCATGCGCATCGTGTTATCGAGCTGGAAGGGCACGCCGAGCATCGCATTGCCAACCGCGACACCAAAGATCAGCGCAGGCACGAAACCGCCGATGAACAGCGCCCAGTCCCAGCGTGAGCGCCAGGCGCTGTCTTCCAGTTTCGAGCGATACTTGAAGCCGACCGGCCGCAGGATCAGCGCTGCAAGCACGATGAACATGGCGATATACAAGCCGGAAAAGCTGACGGCATAGACCAGCGGCCAGGCGGCGAAGATGGCGCCCCCGCCCAGGATGAACCAGACTTGGTGGCCTTCCCACATTGGCCCGATGGAATTGATCACCAGGCGGCGCTCGTCGTCCTTGTGTGCGACGAAGGGCAGAAGTGAGGCGACACCCAGATCATAGCCGTCGGTCAGGGCGAAGCCGAGCAGGAGGATGCCCAGAAGGCCCCACCAGATGACTTTGAGCGTGGCGAAATCGAGAGGGATTTCCATCGGTTCGGCTCCTATTTGTCGAAGGGGTCTGCATGGGGCGCGGCCGGACGGGCGATCCCGATCGCATCGGAGATTCCCCCGCCCCCCATGGGGACAACGGCTCCACCGCCCGGGCCGAGCCGGATAGCGCGCAGCATCAGCTTCATCTCGATGACCAGCAGAACGCCATAAATCGCGGTGAAGCCGACCATTGTCGTGATGACCTGTGCCGCCGACAGGCTGGACACGCCCAGATGGGTCGGCAGGACACCGTCAATGATCCAGGGCTGGCGTCCGACCTCAGCGACAATCCAGCCGAATTCAGCAGCGACCCAGGGCAGTGGAGCCGCCAGGATCGCGCCGCGCAGATACCATTTCGGGATATTGCGCCGGATATTCATGAAATAGAAGCCGAGCGCGAAAATGGCGAGGAAAAGGAAGCCGATGCCGACCATGAACCGGAAGCCCCAGAATGTCAGCGTCACATTCGGGACGAGACCGTCTGCGGCGGCGTCAATCTGCGCCTGCGTCGCCTCGCGCGGGTCCTCCACATAACGCGTCAGCAGGAGGCCATGGCCAAGATCAGTTCGCGTGGCCGCAAAGGCCTCCTGTGCGACCGTATCCTCCGGATTTTCCCGGATGCGCTGCAGCGCGTCATAGGCGGCTATTCCATTGACGATACGTGCGCGCCCCTGTTCGACGAGATCTTCGATCCCCTCGACCTCCTTGTCCAGCGAACGTGTAGCGATCAGGCCGAGGACATAAGGGATCTCGACGGCGAAACGGGTCTCGCGCGCCTCGCGGTCCGGCCAGCCGATAAGGGTGAATGAGGCGGGCGCCTCTTCGGTCTCCCACATCGCTTCCATGGCGGCGAGTTTGAATTTCTGGTTTTCCCCGTCGATGTATCCGCTCTCATCGCCCAGCACGATTACAGAGGCTGCCGACAGGACGCCGAAGGCTGATGCCACCATGATCGAGCGTTTGGCCAGCCCCACATGGCGTCCCTTCAGGAGATACCAGGCCGAAACCGCGAGCACGAAAGCCGCCGCAGTGACATACCCGGCAGACACAGTATGAACGAATTTGGCCTGCGCGACCGGGTTGAGAAGCACTTCCATGAAATTGGTGACTTCCATTCGCATGGTTTCCGGGTTGAACGCCGATCCGACAGGATGCTGCATCCAGCCATTGGCTATCAGGATCCACAGAGCCGACAGGTTCGAACCCAGAGCGACAAGGAATGTGACCATCCAGTGGGCCGGTCGTGAGAGCTTGTCCCAGCCGAAGAACATCAGCCCGACCATCGTCGCCTCCAGAAAGAAGGCCATCAGCCCTTCAATCGCCAGGGGCGCGCCGAAAATGTCGCCGACATAATGGGAATAATAGGCCCAGTTGGTGCCGAACTCGAACTCCATGGTGATGCCTGTGGCCACACCGAGGACGAAATTGATCCCGAACAGCGTGGCCCAGAATTTCGTGATCTTCTTCCAGACAGCCTTGCCGGTCATGACATAGGCACCTTCCATGATGACCAGCATCATCGACAGGCCCAGCGTCAGCGGCACGAAAAGGAAGTGGTACATGGCTGTCAGCGCGAACTGCCAGCGCGAAAGATCGGCGACGAGAAGGTCGGGCATGCTACAGTCTCCTGATCCGTCGATGCGGTCAACACGAGTTGCAAGCTAGATATCCCTCAGGGCGGTCAGGTTCGATTGCACAAAAAGTCGCATAAAAAATCATACTTAAAATTCCCAGCTCACGTCCATGACGAGACAAGTCGCCGATCCGAAGGACAATCCGGGCCGTGATGCCCTGCGGCGCTGGGCTGGGCCGGCCCGCCGCGCCATGCATTTTGGTCTTTTTCTGCAGCTGACCGGTATCGGCGGCTGGATCGCCATCGCATTCGGCGTCGCCGCTCTGGTTGGTGGCGCAGCCAGCGGACATTCAGCATATCATGGCCTCCTGATCGCACTGCTCGGCGCTTTCGCTCGTGCGGTCTCGGGCTGGTTCGCAGAGGACAAGTTGAGCCAGGCTGGTCGTTTGATGGTCGCTCAGGCGCGCGCGGAAATCCTCAGCCGTGTGGCCGAACGCGGGCCGGCCTGGCTGAGCGGCGACTCCCATGGCGCGCGTACCAGCCAGATCATCGACCGCACAGCCCAGCTTCATGGTCATGCGGCGCGCTGGCAGCCCGGGGTCCGCCTGTCTGTCGCCGGCCCTGTCCTGGTTCTCGCCGCCATTGCCACGCAGTCCTGGCTTGCCGCAGCGTTACTGCTGGTCTCCGTTCTGGTGCTGCCGGTCTTTATCTGGCTGACCGCCAGCGGCACGGCGGCACAGGCGCGCGCGCAGCAATCGGCGCTCGACCATTTGTCGGGCGATTTCCAGTCGCGCGCGGCCCAGTCCGGACTGATCCGTTCATTCCGCGCGGTGGGCCGGCAAGGCGATGAGATCGCCGCGCGGTCGCAGGCCCTGCGCGAGCGGACCATGGCGATCCTGCGCGTGGCTTTCCTGTCGACGGCTGTGCTGGAGTTTTTCACCTCCGTGTCGATCGCACTGGTAGCCGTTTATGTCGGTTTCAAGCTTCTGGGGATTTTCCCATTTGCCACCGGAGAAACGCTGACACTGAGCGAAGGCCTCGCCGCGCTTCTCCTGGCACCGGAGTTCTTCGCGCCTATCCGGCGGCTGTCCAGCCTGCATCATGACCGCGCTGATGCCGGGGCCGCAGCCGGCTTCCTTGCAGGCTGGCTGTCGTGCAGACCCGCCCAGGCAACGCGCCGCGCGCGGCTTGAACAGGCGCCCCTGATCGTTTTTGAGGAGGCCTGTCTCGAATGGCCGGATGGCACGATCGGTATCGAGGCGCTCAGCTTCACCGCGCGGCCGGGCGAAATCACCGCGCTGACCGGCCCTTCCGGCAGCGGCAAGTCAACTGTGCTGCTTGCGCTTCTCGGGCATGTCAGGCCACTGGCGGGACGGATCTGTGTGGATGGAGATTGCTTCCAGGGAGCCGAGAGCCTTGCCGACAGCGCTGCCTATATCGGTCAGGCGCCATGGCTGATGGAAGGCACAATCGCTGACAATATCTCGATTGCATCTCCGGGCGCGTCGCGTGAAGCTGTTGCGCGGGCGGCCAAGACGGTCGGTCTGACCCCTGATGCAGGACGAGAAACAGATGCGCTGGCACGTCGCCTCGGCCGCTTCGGTGCAGGCCTTTCAGGTGGCCAGCGCCAGCGGGTCGCGCTCGCGCGTGCCCTTCTGCGGCAGGCGCCTCTGCTTCTGCTTGATGAACCGGCGGCCCATCTCGACGCGGTTGCCGAGGGAGAGTTCACGGCCCTGATACGTGAAATTGCGCCAGGCCGGACGGTGCTGCTTGCCACGCATTCCCCCGCACTGAAGGCCGCGGCCGACGCATGCATTGTCCTGACCGCGAAAGCACCGGAGATCGCGAATGCTTGAGCTCTGGCGTCTTCTCGGCCGGCCGGCAAAAGGGCGTCTGGTTCTTGCGCTGACCCTGTCAGCTGCAGCAGGAGCCTCTGGTGTAATCCTGCTTGGACTCTCGGGCTGGTTCCTGACCGCAGCTGCGCTGGCAGGGCTGTCGGGTGGGGGCTATAGTTTCAACCATCTCTATCCCAGCGCCGGTGTGCGCGCGAGCGCCTTTGCGCGGGTGCTGACGCGCTATGGCGAACAGCTCGTCGGACATGATGCCACGCTCGGCCTGTCGGCCCGGCTGCGCCCGCAGCTCTTTGCCGCCGCAGCCCGCAGCCGTCGCGGATTTGCGCCCATGGCGGCAGCGGACCTGTCGGCCATCACGGATGATGTCGATGCCGCTGAAGCAGGGTTTCTGAGGGTGATCAGTCCCCTTTTCGCGATCGCAGCCAGCGCAGCGGTCGCACTTGGTTTCGCCTTTGCCGCAGACCCCCTTGGCGGGCTGGCCGCCCTCGCCGCTGTCCTGCTCGCCGGTGGTGTGCTGCCTTGGTGGATGGTGCGTGCGACCCGGGCGGACACCGCGGTTTCCGCGGGGCTCTTGCGGTCTGCCCGCGAAGAGACTGCGCGCCTGGTCGAGAATGCGGTGGAGCTTGATACGCTGGATGCGCTGGGCGGGGCGGTCAATCGCGCGCAAGACCGGCTGGACGCGGCCCTGGCGGGCGACGCGATAACCGAGACACGATTCCAGCGCGCTTCCATTCTGACAGGATTTGCTGGCGCCCTGGCTGCGCTGTTCCTGACCTGGCAGGGCGCGAGCGGGCAAGCCGACCTGGCGCTCAGCGTGGCGGCGGCACTCGCTGTCATCGCCGCGCTCGATGCGGCGGCATCAATGGTGTCAGTGCTTAGCGCGGCCAGTGAGTCTGCGCAGGCAGCAAGACGGCTTGCCGGCCGGATCGCCGCGCCTGATGCCGACTGGAACCCGCCAGCTGAGGACGCCGAGCCGCTGGACGGGATTTTCCCGATCGTCGCTGAGAGCCTGATGGTTGCCCCGGCAGTCGGTGCGGCACCCATCGGTCCATTCCACTTCCGTATCGAGGCTGGCGATCTGGTGCAGCTCGTTGGTCCCTCAGGCAGTGGCAAGACAACGCTTGCCGAGACACTGATGCGCCTGCATCCTCCCTTGGGTGGCGCCCTGTTCTATAATGGCGTTCCCGCCGACCGGATTCGGATGGCCACGGTACTGGAACACATTGCCTATGCGCCGCAATTGCCGGCCTTCCTGCCGGGCCGGCTCATCGACCAGCTGAGGCTGGCAAATCCGCTGGCCAGGGAAGAGGCGATTGAAAAAGCATTACAGACGGCCTGCGCGGATGATTTCGTCAGCGCGAGCCGCGAAGGTGTCCAAACTGTATTTGCTGAGGGAGACTATCCATTTTCCGGGGGCGAGCTTCGCAGGCTCGCCATCGCCCGCGCCCTGATCGCCGATCCGCAGCTGCTCATACTCGATGAGCCTATGGCCGGGCTGGATGCGGACCTGGCCTTGCGGCTTGCTTGCAATCTTCAGCGCTGGGCAGCGGGAGACGGGCGCAGTCTTCTGGTGATCGGTCATGCTGTCGAACCCCTGTTTCAAGCGACAACAGTGACAATCGAGGTTCCGCGCGGGTTGGCAGCGCGGTGACCAGGCCGGCCTTGTTGCCATAAGTTCGGCCGATGGCGCCCATCGGCAGGTTCGATTTCAAAAGTATTACAAAGAATGATACTTAAATTGAGGGCGCGGAACGATAGCGACCGCGGGCCGCATATGCGCATCAGGCGCACAATGAAACAGGAGAAAATAGAATGTCACTCAGGATCGGCGACACTGCCCCGAATTTCACCATCGCCTCCCAGAAAGGCGAGATAACCCTTCATGACTGGGCCGGTGACAGCTGGGTCTTCTTCTTCAGCCACCCGGCGGATTTCACTCCGGTCTGCACCACCGAGATGGGGCGCACCGCGCAACTCGCGGCGGAATTCGAAAAGCGCAATACCCGGCCGCTGGGCCTGTCTACCGACACGGTTGAAGAGCATGTGAAATGGATCGAGGACGTCAACGATACCCAGAATTGCGACCTTCAATTCCCGATCGTCGCCGATGGGGACCACAAGGTCGCCCAGCTCTATGACATGATCCATCCGGGCGAGAGCGAGACTGCGGCAGTGCGGTCTGTCTTTATCATCGACCCCGACCGGAAGATTCGACTGACAATGACCTATCCCATGAGCGTGGGACGCAATTTCGACGAGATCCTTCGGGTTATCGATGCACTGCAAACAGGTGACCGCCACAAGATCGCAACGCCGGCGGACTGGCTGCCGGGCCAGAAAGTGATCATTCCGCCCTCTGTGACAGATGCGCAGGCCGAGGGCCAGTTCCCGCAAGGCTGGGAAGAAGTGCGTCCCTATCTGCGCCTGACCGAGGTCCAGTAGGCCGTCGATGGACGACGCCGGGTTTGCGGCCCGGCGTCAGTCCGGCAACATCGACCCATCATCCTGGCCCCAGGACGGAAATCCTGCCCAACTGATCAAAGCCTCAGACCATAATGATGAAGCATGTCCCGCGCCCTGGCGGTAGATGCCAGCTGTATGCTCACGGACGAGGCCAGTTGGCTTATCCTCCCGGTGCGACGCGAAGTCGACATGTCCATTTTCAGTCCCGGCACCTAATCCGCAATAATCGCAACAATGTCGCCATCAGCATCACACCTTATGAGTTCCATATCCGTAATGGTGGCGACGGAGAGCGATTCGTATTTGACAAGCGCCCATTCGATCCCCTCCAGCTCTCGGTAATTTTCGCAGCAGAAATTGCCATCTTCCGCAGGAAGAACCTGTCCGTCGGGCGCGCAGTAGAGATCTCGCTCAACGCGTCCGGAGCGGTTGACGCGATCATAATCGACGTCCAGGACCCAGGTCCAGGGCGCAAGCGCCATGCGATCCCAGCCCCGGTCGAGCTCGGCCTTGCACGTTTGTGGCTCGCTATTATCGCCTCCGCACCACGCCCCGTTCGGATTGGCTGCGCAGCATTCATCATGTAGCCAGCTGCCGGAATTCACATGGCACCGGCCGAAAATGTCGCAGAATGCAAACTCTCCTGTATCGCCCCAGCCACATCCGTTCCCGACGGCCCCGAAGCACCGCTCATCGCGCCCCAGTACCTCGATCTTGCCGCCGTCCCGCAGACGCTCGAGCGCGTCGCCTTCTGCTTTGATCGCGGCTTCGAGCATACGGTCATAAACGATCGAATGGCGCCGCTGGTCGGCCAAACTCGGGATCACTCGTATGCCCTCAAGCTTCACGCCCCGCTCCTGCAGCGCACCGCGCTCTTTATCGGATAACAGGTCCGTCGCAGGGACCGGCAAGCGGCGTCCGCACGTCACCGGCAGCCCGGTTCGCATCGAAACGATTTCAGGGTCAGGGCTTTCTTGGGTTCGAGCTGCGATGCGCGCGATGACACCGTCGCCATCTGGCCTGGTGACCCGCATGACAAGCTCGGACACGATCTCCATCTTCTGACCGCGGTTTGGAAAGAGCAGCACCGCCCGCCCCTCTTCGTCCGTGACAGCGCCGCCGAAAGCGGCTGGCAGTTCCTCTGTGCCCAGGCATACCGTCGTACCGACGACCGGCTCGCCCTTACTGATAACTTCGACAGTGAATAATCGGTCGGCCAGTGCGGATGGCGAGAATGTCAGGCAAGCGAGCACGACCAAGAGCCCGACGCGCATGAACGTCTCCAGACGTCCACCCCTTGTCGCCTCGATTTCGGTCAACCCTGTAAACTTCGACATGGCCGGCTCTCCTGTAATTCGCCCGAGACGATTTTATGGCGAAGACCGCGATCATGCGCATACAGCAAATGACGTATGCGCGCGCCTGAACCGGCGATTATCTCCTCGACCAAACGCCATTCATTCCATTGGCAGGAGACCGTCCATGTCAAAGCTCGCATCGATGGCCTTCGCGGCCCTGACCCTTGCCCTTGCGGCCTGTGGCGCCAGCGGAGGCTCGACAGCCCCCGGCGACCCGTCTGAGCGCCGCGCAGCTGCCTGCCCGCCCGAGCGCAAGGGCGACGGTCTGCTGGTCAACCAGCGCTACGACATGGAGGATATTCTGGCCGCCCAGCAATGGCGAGAGGATATCCCGCCGGCGTCGTGTGCGGGCAGCCTTGCCCGATACGTGCCTGAGTTTCCCGAAAGCTATGGCCTTGCGCCTGACTCCAAACCCTATGTCATGAATTCCGATCAGGTTTATCTGTCGGTCGGCGAATTGCCGGATGAACTCCTTAACGAATATGGAACCGCGAACCTTCCGCAGGGCTATCCGCTCCTGTTTGTCGAACTCGTCCGGTTTAGCGATGAGGAGATTGCAAAGGCGCGCCAGTGGATGGCCGAAAACCCTGACGGCTACAAGACATACGACATCGATGGACGCGAGGCTTATCTGATGAGCGGTTTGGCCATCATGAGACCGGGAAAAGGTGATCGAATCGGAACGAGCCTCATCGGGTTTCCTGAGGGTAATATTGTTGCCAAGGTTGCCCATCAGGCAATCATGCAGCGCGATGAAGTCGGGCTGCGGCCGGGGCATATTGCGTACGAGACCATGAGCGACATTCTTGACAGTGCCGGGTAAGTCACCCCCGGCAGATGGCTGAAGCCATGTGTGTCTTGCCAATTGCTGGTGGTCGACACTCCGGGATGCGGAAAGCTTGAGACTTCCCAGCCATTGGGCGATGAAGAATCCATGCAGGAAGATGCAGACCGCACAAGGCTTGCCGCGGCAGAGGTTCTGAGCGGGCTCTACCAGGCACTGGCCGATCACAGTGAGTTCGACGGGCTCATGCGCGCCATGGACGATCTCATCGAGGCCGATCCCGACGGCATCGAAGCGGGCAGCGCAGACTGGAAAGCGAGGTTCCGCCAGCATTTCGCCCAGGTGGCACAGTTTCTCGACGCGCCGGCAATGGAGGTCCGCGACAGCCCCATCGTGCATGTCGACAAACAGATTGTCCCCGCAGCCGTGATCTCCCGCAATCTCGACATCGTCGCCGCCAATGACCTGCTCACGGGGCTCCTGCCGACCGGGCAGCGCTCGCTCGAAGGCTGCCTTTGCTCGCCCGCCGATGCCCGGCGGCTTGAGCAGGTTTTCCGGGCAAATGATCTTTCAAAGTCCGTGCTTGTGTCTTTCATCCTGCCGGGTGAGCGATCGCCGGTGCTTGTGGTTGCCTCCCCCGCTCGCGTCTCGGTCGCCATTGAGGCGTCGGTGCCGCTTGTGTCGCTGAAGGTGGCAAAGGCGACCTGGAACCCCGCACTCGTGCCACTTCTCATGGAGGCCTACGGGCTCACCAATGCGGAAACGGAGGTCCTGCAGGGCCTTGTCGAAACGGGGTCGGTCGGAGAGGTGGCAAGAGCGCGTGGACGGTCTGTGCGCACGGTGCGGACCCAGCTGACCCAGGTATTTGGCAAACTCGGATTGCCCGGACAGACTGAGCTCGCCCTGTTCCTCGCCACGCTCTCGCAACTGCTGATGAAGGCGAAGAAGCCGTCTGATGTCGGCCTCGGCTGGTCCGACGCCAGCGGGAATGACCTCCAGCAAGGGGTGATCAGCCATGATGGTCGCATGCTCGCCTATGTCCGCTATGGCCAGCCCGGCGGCACGCCGGTGCTCTTCTGCCACACGACCACGTCTCCGGAAATGACGCCGGACTTCCGCCGGGCCTGCACAGAGGCCGGCCTGAGGGTGATCGGTGTTCACAGACCGGGGTTCGGCGGGGCTTTGCCCGTTCCCGCGCAGGATGGACCCGCTTCAGTTTCGGCCGACTATGTCGCGATAATGGCGGCCGAAGGTGTCGAGAAGGCCATTGTCGCGGGACATTGCTCTGGCGGTCTCTATGCTCTCCGCTTCGCAGCCGATTTCCCCCGCCGCTGCGAGGGCCTCGTTCTGGTTGACACTGGCTTGCCATTCGAAGGACGCAAGGAGTTGATGACCCTTCCCCGAACGACCCGGCGCACCTTCCTCGCTGCCAGGTACATGCCCGAGATCCTCCCGGTGCCGCACAGGATTTTCGCTTCAAACTTCAGCCGCAATGCCGCCGGAGAAGCGCAGGTGGTGGACTATTTCTTCGAGGATAGCCCGGTCGATCGCCATCTCGTGCGCACCGATCGCATCTACTATGAGATCACCCGCCGCATCATTGCCTACTCCTTCGAGGATGTGGACCGCCTGGTCGCCGATGTCTGCCGCTGGGCGAGCGACTGGAGCGGCCTGCTGAAGGCTTGCGACACTCACCGCACCGTGTTTGTTCATGGCGCACTCAACGACATGTTCAGCGCCGACAAGATCCAGCGCTTCGCCGACGATCATCCTCGTGTCAGCGCCGAGATCGTTGCGGACTGCGGGCAATTGCAGCTCTATCAGCATCCTGTGCATTTCACGGCGGCTTGCCGAGCGCTTGTCGCTCGCGATTGATGGGTAAAAAGGCGAATGCGGCTCCCATACGTCAAATGACGCATGCCAGTGCGGACCTTCCGAATATCAATGATGCATGACCATGAGGGAGGAGATGGGCATGCTGGATCGACTCTTCGGTTCACTCAAGCGCGGTGCATTAAGCATGGCCTGTTTTCTGGCATTCGTGTCCGGCCCCGCAGTAGCAGATGACTTTGCCGCTGTGCGCGACCGCATCGAGACCCGGTGTGAGGGGCTGGAGCGCTCCCATATCGATTGCGGATGTGTGGGCAAGCGCGTGGCGACCTTTCTGCACGTCGCGCCGAGCGATGATTTCCGCGCCTTCACCGAGGCCGATTACGCGCGCACCCTTGGAGAGCGTGCTGGCCTTGAGCCGCTCGCCGCGCGCGCCATGGGCAGCGATGAGCAGATGCTGGACCTGATTGCAGCCTATGGGCCCCATGGCGGTTTCGACATTGAATATGAGCGCGGTTGCGTGATTGAGGGCGCCCAATTGACCCAGGTGCCTGAACTGCCGGAAGGCGAGGTTTATGAGTCAGCTTTTGAATCCTGCAATGCCAGCACTGGCTCACCGCTTTTCTGCCAGTGCTCGGTGGCGGGCCGCGCCGCGCTTCTGAGCAAGGATGAATACACTGCCCACTTCCTGTCTTATTCGGATTACTCTGCGGCTGACGGCTCCATGGAGGGACTGCGTGTTGCGCGGGCCGCGAAGATGGGCATTTCGCCGGACGCCTATGACGCGCTGCTTGCCAGCGTTAACATGAAAATGGCGGCTCATGACAGCGGCGATGGCGGCTACCTCCATGATAATCGCTGTCATTCGCTCCTTTATGGGGTTGATGACCGTACAGGCGCCGTTCGGTCCATGGCGGCCAGGTCCGCCGCCGGGCGCGCGGGCCCGCCTTTGGGCCTTGAAAGCATTGATGTGTCCGCCGCAGCGACGGATGTCAGGGCCGGCGATCAAATGGCGCAGGCCCTGCGCGATGAGCAGCAGGACGCCCTGAACGAGGCGATCCGCATGTCGGCGGGCGTGGAGGAAGAAGCCGCCGAAGCGATGAGATCAGAAGACCTCGCCCAGATCCGCTCAGCCGACGGCATACCGACAGCCACCGCCCTTCTTGCGGAGGGCTGTGGCGGTGAGAGCGGCCGAAGCGAGGCCTATTGCAACTGTCTGGCGAACGAATTTTCCAGCGCGGTGCCTGCGTCCATGTCTGAGGGTGCCAGGCGCATGGCGGCAATGATGCTGGTGGGGGCGGGGCTCGATCCCGTCGATGCTGCCCAGGTCGCAAACAATGCCAGCCCGGCGGAACAGATGGAGGCGGCCCGGGCTGTCGCTGCGCTATCGCTGTTGCCGGAACGGTGCGAAGCCGCCGCGCACTCGCGTGAGGTCGAGCAGACCTTGCAGGCGACCGGATCTGTCCGGGAGCGCTATCTGGCAATGTGCGGACTTCAATTTGAAGACATGGGTGGGGGGACGTGCGCCTGTGCGGCAGACCATTTCGATGAGATGCTCGACGAGAAGGAATGGCGCATGCTTATCGATATCCAGGTGGCCGAACTGAAGGGCGAGAACGGGACTTTCGAGCAGTATGCCGAAAACACTGCACTGACGCGGGCCGAGGCCGAACAGGCCATTATGTCGAGTCCGCGGCTGATGCAGGCCCTGATGGGGGTCGGACCGGCCTGCATGGCCGGAGGCTTCGGCCCTAAATGATGGCGGCGATGCGGATGATCGCCACAGTCGGCCTGGTCGGCCTGCCGGGCGCCTGTCGGACGAGCCCAAGACGCTGGAAGAGCTCAGCCAGGTCTACAATGTCTCGCGCGAACGCATCCGCCAGATCGAGGTGCGCGCCTTCGAGAAGCTGCAAAAGGCGATGAAACGCATGGCCAAGGACCAGGGCCTGCCTGTGGGCGGGTGAGGGTGCGGGGTGGGGGATTTCTGGCTGGTCCGCGAGGAGGCCACTCCATCAGAATGGCGGGAGACCGACGGAAGCGGTTGTCCGCTGATAAGTCACGCGCCGGTTTCGGCGACCAAGCCCAACATGGGTGCGGCGAGCAAAGCTCAGCGAACTTGACTTCCAGATAACTGGGCGAGAAGTGCTGATCGATCCCATTCGATGATCAATGGCACATGATCGCTCAACCCGCTTTCAACCCAGTCTTTATACCTGCCGATCTCAAATCGCGTACGGGCATCTTTCCACGCACCCGGCTCAAAAATGTAATCGATCATGAATCTTGGACCATATTCTTTGCGGTCTCGCCAGTAGAGAGTGGCGGCGCGCTCACTTCCATAACAGTCACCAGATACGTCGTGATAAACTGAATTGTGTCCTGTTCGCTTTAACTGATCCAATATATTGGAGAAGTTGTTTCTATGCTGACCTTTGTCCCAGACTGTATTGCTGTTGAAATCACCAGCTATCAGCGCGCCGCTTTCGATAAAGCCCCGGTATCTGTCCAGTGCGTCAGGTGTTGGCGTTTTTGACAGCGCTGCGCGATGGTTGAATGACCAGACCGCCAGAAGCGGGAACGCCATTGGTCCGGACACTTCAAGAGGGATGAAGATATCGAGTGGAGGCTCGGAGTCGGCGATTTCTCTTAGTCGAAATCCATTAAAACCAACAACAAGGAGCCCCTTGTTTCGAGAGCCATCGTGCTTGGATTTCCACACTGTGCAGACATCTGCGAAATCCAAACCCTTGCTTTCGAGTATTTCTGGGCTGGCGGCCTCTGGCAATATGGCGATATCTGGACCGAGTCCGAGCAAGAAGCTCCACTTTCTGTGGAGTGCCATATTGCAGTTCCATAAAACTATTCTCATCGGGTGAGTATGCATTACCGCAATTGACGGCGGGTAAAACTGGTGGCGGCGAGCGTCGGGCGCATGGGGCGTGAGCGATATGCACCAATCGGCTCGTGACTTGGTGCATATCGGTCTTCGGCCTCCTTGCGCCCTACGGTTCTCCTGCGGCACTGCATTCAGGGCTTTCGAACCTGAAAATCCGGTCGCGCCACCATCCTTCGAGACGCGATCCTGAATGGATCGCTCCTCAGGATGAGAATTTTGCGCTTTCGAAACAACGCACGAACCTCATCCTGAGGCGCGTCTCGAAGGATGGGCGGCGTGAAACGGTTGTTCAGCTCCCCCCTAAACCTCCACCTCGGTCCGGAACGGTGCGTCCGGCAATTCGCCGAAGACGTGTTCGAAGATGTCGAGCGTGGTGCGGGTGAGGATGGAGGCGTCGGGCGGCAGGAAGAGCATCACGAAATCCTCCTCGTCCATCGGATTGTGCGCGCTGTAGGATTCGGTCAGCATCTGGCGGGCAATCGCGGCGCGCGCGGGTGGCAGGTCGCCGACCGGCAGGTTCAGCGCGATCTCGTCCATGCCGGAGCCCTCGCCGTCCCAGGCAAATTGCAGGACATGGCCCGCCGGGCTCTCAATCGTGATGAAGGAGCCTTCCGTTGCGGTCTGCATGTAGGCGTCAATCGCCGCAAACAGCCCGTCGCGGACCGTTGAGCCGGATTTGCGCGCTTCGGCCTGTGGCGGCGCGGTGACGGTGCGGGTCGAGCGTTCCAGGAAGTCGCGCACGAAGCCGGCCAGGTGTTCGCCGTCGCGCCGGAAGGCCGCCCCGCGAATGAATTCGGCATTGCAGCGCGCCAGCGGTTTCAGGTCACCGGGAAGCTGGTCCTCGCCCGGCATCTGCGCGGCGTCGAGCAGGACCGGGATGACCCGCGTGCCCATGGCCAGCGCATTGGCCACTTCCAGGCGCACGAAATCGGCCGGATCATCGAGCCGGCGCCGGCCCTGGCCATCGACCGCATTCAGCCAGCCCTCGCCGATCATCACCAGAACGACCTCCGATGAGGCAATGCGTGTTCGCAGGGCCTCGACGAAATCCTCGCCCGGCTCAATCGCGACGAGGTCGAAAAACACCCGCACATCCGGCATCTGGAAGTCGAAATAATCGGCCAGCCGTCCGGCAAAGGCGGCCGAATCCGAACGGCGATAGGAAATGAAGACACCGCCGCTCATGGCAAACCTCGTCCGGGCTGATCGGGAACGCGTTCATCCAGACACAATGCGTGGCCCGGCGCAAGCCGCGCGCCGGTTACAGGTCGGCGGGGTCGAAAAGGCCCACGCGCATGTCATTGGCGATATAGACCTGCTTTTCATCGGCAAAGACCCGGCCATCGGCGATGCCGAGCACCAGCTTGCCACGGCGCACGCGCTTCATGTCGACCTCATAGCGCACCAGCTTGATGTCCGGCGTGATCTGGCCGGTGAACTTCACCTCGCCGACGCCGAGCGCGCGGCCCTTGCCGGGACTGCCCGACCAGCCGAGCCAGTAGCCGACCGCCTGCCACATGGCATCGAGACCCAGACAGCCCGGCATCACCGGGTCGCCCTCGAAATGACACTTGAAGAACCAGAGACCCGGATCGATGTCGAGCTCACCGACCACATGGCCCTTGCCATTTGGCCCGCCATCCAGCGTGATTTCGGTGATGCGGTCCATCATCAGCATGGGCGGCGCGGGAAGCTGGGCATTGCCCGGCCCGAACAGCCCCCCCTTGCTGGAGGTGATCAGGTCCTCATGGCTGTATGAGGATTGCGGAGTGTGATGGTCATGAGGTCCGGACAATGGGCCCGTCCTTTCTTGTTTTTCTTGACGACGGCGCAGACCCGTCGCGCAACGAGGCTGCGCCAACTCTTCTGCGCGTTTACGCGCGCGATGGCAATCGGGCTATAATGGCACTTCATCCGGACTGACACCCCAGAGCGCCGAGCGCGCGAACCAGCCCTGGCGGCCCTCCACGCTGATATGGCACCAATCGCGCTGGCAGCCGGACAATTGCGCAACCACGCCGGGCGCCAGCCGTGCGGCGACGGCGGCATCTTCTGCCGGTCGTGTGTGGATCGCCCCTTTGGCAAGGACCAGGGCGCGGCGTTCAGGTGCGAGCATTCGGGCATGCATCCAGACCTCGTCGCCATCAGGATCGCGCACACGCCGCCAGCTGCGGCTCTCCTTGACGATCAGGACCGGCAGGCCTGCGCGCTCATATCGCCACAGGACCCTGTGGCTCTCGCTCGGGCCCTCCCGGCCATTGACGGCCGCGAATTTCAGGTGCTCGAACCGTGGGACGGGCTTGCCCGAAAATTGACTGATCTCCACGGTCCGGGCGGGGGACCTGCCTGTCTGGGCGATAGCGGGCGTGCTCAGAATGATGGCAGCGATGAGAATGACAGCGCGATTGAGCATGGCGGTCCTTGTCGGCGTGTGGAAAGCTCCGCATAGTTGCGACATCATGGTGAATTCACTGTAAAGCCTCCGTGATTGGCGCGCTGCAAATGCTCTGCTATCTCACAGGCCGGGTGCGCAGGCACATGATTCAAATCCGCCGGGAGGTCCTATGCCTAATCGCAAGCTGAAGGTCATCGTCACACGCAAGCTTCCGGCCCCGGTGGAGCTCCGGCTCAAGGAGTTGTTTGACGCGGAACTGAACGAGACCGACGAGGCTTTCAGTCCCGAGCAGCTGGTCGATGCGCTCCAGCGTGCCGATGTCCTTGTGCCCACGGTCACAGACCGGCTCGATGGCCGCATGATTTCCCGGGCCGGCGAAAACCTGCGCCTGATCGCCCAGTTCGGCGCGGGGGTGGACAATATCGATGTGGAAAGCGCGACCCAGCGCGGCGTCACCGTGACCAATACGCCTGGCGTGCTGACAGACGACACCGCCGATGTGACCATGGCGCTTATCCTGGCGGTGCCGCGCCGCCTGTTTGAAGGCGCGGCGGTCCTGGCGCGCGGGGATTTCGACGGCTGGTCGCCAACCTGGATGATGGGCCGGCGGATTGCCGGCAAGCGTCTCGGCATTATCGGGATGGGCCGCATCGGCCAGGCCGTGGCGCGGCGTGCGAAAGCCTTCGGCCTGCAGATACATTACCACAATCGCAAGCCGGTCAGCGCGAAGATCGAGGAAGCCCTGGGCGCGACCTATTGGGACAGTCTCGACCAGATGCTGTCGCGCATGGACGTGGTGTCGGTGAACTGCCCGCACACGCCGGCCACCTTCCATCTTCTCAATGCCCGCCGAATCGAGCTGATGAAGCCCGAAAGCTTCATCGTGAACACCGCGCGCGGCGAAGTGATCGACGAAGCTGCGCTCGCGCGCGCGCTGGAAGCCGGGCAGATCATGGGCGCCGGGCTCGATGTGTTCGAGCATGAGCCGCATGTCAGCGAGAAGCTGAAATCCCTGCCCAATGTGGTCCTCCTGCCGCATATGGGCTCGGCCACGCTCGAAGGCCGTGTCGAGATGGGCGAGAAGGTGATCATCAATATCAAGACCTTCGATGATGGTCACAAACCCCCCGACCGCGTCATCCCGGCCATGCTCTGAGCGGGGGCGCCACAAGCACTCAGGGCGCTGGTCGATCTTGCTGTCAGGCGTGACCCCGGCGCCTGAGGCGTTGATGGGCGCCGTCCGTGTGGTCCTGCGCCCCGTCTCGACGCGCAAACAGCGGCCCGGCCCCCTCGACAAGCCTTGCGGTGCGCGTATGACGGGGGCAGTAGCTTGGAGGCCGGCTGACCCCTCAGATGAGCGATTATCGCAATGTCTGGACACTGATACTGGCGGTGGCTCTGTTACAGGTCGCCGGCGGCCTGCTGGGTGTGATCACGCCGCTGGGGCTGGAGGCGCTCGGGGTCTCGCCCTTCCTGATCGGGGCCATTGCGGCGGTCTATGCGACCGGCTTCATGGCCGGCGCCTGGACAGAGCCGCGCGCGCTCGCCCTGTTCGGCAATATCCGCGTTTTCTCGATTGGTGCGGCGCTGACAGCAGCCGCTGCGCTGGTCATGGAGCTCTATCCGGACTCGCTGATCTGGACGCTGTGTCGCCTCGTGCAGGGGGCCGGATTCGCCTGGATGCTGGCCAGTGCAGAGAGCTGGATTTCCAGCGCCGTCAGCCGCGAGCATCGCGGCGGCGTCACAACGGTTTACCAGGTGCTGGCGAAAGCCGCACTGATGGCTGGCCCCTTCCTGGCCGCCGGCACATCAGCCCTGTCGCCGCGCGCCTATTTGTGGTGCGGGGTGTTTCTGGCCCTGTCGCTGGTCCCGGTCTGCCTGACGCGCCGGGGGCAGCCGCCCCGCCCGAAGGCGACACCGCTCGCCTTTACGCGCCTGTTCGCCATCGCGCCGTCAGCGGCCATCGGTGCGTTCTTCGCCGGCCTGATCACGACAGGAACGCTCGCCCTCCTGCCCATATTTGCGCAATACATGCCGCTCCTCCAGCCGGGCACCTCGACCACGGCGCTTGCGGCCACGGCGATGGCGGCGGTGTCGTTTGGCGGGCTTGTCGGGCAGTGGCCGGTCGGGCGGCTGTCTGACTGGCTTGACCGACGGCTGGTCATTGTCGCTGTTGCGCTGTTCTCTGCCCTGACCGCAGGCGGGCTCGGGCTCTATTTTGACGCGCTGCCGGGGCTCTGGTCGCTCGCCCTCCTGTCAGTCTGGGGCGCGGCCGGGTTTGCGATCTATTCTGTCAGCGTCGCGCACGGGATCGACCGGGCCGAGCATGGCGAACTGGCGCGGATGTTGTCCGGCCTGATGTTCATCTGGGGCGCAGGCTCGGTGCTCGGTCCGCCCATTGCCGGTGCGGCGATGCGGGCCGGCGCCGGGCCGGGCGGGCTTTTCCTGTCGGCCGGTGCGCTGTCGCTGCTTCTCGCATTCACCATCCTTGCGCGCCGGCGTCTGCGTCCGGCAGCTACCACAGAGGTCAGCGCGGAGAAATGGAAGATCGCCCAGCCGCCGTCTGTCGGCGGGGCGGGGCTCGGGGTCGATGCGGACGCGCCAGCCGGCGGAGAGTGACCTTGCGGCATGCCCCTTTCGGATCGGTTGCCCCGGCGATTGAGGCTGATATAAGGCAGACAAATTTGTGCAGGTGCGTCAGATGGCGGGCCAGGCGCGCTTATCAGGCAGGGCAAGAGGCTGAACTCCATGAACATTCACGAATACCAGGCAAAAGCGGTCCTGAAATCCTATGGCGCGCCGGTCGCGAATGGCGAGCCGGTGCTCAGCCTTGACGATATCGAGCCGGCGGTGAATGCGCTGCCCGGGCCGCTCTGGGTCGTGAAGAGCCAGATCCATGCCGGCGGGCGCGGCAAGGGCAAGTTTGTCGAAGCCGAAGCGGGTGAGAAAGGCGGGGTTCGGCTCGCTTTCTCGAAGGAAGAAGCGATCGAGCATGCGCGCGCCATGTTCGGCAAGACCCTGGTCACCGCCCAGACGGGCGAGGCTGGCAAGCAGGTCAACCGCCTCTATATCGAGGATGGCGCCGATATCGAGACCGAGCTTTATCTCTCGCTGCTTGTTGACCGCGCATCGGGCACGGTGGCTTTCGTGGCCTCCACCGAGGGCGGGATGGATATTGAGCAGGTCGCCCATGACACGCCCGACAAGATCCACACCATCCATGTCGATCCGCTGGCCGGGATGAGCGACGGCGATGCCGAAAAGGTCTGCGAGGCGCTGGCGCTTGGCGGGGCGGCCAAGGCGGACGGAATGCGCCTCTTCCCGCTGCTCTACAAGGCCTTCATCGAGAAGGACATGTCGATGCTGGAGATCAACCCGCTGATCGTGATGAAGGACGGTCATCTGCGGGTGCTCGACGCCAAGGTCAGCTTCGACGGCAATGCCCTGTTCCGCCATCCCGACATCATGGAACTGCGCGACAAGACCGAAGAGGACGAGAAGGAAATCGAGGCGTCCGAATGGGATCTGGCCTATATCGCGCTCGAAGGCACCATCGGCTGCATGGTCAATGGCGCCGGGCTCGCCATGGCGACGATGGACATCATCAAGCTCTATGGCGAGGAACCGGCCAATTTCTGCGATGTCGGCGGGGGCGCAAATGCCGAAAAGGTCTCGGCTGCCTTCAAGATCATCATGAAGGATCCGAATGTGAAGGGCATCCTCGTGAACATCTTCGGCGGCATCATGAAATGCGACGTCATCGCCGAAGGCGTCCTGCAGGCGGTCAAGGAAACCAATCTCCAGGTGCCGCTGGTCGTGCGCCTCGAAGGCACCAATGTCGAGCAGGGCAAGGCGATCATCGCCAATTCCGGCCTCAACGTCATCCCGGCGGACGATCTCGACGACGCCGCGAAGAAGATCGTGGACGCTGTGCGGGGGTAAGGAACTCATGTCGGCGGCGATGTTGGCCATAGCGGCGCTCATCGCCGGTGCCTCCATCGCGCTTGCGTCGGGGGTCAGCTGGCTCCTGCATAGGTTTGGAAGCGGGCTCGGGTTTTGGTGGCGCCTTGGCGTGAGCGCCCTGATTGCCATTATTGCCTGGTACCCGCTCGGCCTTGGGGCAGGTCTGTCCGCGATTGTCATGTTTGAATGGCTCGGCCCCTCCATGGGACATGTGAAACATTGCTGCGGCGCCGACGGAATTGTGCTCTTTTTGTTGAGTTTCTGGCTGCCACTTGCAGCGATCTGTTCGCTTGCGCTTTTTCCCTACCTGTTTCGGAAAAGGGCGTATTGATCTCCCCTGCCACACATAATATGTGTTACACAGGATATGTGGAGCCATCCGGCCATGGCCACGAAGAACATCACCCTTGCCATTGACGAGGACCTGCTGGAGCGGGCCAGGCGCGTCGCGCTTGAGGAAAAGACCTCTGTCAACGCCATCGTCCGCGACCTGCTTGTTCAGAAGGTCGCCAACTCAACGACGGCCCATCGTCGTCGTGAGGCGGCCAGACAGCTTGTGGAACTGAGCAAGAACTCAAAGACGGTCATGCCCAAAGGGTGGAAGTTTGATCGCGAGGCCCTTTATGGCGAACGCTTTTCTCGACACGAACATCCTGATTTACGCGGCCACGACCCAGAATGACGGGAAGGCCGAAATCGCCCAGGGAATTGTTGCCGAAGCTGACTTCTGCCTGTCAGTGCAGGTTCTTCATGAGTTCTATGTCAACATGAAGAAGCCGGTTTTCGGGGTGTCCGACGATGTATTGAATGTCTGGATCGCGCACCTGCTCGAGTTCGAGTGCGCTGTCATCGACACCGACATATTCTTCACGGCCACGCGCCTCTCTGAGCGCTACGAAACGCACTACTACGATGCCGCAATGATCGCCGCAGCGAAACGGCTCGGTGCGAAGACGATCTACACCGAAGACCTGAACCACGGCCAGGATTACGCCGGCGTGCGTGCCATAAACCCGTTCATCTAACCCGTCACCGACCACCCAAGGGGAAATCCAATGTCCATTCTCGTCAACAGCGACACCAAATGCATCGTGCAGGGGCTGACCGGCAATACCGGCTCGTTCCACACCAATCAGGCGCTGGACTATTTCGGCACCCAGATGGTGGCCGGCACGCATCCGAAAAAGGCCGGCCAGACCTGGAGCGCCGACAATGGCGCGCAGCTGCCGATCTATGCCACTGCCGGCGACGCGCGTGAGGCGACCGGCGCGAATGCGTCTGTCATCTATGTCCCGCCCGTCGGCGCGGCCGCCGCCATCGAGGAAGCCATCGAGGCCGGCATCGAGCTGATCATCTGCATCACCGAAGGCGTGCCGGTGCAGGACATGGTCCGCGTCAAGGCGAAGCTGGAAAAGTCGATATCGCGCCTGATCGGGCCGAACTGCCCGGGCGTGCTGACGCCTGAGCAGTGCAAGATTGGCATCATGCCGGGCAAGATCTTCAAGAAGGGCTCGGTCGGCGTGGTCTCGCGCTCGGGCACGCTGACCTATGAGGCTGTGTTCCAGACCACCAATGAGGGCCTTGGCCAGACCACGGCGGTGGGCATTGGCGGCGACCCGGTCAATGGCACGAATTTCATCGACATGCTGGAAATGTTCCTGGCTGATGACGAGACCGAATCCATCATCATGATCGGCGAGATCGGCGGCACAGCCGAGGAGCAGGCCGCGCAGTTCATCAAGGACGAGGCCGCCAGGGGCCGCAAGAAGCCGATGGTCGGCTTCATTGCGGGGCGCACAGCGCCTCCGGGCCGCACAATGGGCCATGCCGGTGCCATCGTTTCGGGCGGCGAAGGCGGTGCTGATTCCAAGATCGAGGCCATGGAAGCGGCTGGCATCAAAGTGAGCCCCAGCCCTGCCCGTCTCGGCACGACCATGGTAGAGGTTCTAAAGGGCTAGTTTTACGCTACATTGCCCTATTCGGTCGCCCGGAGCCGGTCTCCTGCGCAAGGGGGCTTGCATCGGGCCGCAATGACGGCTTGTGCGGGGCGCATGGCCCCTCGAAAGGACGGTTGGCAGATGGCAGATGATGGCAGCCCGGTCGTGGGCAAGCGCAGTGAGCTCAACGCGGCAATGCTGGACACGCTGTTCCTGTATGGCGGCAATGCCAGCTATGTCGAGGCGATGCAGGCCGATTATGCCCGCGACCCGGCCTCTGTCCCGGCCAGTTGGCGGGGCTTTTTCGAAGAGGTCGGAGACAGCGCCGGCGCGGCCGAGCGCAATGTCGCCGGCGCCAGCTGGAAACGCACGCAATGGCCGCAGCCCGACCCCGAAACGACGGCGGTGTTCGATGGCAACTGGGCGGTCGTCGAACCGGTCATCGAGAAGAAGCTGAAAGACCGCGCGCCTGCGGCGAGCGCCGATGACATCGCGCTTGCGGTCAAGGATTCGATCCGCGCGCTGATGATGATCCGGGCTTACCGGATTCGCGGTCACCTCAAGGCCAATCTCGATCCCCTCGGCCTTGAACAGATCGGCCAGCACCCCGAGCTCGATCCGGCGACTTACGGTTTTGGTCCGGAAGACATGGACCGGCCGATCTTCATCGACCAGGTGCTCGGCCTTGAATATGCCACCGCCGGCGAGATGCTGGGCATCCTCCAGCGCACCTATTGCTCGACCATCGGCATCCAGTTCATGCACATCGCCGATCCCGAGGAGAAGGGCTGGCTGCAGGCGCGGATCGAAGGGCCCGACAAGGGCGTGGCCTTCACCAATGCAGGCAAGAAGGCGATCCTGTGGAAACTGATCGAGGCGGAGACCTTCGAACGGTTCCTGCACAAACGCTATCCCGGCACAAAACGCTTTGGTCTTGATGGTGGCGAGGCGGCGGTTCCGGCGCTGGAACAGATCATCAAGCGCGGCGGCGCCCTCGGTGTCGAGGAGATTGTCATCGGGATGCCGCATCGTGGCCGGCTCAACATGCTCGCCGCCGTCATGGGCAAGCCCTATGAAAAGATCTTTTACGAATTCCAGGGTGGCTCGACGCAAGGTGCGGAAGAATACGGCTCGGGCGACGTGAAATACCATCTCGGGGCCTCATCCGACCGCGAATTCGACGGCAACAATGTCCACCTTTCGATGAACGCGAACCCGTCGCACCTGGAGGCGGTCAATCCCGTCGTTCTCGGGCGGGCGCGCTCGAAACAAGCGATGGAACATCGCGATACCGGTACGCTCGACCGCGACAAGGTGATGCCGCTTCTTCTGCATGGCGATGCGGCCTTCGCGGGGCAAGGCGTTGTGGCCGAGTGTTTTGCGCTCTCGGGCCTGGCCGGCTACCGCACCGGCGGCACGATCCATTTCATCATCAACAACCAGATCGGCTTTACCACGAGCCCGTTGTATTCGCGCTCCTCGCCTTATCCGTCCGATGTGGCGCTGATGGTGCAGGCGCCGATCTTCCATGTGAATGGAGACGATCCCGAAGCGGTCACCTATGCCGCAAAGGTGGCCACGGAATACCGCCAGAAATTCTGCAAGGATGTCGTCATCGACATGTTCTGCTATCGCCGCTACGGGCACAATGAGGGCGACGACCCGACGATGACGCAGCCCAATATGTATGCCCAGATCTCCGCACAGAAGACGACCCGTGAAATCTATGCAGACCGGCTCGTCTCGGAGGGGCTGGTGACGGCGGACGAAGTCGATAAACAGGTCTCCGACTTTCAGGACTATCTCGACCGCGCCTTCGATGCCGGCAAAAAGCTTGAGCCGCAAAAGGCCGACTGGCTGGACGGCGAGTGGAAGGGGTTCCGCCTTCCTGACGATGATGACCGGCGTGGCATCACCGGTGTGTCGGCAGAGCGCCTGCGCAAGCTGGGGCAGGCGATCACCACGGTTCCCCAGGGCGTGGATGTTCACAGGACCGTCAAGCGCGTGATTGATCGCCGCAAGCAGGTGATCGAGGAGGGCGAGAATATCGACTGGGGCACGGCCGAGCATCTCGCCTTTGCCGCGCTGCTGAGCGAGGGTTATCCGGTCCGCCTGTCGGGACAGGATTCCGCGCGCGGGACCTTCGTGCATCGCCACAGTCATCTCGTCGATCAGACGACGGGTGAGCGCTATACGCCGCTGAACAATCTCGGCAAGGACCAGGCCGGATATGAAGTGATCGACAGCCTCCTCTCGGAAGAGGCGGTGCTCGGCTTCGAATATGGCTACTCGCTTGCCGATCCGAACACACTCGTGCTCTGGGAAGCGCAGTTTGGCGACTTCTCGAATGGCGCGCAGGTCTATTTCGACCAGTTCATTTCCTCGGCTGAGCGCAAATGGCTGCGGATGTCGGGCCTCGTCTGCCTCCTGCCGCATGGCTATGAAGGTCAGGGGCCGGAGCACTCCTCGGCGCGACTGGAGCGTTTTCTGCAAATGGCCGCTGAAGACAATATGCAGGTCTGCAACCTGACCACTCCGGCCAATTATTTCCATGCCCTCAGGCGCCAGATCCACCGTGATTTCCGCAAGCCGCTGATCATCATGACGCCTAAATCGCTGTTGCGTCACAAGCTGGCGGTCTCGAAAATAGAGGATATGGGGCCAGATGACAGTTTCCACAGGGTCCTCTGGGACGATGCGGAGACCCCAGGACGCGAAGGCAATGTGAAACTTGCATCGGATAACAAGATCCGCCGGGTGGTGATGTGTTCCGGCAAGGTCTATTATGATCTGTTCGAAGCGCGCGAGGAGAAGGGCGTCGATGATATTTACCTGATGCGTGTCGAGCAGTTCTATCCGGTACCGCGCAAATCGCTGATGCAGGAGCTCAAACGCTTCGCGCAGGCAGAAATGGTCTGGTGTCAGGAGGAGCCGCGGAATATGGGTGGCTGGACCTTCATTCGCGACGAGATCGAATGGTGCGCCAAGCAGGTCGGCGTAAAGAAGCCGCGCCCGAAATATGCCGGGCGCCCGCCGGCGGCGGCCACGGCCACCGGACTGATGTCGAAACATATCGAGGAGCGTGATGCCCTGCTTGGGGCCGCGCTTGGAGACGGCCCGGTCGAAGACAGCGTGATCGGCGCCTGAGGCGCCACACAAGACAGCAATCCCGAGAATGACGAGAGACATGATGACCGATATTACGGTGCCGACACTCGGCGAAAGCGTGGCCGAGGCAACAGTGGGCCAATGGCTCAAACATGCGGGCGATGCGGTCGCCAAGGATGAGGTGCTTGTGGAACTGGAAACCGATAAGGTGTCGGTCGAGGTCTCCGCGCCCGAGGATGGAACGCTTTCGGAGATCGTCGCCAATGAGGGCGACACGGTCGAGATCGGCGCGCTTCTTGGGCGCATGGGCGCGGGCAGTGGTGCCGGTGCCAATGGCGACGGGGGGGAACAGAAATCCGAAGCTCCAGCCTCGAACGGTGGTGGCAGCACTGCTCCGGCGGCCTCCGGTGGCGGTGAAAGCGTTGATGTGGTCGTGCCGACCATGGGCGAGAGCGTCGCCGAGGGCACGATTGCGAGCCTTGCCAAACAGGTCGGCGACAGTGTGAAGAAGGATGAGGCCATCGCCGAGATCGAGACCGACAAGGTTGCGGTCGATGTGCCCGCGCCCGCTGATGGGACGATTGCTGAATGGCTGGTTGCAGAGGGTGATTCGGTCGAACCGGGTGCTTTGATCGCGCGGATCAGTGCGGCTGCCGCGCCGCCCGCGTCACCGCGCGCGGCGCAGGCCGAAGAGCCTGCTCAGACCGGTTCTGGCGAGAGGCCGGTCTCTCCGGCGGTGCGCCGTGTCACCTCCGAAGGCGGCGTCGATCCGCAGGCAATTCCCGGAACCGGCAAGGGCGGGCGCGTCACAAAGGGCGACGCGTTGAGCTTCATCGAGAAGGGGGGCAGCCAGCCGGCGGCCTCTTCCGGCCAGACGCAGACGGCCCGCGCGCCTCGCGATCTCGGCCCGCGCGAGGAGCGGGTGAAAATGACCCGCCTTCGCCAGACCATCGCCCGGCGCCTGAAAGAGGCCCAGGACAATGCTGCCATGCTGACCACATTCAATGATGTGGACATGTCGGCCGTGATGGATATGCGCAAGCGCTACAAGGAAGCCTTCGAAAAGCGCCATGGTTCGAAACTCGGCTTCATGGGCTTCTTCGTGAAAGCCTGTGTCAATGCGCTGCAAGAAATCCCGGCGGTGAATGCCGAGATCGATGGCACCGACATTATCTACAAGAATTTCTATGATCTCGGCATCGCGGTCGGTACCGAACGGGGGCTCGTCGTGCCTGTGGTACGCGACTGCGACCTGAAGTCGATCGCCGAGGTCGAGGCCGACATTGCCGAGCTGGGCCGCAAGGCACGCGATGGCGACCTGTCGCTCGACAATCTTCAGGGCGGCACCTTCACCATCACCAATGGCGGCGTCTATGGTTCGCTGATGTCGACGCCGATCCTGAACCCGCCGCAATCGGGCGTGCTCGGCATGCACCGGATCGAGCAGCGCCCGGTTGCCATTAATGGCGAGGTCAAGATCCGCCCGATGATGTATCTTGCGCTGTCTTATGATCACCGGATTGTCGATGGCAAGGAAGCGGTGACCTTCCTCGTGCGGGTCAAGGAAGCGCTCGAAGATCCCGAGCGGATGCTGCTCGACGTGTAGTTTGCGCCCACGCCGGTTGGCTGTCGCCGACGGCGCCGCAGGGGCGGGCAGGGTGCCCTTGCCTGCCCTGATTGCTGCCCTCAAAACACCGGGGACCTGCCCTCGCAGCTGCCCTCGCCTGCCTGCGGGACAGGCCGGGGGACAGAAATCCGGGTATTGGATTAAAACATGGTCGCCCGGTTCATCGCTCATCAATCGGCGCGGCGTTAACCTTGCGGGCATGTCGCGCAGGTTCATAGCCATGTTGATTTGCCTTCTCGCTGTGGGCTTTGCCTTCGCGGCGATGGCGGCGATCCGCTGGCCGTCGATCATCATGCTTGTCAGCCTCATGGCAGACGGCGAGCCAAGCGCCACTCTTGACGGGATCAACTGGCGCGAGATCGGCATCGTCTATGGCATGCCCTATTTCCTCGCCGCGCTCTGCCTCTATGCCGCATCAGTGATGATCGCGCGCCGCCGCAAGGGCGGTGTGCTCTGGTATCTGATGGGGTGCGCGGCTGGCTTCCCGGCCGTGTTCCTGGTCGATTTCGAGCCCGGCTGGTGGCGCGATCCGAGTGCGGGCGAAGGTGGCGTGGCGGGCCTTGCCGTTATCGCCTTGCTGCTTGCCGCAGCCGTCTGGGATCTGCGCCTGCGCCCACGAAAGCTCCAGCCCGCGCCGCTTTCGACGGATGTCAGCCCGGCCATCGAGAGCCCCGCGAAACAGAAGGCCTCAGAAAGCCGGGCCCGGCGCTACCCGCGCGGCGCCTTCCCGAATGCCGCCGCGCGCAACCGCGCCGCCTTTGCGCGTGAGGGGCGCAAACGTCTCGCTCGCCCGCCGCCCAACCCGTGAACCCGCCGCCAGGGGCCTTGCCAAAGCCCTGTAAACCGGCTGCACTACACTCAGGCGATCGGGAGGCGATCAGGTGTTCAGACGGCTGGCAGGGCTGGGGCTCGCCGCCGTGGCGGTATGGCTGCTATGGCAAGGTATTCACACGATTGACGTGTTCATGGCGAGGGGCGGTTCACTTGCCAGCGCCTTGCTGGAACCCCCGACAGGCATCATCCGCGTCGTCAGTACCGCACTGGCTGTGATGGGGGGGCTGCTCGCCCTTGCCGGGCGGCCGGGCGGGGCATGGCTCGGCGCGGCCGGCGCGCTGATCTTTACCGCGCTGGCCGGGCTCCTCGCTGCGTCGGGCGCAGACATCTCGCTCTGGCGCGATGAAGCCATCTGGACGGCAGTCCTGGTGCCACTGGCCGGCGTGCTGGTATTCATGCAACGCAGCTGAGCGCCATCTTCGCCTTTAGACGCATTGATTCCACTGGCGAACTGCTTAGGTTCGCGACAACTCAACCTCTTATTTCTCCAAGGCGAAATTCCCCATGTCAGAGACCTATGACGTCGTCATTATCGGCGCCGGCCCCGGCGGTTACAATTGTGCGATCCGGGCCGGTCAGCTGGGCCTGAAAGTGGCCTGTGTCGAAAAGAACCCGACACTTGGGGGCACCTGTCTGAATGTCGGCTGCATCCCGTCCAAGGCGCTGCTGCACGGGTCTGAGCTCTTTGCGGCTGCGAAGAATGATTTCGCCAGCATGGGCATCAAGTTCAGCAAGCTCGATCTCGATCTTCGCCAGATGATGGCCCAGAAGTCGGAGGCCGTTGACGGCCTGACCAAGGGCATCGAATTTCTGTTCAAGAAAAACAAGGTCGAGCGGATCAACGGCCATGGCCGCATTCTCGGCGCTGGCCAGGTTGAGGTGTCGACACCTGAAGGCGATGTGAAAGTTCTCAAGACAAGGCATATCGTCATTGCAACCGGATCGGAGCCCGCTTCCCTGCCCGGAATAGAGGTGGATGAGGAGCGCGTGGTCACCAATACTGGTGCGATTGCGCTGAAGTCGGTTCCCAAGAAACTGGTCCTGATCGGGGCTGGCGTGATCGGGCTTGAGCTTGGCTCGGTCTGGTCGCGGCTTGGCGCCGAGGTCGAGGTGGTCGAATTTCTAGATCACTGCCTGCCGGGGGCCGACGGCGAGATTTCGAAGGCCGCCCGCAAGACATTCGAGGCGCAGGGGCTGAAATTCAATTTCGGTCAGAAGGTCACCGGCGTGGACAAACTCAAGACCAAGTTGAAAGTGAATATGGAGCCGGTCGCAGGCGGTGATGCGCAGACCCTCGACGCGGATGTTGTGATCGTCGCGGTGGGCCGGCGCCCCTACACCGAAGGGCTCGGCCTCGACAAGGTCGGCATCGCCACCAACAAGCGCGGCGTCATCGAGGTCACAGACGGGCATTTCAAGGCCGCAGACGGGATCTGGGCCGTTGGCGATGCGATTCACGGGCCGATGCTCGCCCACAAGGCTGAGGATGACGGTGTCGCGGTGGCCGAACTCATCGCCGGCAAGGCCGGGCATGTCGATTACAATCTCGTGCCGAGCGTGGTCTATACGAACCCGGAAATCGCCTGGGTTGGCAAGACCGAGGAAGAGCTCAAAGAGGCGGGGATCGAGTATCGCAAGGGCAAATTTCCCTTCATGGCCAATTCCCGCGCCCGCTGTAACCATGAAACGGAAGGCTTCGTGAAACTCCTCGCCGACAAGAAGACCGACCGTATCCTTGGCGCGCACATGATCGGTGTCGGCGTCGGCGAAATGATCCATGAGGTCTGTGTGGCGATGGAATTTGGCGGTGCGTCCGAGGATATTGCCCGTACCAGCCATGCCCACCCGACAATGTCTGAAGCCGTCCGCCAGGCCGCGATGGGCGTCGAAGGCTGGACCATGCAAATGTAGCGATCACCCCGTTGGGGTCCGCTCATCTGCGGCGACCGGATTGTTGACGTATTAACAGTTCCTCGCGGTTGATGTCGTAATCGTGATTGTCCGGGCAAGGCAGGGCGCTTATCGTCAAACCGGTGACGGCGAGGTGATGGTGACACGACAGATCGATACACTGCGAGTGCTTCTGGCCGCACGCAAAGAGGCGGGCGATGGCCCCATAGACGTCGCAGAATCGCGCGAAGCCATGCGCGCGGCTACGGCGATGTTCCAGTTGCCGGCCGGCGTGACGGTGACGGAAACTGAGCTGGGCGGTGTCAAGGGCCTGCGCCTGACGCCGGCGCGGCCGGAAAAAGGGGCCGTGCTGCTCTATTTTCATGGCGGCGGCTATGTGCTTGGCAGCCCCCAGACCCATCGCAGCCTTGTCGGCCATCTGGCCCGCCTGTCTGGCATCGAGGTCGCCAGCATGGATTACCGGCTGGCACCTGAATCGCCTTTTCCGGCTGCGGTCGATGACGGGCTTGCCTGCTACCAGGCGCTGCTCGATGGCGGGGTCGCGCCAGGGCGCATCATCATTGGCGGCGACAGCGCGGGCGGTGGCCTGACGCTGGCCACGGCGCTCAGGGCGCGCGAGACGGGACTGCCCATGCCGGCGGGTCTCGTCGTGTTATCCCCCTGGACCGATCTCACGCAGGGCGGCTGGAGCTATGACACACAGGCACAAAAGGATCCGATGATCCGGCGCGACAGGCTGGAGCTGATGGCAAGGCTTTATCTTGATGGCGCCGCGCCTGCCGATCCGCTGGCCTCGCCGCGTTTTGCCGATCCTGAAGACCTGCCGCCCATGCTGATCCAGGTCGGTTCAGATGAGGTCCTGCTGGCCGATGCGACCGAACTGGCCGGGCGCGCCGGGGCGGCGCGGGTTGAGGTGACGCTGGAGATATGGCCGGACATGTTTCATGTGTTCCAGGCCTTTCACGACATGCTGGATGAGGCGAAAACCGCGAATGCCCGAATCGGCCAGTGGATCCGGCGGCGGCTCGGACTGGCACCGATCACTCAGCCGCATCCATGAGGCCGCGCATCCGCTCGATCCAGATCAGCCAGGCTTCACGCCCGGCGCTTGTGAGATGGACCCGCGTCTGGGGCCGGCGTCCGACAAAGCGTTTCTCCAGCTCGACATAACCGGCCTCTTCCAGTTTGCGCAGATGCGTTGAGAGATTGCCATCCGTGGCGCCGACCCGGTCGCGCAGCTCCCCGAAGACAGCAGGGGTGGCGGCGGAAAGATAAGCCATGATGCCAAGCCGCAGCCGGCCATGGATCACTTCGTCGATCGAACTGTGATCGAAAGGGTTTTCGTCTCCCATTTCTCTCGCCCCTCAAACAACGCTCGCCGGTTCACGTCGCAAGAGCGCCAGGCCCGGCAGGAAGACGGTCAGCGCAGCTCCAACAGCGCCGATAAGGTAAAGCTCCGGGCGGGGCTGGAAGGCGACGGTAAGGGCGACGAAGATGAAAGCCGCAATACCGGCCAGAATGAGGAGGCGGTCACTGCCCAGCGTCCCGCTCGTCATCAAACCAAGTGCGTAGACGGCGAACACAAGCGGTAGCGACACATTCGGGCTCACCGATGTGTCGAACAGCACATGTGACAGCGCAATTCCGGCAAAGAAAGCAAAAATGGCGAAACCGCCAGCTGACCAGACCGCTCCCATGACCCGGTTCCCCGCAGAGCCATACCCCGGCTTGGCTGGCATCAGGCGCAGGAGAGCGACATATCCGGCCAGCCCCGCGATGATGGCAATCAGCCACATGATATTGATCGCCTCAGGTCCGCCCGCGATCCGGTCCGTCAGGATGGCATAGTGGCAGCCATAGGCGGTGGCGATCACACCGCCCCACCATGCAAGAAAGCGCCCGCCGAGCAGGGGCGCTTGCGCACCGGCAGCGGCCATTTCACGCAGATATTCCAGATCCTCGGCAAGACTGGGGTGGGACATCAGGCTCTCCAGGCAAAGGCAAACAACTCTGAAAGACAAAGTATACGGCGATTGGGTATTGTCAAGCCCGCTCGCTTCGGAGTTAGGCGGGTATCGGGCCTCATGGCTGTGTCAGGCCGGCGCGAACTGCGGCCCGAGCGCGTCCTTCAGGGGCTGAAGCCAGGGCTCATAGGGCTTCCAGGCCGCGAGCCCCTTGTCGGAAATCGGCTGGCGAACCTGTTCTGAACTGGCCGTGCGCACCGCGCGTTCGGTTTCGTGGAAATTCAGGCAGGCCTCTTCGAAGTCCAGCCCGCAATGATCGAGGATGCGCCGCACCTGGCCTTCGAGGTCGGCGACGACATCCTCATGCTGCACCCGCAGGACCTTGCCGGGCAGCATATTGTCCCAATGGTCCATCAGGTCGACATACCCGCGATAATAATGTCCGATCTGTTCAAGGCCGTAGGTGAATTCCTGGCCTTCCGCGAAGAGCTGTTTGAACCCGGAAAAACAGCAGGCCATCGGCTCGCGCCGTGCATCAATGATCTTCGCATTCGGCAGGATCAGGTGAATGAGCCCGATATGTCGGAAATTGTTCGGCATCTTGTCGGTGAAAAAGGGCGCTCCGGCGCGGTGAATGCGCGTGCCTTCGATATAATCCTCTCCAAGCTTGCGCAGCTCGTCCCCGGTCAGATCGTGCAGGATGCGCGGATAGCGCGTGCGGTCTGAAATCTGCTTGCGTCCCCGCAACCTGTGCGAGAGCGACAGGATATTGGGCAGCTCCAGCGTCCCGTCCACCTGGCTGTGGGAGGCGAGGATCTGTTCGATCAGGGTTGAACCGGCACGGGGCAGGCCAAGGATGAAGATGGGATCCGGCGCCGGGCAGCCTTTGCCGGCCTGCGCGGAGAAGAGGGCGGGCGTGCAGATTGTCTTCTGCGCGTCGAACTCCTCCTGCATCTGCTGGGATGTGTAACGGGCTTGCACACGTTTCAGCGTGTTGCCGCGTTCCAGATAGGTGAAGGCACGCGCGTGATCGCCCTGATCCTCGAAGGCCTTGGCGAGCGCGAAGCAGAAATAGATGCGGTCCTGATAGGTCAGATCAGGCGAGGATTCGTGCGCCTGCATGGCTGCAGACTCATCCGCGCTGAACCGGTAGGTCTTCAGATTGGCGAGCGCGTACCAGGCATCGCCATGATCGGGCTTTGACGCAATCGCCGCGCGGTAGGAGGCGATGGAATCGTCTGTGCGTCCCATGGTTTTGAGGGCATGGCCGCGCGAAGTGAGCGTCGCCGGATCGCCGGGGCGCAAGGCGAGCACACTGTCGAACAGGCCAAGCGCGCGCTCATAATCGCCAGTCTGAAGCGTTTCGATGGCAAGCGCGGACTGGAACACCGGATTGGCCGGGTCGCGGCGATAGAGCGCTTCGGCTTGCTGGCGCGCCGCCGCGAATTTCTGGCGCTTGCGCAGCACCTCGATATGGTCCAGCCGCAGCTGCACATTTTCAGCGTCAAACTCGATCGCGCTTTCCAGCAGGAAATCGGCGTCTTCCAGCACGCCGAAACGCTGGCCGATATCGGCCAGCAGCCGCATGGCTTCGGTATGGCGGGGCTGAGCCTGCAGGAATTTCCGGCAAAGCTGTTCGGCCCTGACCAGCTTGCCCTCTGAGAGGAGGTGCGTGACCTGGACGAGAGGGCGGGGCAGGGCGGCGAGCCTTTCGGCCTGCGCGCCGGCCATTGTGGCGATGTCGGGCCGGCCAATCTGTGCGCCAATATCGGCCTGGGCGCGCCAACTCGCTTCCAGTGCGGGATTGAAGCGGCAGGCGCGCTGATAGGCCAGGAGCGCGCGCGAGAGGTCTCCGGCCTCACGCATCAGATGGCCTTCCTCCTGATAGGCGCGCCCGAAATCCGGTGAAGCCGTTTTCAGCCGGGCCAGGTAATCGGCGGCCGTGTCCGTGCGTTTGAGATATCGCGCACACACAGCGCTCATATACAGCGCTTCGGAATGATCGGGCACCTCGGCAAGCAGGCCGGTCAGCGTGTCCAGCGCCGCGTCGAAAGCGCTCTCATACATCTGCGCCTGCGCAGCCTTGAGGGCGTCTTTCTGCGGGTCTGCGGGGGGTTCCTGCTGGGTCATGCTTACAGTCCTTACAAAGAAAGAAGCGCCCCCGTGAAGGGGCGCTTCCTGTTTCGTCCGAATTTGCGGGGCCTTGCCGGCCTAGTATTCGAAGCCGACACGCACGCCGATGGTGCGCGGGCGGGCCACGGTGATGCGCGAGCGGTCATTGACGAATGTGCCGCTGGTTTCTGCCGCTTCATTGGTCAGATTGTTCCCGAACACTTCGAGCGTCCAGTTATCTTTCACGACACCTGCCGACAGGCCAACCATGGTGTAGCTGTCAAGCTCGATCTTGTTGATCTCGATGACATCGGTGAAGGAGCTCGCCGAGTAAACGAGGCGCGGCATGACATAGGCGTCATAGCTCTCACCCTGGAAATCGACCGGCCACTCATAACGAGCCCGCAGATTGCCCTGGAACTCCGGCGCGAAGGCCAGCGGTTCGCCGACCCGCACGTCGTCGGTCGGAAGCAGGACGTCGGTAATCTCGGAATCGAGCGCAGAGAAGGCGCCGCTGAGGGTGAGACCCTCGATCGAGTCGGGCGCATAGGCAAAATCACCCTCGATCCCCATCACTTCTGCATTCGCGGCATTGGCCGAGAAGAAGAGGTTGACGATGTTCGGATCGAAGATCGTGGTCTGCAGGTTCTCGATTTCAGAGAAGAAGGCTGAACCATTGAACCGCAGCTGGCCGTCCATCAGGAAGGTCTTCCAGCCAAGTTCGTAATTGGTCAGGTCATCGGTATCGAGCGCGAAAGGCACGCTGAAGCCCTCCGGTCCCTGCGCACCGCCGGGACGGTTGAGCAGCCCCGGGCGGAAACCTTCGGAATAGGTCGCATAGAAGAGAAGATCCGAGGTCGGCGTCCACTGCGCGTTGACCTTCATGATGACGCCATCTGTCGAGGCCGTGTCCGGGGCGCGGGTCGACTGGAAGATCTGTTCAGCCTGTGCCTGGGACAGCGCCGGATCGATCGCGAGGATATCGTCAATCGACTGGGTATCATTATAGGTGATGTGGCGCGAGGTGTCGCAGGTGCCGCGGAACGTATACTCGCCATCGGCATTGTAGAGGTCGGAAATATCCGTCCCGAACGCATCCGCATCGGCTTGGAAGGAGTTACAGAAGGACGCGTTCGCGCCGCCTTCCAGATCCACCTCGATGTCATAATAGCGCGCGCCCAGCGTGACTGCGAACGTGTCGGGCACGAGGTCGAAAGTGGCTTCGCCGAAGGCGCCGATCTGTTCATCGGTGCGGCGCACATCATTGCGGAAGATCACGCCCGAGGGGAATGGCCCCGGATCGGAGGTGAAGCCCGTCGAGAACGGGAAGTTCGGCGCGAAACCCTGGTCGATGCCACCGGGCGGCGTGCCGAACACATCGGCCTGGCGAGAGCCGAGATAGTTGAAATTGTTGCGCTCTTCGAGTTCGAGATCACTGTAGAACACACCCGCAGTGGCCCGCAGCCGGTGCTCGGCCGGCGTGTTGAAGCGCAGCTCCTGGGTGAGAACCGAAGTGTTCGTGGTCGAGTCCACAAACATTTCCGGAGCGTAACAGGTCCCTGCCGGGGCCGCATCGCCGGGATAGGTCACGGATCCGTCGCAGATATAATAAGGCAGGTACTGACCGACAAACATATAGTCGGAATAGTCCACGGTCTGGTCAGTATCGCGTTCAGTGAACGCGCCCGTATAGACCGCTTCGAGCATGCCGATCCGGCCTTCGAGCGTCCAGGACGTGTTGTGGAAACTGTCTTCGAGATCATCGCGCGAGAAGCGCTGAATCTCGTAATCATCAAGGTCCGGATCCTGGAAGAAGACGCCTTCGGTATCCAGACGCTGCTGGGCATGAGCCACGTCAAGGCGCCAGTCGCTGTTGAATTCATAACGCCCGGACAGTCGGAAACCTGAATAGGTCGTGTCGTTGAAATCCTTCTCGACCAGGCCGGCATTGTTGACGTTTATGAAGGTCACGTCCGAAAGGTCAGCCGTTCCCTGCAGGCCGGCACGGAAATCGCTGACCGCCGTACCGTTATCGCGCACCGTTCCGGCTTCGCGGAAGCGCGCCGAATCTGAAGCATTCCGGATGCCAGGAACGTTATCGATATAACCGCCCTGATTGTCGGTGTAGACTACGCCGCGCAGTGCAAATTTGTCATTGACCGGCAGATTGAGCATCGCCTGGACCGAATTGCTCATCTCACCGCCATCCGTGAAGGATGTGCTGGCATTGGCGGAGGCTTCGAACTCCCCGATCACGGGCTTGTTCGTGATCAGGCGGACCGTGCCTGCCTGGGAGGAGGCGCCGAACAGCGTGCCCTGCGGCCCGGGCAGGACCTCGATACGCTCCATATCGGCGGCGTAAACGTCCAGATTGCGGCCTGGCTGGGCGAGCGGCTGCTCGTCGAGATAGAAAGCCACGTTCGGCGCAAGGCCGGCAACCCCGGCCGTGGTCAGGTTGGGCGTGGTGGATGCCACGCCGCGAATATAGATGGTGTTCTGGCCGGGGCCGCCTCCGCCGGCTGTCACGCCGGGCAGTTCGGCGAGATAGTCGGAAAACACGTCAATATTTAGCGCTTCGAGCTCCTGCTCGCCGAGCGCCTGCACGGCGACGGGAATATCTTGTGCCGTTTCCGTCCGCTTGGTGGCGGTCACGGTCACTGTCTGAAGGCGGCGGTCCGTTGCTTCTTCGCCGGCCTCCTGCGCGGAGGCTGTTGTGGCAAAGACGGCGGCTGAAAGTGCCAGCGCGGATGCGCCATTCATGAATCGAAACATGGGCTTCCCCTGGTTGAAAAGGTTGATGTCGCCTTTGGGCGACGGGTGAACTCCCGCCGAAAATGGCGGAATCGTTTACAAATTAGACAGGCATTGACTAGCCAAGTAGTTCGTCGATTGAAAGGCCTGTGGGCGCTTAATTGCGGAACAGCGCGGACTTCCGTTGCGGAAAAGCATAGAAAAGCACGAAAAAACAATAGACTGGGCGCGTTGCCAATTTGCAACGTCTTCATTTTGTAGCGAAGAAGACCGTTCGACGGTCGATTTTTTGCGGGCACTGATTGTGTCATGCCTCTTCACGCACACTAATTATCTGTTACGCAGTGATGGGCCGCGCGCCGGGCGCCGGTCGCCAAATCGTCTCGGAGATATGTATGAGCGAGCCGGATCTTCAGTCCGAATACGAAACCGATTACGAAGTCGGCCAGGACAATGTCGAGGTGTGGGGGCTCGACCTTCACAACCCTGTCTTCTTCCTCAGCGCGGCCCTGGTGATCGGGTTCGCGGTCGGCACGATGATATTTCCCGAGGCGACAGGTGCGGCGCTTGAGGCCTCGAAGGCCTGGGCGCTGTCGAATTTTGACTGGTTCTTCGCCCTGGTCGGCCTGGTTGCGGGCGTGTTCTGCCTGGCGATTGCCATTTCGCCCATGGGGCGCATACGTCTGGGCGGTGTCGATGCGAAGCCGGAATTCGGTCTCGGCTCCTGGCTGGCCATGCTGTTCGCGGCCGGCGTCGGTATCGGCTTCATGTTCTACGGTGTGGCGGAGCCTCTGTCTTTCTATGCGGGGGGCGCCAGCGGCACTTCGACCCCGCTGGGCGTGGCCGCCGAGACAGAGGCAGCCCGTACGCTCGCTTTCAGCGCGACCCTGTTTCACTGGGGGCTGACGCCCTGGTGCATCTATGCCGTCGTCGGGTTGGCGCTGGGCTTCTTTGCCTTCAACAAGGGGCTGCCGCTGACGATCCGTTCGGCCTTCTATCCCTTGCTCGGCGACCGGGTCTGGGGCTGGCCGGGTCACATTATCGACCTGACGGCCGTGATTTCGACGATTTTCGGCCTGGCCACGACGATCGGTATTGCCTCAACCCAGGCCACGGCCGGGCTGTCCTACCTGTTCGAAGGCACCTCCTTCGCATTCACCCCGAATGTGAACTGGCAGATCGGGCTGATTGCCGTGATCACTGCGGCGGCCGTCTTCTCGGTGTTTCGCGGCATGGATGGCGGGGTGAAGCTGCTCAGCAATATCAATATGGGAGTGGCGGTGGCGCTTTGCGCGTTCGTGGTGATCCTCGGTCCGACACTCGTCATAATGACCGGATGGGGCACGCATCTTTTCGACTATTTCCATGACTTTCCAGCTCTTTCCAACTGGACAGGGAGGACAGACACCGGCTGGTTCCATGGCTGGACAATCTTCTATTGGGCGTGGTGGATTTCGTGGTCGCCTTTCGTCGGCATGTTCATCGCCCGTATCTCGAAGGGGCGGACCGTGCGTCAGTATCTCGCCGTCGTGGTGCTTGCGCCGGTCGTGATTGCGCTGGTCTGGTTCACCGCGTTCGGTGAAACGGCCATCAGCCAGTTCAACAGCGGGGCCGGGCCCCTGTCGGAAGGGCTGCCGCGCACCGAGCTTGGCCTTTTCTTCATGCTCGACAGCCTGCCTCTCGCGGCGCTGACATCAACGGCGGCGATTGTCCTGCTTGTGATTTTCATCGTGACATCCGCCGATTCCGGAGCGCTGGTCATCGACAGTATCACTTCAGGCGGAAAGACTACGTCCCCCGTCGCACAGCGTGTCTTCTGGGCGGCCATGCTCGGGGTCACATCCAGCGCGCTGCTGTATAATGGCGGCAAGGATGTGCTCAATTCCATTCAGGCGGGCACGATAACGGCCGCCCTGCCATTTGCGGCGATCCTGCTTGTTTGTTGTCTCAGCCTTTTTCTGGGCATGCGCGACGAGTTGAGCGTCATGAAGGCTGTCGAGACTGCCGAGGCGGAAGAGACCGATCCGGCGGCGGCGGAATAAGGAGGCGCGCGCCTACATGGATCTGATTGGCCCGTCCTCAATGGGGCGTTAGGCGCCGCGGGGCTGGGTGCTTTTCCTGCCATAGCCATGCTTCTTCAGGAGGCCGCGAAACTGGTGATAGGTCAGCCCCAGCGATTCTGCTGCCCGCCCCTGGTGGCCTTTCTCCCTTGCAAGGGCGGTATCGATAATGTGCATCTCATAGGTCGCGACCGCGGCTTCGAAGTCCGCCACAGTTTCGGCTGACTGGGAGGCGGGCGCATGCGTGTTTGGCGCAGTCGCCGGTCTGGAGGCGCTCTCCCGGCGGCCGTCTGTCTGGCTGGGTGGGCGCCAGGGCGAGTCAAACGGGTCGAGCGCTTCGGGATCGAACCTGACGGGTTCACCGGGCGCCTCGTGCATCGCCCGCCAGGCCAGTCGCTGGGCAAAATTGCGCAGTTCCCGGACATTGCCCGGCCAATCATGAGCTTCGATCGCAGCGATGGCCGAAGGCGCGAAACCTGGAAAATCCTCAGCCATCTCGACCGCCATCCGGCGTGCGAAGAAATCGGCGAGCAGCGTGGCGTCGCCCTCGCGCGCCCTTAACGGGGGCAGCGTGATGACATCGAAAGCCAGCCGGTCGAGAAGGTCGGCGCGGAAATCGCCCCGCCCGACTGCGTCCGGCAGGTCGATATTTGTGGCCGCCGCGACGCGGACATCTGTTCGCAGTACCTGTTCGCCGCCAAGCCTCTGATACTCGCCATATTCAACGACCCTCAGCAGCTTCTCCTGCACACGCATCGACGCGGTGGCGATCTCATCAAGGAAAATCGTACCGCCATCAGCCAGTTCGAAGCGGCCCGCCCGCCGGTCGGTCGCGCCGGTAAAGGCGCCGCGCTCATGGCCAAAGAGTTCGCTGTCAAGCAGGTCCTCTGACAGCGCGGCGCAATTGACCTTCACGAACGGCCCGTCCCAACGGCGCGACAGGAAATGCAGACGCTCGCCGATCAGTTCCTTGCCAGTGCCACGCTCCCCGATGACGAGGATCGGCCGTTCCAGCGGCGCCACGCGGCTGACATGTTCCAGCGCTGTCAGCCAGGTGGGCGCCTCGCCAATCAGTTGGGGGGTATTGGGCTTGGTATCCAGCATGTGGGCAAATTAGCCAAACATAGTGGTAAAAACAACCAGTAAAATGATCAAGATAGCTAAACAATCTTCATGCGTTCGGCGCAGTTATCAAAAAGAGCCAGTAAAAACAACGAACAAGCAATTTAATTTCAAACTGGCACGGCGTTTGAAAAGTGAAGGGGGCTCAACAGGTGGCGGGGGCCACCAGGACCCAAGGAGACGAGCCTTAAAATGACTGAACGCACTTACGAGACCCGCTATGACCGAGCCGACGGCGATGCCGGCCGCTTTGGTCGCTGGCTGACGCGCCGTCCGGCGGAGAGCTGGATGTTCTTCGTGGCGGGCGTGTTCCTTGGCGGACTGTTCTTCTGATCGCGGGCGAATGCGCCCGATCCCCACACCAGACGAAAGGTAGAGACATCATGGGACTGTTTTCCCGACTTGGCGACATCATCAACTCCAACATCAATGCGATGCTGGACAGCGCCGAAAACCCCGAAAAGATTGCCCGGCTGATCATCCAGGAGATGGAGGACACGCTGGTCGAGGTGCGCACGGCGGCGGCCCGCGCCATGGCGGACAAGAAGGAAATGGAACGCGAGATCGCGCACTATACAAAGCAGCGCGACGAATGGGAGGCCAAAGCCGAACTGGCGATCGACAAGGGTCGCGAAGACCTTGCCCGCGGCGCGCTGAGTGCCAAGCAGAAGGCCGAAGGCGAAGTCGAACGTCGCCATGAAGCGATGAAAGTCGCTGAAGAGGCCTTCGAAAAGCGCCAGGCCGATCTGGGCAAGCTCCAGGACAAGCTGTCGGAGGCCAAGGCCAAGCACCGCGCCCTGATGATGCGGCGTGAGGCGGCCGAGCAGCGTATCCGCATGCGCAGCCAGGTCCATGACGGCAAGGTCGATGACGCGCTGGCCCGGTATGCCAATGTCGAGCGCAAGGTCGATGAGATGGAGGCCTTTGCCGACCAGATCAAAGGCCGCGAGCCGAGCCTCCAGGCAGAATTCGAAGCGCTTGAGCGCAATGAGAGCGTCGAGAAGGAACTCGAAGCACTCAAGGCCAGGCGCTCGGGAAATTCCTCACCCGCCAAACCTGAAGAAACGGAGGGCTGATCCATGCTGATGCCGCTTGGAATACTCGCTGCGATCATGTCGGTGCTGACCGCCCCGGGCCTGATTGCCCAGTATCTGGAAAGCCGGCGCAACAGCGCCGGAGAGGAGGCCTGATACATGGAAGCCGACCTTCTAATTCCGCTGATCGCTGTTCTTGCGATCTTCGTGATCCTGCCGGGCATGGTGTTTCACTACATCACGCTGTGGCGGAAGCAGAAGACGCTGATGCCTGATGATGAGCGCATGCTTGAGGATCTCTGGCGCTCAGCCAAACGCATGGAGCGCCGGATCGATGCGCTCGAAACCCTGATCGAGAGCGAGGGCGGCGCGCGCCGCCGCCCCGCCGATGAAGACACGCCCGCGCCACGGAGATTTGACTGATGCCCAATGACTATACCTCTTCGCCCAACCCGACCCGATTCAAGCGTTCGCGCACCGACCGGGTGATTGCCGGGGTCTGTGGCGGTATCGCCGACCGTTTCGGCTGGGAGCCTGTGCTGGTCCGCCTGCTGACGGTCCTTGCCTTCTTCTTTGTCGCGGGCCCGCTGGTCCTGTTCGCCTATGTGATCGCCTGGATGATCACGCCGAGCCGGAACCCGGTTGAAACTTCAGTGCGCAATCCGGACGAGGAGGCCTTCTGGCGCGGCGTCTCGGACCGCCCGCAGGCGACCTTCTCCAATCTCAGATACACATTCATGGACCTGGAAGACCGTCTGCAGAACCTCGAACGCAGCGTCACCTCAGATGAGTGGCGGCTGCGCAGGGAATTTCGCGATCTCGAACGTGAATAAAGCCATCGCGGCGGGCCGGATGCAACGGAACCGACCCGCCTGACCCGTTCAACCCCCGCAGCATTGAAGGACAAGAAAGATGACCAAGGGGACTTTTCTCCGCCGCAGCTGGATGATCGGCGCAATTGCCGTCGTCGCTGTTGCCGCCAGCGCCGTGAACTGCAGCATGAATGGCGGCCTGTCGGTAAAGGCCGGAACGGTCGAAATGACCATGAACCTGACGGCGGACCAGGGCCTGAATATCCGGTTCATGGAGGCGGCCGGCTCCTGAAAACAGCCGGCCGGGGCTGAGCGAAGCCCCTTGCACAGCGCGCGAAGCCTGCTTTATCTCAGGCAAGTTCACATTCATGGAGGACAAGCGCGTGAATTTCGAGGAACTTACACAGAAGGCCAATGAGGCCGTGGCCGCCGGCGGCGATTTCACCAGGAAGGTGAAATTCGATTTCGGCGATATCGGCAAGCTTTTCATCGACGGGGCCGCTGGCAAGGCGGACAATTCCGACAGCGAAGCCGACGCCACAGTGAAAGTGGACTGGGACGATTTCAGGAAGATTGCCGGAGGCGAGATGGACCCGACCATGGCCTTCATGCAGGGCAAGCTGAAAGTCGAAGGCGATATGTCGGTAGCCATGCAGCTGCAGTCGCTGATGTCAAAATTTTCCTGATCCTTGCGCGGTCAAATTCGCAATTGTGAAGGTCCCGGAATTGATGCCGGGGCCTTTTTCGTTTCCTGATACCGTCCATGCCTCCTTCCAGCGCCATCGAACACGATCATTTTGTTGAAGTCCCCGGAAACCCCGTTCCTGAAGGCGCAGAGCTTGTCTGGTTTGAAGGGGCTGAGGGGCGCAAGCTGCGCGGCTGTGTGATCCCCGCTCGCAAGTCACCCGCGCGTGGGACGGCGATTGTCTGCCCCGGGCGCACCGAATTCATCGAGAAATATTTCGAGGCGGCAGAAGACCTTGTCTCGCGCGGCTTTGCCGTGCTGATCCTGGACTGGCCCGGGCAGGGCCTGTCGGACCGTCTGCTGGACGACCGGGAGAAGGGGCATATCGACAATTTCCAGACCTTCATGGGCGCGCTTGCGAGGGGACTGGACAATCTCGAAACCCGGCTGCCACGCCCATATGTGTCGCTGGCGCACTCCATGGGAGGGGCCATCGCGCTGGCCGCGCTGAGCGAAGGGCTGGTCAGGGTCGATGCGGCGGCTTTCTGCGCGCCGATGTGGGGACTCAAGGCACGTTTCTTCGGCATCCGCTATCTTGTCTGGGCCATGCGGGTGATGGGCCGGTCGGGCGATTATGCCCGCCAGCCGGGGCCGCCTGAAAGTTTTGAATCGAATATCGTGACCCATGATGAGCGCCGCTGGCGGATCCAGCGCAAGCTTGTCGATGCCGCGCCGGCCCTGGCCATTGGGCCGGTGACATGGGGCTGGCTGGGCGCCTCACTGGAGATCGTGCGCACATTTGCCCGTTCCTCGCAGCTGGAAGCGCTCGATATTCCGATACTGGTCGCCACCGCTGAGGAGGAGGAACTCGTTGACAATGAGTCCCATTCCAGCATCTGCAAGCGTCTGCCGGATTGCGAGCATCTGCTTGTCCCGGGTGCACGCCACGAGATACTCATGGAAACCGATGACAAGCGCGACATGTTCTGGGCAGGCTTCGACCGGTTGCTCCAGCGCGCCGCGATATGAACAGCGCTGACCCTTCGGCATGCCGGCCCGATTCGAATGGCCATTTCCAGATCAGGTCTATCTGTTACTATGATCGGCGCAGCGGGAGGAAACGTGATGGCGAAACTCAAGGTGAATGGCAAGGCTTTGGAGGTCGAGGTCGATGAGTCGACGCCTCTTCTATGGGCGCTACGCGAGCAACTCGGCCTGACCGGCGCGAAATATGGCTGCGGGATTGCCCAGTGCGGTACCTGCACGGTCCATGTCGATGGCGTCGCTGTGCGGTCCTGCACCTATCCGGTGGGCGCGCTGACCGGAGAGGAAGAGATCACGACGATTGAAGGGCTTTCCGAGGATGCCAGCCATCCGGTGCAAGAGGCCTGGGCTGAGCTGGACATTCCACAGTGCGGCTATTGCCAGCCTGGCATGATCATGGCGGTCGCCGGCCTTCTCAATGACAATCCGAACCCGAGCGATGAAGATATCGATGCGCAGATCACCAATATCTGCCGCTGCGGGACGCTGGCGCGTGTGCGCAAGGGCATCCATCTCGCCGCGAAAAAGACCTGAGGGGAACGCGATCATGGCAGACACAATCAGTTTTTCGCGCCGCGGCTTCATCATCGCCACAGGCGGCACCGGGCTGACACTGGGCATCCTGGCCGCCTGCGGCGGGCCACAGGAGCCGGCCGACACCGCCGCTGTTGACGACCCGGCGGCCAATGACGGCCCGCCCCCGCCGGAGGTAAATGCCTGGGTCCATGTGGGTACTGACGACACCGTCACCATCCGCATCGCCCGCTCGGAAATGGGTCAGGGCACGTTGACCGGCCTTGCCCAGCTTGTGGCCGATGAGATGGACGCCGACTGGGACAAGGTGCGCACCGAATATCCCACGCCCGGCGAGAACCTCCGCCGTGAGCGCGTCTGGGGCGATTTCTCGACCGGCGGCAGCCGCGGAATACGCAATTCGCAGGAATATGTCCGCGAAGGCGGTGCGGCGGCCAAAGCCATGCTGATCGAGGCGGCTGCAAATGAATGGTCTGTTGCGCCTGGTGACTGCAGCGCGAAGAACAGCGTGATCACCGGCCCGGACGGCCAGACCACGACTTATGGCGCGGTCGCGGCCAAGGCGGCTGAGCTCCCGCCGCCGCTGGACGTCAAGGTCAAGGATCCGTCGGAATGGACGCTGATCGGGAAGCCGGTCAAACGCCTCGACACGGCTGACAAGCTCACCGGCAAACAGGTCTATGGCGCCGACCTCCAGCTTGACGGTATGCTGAACGCTTCGATCAAGGCCGCGCCCATGCGCAATGGCAAGGTGAAGTCTTTCGATGCTTCGGCGGTGGAAGGCATGCCCGGTGTGAAAAAGGTTGTGCGGATCGATGATCCGGTTGTCGGTGTCTCCGCCGTCGCAGTCATTGCCGAAACCTGGTGGCAGGCCAATACAGCGCTCGACGCTCTGCCGGTCGAATGGGAAGCTGGCGAGGGCTCGGATCATTCCAGTGCGGCGTTCGAGGCGGAACTCGATGACGGGTTGACCTCCGGCGAGGGCGTGTTCGTCGGTAATGGCGGCGGCGATATCCAGGCCGCCTTAGGGGCTGCCGACCGTGTGATCGACGTCACCTACAATATGCCACATCAGAACCATGCCTGCATGGAGCCCCTCAATGCCACCGCGATTGTCACGCAAGACAAGTGCGAGGTGTGGGTGCCGACGCAGAATGGCGAGGCGGCGCTGGCCACGGCGTCGGAGGCCTCCGGTCTTCCGATTGAGCAGTGCGAGGTTTACAAGTTACATCTGGGTGGCGGCTTTGGCCGGCGCGGCGCGCCCGATTTCGTCAGCCATGCCGTGCTCGTGGCCAGGGAAATGCCGGGCACGCCGGTCAAGTTGCTCTGGACGCGTGAGGAATGCATGCGTCAGGGCTTCTTCCACCCGACCACGAAGGGCCGGGTGCGCGGTGCGCTCGACGCCGATGGCAACCTCACCGGCATGCATCTGCGCATTTCCGGCCAGTCGATCCTCGCCGCCCTGATGCCGCAGGCGCTGCAGGACGGCATGGATTTCGCCACTTTTCAGGGTCTCCTGCCGTCGGGTGTCGACCCGCGCGTGGAAGATCAGGTGCTGACTTACAGCTTTGACAATCTCCTGATCGACCATGCTATGCGCAACCCACCTGTGCGACCGGGCTTCTGGCGCGGTGTGAATCTCAACCAGAATGCCATCTATCTGGAATGCGCCATGGACGAGTTTGCTCATGCGGCCGGGCGCGACCCACTGGAATTCCGGCTCGCTCACCTTAAGGACAGCCCGAAATCGGCTGCCGTACTTGAAGCCGTGGCAGAGCGGTCCGGTTGGGGCAATGATGACGGCAAGGCGCGTGGGCTGTGTGTCATGTACGGGTTTGGCTCCTATGTCGCTGCCTGCGCGGAAGTCACGGTCGATGAGGATGGCCGGCTGAAGATGCATCGCATCGTCGCGGCCACCGATCCCGGCCATGCCGTCAATCCCCAGCAGATAGAGGCACAGGTCGAAGGCTCCTTCGTTTATGGGCTGTCGGCCATGCTGCATGGCGAAATCACATTCGAGAATGGCGAGGTGCAGCAGGATAATTTCCACACCTTCCCTTCCCTGAAGATCGCCGAAATGCCGGAGGTCGAGACGATTGTCATGCCGTCGGGCGGCTTCTGGGGCGGGGTTGGCGAGCCAACCATTGCTGTCGCGCCCCCAGCTGTCCTGAATGCGATTCATGCCGCGACCGGCAAGCGCATCCGCCAGCTGCCGATCAGGGACCAGGATCTGAGGCCGGCTTGAGCCGGGGCGGCGCACTCGCCGCTCTTGCCGGGTTCGCCCTCGCCGCGTGCAACGGTGGGGAGGCCGGGAGCGACAGGGCCTCTGCCGGGCCGGCGGTTTCGACGCACGCAGCCGCCCGTCTGGCGGCGGCCTGCTCGGGTTGCCATGCCGGTCCTGACGCGGCGATTGCAAGCCTTGACGGACGCAGCGCTGCCGACATCGCCCGACCCATGCGCGCTTATCGCTCACAGACTGACGGCACGACGGTGATGCATCGTCTCGCGCGCGGCTACACAGAAGACGAGATTGAGGCGATCAGCACTTATCTCGCCGCGAGTGGAGGGCGCGAGCCATGAGCGGCGGACTGACGCGCCGGACCCTTGCGGCCGGTCTAGGCACGATATTGGCTGGCGCAGCGTTCGCCCCGCGCGCCTTTGCCCAGGCGGCCCCGAAGATCGTCATTATCGGTGGCGGATTTGGCGGGGCGATGGCCGCGCGCAGTGCTAAAAGGCTGATGCCGCGCGCTGATGTGGTGCTGGTCGAACCCAATGACAGTTACACAGCCTGTCCGTTCAGCAACCTCGTGATTTCCGGTCATCGCGACCTGGCCGATCAGGTCTTCACCTATGGCCGGCTGGAGGCGGGCGGTGTGCAGCGCATTGCCGACAGGGCGATCAATATCGATCCGGCCCGGCGCATGGTCGCGCTCGAAAACGGTGCGGACCTGCCTTATGACCGGCTCATCCTGTCGCCGGGGATCGACCTGCGCCGGGGCGCGCTGGAGGGTTACGAGCCGGGCGCCGAGCAGGCCATGCCGCATGCCTGGAAGGCCGGCGAGCAGACGCTACGCCTTCGCCGCCAGCTCGAAGCGATGGAGGATGGCGGGCTTGTGGTCATGTCCGCGCCGGCTGCGCCCTATCGCTGCCCGCCCGGCCCGTATGAGCGCGCGAGCCTGATTGCGCATTACATCAAGTCGCAGAAGCCGCGCTCCAAACTGATTCTGCTGGACGCCAAGGACAAATTTTCGAAAATGCCGCTCTTTCTGGAAGCCTGGGCGGAGAATTATCCCGGCCATCTCGAATGGCGCAGCGCGAGCGAAGACGGGCGGGTTGCGCGTGTCGATCCCGGGGCGATGAGCGTCGAGACGGACTTCGAGAGTTTGAACCCGGATGTCGCCAATATCATTCCGCCGCAGAAAGCCGCGGCCATTGCCGGGCGGGCGGGCGTGACCGATGCTACCGGATGGTGCCCGGTAAATGCGACGAGTTTCGAATCCAGCCTGCAGCCTGGGATTCATGTCATAGGCGATGCCGCGATTGCCGCGCCTATGCCTAAATCGGCCTTTTCGGCCAATCTTCAGGGCAAGCTCTGCGCCATGGCGGTGGTGCGTCTCCTGTCGGGGCTCGAGGCCGCGCCGACCGTGCTGGCCAATACGTGCTATTCCTATGTCACGCCGGACCGGGCCGTCTCCATCGCGGGGGTCTACCATAATGAAGCCGGGCGCTTCAAAGGCATAGAGGATGCGGGCGGTATCAGCCCGCTGCGTGCGCCAGACGAGGTGCGCCTGGCGGAAGGCGCGCAGGCAGAGGCCTGGTTCAGTGCAATTGTTTCGGAGACCTTCGGTTGAGGCTTGCCCTGCCTGCCCTCGCAAGCGCCCTTGTAGCGGCCGGCTGCGGCGCGGGCGATCAGCGCCTCGTTACAGAAGCCATGATCGAGGGCGATGCGATCTCTGCGCCGCTGACCGACACGCCCGGCGTCCCCGAGCGCGGGCAGGAGATCTTCACGACCCGTGAGCGCGGCCATTGCGTTCTGTGTCACAGGGTCGAGGGGCTGCCCGCCGAATTCCAGGGAGATGTCGGACCGGATCTGACCACTGTCGGCGCCCGGTTGTCTCCCGGTCAGCTGCGCCTGCGCATCGCTGATCCGACACGGGTCTGGCCAGAAACGGTCATGCCCCCATATTATCGCAAACATGACCTCAACCAGGTCGGCGCAGCCTATCAGGGTCAGCCGGTGCTCAGCGCGCAGGAGATAGAGGATGTCATCGCCTATCTTTCAGGTCTCACCGCCTGACACGAGCGGGCTTTCCCGGCGCGAGCTTCTGGCGCTCGGCGTGGGAGCGGTATCCGTCTCCGTGTTCCCTCTTGCCGCGCAGGCCGCGCCGGAAGACATGCACTCAGCGATCCGCGCGGCATTCGGTGATGGCGAGATCAAGGAAGGCCGGGTCTCGATCAAACTGCCACCCATTGCCGAAAACGGCCATTCGGTCCCGATTGCGGTCTCTGTCGACAGTCCGATGACGCAGGGCGATCATGTGACCGAGATCGGCCTGTTCAGTCCGCGCAATCCCGTGCCCCATATCGCGCAATTTCATCTCGGCCCGCGCGCCGGGCGCGCGGAGATGGCCACGCGCATTCGCCTTGCCGGGACGCAGGAATTGATGGCGGTGGCGCGGATGAATGATGGCACACTCTGGTCGGCGGCCCGCGAAACCGTCGTGACGCTGGCCGCCTGCGTAGTGCTTTAGGAGGACCCGCCGATGAGCAAGACCCGTCTGTCCGTGCCCGCCAGCGCCGCACCGGGCGAAGTCATTGAGATCAAGGCACTCATCCAGCACCCGATGGAAAGCGGCTTTCGCAGGGACAGCCGTGGCGTGGCCATTGCGCGCGATATCATCACCCGGTTCGAGTGCGACTATGATGGCGAGACGGTCTTTGCCGCCGATTTCAACCCCTCCGTATCTGCCAATCCTTTCCTGACCTTCTACACCGTGGCGACTGTATCCGGCACGCTCAGTTTTCGCTGGACCGACCAGGCCGGTCAGGTCTGGACCGACACAGCCAACATCGAGGTCGCATGAGAGCGGGGCTTATCGCTTGCCTGCTCTTGCTTGCCGGCTGTGGCGCCGACAGGGCGCCAGAGGGAGAAACCGGGTTCGAAACCGCAATATCCGGCAGTCATTTCCTGCAGCCGGACACGCGCGCCCTGCAGGCCGACGAATTTGCCAATCCTGGGTTTCTCTGGGTCGATCGCGGCGAAGGATTGTTCCGTGCCGCCACCGACACCGGCCCGGCCTGCGCCAGTTGCCACGCGGACGAGTCGCGTCCGCTCGCGGGCGCGGCTTCGCACTATCCGGCAATCGATGAGACAACGGGCGACTTGTTCAATCTTGAGCGCCGTATCAATGCCTGCCGCATACGTCATCAGAACGCCTCGCCGCTTGATTATGAAAGCGATGAACTTCTTTCGCTGACCGCCTATGTGGCCGGGCTTTCGCGCGGGCAGCCATTACAGGTCGATATTTCCGGCCCGGCGGCGACGCACTACGAGGCTGGACGTGATTATTTCTTCACACGGCGCGGCCAGCTCAATCTCTCCTGCCACCAGTGTCATGACAGGAATTGGGGCCGTCAGCTGCGGGGCGATACGATCAGTCAGGGTCACCCCAATGGTTTTCCCGCCTATCGGCTCGAATGGCAGACTTTGGGCTCGCTTCACCGCCGGCTTGAGGATTGCGATACCGGTGTGCGCGCCGAACCGATGGCCCTGGGGTCAGATACGTATGTGGCACTGGAGCTTTATCTGGCGGCGCGCGCTTCGGGGCTTTCGCTGGAGTCGCCGGGTGTGCGACGTTGAGGAACAAGACGCGCGCGGGGCGCAAGCATTGCTCTTGCTCCGAGGTGGCGTTCATTCACTAGCTATCACGGCAGAATTATCAGATGCGCGACGGACGGGTGTTTGGGAGAGCGAGAAACATGAGGCTTTAGCCATGCAGACCACTGCCCCGGATGATCATGAAGAGCTGCGCGCGGCCCTGCGTGACCTGTGCAGGACGTTTCCTGATGACTATCATCGCCGGCACGGTCTTGAGCAGACCTATCCGGAGGAGTTCATACAGGCGCTAACCTCCGCCGGCTGGCTGGCGGCGATGATCCCCGAAGAATTCGGAGGCGCCGGGCTCGGCCTGACCCAGGCCTCTGTCATCATGGAGGAGATAAACAGGAATGGCGGCAATGCCGGGCATTGTCATGGCCAGATGTACAATATGGGCACCCTGCTGCGCCATGGCTCGGCCGAACAGAAGGCGCGCTACTTGCCAAAGATCGCCAGCGGAGAGATACGCCTGCAATCCATGGCGGTGACCGAGCCGACCACGGGGACCGACACAACCAAGCTCAAGACGACCGCCGTGAAGCAGGGCGAGCGCTATGTCGTCAATGGCCAGAAGGTCTGGATCAGCCGTATCCAGCATTCCGACCTGATGATCCTGCTGGCGCGCACCACGCCGCTCGCTGAAGTGGAGCGCAAGTCGCAGGGGCTGTCAGTCTTTATCGTCGATCTTCGCGAAGCTCTGGGAAAGGGAATGGACATCCGGCCGATATCCAACATGGTCGGCCATGAGACGAATGAGGTCTTTTTCGACAATCTCGAAATCCCCGAGGAGAATCTTATCGGCGAAGAGGGCAGGGGGTTCCGCTACATTCTTGACGGGCTGAATGCCGAGCGCACGCTGATCGCGGCCGAATGCATTGGCGATGGCTATTGGTTCATCGACAAGGCGGTGAATTATGCCAGCGACCGTATCGTCTTCGACCGCCCGATCGGGCAGAATCAGGGCGTGCAATTCCCTATCGCGCGGGCCTTCGTGAACATCGAAGCGGCAAATCTCATGCGGTTCGAGGCGTGCCGGCGCTATGACAATGAGGAAGAGTGCGGCGCGCAGGCGAACATGGCCAAACTGCTGGCCGCTGATGCGAGCTGGCAGGCGGCCAATGAGTGCGTGCAGGCGCATGGGGGCTTTGGCTTTGCGGCCGAATATGATGTCGAACGCAAGTTCCGCGAGACCCGGCTCTACCAGGTGGCCCCGATTTCGACCAATCTCATCCTGTCCTATGTCGCCGAGCATGTGCTCGGCCTGCCGCGCTCCTTCTAGTGGCCATGATGGAGGCTTTGCCCGCCATTTCCTTTCCGCTCTTCGTGCCGGGCGACCGGACAGGCCGGTTTGCCAAAGCTGTCGCCTCGGGCAGTGACACGGTGATCATTGACCTTGAAGATGCGGTGGCACCGGGTAACAAGGCGCCTGCGCGCAGCGGGCTGGCCGACAGGCTACCTGGCCTTGAAGGGGGGCGACTCTGGCTGAGGGTAAACGCGACGGGCACGCCATGGCATGACGCCGACATCGCCGCCGCCGCCAGACTTCCCGTCGAAGGCGTGATGCTGCCCAAATCGACAAGCGGCCAGCAGTTGCAAGCCGTCCGCAGGCAACTGCGCGCAGACCAGGCGCTGATCGCTCTTGTGGAAACTGCGCATGGTGTCCACCGGGCCGAGGAGATTGCCGCGGCCAGTGACCGCGTCGCCTTCGGCTCGGTCGATTTTGCCCTTGATCTTGGCTGCCAGCCGGTGCGCGAGGCTTTCTTGCTTGCACGTTCCCGACTGGTTATCGCCGCGCGCCTTGCCGGCCAGCCGGCGCCGCTGGACGGGATTACGGCGAAGACCGAAGATCCGGGCCTTGTGCGCGAGGATAGCGCCTATGCCTTCTCGCTCGGCTTCGGCGGCAAGCTGCTGATCCATCCTCGCCAGGTCGCGCCTGCGCGCGCCGGTTTTGCGCCCGCTGCGTCGGAAATCGACTGGGCAAGGCGGGTGGTGGCCAGCGCAGCGGATGGCGCGGCCATGGCTCTTGACGGCGAGATGATCGACGCGCCGGTGCTGGCACGGGCAAGGGCAATGCTTGAGCTTGTGGGAGACACCTGATGAGCCCGGTCGATCTTGACGCCTTGCGCGATTTTGTCGGCCGCCAGGAAGTGCGCGAGGATACGGTCCGCGCAGACGCGCTGACGCAGTTTCGCGGGACGCTGGAGCCATATCTCGCCGGTGCGGAGATCGCGCCCGTGCCGCCGGGTTTCCACTGGACCCTGTTTGCACCGCTCACGCCCATGGGTGAATTGCGCGCGGACGGGCATCCGGCCTCTGACAGCCTGCTGCCGGAAATGCCACTGCCGGCGCGGATGTGGGCGGGCGGGGAGGTCACCACGCTGCGGGCGTTAAATCCGGGAGACAGCGTCGAGCGCCGCTCACAGATCCGGTCCATCGAACTGAAGACGGGCCGTTCCGGGCCGCTCCTGTTTGTCGTTCTTGACCACCGGGTGTCGCGCGCGGGCGAGCTGTGCATCCGTGAGGAGCAGACCCTTGTGTATCGCGAACCAGCCCCTCGAAGTGACGCAGCGAGAGGCGGCGGCCCCCCTGATACCGGCAAAGGCGATTTCATGGCCGACAGCCGACTTCTGTTTCGCTATTCTGCGCTGACCTTCAACACACATCGCATCCATTATGACCTGCCCTATGCGCGCGAGGTCGAAGCCTATCGCGATCTTGTCGTGCATGGGCCCTTGCAGGCGACCTTGCTGATGAATGCTGTTTCAAGACGGCTGGGCGATCTCCGTTTCCGTTTCAGTTATCGGGGGCTTGCGCCGCTTTTTGCGGGTGAACGAGCCAATATACGTGTCGGAGCTGGCGAAGCCCGTATCGAGCGCGCCACCGGAGATGTTACGTTGCGAGGGTCGTACAGCGTGAGCGAATGATCGCGATATCCGAATGGCGGGGCTGTTCCTGCGCCACTGACTGATTTTATGAAGAGTTGGTGACACAGGCCAGCCTAACTGGACTAGACCAGTCGTCTCGATTAAGCAGGCCCCAGTTGCGAGGGGAGACAAGCGGCCATGCAATCCATCACGCGCGCCGTTGAACGCGCCGGTCCGTTCTGGCTGGGCACATTTGCGCTGACGGCAGCCTTCTCGACCTATTTCTGCATGTATGCCTTCCGCAAGCCGTTCGCCGTGGCGACCTATGAGGGCATTGAGGGCTGGGGCTTTGCGATCGATTTCAAGATCGCGATCGTCATCGCGCAGGTGCTCGGCTACGCGCTGTCCAAGCTGATCGGCGTAAAGGTGGTCTCCGAAGCCGCACCGAACCGGCGGGCCGTGATGATCCTCTCTTTCATCGCCACGGCATGGATCGCACTGGTGCTGTTTGCGGTGCTGCCTGCCAACTGGAAGCTCCTCGCCATCTTCATGAACGGGCTGCCGCTTGGCATGATCTGGGGGCTCGTTTTCGGCTATATGGAAGGCCGCCGGATCAGCGAAATCATCGGCGCGGGCCTTTGCGCCAGCTTCATCGTCTCCTCCGGCATTGTGAAATCGGTGGGCCGCTGGCTGATCGTCGATCATGATGTGCCCGATGTCTGGATGCCCGCCCTGACAGGGCTAGTCTTCATGCCGATCCTTGCGGTGTCGGTCTATTTCCTGTCGCTCACACCGCCGCCCAATGCCGCCGACCAGGCCGCACGCAAGCCCCGCGTGCCGATGTATGGCGCGCAGCGCAAGGCGTTCTTCTGGAATAATGCCTTCGGGCTGACCATGCTGATCCTCGCCTATGTCGTGCTCACGGCGCTGCGCGATTTCAGGGACAATTTCGCCGTCGAGATCTGGGGGGCGGTGGGATATGCGGACACGCCATCCATTTTCGCGCTGTCTGAGATACCAGTGGCGGCGGTCGTGCTCGCCTTCATGGCCTCGACCATTGTCATCAAGTCGAACCGCAATGCCGTGCTCACCCATCACTGGATCATCTTCGCCGGGGCGGCCATCGTGGCGCTGGCGACGCTGGGGTTCCAGACAGGTGCCATCGGGCCCGTGGGCTGGATGATCGCGGTCGGCGCGGGCGTTTACATGGGCTATGTGCCTTACAACTGCATCCTCGTTGACCGGATGACGGCAGCCCTGAGGACACCGGGCAATGCGGCCTTCTTCATGTATCTCGCCGATGCCACTGGTTATGCGGGCAGCGTCGGGCTCATGCTCTACAAGAATTTCGGCACGCCCGATCTGGACTGGTTGGGCTTCTTCATCGGGCTTTGCTATATTGGCGCCGCGATTGTGGCGGTCACCACGATAGCCTCCTTCCTCTACTTCCGGCGCGGACACCTCAGCGACACCGCGCCTGCGACCGCGGAGCCGGACGAGATCGCCCGGCCTGCCGCCGCCTCCGCCTGAACCAGCATCCCCGGGAGCCCTTCGCCATGCGCCTTGCCTGTCTCATTCTGCCCGTTTTTCTCGTGTGTGCCTGCGCCACGCCGACAGAACCTGCCCCCCTTGCGCCGACGCCTCCCATCTTTGCCGCGGAAGCCCCCGGACCGGGCCAGACGCGCATCGCCCTTCTGGGCTGCATTGATCAGGAAGAACCCGCGCCAGCGCTGCAGTCCTATGCGGCCTCCGCTCCGGATATCTCCCTCTGGGTCGGCGACAATGTCTATATCGACACACAGGACGAGCCCGAGGCGATCTATCAGGGCTATCGCGATCTTTCCGCCCAGCCGGGCTTTGCCGCACTTCGCGCGCAGGGCATCCATCTCGCGACCTGGGATGACCATGATTATGGCGACAATGATGAGGATCGCACCTACCGCCTGAAAGACGATGGCCAGCGCGCCTTCACCGAATTCTGGGGCGAGGCCGGCGTGCCCGCCGAGCCGAAGAATGGCATCTATCATGCCCGGCTGATCGAGACCGAGGGCAAGCGCCTTCATGTCATCTTGCTGGACGTGCGCTGGAACCGGGATGTGCCCGATACGGGCGGGGACATTCTGGGCGAGGCGCAGTGGGCCTGGCTGGCGGAGCAGCTTGCGGTGGACGCTGATCTGACCCTGATCGTCTCGGGCACGCAGGTGCTTCTGCCAAAGGAAGCCGGATCGGAAACCTGGGACAATTATCCAGGTGCCTCCGAGCGCCTGTTCGGCATGGTGCGACGGTCTGGCCGGGAGCATGTCGTGCTGATCACGGGCGACCAGCATTATGCCGAGGTGGCGCGTCGGCGTGGCCTCATGGATTTCGACGCCATCGAACTGCAGTTTGCAGGCGTGAATCAGATCGAGGCACCGGAACTCAATCCCTGGCGGGTCTCCGCCGTGAACTCCGGGCGCAATTCCATGGCGCTGGTCGATATCCAGTGGGAGGATGACGCGGAAAACCTCGCCCATCTCCTCTACCGTGTGTTCGATACCGAAACAGGTGAAACGGAATCGATCTACCGGGTGAATTTCGCCGAACTCGACCTCGACCTCGACATGACCGAGCGCGAGCTCTTCCATGCTCGCCACAGTGTCGAATTGGTCTTGCACCACCCTGAACTCGAAATCCGGTACACGCGCGACGGCACGCTGCCCACGGCGCGCTCGCCGCTCTATCGCGGCCCGATTGCGCTGAGCGACACAACCACCATCACGGCAGCCTATTTTGCACCGGAAGGTTACCGGCGCTCGAAAGATTTCTCGCGCACTTATACAAGGGCGAGGCCGGTCGCATCCGTGAATGCGGGCACCACTCAGCCGGGATTGTCGTGGGGCTATTGGGAAGGGGAATTCATGGCCGTGCCGGATTTTACCGCGCTGGGCGAGCCGCTGGCACGCGGGATCAGCGAAGACCTCGATGTGAAGACGATCGAGCGGCGCGATGATCACTATGCTATCCGGTTCACCGGCTTCGTCACCGTGCCGGAGACCGGGCTTTACCGGGTCTCCACGCGCTCCGATGATGGCTCGGTGGTGGATATTGCCGGACAGCGTGTTGTGGACAATGACGGCTCGCACAGTCCGCGTGTCCGCTCCGGTTTCATCGCCCTGGAAGCCGGTTCCCATCCCATCGAGGTCGGATATTTCGAGGACCATTCCGGTGTGGTCCTGGAACTGCGCTTTGAACGCTTCAGCGACGATGGCAGCGCAAGACCTGTTGATGTCACACTCGCCCACAGGCCTTAACGCGCGCGGTCGCGGACATTCATGACAAGTTTCAGCGCGTTGTAATGCCAGAAATTCTGGTTGTATTCGGTGACATAGCCCTCATCGCAGCGACAGATCCGCGAGATGTAGAGCGATGGCGTGCCCTGCGAGACATTGAGTTCGCTGGCCACCGGCCCGGCCAGGATAGACGGATACATGGTGACCTGGGCCTGGCTTGTCTGGATCCCGTAGGTGCCCCGCAGGAGCGCGCTGAGTGACCCGTCCAGGTCATGATCTATAAGCCCGGGAAAGCGCTGCGGATCGACATAGATATGCTCCAGCAGGACCGGACGGCCATCGATACAGCGCCGCCTGAGGACCAGGAAGATCGGGTCATTCCGGTCCAGACCAAAGACGCTGGCGGCTTCGGCGTTCACTGGCACAAGGCGTTTGGAAAGTGTGTGCGTGCTCGGCTTGCGGCCCTGGGCCGATACAAAGGTGTGAAATCCCTCCAGCGTCGTGGGGTCATATCGGATGCGGGGTGGCGAAACGAACCAGCCACGCCGGTCCAGCCGGTGGAGCGTGCCTTCAGCTTCCAGCAGGGTGAGCGCGTCGCGCAAAGTCCCGCGGGCAACACCGAAGAGATCGTGCAAGGTCCGTTCGGCGGGCAGGCGCGTGCCGGCCTTCAATTCGCCAGTCTCGATGAGATCGGCGATCAGATTACGCACCTCTATATAGCTGCGGCCGACCTTTGGAACCGGCACGCGCTCCATGCCACGCAGAATGGTTTCCAGAACATGACCAGCTTCACTCAATTCCGCCTTCCTCCGAATGATTCCCAGAAGACAGGATTAGTCAAATTCGGCGACAAGTCGAAAGATTTGTATATATTTGGGCTGCGGTTTCAGAGTGAAGACAGACAGGGCCCAAGTTCGGCTACACTGTTGCAGGCGCCATCTGCCCATTGTCTTACAGCCTGTTCATCAAGAGGGTTGCCGGAGGCGGTGACAGCGATTGTTACGCACCCGGCTGTCCGGCCCGCAATCAGTCCCGAAACGGAATCGTCGACTTTCACCACCCTGTTTGTCGGACCGACGCCGAGTGCGGCCAGGCAGGCGAAGATCTGATCCGGGCCGGGGCGTGGATCAGCCACCTCTTCGGCGCACACAATGACATCCGGTGCAATTCCACCTGCGGCGGCAAGCGGGACGATCTTGTCCATGACGCGGCGGGGATAACCTGTGGTCGAACCGATCTGCACCCCATTTTCCCTGAGCTCCAGCAGCAACGCCGCTGCGCCGGGCACAGGCTCGCAGAAATGCGGCGCCAATGCGGCCATCGCATCAGTCACGGCCTGGTAAAGCCGGTCTGCATCGTCGGTCGTAGCAGCCCTGCCATTTGCAGCTTCGAAGCGCCGCGCGACGTCGGGCTCAGCCAGGAGACGTTCTATATGGCTGCGCTTGCCGAGTCCCATGTCACGTCGGATCAGCGCCTCACTGACGGCAATGCCAATCTCGTCGAACACTGCGTGAAATGCCTTCACAGGCGCATTGCAACCCGGATCAATGAGCGTGCCGGCCCAGTCGAATATGATCGCTTCGGGAATCATCTTGAGGCGCCTTGCAGCAGTCCGATCTGGTTCAGCACCTTTTCAGCGAAGCCAAAACTCAGTGTCATGCCTTTACCCCCGAGAACGGCAGCAAACCAGACGTCAGGTTCACTTTCCTCGATCAGCCAGTCGCTGCCTTCGGCCTTTGGATAGGCGCCTGTCCAGCGCTCAACCACTTCGGCGCCGTCCAGATCGAGGAAGCGGTTAGCCGCCTCAAGAATTCTTGTATCCACATCGGCTGGCTGGAACGGGTCGGCGCTGTCGCCTTCGCAATCATGGTGGCTGTCACCGATCGTCAGTGTGCCATCATGATTTCGTACTGCGATGACGTGAATGCCGTCAGCCAGCATTTCGCCATCCGTTTCAGACAGCCGCGTCTTTAGCGCGTTCGCTTCCGGCAGATCGGCAAAGCCCGGATACCGGGCGAGGGTCAGGTCGCTGATGGCCGGGGCGTCCAGCGCGCCGGCACTTGCGCGGGGTCTAAGGCGGAGCATGTGCAGCTTGGTGCAGCCGGGCAGCGCGCGGGCAAGGGCGGGCGGGGCCAGTCGGCCGCTCTGTGCACCGGCGCAGACGAGGATTTGCTGCGCGCGCAATGTTTCGCCCGAGCACAAGCCGATCTCGCCTGTCGAGACCCGGGCCACCGGGGCCTGAAACCGGACATCTACGCCAAGATAGCGCGCATATCGCGTCAGGGCCGGCAGAGCCGTGCGCGGATCGACACGCAGTTCACGAGGGCTCCAGACAGCGGCCTTTGTCTGGTCTGCGCGCAGGGCTGGCAGTTTCCCGACCGCTTCGCGTGGAGTCAGCGCGGTGCAGTCACTGCCCATCTCGGTGCGCAGAAAGGCCTCCATAAGCACAGCGGCTTCCGCGCTCTGCGCTGAGATGATCATCCCGCGTTGAAGGACCGGCAGTCCGGCGTCCGATGCGATTATTTGCCAGAGATCGCGGCTGCGTCCGCTGAGCTGCCAAACCGCGCCGCGCGCCTGCCCGCTGATGGTGATCAGACCGAAATTCCGAACCGATGCACCCTGCGCCGCCGCATCGGCTTCCAGAAGGATCACATGGGCGCCGGAACGCGCGGCAAGGATGGCGCTCGCCAGTCCGACAATTCCGCTACCGACAATGGCCAACTCACAATCCGGAGCGGGTCTTCGCGCCTGTGTCATGGGCTTTCCTCGACAATTGGTATGAACCAGTATAATCCCGGCGATCAATGATCAATCGGAAATGCTCCAGAAGGAAGACTACGACCTTGCGACCGCTGAATGAAGAAGGCCCTGACATTGTCCCTAAGGCTGATCGTGCGATCGGCGAGATTGCTGCCTGGTTCGAAGCGCGCGGCGACCGTATGTATGGTGAAGAGGTGTCCGAGCGTGAGCATGCGCTGCAATGTGCCCAGGCGGCCCGCCGGCGCGGGGCAACAGATGCGGTAATAATCGCCTGCCTGCTGCACGATATTGGACACCTGATGCATGCCCGTGGTGAGGACATTGCCGAACAGGGCGTCGATATGCGCCATGAAATCATTGGCGAAAAATATCTTCAGAAATTTTTTCCGGACACGGTTTCTCGCCCGGTCGGCCTGCATGTGGAGGCCAAGCGATATATTTGCAGCGTGGAGCCGGGTTATCTTGAGAGGCTGAGTGATGCGTCGAAGCTCAGCCTCAGTCTCCAGGGTGGGCTGATGACGCGTGACGAGTGCGCGGCTTTTGAGGCCGATCCGTTTCATGCCGATGCCGTCCTGTTGCGTCGCTGCGATGAGGAAGGCAAGCAGACTGACAGTGTGCCGCCCGCCCTCGAAACTTATTTCCCGATGATCCGGCGACTCGTTTGCGCCGCGATTTAGCGTTCCCGGGCATCGCTTAAAAAAAGCTTTTCGAAAGCGTCACACGGTTGTCACGAAAATCCCTCACTGGTCCAGACCAGAAGTTCCAGCCAAGTGAGGGGAGATCCATGGCTTATCTCAAACACACACTCCTGACGGCCGTTTCGGTGGCCGCCATAGTCGAGACCGCCGATGCGGGCGTCCTCACCGGGCGGGTATCAGGCGCGGCCGACGGCAACGCACTGCCGGGCGCTCTGGTTCGCGTGGTCGAAACAGGGCAGGAAGCCGCCAGCGGCACGAGCGGGCAGTTCCGCATCGGCGATCTCGCGGCGGGAACTTACACGATCGAGGTGCAGTATCTCGGCTACCAGACGGGCCGCCAGGAAGTCACCGTCAGCGAAACCGGAGTCGTCAATGCTGATATCCGGCTGGGCCAGCAGGGTGCGATGACGCTCGACACTGTCGTGGTGCGTGGTACGGCGCTCGGCCTCAACAAGGCGCTTAATGAGCAGCGCACGGAAGACACGATCACGAACATCGTTTCGGCTGACATGATCGGGAAATTCCCCGACAATAATGTCGCCGAAAGCGTCTCACGTTTGCCGGGTATCACTTTGGTGCGCGACCAGCAGACCGGCGAAGGCGCCTTCGTCACCATTCGCGGCCTCGACTCGCGCCTGAATGCCTATTCGCTCAACGGCGTGCGCATCGCCACCTCCGACCAGAACAACCGTGCCATCAATCTCGCCCAGCTTCCTGCTGATGGCCTGTCCTCGGTCAAGGTCTCCAAGACCCTGACCCCGGACATGGATGGCGACGCGATCGGCGGGTCTGTCGATTTCCGCACGCCCAGCGCCTTCGACTTCGACGGCCGCTCGGCCAGCCTGTCGCTGACCGGGACCTATAACGACCGCGCGGAGGATGGCGGCTATGACCTTTCCGGCTCGTTCAGCGACTTCCTCGTGGACGACAAGGTCGGCCTCTATGTCACAGCCTATTACGAGGAAAAGAACTCGATCGGCCAGGAATCGGAGAATGAAGGCGACTGGCTGCCCTTTAATCGTCCGGCAAGTGACGAGGATACGACTGTCGATCCGGCCTCCTTCCAGATGCAGGGCCTTGGCCTTGATCTGTTCGAGAATGATCTTGAGCGCTTCGGCGGCAATTTCACGCTCGACTACAAATTCAATGATGGCTCTCAAATCTATCTGCGTGGCCAATTCTCCCAATTCACCGACCGCGAAGATCATCACTATATCGATGTGCAGAATGATGACGAGGTCTCGATACTCAACCAGGTCGACCCGGGCGATACGACATTGGCGCAGCCCTCGGAATCGATCATCGGCTACGACCCGGCGCTCGGCAATATTTACAGCTACACGCCCGCGCAGATCATTGACACCGATGGCGACGGCATCATCACCGATTTCGACAAGGACGAACCGGTCGTCGATGATGACGGCTTCTATACGCTGGGTGGACAGTCCGGCATCTGGGACCCCGGTCGGATCATTTTCCAGCGCGGCGCGGACTTCAAGGAAGAGACCGAGACGCTCTACTCGCTGAACACGGGCGGTGAGCATTTCCGCGATGACTGGACGCTCGACTGGGACGTGGCCTACTCCTATGGCGAATTCGAACGTCCCTATGATTATGACTTCGATTTCGACGACACGGGCGCGCAGAGAAACCCGCCCTTCACCGGCATTGCTGATCCGCGCGACAACAACAATCCCTACCCCGGCGCCGGCGTGACCTTTGCCTTCCCGGAGCCGCAATACCCGCAATGGCAGCTCACCCCGGCCCAGCGCGCGGCCTATTTCGACCCGGCTTCCTACACGTTTGACGGCGCCGGCGGCGATGTGGAGAACCATACCGACGAGAACATCCTGCTGCAGGCCAATATCCGCCGCGATTTCTCCGATTTCGGACCGCTTACCTATGTCAGCTTCGGCGCGAAATATCGCAAGAAGACGCATGAGACCAACGAGGACGAACTGTTTGACGGCGACGAGCAGGACATCACGCTCGCCGATGTGCCGCAGATCGTCGCCTCGGAAACCTATGGCGATTTCCTGTCGGGTCAGTATTCCGGCAATGACGATTTCGGCTTCGTCTTCGACCGGAATGCCGCCCTGGCCGCGATCCGCGAATGCGACCCGGTCTTCTTCGAGGACTGCTCAGGCTTCTCCGAGGAAATCGGGTCCGATACGGTGTCAGAAGAGGCGATCACGGCCGCCTATGCCATGGCTGCGGCGCAATGGGGCAAGCTGGAAGTGATCGGCGGCGTTCGCGTCGAGGACACCCAGGTCGACAATGAGTATAACAGCTTCACTGAATTCGAAGCCGAACTCGCCGACGGTACGGAATTCGGCGATATCGAATTTGTCGAGCCGGGCTCCGACAGCGCGTCCTACACAAACGTCCTGCCCAGCGTCCATTTCAACTACCGCCAGTCTGACCGGCTCGTCTATCGCGGCGCGATCTGGAGCTCGATCGCCCGGCCCTCCTATGACGACATCTCGGCGGAAGAGAATGTCGAAGCCGATGTGATTGTTGATGCAGATGGCAATATCCTGTCCTTTGTCGAGGACTCGATCTCGCTCGAGCGTGGCAATCCGGGGCTGGAGCCCGCCGAAGCGGTGAATTTCGACCTCGGCGCGGAGTATTATTCGCCCAATGGCGGCCTCGCCTCGGTGAATTTCTTCTACAAGGACATCACCAACTTCATCTTCTCCGACTTCGCCAATGAAGGCGATGTGCCCACCGTTTTCGAAGGCGAATCGGTCAGCTTCGAAGCGATCAAGAATGGTGGCGACGCCTATATCTACGGTGTCGAGTTCGGCCTGACCCAGCAGCTGACGGCTCTGCCGGCACCGTTTGATGGCTTCGGTTTCTCCGGCAATGTCACGTTGCAGCGCTCGGAAGCCGAGCCTGGCGACGACTGGCGCTCTGAGACGGATTTCATCAACGCGCCCGAGACACAGTTCAACGGACAGATCTTCTACGAGAAGTATGGCTTCGAGGGTCGGCTGTCCTACCAGTATACTGACCGCTTCATCGAAGACCTGCGCGATTATGGCGTCAACAAGTGGATCCATGACTGGGACCGCCTCGATGCGCAGGTGCGCTACACGCTGGGCAATGGCGTGACGGTGCGCGGCGAGGTGCAGAACATCCTCGATGGCCACAATTACTGGGCCATCCGCGGCGAGAACGGTGACAGCTTCCAGAAAGACTATGTCGAGAACGGACGCACCTTCTATCTCGGCATCGATTACCGCTTCTGACGGGAACCCCCTCGTAACCTGAAGAAGCCTTCGTCGCCGTCCCACCTGCTGGGACGGCGACACCTTGTTAACTCCCGCGAAAGGCACCCGCCATGCGCCTGCTTGCCAGCCTCCTAATCGCACTATGCCTGACCGGCCTGTTGCTCGCCCGGGCCCATCCCGCCGCGGATAAGCACAGCCATGACGGGCTGATCGCTGAATGGTTCTTTCAGCCCGACTATGCCCTGCCCGGAAATGCTGCCCAGAGCCCGCCGCGCCATCCCAATCCCCGGCCTGCACGGATCGTCCTGCAGGGCGAGCCGGTCGCTCAGCGCTTGCTCGGCGCTGAGGAGACTGGACGATATGGCGACCTGCTGGCCGGCAGTGACATCCCTGCCGATGCCTTCACGGTCGAGCTCTGGCTGCTGGAGCATGTGAACAGTGATGTCGGCGCGCTGGCCGGCGCGTTCTCCGGGCCCGGCAAACGCGAGGGACACTGGGCGCTTGGCTTTCACGGCAAGTCGCTGGTCTTCGGTGCCCTCACCGAAGGCGGCGCGACTATCACGCTCGACGTGCGCGAAGCTGACCTGAAAGCCTATAAGAGCCGCTGGATCCAGCTTGTCGGCGCATGGGACGGCGAGATGCTGCGGCTCTACCACAATGGCCGGCTGGTCGGGGCAGAGGCGCCCGAGGACTGGCCGCAGCTGCCGGCCGATGCGCGCTTCGACCTGATCAGCTTCACGCAGGCCGAGCCCTATATGGCGTTCGAGAATCTGGTGCAGGGCGCACGGATTTATGACCGGGCGCTCTCGGCAGCGGCCATCGAGGCAATGTTTGAAGCGCGAACGGCGGATGTCGATGAAGGTATCGTCCATCCGGGACTGTTTCATTTCACCGCCGGGCCGTATCTGAACGCGCCGACCGAGAGCTCCATCTCGCTGGTCGTCGAGACCGATCGCGACGCTGAGCTGACAGTGCGCTACGGCACGGACTCCGAGGCGATGGCCACACTGCGTGCGGGCGAAGCGCGCCTGCATGCCTTGGACCTGACCGGACTTTCGCCAGATACCGCCTATTTCTATGAGGTGATTGCCATAGCGCCCTCGGGCGAGGAGATTTCCTCCGGCCTGCTCACCTTCCAGACCGCCGTGAAGCCCGGACGGCCCTTCCGCTTCGCCATTATCGGCGACACCGAGGCCCGGCCCTTTGTCAACAATGCCGTGGCCCGCGGCGTCTGGGACGCGAGGCCTCATTTCGGCGTGCTTCTGGGAGACCTGACCGATGGCGGGTTCCAGGACCGGCGTTTCGAGTGGACCCATGAATTCTTCACCGGCATGGGACCGCTGGTGGCGCGGGTGCCTATGATTGCTGCGCCCGGAAATGGCGAGGCTGACCTCTACTGGTACCGCCACTACCACAGACTGCCCGGCGAGGAGAATTTCTATTCCTGGCGCTATGGCGACGTCGAGTTCTTCGTCCTCGACAGCAATCTCGGGGACAGGGAACGGGACGAGCCCGGCTTCCGGGCCCGCCAGAGCGAATGGCTGGCAGCTGCTCTCATGGCCTCGGACGCGAAATGGAAGATCGCCGTCCACCACCATCCTGTCTACACCTCCGACGAGAATGATTATGGCGACAGCTGGCGCGAAGCGGGCCGCGAGATCGGCGATGCGCGCGTGCGCAATGATTTCATGGACCTCTACGACCGTTACGAGGTCGATCTCGTGCTCTACGGCCATATGCACATCTATGAGCGCTCCCATCCGATGCGCGAAGGGATGGTCGATGTGCTGGACGGTGTCGTCTATATCGGCGCAGGCGGCGGGGGCGGCAATCTCGAGGACTTCACCCCGACCCGCCAAGGCTACAGCGCCACGACCTATCGCGGATATCATTATGGTCTGTTCGATGTCTCCGGTGACACGATCCGCTACGAACTGCGCGACACCGAAGGCCGTCTGCGCGACACGCTTTCGCTCGTGAAACAAGGCCCGGGCAGGGCCGTTCTCCTTGAGCAAGCTGTCGCCGACACACGCTAAAGCGCTCAGTTGCTGGAAAGACGGTCTACTTCGTGTTGCATCCTCTAACAGGGTCAACCAGACGGAGCGACGTCGCGCACAATTCGAAAACCGATATGGTTTGACGAGAAATCGCTGTCCTGTGGCTGGCGAGCGGCCGGGCGGTAGCGCCGACAGAAATTCTCTGCGCAGAGATAGGAACCGCCCTTGATCGTGTGTTGTCCGGGCGCGAAGGGAGTGTCGGTCCATTCCCAGGCATTGCCAATCATGTCGTAAAGCCCGGCCCGGGACGGCGCGTAGCATCCTGCCGGCGCCAGTCCGCCAAAGCCGTCGTCCTGAGTGTCGGCCACCGGAAAAGGTCCCTGCCAAGTATTGGCCAGGGGCTTTCCATCATGACGATAAGCAGCCGATTCCTGGTTTGTCGGGTCTGGCAAACCCAGGCTGGCAGCATATTCCCACTCGATTTCAGAGGGCAGACGACCGCCCGCCCATTCGGCATAGGCGCTTGCATCTGCGTGCGAAACGTGAACGACCGGATAGTTGTCCCTGCCACGTATGTCGCTGTGAGGCCCAGCCGGGGCCTGCCAGGTTGCACCTGCAACAAGCGACCACGGGTTTTGCGCCGTCACGCCTGCGCCGGGATGGCGGAACACGGCCGATCCGGCGTCCGCGCGACCTGCCTGCGCACTGCGCTCGGCATCCGTGACATAGCCTGTCGCTTTCACAAAAGCGGCAAATTGGCGATTGGTCACTTCATGCGCCTGGATCTCAAAGCCTTCTACATGAACTGTCAGCGTCGGGTTTTCCTCAGCATATACTGGCCCGTTGCCTTTCCTGAACTGTCCATCTGGCAGTCTGACAAAATGGCCATACGCGGCTGGCTCCAGACGGCATTGAGGCGATGGCGGACCAGAGGACTGCGTGGACTGGCCACATGCTGCTCCTGACATGAGCAAGAAAATAATGGCAGGACGCATGGACAGGGCGACTCTGACCGGACGATATCGAAAGAGCTTCGCACGAGCGCTCTTAGCTGTCGCCATGTCCCGTCCCGGCGAGTGATCAAATCCGGCTGGGCGTTCGAAATCAAGAGCCATATCGTGCGCCTCGTCATCAACCCGGCGAACTGCGAATTCCATGTCGCCAACGTTTATATTGGCATGGGCTTTGTCGAAACAACAGGGCTGAACCACCATCCAAGCGCCCGGGTTTGAAGGCTCGAATGCGGTTATGGATAATCAGGAAAGTGAGGAGGCAGAAATTCTGACTTCACTCGACGCCGCGCCTTCGCTGGCCCTATGTCGTCACGCCTCCCAGCGCCGCGCTCAGCCGGGTCAGGGCGCTTGCCAGGGCAGCGTCGGTTTCCACCAGCTGCTGACGGATCTGGATCAGTGTGCGCTGGGCGTCGAGCACGTCGATGAAACCGGCAAGGCCTTCGCGATATAGCGCATCGAGCTGGTCGTAGGCCGACTGGCTGCGCGCCGCCGCTTCTTCGAGTTCCCGGCGCTGTTGCCGGAACGCGGCCACTTCGACCAGTGCGGTCTCGACCTCCTGCTGGGCCTTGAGCAGGGTCGCCCTGTAATTGTCGAGCGCGGCGCGGGCGCGGGCCTCCTGGGCGTCGATCTCGGCTTCGCGGCGGCCGAAATCGAACAGGGGAATGTCAAGCAACGCCCCGATGCTGAAGGATACCTGATCAGATCCGCTGCCGGCGCGGCCTGTGAGCGTGCCGGGCAGGCGGAGCGAGGGGTAAAGGTCGGCCACTTCCACGCCGACCAGCGCGATCTCGACAATAAGCAATGCCTCGGCCTGGCCGACATCGGGCCGGTTGCGCAGGAGGTCCGCCGGCACGCCGAGTTCCGGGGCGCCCCGAAAGCCCGGTATCCGGTCATCCGTGGCGGCACCGAACAGGTCCGAGCGCGGCGAGGCGCCCGTCAGCACACGCAGCGAATATGCCGCTGCCTTGCGGTCTGCTTCCAGAAGCCCCCTCTGGGCACGCGAGCGTGCAAGGTCTGCAGCCGCCCGATCCACATCCAGCGCAGGCGACAGGCCGGCATCGAAGCGCGCAGACACGATTTCGAGCGTCCGCGCCTGGAGTTCAAGTGTCTGATCAAGCAGGGCCAGCCGCGCCCCGGCCCGGCGCAGCGAGATATATTCCAGCGCGACCGCTTCAATGATCAGGCGCCGCAGGTCGGCTGTTGAAAGTGCTGCGGCCTGCACCCGCGCCTCGGCGGCTTGCAGCCGACGCTGGTTGCGCCCGGCAATGTCAGGGTCGAACCCAGCCGACAGGCCGCCTGACGCTGTGGTGTTGGCGTCTGCGCCGCCGCTCAGCGTACCGCTGATCTGGTTGTCGACGAAGGCATCGAGCGTGGGGAAGAGGTCGGCCCCGGCGGCGCGGGCGTTGGCCCGGGCGACCTCGAGATTTTCCATGGCGGCGCTGAGGTCGAGATTGTTGGCGAGCGCGGCCTCTGCGAGTTCCGCAAGCACCGGGTCGTCGAAGGCCAGATACCAGTCCTCGCGGATGGGCCTTTCCGGCAGGGCGATGGTGTTTTCAAAGCTTGCCGGCGCCTCGGGGTCAGGGGCGACAGGATCCGGACCCGACACACATCCCGAAACCACCAGAAGCCCCGCCGGCAAGAAATATCGGGTCTTCATTCCGCTGGTTCTTTCTCGAGCATGCCGCGTTTCGATGCCAGTTCGAGCTCCTCGGCCAGGGCGTTGGTTTCCACCGATCGCGGCGCGCCGAAACGTGCTATGGCAAGATAGAGCACCGGAGTGAGAAAAAGGGTGAAAATCGCGGACAGACCCAGCCCGCCGAACACCACCCAGCCGATCGACTGGCGCGCCTCCGCGCCGGCGCCGTCGGACAGGACTAGTGGTAATGCGCCGAGGACTGTCGAGATCACGGTCATGGAGATCGGACGCAGCCGGATCATTGCCGCCTCATAGACCGCCTCCCGGACCTTGTGGCCCTCGCTGCGCAGCTGGTCGGCGAATTCCACAAGCAGGATGCCATTCTTGGCCATCAGGCCAATGAGCAGGACCAGGCCGATCTGGGAATAAAGATTGAGCGACACCCCCGAAAGCACCAGCGCATAGATCGCCGCGGCGAGCGCGAAGGGCACGCTCAGCATCACGACAATAGGGCTCGTCAGACTTTCGAACTGGGCAATCAGAACCAGGAGCACGATTGCGAAGGCAAAGGCATAGGTGATCATCAGGTCGCGATTGGATTCGCTCAGCGTCTCGGCCTCGCCATCGAACAGAACGCCGATTCCCCGGGGAAGAACCTCATCGGCAAGCCGCTCAAACTCGGCAATCGCTTCGGGAAGCGTCACGCCGGAACCGATATCGACCTCCATCTCGATGGCGCGGCGCTGCTCCACGCGATCCAGTTCGGCTGCGACGCCTTCCTCGACAATGTTGGTCAGCCCCGACAGCGGCACGAGGTCACCTGCGCTGGAGCGTACAAAGAGGTTGCGCAGGTCCGACGGGGATTCAATGGAGGCCGTACGCGATTCCAGAATGATCGGAATGGCGCGGTCGGACACATTGAGATCGACCACATTTTCCCCGTCCACCATCGTGCGCAGGGTCAGCGCAACCTGATCGAGCGGGACGTTGAGATCGGCTGCCCGCCGCCGGTCGATCTGGACCGAAAGCTGCGGCTGTGTGGGATCATAGGAGAGATCTGGCTGTGACAACAGCTCCGAACGGGTCTCGATGGCGTCGGAGAGAGCCCGTGCAGCGACATAAATCTCCTGATAGTCTGGCCCGGTTAGAGCCACGTCTAGACTGCCGCCACGGTCGCCGCCGCGCCGTCGTCCTATGCTGCTTGGCCCATAAACGAAGACGCGCGCTCCGGGGATCTCTGCCAGGGGCCCGCGCAGCTCGTTGACGATATCCTCCTGGGACCTTTCCCGTTCATCCCAAGGCGCCAGACGGCCCGACGCGAACACGATGTTGGGGTCCCACTGGCCGACGCGCGTGAACAGGGTCTCAATTTCACCGCTGTCGATATAGGGCTGGATCACGTCTTCGATCCGGTCGGCCTGGCGTTCCATATAGGAGATGCCGACACCATCCGGCCCGCGCGCGAAGATCACCACCCGGCCGCGATCCTCAGACGGCGCAACTTCCTGTTCGAGGCGGTCGAATGCAATGAGGGCGCCACTGGCCGCCGAGACACAGAGGATCACTGCAATGACAGGATGGGCGAGGCAGACCCTGAGGAGCCGTCCATAGGTGCCGGCAAGCATATTGCCGAAACGCTCGAGCAGGCTTGGCTTATCATGCTTGCGCCGGAAATCGAATTTCGAGGCAATGGCAGGGGCAACGGTCAGTGCCACAAAGGATGACAGGATCACCGCCAGGGCCAGGACAAAACCGAATTCCCGGAACAACCGGCCGACGGTGGACGGCAGGAAGGAGATCGGGACGAAGACGGCCACCAGAACGACTGTGGTGGCGATCACGGCAAAGAAGACCTGGGTCGTACCGATTGTTGCGGCCGCTCGGCGCTTCAGGCCGAGGGCCTGCTGGCGCTGGATGTTTTCGAGCACGACGATGGCATCATCGACGATCAGCCCTGTGGCCAGGACGAGCGCGAGCAGCGTGAGCAGATTGATCGAGAAGCCCAGCAGCCAGATGCCTGCCACTGTACCGATCAGCGCGATGGGAATGGCCACGGCGGGCACAAGCGTCGCCTTGAAGGAGCCAAGAAAGACCCAGATCGCGAGCACGACGATAGCCACGGTGATGAGCAGGCTGGTCAGCACTTCGCGCACGGAGGTCTCGATGAACACGGCATCATTGGAGATGATTTGCAGTTCGACATCATCGAGGCGGTTGTTGAGAAGCGCCACCTTGCCTTCAACCGCATTGGCGATCTCGATCGTGTTCGACTGGGCCCGCCGGATCACGCCGACACCGACCACCGGGGCTCCATTGAGCCGCAGCAGGTTCTGCGCATCCGACGGTGACAGGACGACATCGGCCAGGTCGCCTACACGGGTGCTCCCGGAAACAAGCACGTCCTTGATCAGTTCCGGCGTGGCCGCTGTCGCCTCGGCACGTACGATAAGCTGCTGGTCAACAGAGTTGAAACTGCCCACAGGCACATCGAAGGGCGCTTGTCGCAGCGCCGCCGCAATGTCACCAACGGTGAGGTTGAAGCGGTTCAGCCGCAAAGGGTCGATCACCACCCGCATCTGGGTCTCGCGGGCGCCGAAATTGCGAAGGCTGGCCACGCCATCGATGGAAAGGAGCTCCGGCGCCACGTCGCGGTCGATGATCTCGGTCAGTTCGTCGGCCCGGTAACCTTGCGCGATCAGGGCGATGGTGATGATGGCCTGGGCGTCATTGTCAGCCTTTGTGACAAAGAGATTCTCTACCCGGTCAGGCAGCCTGCGGGCCACCTGATTGACGGCCTCGCGCACATCCGAGGCGGCGGTGTCGAGATTAGCGCCGGGATTGAACTCGACCCTGATGCGCGTGGAGTTCTCTTCGCTGCTGGCGGAGATTTCCTGCACGCCGGAAACCCGCGCCACGGCACCTTCCAGAACGCTTGTCACTTCGGCGTCCATGGTCTCGGGCGCCGCACCGGGAAGCTGGGCGCGCACCGTCACGATGGGGCGGTCGATATCTGGCAGCTCGCGCACCTCGACGCCCAGAATGGCGGCTATGCCTGCGAGGATGATCATCAGGTTCAGAACGGCCGCCAGGAGCGGGCGGCGCACTGAAAGAGCAGGAAGTCCGGTCGTCTTCGGCCCCATGATTATTGCGTTCCGCTGCTGGTTCCGGCGACCGTTCGCGGAGCGGCCGATAACTCTGGCGACGGCGGTTCGACTTCGACCCGGCTGCCGCTTCGCACCTTCTGTACACCTTCGATGACGACGCGCGTCTCCGCCGTGATGTCACCGCGCACCAGAACCCGGCCTTCCTTGCGCGCCACCACGTCCACATCGGTGCGCTGGACCCGGTCATCGACGAGGGCCCAGATATAAGCGCCGTCACCACCATAAAGGATCGAGGTCTCGGGAACGGCGGGATATGTCTCGCCCGGCAGGTCAAAATTCACCCGGAAGCTCATTCCCGGACGCAGGGCGTCATCGCCGTTGTCGATGCTGGCACGCACGATGAAGCTGCGAGTGGTCGGATCGATCCCGCTATCGATGGCTTCGACCACCGCCTCAACGTCCTGGCCCGGCGCGGCGAACGGCTCCATCCTCAGCAAATCTCCGGGAGCAAGCCTGCCAAAGACCTGTTCCGGTGCAGAAAAATCGACGAACAGCGTTGAGCGGTCGTCAAGCCGTGTAATCTGCGCCTGGGGCGTGACCCTCGCGCCCGGGTCGATGTTGGAAATGCCTGTGAAGCCTGCAAACGGGGCACGCACCTTGCGTTCGGAAAGGCTGTTGCGGGCCAGTTCAAGGTCGATCTTGGCGGCTTCTAGCGCGGTGCGGGCAGTATCGACCTGGCTGTCAGAAATTGCGCCGGGCACCTTGATGCGCTCATAGCGGTCGATCAGCTGTTCGGCGTCGCGCACAGCCACCTCTGCGCGTCGGACCGACAGTTCCTCGGCGCGCGCTTCCAGGCGTAAGAGAATCTGGTCCCGTTTGACCGGCGTACCTGCTGCGAAATTCACCGCGACAACCTCACCGGAGACTTCGGGGAAGATTTCGGCACTGAGTCTCGCCCTTGCCGTGCCGACGGCCTGCACACGGTTGATATCGGCCTCGAAATTCACCGGCTCGGCCACTACGCGCACGGCGCGCTCGGCCCGGCCCGGGCCCCGCTCACCACTGGACTGGTCATCCGCACCGCCACAACCTGCGAGCGTCAGCACACCGAGCACGAGCAGGCTGGAAGACTTCACCGTAAATTGCATAACCCGTTTGGTCCCGGTTCCATCAACTGACCCGGACGCCCCCGGAAAACGGATCAGAGTCGCAGGACGGTGAAAAGGTATTGTTTAGATCAATTATAGTGTGATCCCTACTCAGGGCAAGGTAGCCTGCAGCCCGGTATCGGAGGCTGCTGACCCGGTAAGCTGCTGTGAAAACGAACAAAAAGCCCCACCTTTTGCCGATTGACCGTCTTGGCCCTTTCCGCCGACCTGCATCAGGGATCAATGACAGCCCTCACCCGCAAAAGCCGTCCGGGGGGTGACAAACGGACGAGGACGGATTATCTCATCTTCCAAGTCGAAATATATCGGCGGCGGTTCCGGACACGGGGCCGCCGCTTTTGTTTGCGCCGGATGCCCGGGCAGGCCGGATCTTCCCATGATAGCAGTGACACAGCAGGAACAACGCATACTCGCCATTGCCGGGCCGGTCGCCGCCGATCTTGGCCTGGAGATCGTGCGCATCCGCGTATCGGGCGGCAAGCGTCCTGTCTTGCAGATCATGACTGAACGCGCTGGTGGGGTTGCGACGGATGTGGAGGACTGCGCGTCCCTGTCGAGTGCGCTTTCACAGGTGCTGGAAGTCGAAGACCCGATCTCGGGGGCTTTCGTCCTGGAAGTTTCAACACCTGGTATCGACCGCCCCCTCACTCGGAAGGGCGATTTTGCCGCCTGGACCGGACATCTTGCGAAGCTTGAGCTCGCCTATCCCCTTGAGGGGCGCCGGAGATTTTCCGGCACCATCGCCGGCGAGGATGAGAATGGTGTGCATCTTGAGCTTGAAGACGGAACCGAACTCGTTGCGCAGGTGAATGAACTGTCCAGGGCGCAACTGGTCCTGACCGACGAATTGATCGAGGCTGCGCGCGACAGGGGCAGCCTGCCGCCGCAGCCGGAGGATGAGGGCTTCGACGAGTATGAACTCGACGAGGCCGGAGGCGATGATAACGATGACAACAACACAAATGGAGCCGTAGAATGAGCACCATCGGCGTTTCCGCCAACCGGCTGGAAATCCTTCAGATTGCCAAGGCCGTGGCCGAAGAAAAGGCGATCGACAAGCAGATCGTTATCGATGCCATGCAAGAGGCGATCGAGAAAGCGGCCAAGTCGCGCTATGGTCAGGATCTCGACATCCGCGCCATCATCGATGCCGAGACAGGCGAACAGTCGCTCTGGCGGGTCCAGACCGTGGTTGCCGATGCTGATATCGAGGATGAAAGCCGCGAGATCACCCACACCGATGCCCGCAAGCTTGATGGTGACCTGGAGATTGGCGACGAGATAAAAGAAGAGCTTCCGCCCTTCGATTTTGGCCGCGTCGCTGCGCAGACCGCCAAACAGGTGATCATGCAGAAGGTGCGTGATGCTGAGCGTGAGCGCCAGTTTGAAGAATACAAGGACCGCGAAGGCGAGATCATCAACGGGATCGTCAAGCGCGTGGAATATGGCCATGTGATCGTCGATCTGGGCCGCGCCGAGGGGATCATCCGGCGCAATGACGGCATTCCGCGGGAGAATTTTCAGCCGAATGACCGCGTGAGAGCCTATCTTTACAAGGTCAGCCGTGAAGTGAAGGGCCCTCAGATATTCCTGTCACGTGCGCACCCGGACTTCATGGTCAAGCTGTTCGCGCAGGAAGTCCCCGAGGTCTATGAGGGCGTTATCGAGATCAAGTCGTGCGCACGCGATCCGGGCTCGCGCGCGAAGATCGGCGTGTATTCCAATGACAGCTCGATCGATCCTGTGGGCGCCTGTGTGGGGATGCGCGGTGCGCGCGTCCAGGCTGTGGTTTCGGAATTGTCGGGCGAGAAGATTGATATCATCCCGTGGAGTCCGGACGAGGCCACCTTTATCGTCAACGCCCTGCAGCCGGCAGAAGTGTCAAAGGTTGTGCTGGATGAAGAGGAGCAGCGGGTGGAAGTGGTCGTCGGCGACGACCAGTTCCCGCTCGCGATTGGTCGGCGGGGGCAGAATGTGCGTCTCGCCAGCCAGCTGACAGGCTGGCAGATCGACCTCGTCACCGAAACAGCCGATTCCGAGCGTTACCAGAGGGAATTCCAGGAGCGTACGGACCTGTTCATGCAGGCCCTCGACGCGGATGAGACACTCGCCCAGCTTCTGGCCTCGGAAGGTTTCGAGACGGTTGAGGAGATCGCTTATATCGCGCCTGAAGACTTCATGCAGATCGAAGGCTTCGACGAAGAGGTTGCTTCTGAAATACAGGAGCGAGCCCGTGAATATCTGGACACGCTGGCGGCTGAACAGGAAGCCCGGCGCAAGGAGCTCGGTGTCGAGGATGCCGTAATGGAGCTGCCGGGCATGACCTCGCATTTCGCGGTCAAGCTCGGTGAGGAGGGAATCAAGACGCTTGATGATGTCGCCGGACTTGTGCCCGATGAGATCACCGGTGCGCGCGAACCCGGCCCTGATGGGAAGCCGGTCTGGGTCGAGGGCATCCTGAAAAAAGGCGAGATGCGGAAGGATGATGCTCAGATCTTCATCATGCGCGCCCGGGTAACCGCCGGATGGGTAGAGCCCGAAGCGCTTGCTGAACTTGAAGCACAGATGGCGGCTGATCAGCTGGGCGAGGAGATGAACCTTACCGAAGAAGAGAAGACCTTGCTCGCCCTGGGTGAACTTGGCAGCGAGAGCAGCGAGTTCGGCGAAGACGACGTCGCCGCGGCGGACTCCGACGAGACAGACGACCTGGCTGCTCTCGACGAATCGGCACTCGATTTCGATCTGGAAGAGTTCGAAAAGGCGCTCGCAGAGGAGGAATCGGGCGATTCCGAAGACAAACAGTGACTCTGCGGCCGAAAGGAACGGCCCTGAACGCGAATGTGCGGTCAGCCGGGAAAAGCACGCGAAGACGGATCTGATCCGCTTCGTGCGCGATCCGGATTACCGTGTTGTGCCTGATATTGGCGAGAAACTGCCGGGGCGCGGTGTCTGGGTCACAGCTCGGCACGACGCTGTTCAAACTGCGGCGAATCGCGGCGTTTTCCCCCGCCGCTTCAAAGGCAGGGCTGAAGCTGCGCCGGACCTCGCCGATACTGTCGAACGACTGCTTGTCGAGCGCTGCATTGCGCTTCTCGGCCTGGCGAGGCGCAGCGGGCAAATGGTTATAGGCTTCGATCAGGTCCGCGCCTCACTTCGCAAATCTCGGCCTGGCTGGTTGGTCGAAGCAAGCGATGGTGCCGAAGACGGGCGAAACAAGGTGTATTTGCTGGCAAAAGCATTATATACGGATGTCAGGATTGCTGGCGCGTTGACGTCTGGAGAATTGGGCATGGCGTTCGGTCGTGCGCGTGTGATACACGCACTCATCCAGACGGGCCCGCTGGCCGACAGCTGGAGCGTGGCCTACGGGCGACTGAAAGGCTTCCGGCTGTCGCCAGAAGATCACTGGTTCTCTGCTGGGGATCATTAGCATAATCCGGTACGCATTGGGCGGGCCGGCTTTTTTTGGTATTTGGTGCGGATGAGCGAAACGAAAGATACGAGCGGACGAAAGCAATCTTCCGGCCCGCGGTCGTCGAGCACGGTGAAGCAAAGCTTCAGCCATGGACGCTCGAAAAAGGTCGTGGTCGAGAAGAAGAAGAAACGTGTGGTCACGCCGCCCGGCGGTGCAGGTGGCGGAAGCGCTGGTGGTGCGCGTTCTGGTGGCAAGCCGGCGCCGGCGGCTCCCGGTGCGGGCGCTGGCGCTTCCCAGCAGAGCAAAATCGCAGCGCTGGCCAAGAAGCTCGGGATCACGGAAACAGAACTGAAGGCGCGCCAGGCCGCGCTGATGAAGCGGCGGGAACTGGAAGCCCAGCGCGACGCTGAGAAGCAGAAAGAAGCCGATGCGCGCGAGCGCCTGCGCGATGAGCAGGAGCGCAAGGCACAGGAAGTCAAGGAGCGTGAAGAGGCCGAGGCCCGTCGCAAGGCCGAGGAAGAGCGCAAGAAGGCCGAAGAGGCCGAGGCGCGTAAAAAGGCTGCGGAAGAGGCCAAGTCAGGCCGCAAGAAGGCCGATACGCCGGCTGAAGAGCCCGCGCCTGACATTCCACCTGATCCATCGGCGCTGGAAGCGGCTGGCGGTCGCGTCAAGCGCAAAGGCCCGGCTCAGCGTGATGATCGTGACCGGGGTGGAAGCTCCCGTCCGCGGGGCGGTGGCGAGCGTCGTCGCGGCAAGCTGACAATCGCGTCAGCACTTGGTGATGATGGTGACCGGCAGCGCTCGCTGGCCTCGGTCCGGCGCGCACGCGAACGCGAACGCGAACGCCGGATGGGCGGCGACGAGCAGGATGGACCGAAAAAGTCGGTCGAAGTCACCCTGCCAGAGACGATCACGCTTCAAGATCTCGCCCAGCGCATGAACGAACGCGTCGGCGACGTCGTCAAGTTCATGATTGAACAGGGCGAGATGATGCGCGGCAACGATATCGTCGATGCGGACATGGCTGAGCTGATTGCGACCGAATTTGGGCACACGGTGAAACGCGTCGCCGAATCGGATGTCGAAATCGGCCTGGAAGGTCACGATGACAAGGATGAGGATCTCAAGCCACGCGCGCCTGTCGTCACAGTCATGGGCCATGTCGATCACGGCAAGACCTCGCTGCTTGATGCGCTGCGCGAGACCGATGTGGTCGGCGGCGAGGCCGGCGGCATCACCCAGCATATCGGCGCCTACCAGGTCACGCTGAAGTCCGGTGACAGGATCACTTTTGTCGATACGCCTGGGCATGCTGCCTTCTCTTCCATGCGCGCGCGGGGGGCCAATATCACCGATATCGTGATCCTGGTGGTGGCGGCTGACGATGGTGTGATGCCTCAGACGATCGAAGCGATCAGCCACGCCAAGGCGGCGGGGGCACCGATCATCGTGGCGGTCAACAAGGTCGACAAGGCCGATGCCGAACCGCAAAAGGTTCTGACCGAACTGCTCCAATATGACATTCAGGTCGAGGCCATGGGTGGTGAGGTGCAGGCCATTGATGTCTCGGCGATCAAACGGACCGGCCTTGCCGAGCTGACAGAGGCTATCACGCTTCAGGCAGAACTTCTTGAACTGAAGGCCAATCCGGCTCGCGATGCCGATGGGACCGTTGTTGAAAGCCAGCTGGACAAGGGGCGTGGCCCTGTCGCGACCGTGCTGGTCAGGCGCGGGACGCTGCAGCGAGGCGATATTGTTGTTGCCGGCACGCAATGGGGCAAGGTGCGCGCGCTCAACAACGAGCGCGGCAAGCAGGTCAAGGAAGCGGGACCGGCCGTGCCGGTCGAGATTCTCGGTCTTGATGGCGCACCCGATCCGGGCGAACCCTTCAATGTGGTTGAGAACGAGGCTCGCGCCCGTGAGATCACAGAGTATCGTATCCGCCAGAAGCGGCAGGTTGCCGGCAAGGCATCCATCGCGGCACGCGCGTCGCTCGACCAGCTGATGAACAAGCTCAGGGACGGTGTTGAAGAGGCTCAGGAGTTGCCGGTCGTGATCAAGGCCGACATGCAGGGGTCGGTCGAAGCGATCACGCAGGCCCTGGACAAGGTGTCCACGGATGAAGTGCGGGCCTCTGTGATCCATGGCGCCGTCGGCGGGATTTCCGAAAGCGACGTCCTGCTGGCGCAATCCTCTGGCGCACCGATCATTGCGTTCAATGTTCGCGCCAACAAGCAGGCGCGTGAGCTGGCCGAGCGCGAGGGTGTCGAGATTCGCTATTATTCGGTGATCTACGACCTGATCGACGATGTGAAGGACACCCTGTCTGGACTTCTTCCGCCTGAAAAGCGCGAGACCTTTATTGGCTATGCTGAGATCCTGGAGGTGTTCAACATCACCAAGGTCGGCAAGGTCGCTGGCTGCCGGATCACCGAGGGCGTGGTCAAACGCGGTTGCGGTGTCCGCCTGCTGCGCGACGATGTGGTTATCCATGAAGGCAAGCTGAAGACGCTCAAACGCTTCAAGGACGAAGTCGCCGAAGTGTCGTCCGGCATGGAGTGCGGCATGGCCTTCGAGCGTTACGAGGATATTCGCACGGGCGACCGGATCGAGTGTTTCGAGGTTGAGGAAATCGAGCGGAAACTGGATTAGTGGGCGGCCCTGATTGACTGACGGTCTCACAATATCGGGAAAACTGTCCTATAAAGACGTCAAGCGGCTTGCGAAACTGACACGGGCGAGCACAGTCGGACCGACGGCGACCTATTATGCCGGTGTGACCGCACCGGTTATAACTGCCGGTGTGGCCATCATTTCCAAGAGCGCTTTCCAGGCTGCCAATATGCCGATTTACTGGGTGCTGATGCTGGCGGCCCTGCTGGCGGCGATGACGGGTATCGTGTGGTACCTCATATTCATGCGCTGGTCTTATCGCCACACTTATGGGCGCGGTGCGGAACTGACAGAGGAAACCTTGATCAAAGCTGGTGATTCCGGCCTGTCGATCCGCCGTGGCGAAATTGAAACGCGGATCGGCTGGCCCGCTGTGACGCAGGTTCTTCAACGCCAGGGCTATACGGCCATTCTTGCTGAGGGCGCCGATCCCATCGTCGTACCGGACCGCTGGTTCAAAAAGCAGAAGGGCGAGCGCGAGGCTTTCCGTTCCGGGATACGTGCGCGGTTGAAAGGAGGCCAGTGATGCCCCGTCAGTCTCGCCGACCGGCCGGCTCACCCCCCTCTCAGCGCCAGTTGCGTGCAGGCGAACTGGTGCGCCATGCACTGGTGGATATTCTTGCTCATGAGGAGTTCCGCAACGAGGACCTGAGTGGAGTGTCGGTGACGATCGGGGAGGTCCGCTGTTCTCCCGATCTCAAACAGGCCACGGTGTTCGTGACCCCACTTGGCGATTCCGATCCAGAGGTGAGGAAGCGGGTCACAGCTGCACTGAATCGCGCGGCAAAATTCATTCGCGGGCGGCTGGGGCGCGAAATCGATATGAAATTCACACCAAATCTGCGCTTCATTGCCGATGACAGCTACAATGAGGCCCAGCATATCGCAGAGCTTCTGGCGAGCGACCGTGTCCGCCGGGATCTCGATGAGAGCTGACGCGAAGGGTCAGGCGCTGAACAGGCGCGCAAGCGCAATCGCAGCTGCGGTGGCCACGTTCAGGCTGTCAACATCCTCGCGCATGGGAATTCGTACCGGCCTCGCTTCAGCCATGAGATCATCCTCAAGCCCCGGACCTTCCGGTCCTACCATCAGCGCAACGCGGTCGGGCACGGCGAGACTCCAGAGCGTTCCAGCGTCCGCGCGCGGGGTCAGCGCCCAGGTCTCATAGCCTGCGCTCTTAAGAGCCTTGATGATGTCCTGGCCGGTCGCAAACCGGATGAATGGCAGCCAAAGCGCCGTCCCGGCTGAAACTCTTATGGACTTGCGGTAAAGAGGATCGCACGCGGCACCGTCGATCAAGACCGCGCCCGCCCCGAAAGCAGCCGCATTCCGAAAAAGCGCGCCCATATTGTCGTGGTTGGCCAACCCTATCGCCGCCACAATGGGTTTGCCCGTGAGGCATGCGTCAGGCCGTGGTGCCGCGCCCTTGCGCGCACAGGCCAACACACCACGATGAACGGGAAATCCGGCTATCTGGTCGAACAGCGCTTGGGAGGCCGTATAGACAGGGATGGTCTCTGGCAGGGCATTCAGAAGCCCGGCCAATGGCGTCAACCGGCTTTCGGCCAGGAACAGGCTTTCAACGGTGAAGCGTGAGCGCGTCAGCAAAACGTTGAGCGTAACCCGCCCTTCAACGATGAATGAGTTGCCTCGCCCGGTCAGATCGCGCTCTCGGATCGAGACATATGGCGCGATGCGCGGGTCGTCTGCCTGTGTGATCTGAACGATGTTGACCATGGGTGTGTCCGGCAGCCGCTAACCGGAGATTTCGGCCCAGCGCGGCCCCCGCTCGAAGATGACGCGCTCTATCAGAAGATTGCGCGTCTTGTCCGGTGTCACCGGCCGGATCGCCAGATAATCGAGCCCATTCTCGCCGGTCTTGACCGGAACTTTGTAGACGAAACGGTAATCATCGAACTCGGGCTTGAGTTCGAAGACCTGCCAGTCCGATTCACCTTCCCGCCCGGTAGAATAATTGACCATCATTTGCGTTGCCCCCGGCGGCTCGCCTGGCCGTGCGCGCACAGTGATCGCCATTTCAAAGCCCGAGAACTGCCGCTCAAGATCGGCCGCCAGCGGGAAATGCGGTCCGAGCCGCGGGTCACCCGATAATGTGCCCGCTGCCGTTTCTATCTGTAATGCGGTCTCCTCGGTGCTTTGAACAAGTTCAATCCGCGCCTCTCCACCCCCCTCAATCCGGTTGAGCTGGTTTCCCTCCACAATGACAGTATTGTATTGGCCATCGCCGACACTCACCGGCCCTGTCGGCAAGGCCCCCAGCGCCGGGCGCACGGCGACAAAGACGATCAGGCCGGCAATAACCAGCGCTAACGGAAAGAAAACCCTGTCGCCCATGATGGGATTCGCACTCCTGTTTATAGGCAGCCACGCTGGCCACAAAGCCGGAGGCTTGTTAGCAGGCTGGCAGGTCCGGCTCCAGCCACCGCACCATTGGAAAGGCCCAATATGACGTCAATAAAGGCTTTGCAACGCCGGGCAAGGGAAGGCCGGCAATGGTTGATGGATGCCTGTTTCCCGCTTTGGTCGGAGGCCGGGGTGAATCGCGATGGCGTGTTTATTGACGCGCTCCAGCTCAATCATCGCGCGCCAGATGATGTTGACACGGCGCGTGTGGAAACTCAGGCGCGCCAGACTGCCCTGTTCGCAATCGCCTATGGTCAGGGCTGGCAGATTGACCGGTCCCTCGATCTCTGCGAGGCGGGTCTTGAGAGACTGATGGGCCCGGCCCTTCGCGAGGACGGGCGCCCCGGCGAGGTTTTGGATGCGGAGGGCCGCAGCCTTGTCGAGGCAAAGACCAGCACCGCCATGGACCTCGAACTCCTGCATACGCATGCTCGTATTGTCGATCTCGTCCCGCCACTGGCCGAGCGGGCGGAAGCAGCAGCCGAAAAGCTTCGCAGTTCCATGGTGTCAGGAGGAGGGCAACCCGTAGCCACCGAACCGTTACGGGAGATCCGCACCGAACTGGCCTGGCTTGAAGCGCTGCCTGAACGCCAGGATCGAAAGCGATTGAGGGAGGTTCGCAAGGCATTCTCATCGCATCTTGATGCGGCGCCGGCCTGGAAAGTCTTCCATGGAATTGACTTGATTTGGCGTGCCGGGCGGCTGCGCGAGGACATTGATGTTGCCCTGCTGCAAAGCCTGTATCTCCGCGCTTCGGGGGCGATCGACCAGGATGGTCGCCTTGTCCATGCAGAGACAGGAGAGCACCATGCCCTTGATCAGGCTCTGGCATTGCGGGCGCATCTTGCGATGTTGGAATCGGGACTGTCTCGCGAGGCTGCTTTGCCCGCCGCGCTGAGCTTCGACACGCTGATGGACGAAAATCTGACTTTTGAGGGCGGATGGATTGCCGGCCATGATGCAGGCGGTCTGCCCTTGGACCGGGACATGCCGGCTGAACTTGCGCTGGATTTTGCCGGCACTTTCATTCGGCTCCTGGAAGTCGTCCAGGCTTGATTGTTGCAGGCCTTGATTATTGCCGGCGACGTGCGATGACCGCCTGCAAAGCCTGCGACAATCGCAGGACTGACATCACAAGACAGGGGAACCGTCCATGCCAAGCCTTGCCCTCATTCGCCATGGTCAGAGCGAATGGAACCTCCAGAACCGCTTTACCGGCTGGTGGGATGCCAACCTGACGGAGAAAGGCGAGGCCGAAGCGCGCCAGGCAGGCGAGCTGCTTAAGGAGATGGACATCGATTTCCGTCAGGCCTTTGCCAGCGTCCAGACCCGCGCGATCCGCACGCTCTGGCTGGCACTGACGCAGATGGACCGGGTCTGGCTGCCTGTGGAAAAGCACTGGCGCCTGAATGAACGCCATTATGGCGGCCTCACGGGGCTCGACAAGGCCGAAACCGCCGAGCAGCATGGCGAAGATCAGGTCCATGTCTGGCGGCGCTCCTATGACATTCCGCCGCCAGCCTTGCCGGCAGGCAGCGAATACGACTTGTCGAAAGACCCGCGCTATGCCGGCATCGACATACCCGCGACCGAGAGCCTCAAACTGACACTTGAGCGGGTGCTACCCTATTGGGACAGCCGGCTCGCCCCGGCGCTGGAAGCGGGCCGCAATACGATTGTCGCCGCCCATGGCAATTCCCTGCGCGCGCTGGTCAAACACCTTTTCGCTGTTCCGGACGAGGCGATCACCGGGATCGAGATTCCAACCGGGAACCCGCTCCTGATCGAGCTTGATGACAGGCTGACACCTATAGCGGCGCATTACCTCGACCGCGCCCGGGCCAGGGACCTGCCCGACCTGCCATGAGCCGGCGGCGCGACAGGCGACTGATGGGACGGGCCATGGCACTGGCGATCAGCCAGTATGGGCGAACCGGCGACAACCCGTCAGTGGGCTGCGTGATCACTGACCGGCACGGGCATGTCATAGCTGAAGCGGCCACGGCTGCGGGCGGCCGTCCCCATGCCGAGCAGCAGGCGATTGCTGCAGCCGGCGAAAGCGCCCGCGGCGGAACGGCTTATGTCACGCTGGAGCCGTGCCGGCTGCGCTCGAATGGCGAGCCGGCCTGTAGCGTGCGGCTTCTCGACAGCGGTGTAGACCGGATCGTCGTTGCGGTGGCCGATGCCCATCCCCAGGGCGCAGGCGGCATCGCACGACTTCGTGCCGCCGGAGTGCGCGTCGAGGTCGGACTGAAAGGCGATATGGCTCGGCGACTCTATCGCGAATTCTTCCGATCTGCGAAGACAGGTGAATGACAAGCGCCGCGCCCGAACTGTCTGTGCTGATTCCCTTCTACAATGAGGAGGGCAATGTGCTGCGGCTCCTCGAAGAGGTACACGACGTTCTGGATGGGTCGATCAGCTTCGAAGTGGTCTGTGTCAATGATTGCTCGGGCGATGCCACGGGCGATGAACTCACTGAAGCGGCTGCGCGCTGGCCCGATACGGTGCGCGTGTTCACTCATGTGGAACGCGCGGGGAAGTCAGCGGCGCTGTTCACAGGGCTCAAATCCGTGCGCGGAACCTGGACGCAGCTGATCGACGGCGACGGGCAGAATGATATTGCCGATACGCGCCGGATCTGGGCGCAGCTGATCGCGCCTGGAGCCCCGCCACGTCTGGGGATCATCGCCGGGCGCCGCAAGAGCCGGAATGACAGCGGTTTCAAATGGCTGCAATCGCGCATTGCCAATGGGGTGCGCCGCTTCGTGCTGAAGGATGATGCCACCGATACCGGATGCGGCTGGAAACTGATCCGCACAGAGGCCTTTCGGGAGCTACCCTTTTTCGCCTCGATGCACCGTTTCCTGCCGGCTCTGATAAAGCGTGCCGGCTGGGAGGTGCGCGAAGAATCCGTGAATGATCGCGCCCGCTGGCATGGCACGTCGAAATACGGCTTTCTGGGGCGGCTGGGAGCGGGCCTGTTCGACCTGATCGGCATGTTCTGGCTCACGCGCCGGGGCGGCTATGGCATCGCACGCGAATGGGATGATCCGCGCGCGGGTGATTAGGGCTCGCGATCGGCCTCGCTTTCATCAGCCCACAGCGCCCATTCGGCCACGGTCAGACGACCGTACCCAAGATCTACCATGGGCACATCTTCCAGCGTGAAGGGGATGAAGATGGATTTGCCGCCAGCGACCGGCTGGACCTCGATCAGGTCGCCGGCGCCATAATCCTGGACCGCCTTGACCTTGCCGACTGGCTCGCTGCCACCGGCAAACACCGCCAGGCCGATCAGGTCTTCGACATAGAACTCGTCCTCATCGGTGACCGGCAGGGCGCTGCGGGGGACATGCAGGAGCGTGCCTTTCAGGCCATCCCAGGCTTCGCGGGTGCGGGTCTCTGACGGGGTGACGATGAAATGGGCTTTGGCCGGGCGGATCGTTTGGGCTTCAATCAAACACTCGCCATCAGCGCCCAGAAGCGGGCCATAGGCGAAACAGTCTTCCGGGTCGGCGGTGAAACTCTTCACGCGGACATCGCCGCGCACACCATGGGCACCGGCAATGGCGCCCACAATGATAAGTTTTTCACCGCCGGTTCCGGACATACCGCCCTAGCTCTCGGCTTTTTCTTCTTCGGCAGCCGCTTCAGCAGGTGCCTCCTCGCCGGCTTCACCGCCGGACGCCTTTTCCTCAGCGGCGCGTTTGGCCTCTTCCTCGGCTTCCTTGCGGGCGGCGGCTTTCTCGGCGCGCTCTTCTTCGCGCTCCTTGGCCTTCGTGCCGGGCTCACCCTTTTTCAGGTTGTTGCCGTGTTCCCAGGCCCAGATCGGGGCGCTGGCACCTTCCAGCGTGATCTGGCTGAGGAAGCGGGCGACGCGGTCGGTCGGCTTGGCGCCCTTGGCGATCCAGTCGGCAGCTTTCGCGGCGTCGATCTTGATGCGCTCTTCATTGTCCTTGGGCAGGCGCGGGTCATAGGTGCCGATCTTCTCGATATAGCGCCCGTCGCGCGGCATGCGGCTGTCGGCGACGACAACGCGGTAGAAGGGACGTTTCTTGGACCCGCCACGGGCGAGCCTGATCTTGAGGGCCATGGGTTACTCCTTATGAACTGGCGTCTCGGATTTGTTCGTGATGGCGGATGACTTCCGCCACGATGAAGGCGAGAAATTTCTCGGCGAATTCGGGGTCGAGGCCGCTCTCATCGGCCAGGCGCCTGAGGCGCGCGATCTGCTCGCCCTCGCGCGACTTGTCGGCCGGCGGCATGTCATGTTCGGCCTTCAGCCGCCCGACGGCCTGGGTCACCTTGAACCGCTCGGCCAGCGTGTAGAGCAGGATGGCATCGAGATTGTCGATACTGGCGCGATAGGCGGCGAGCTGGTCGAGGGGAGAGGTCACTTCTTCTTCCCCCCGCCTGTGCCGGGCAGGCCGCCGCCAAGGCCCGGAAGCTGGCCCGGCGCAGCGCCGCCGCCGAGGCCCGGGAGCCCGGCGCCGCCGGCCCCGCCCATTCCGCCCGGCAGGCCGCCGCCGATACCGCCCATCTGGCCCATCAGGCCCTTCATGCCGCCCTTGCCCATCTTCTTCATCATGCCGGACATCTGCTTGTGCATCTTCATCAGCTTGTTGACGTCCTGCACGCTGACACCGGCACCCGCTGCGATCCGCTTGCGGCGCGAGGCGTTCAGCAGTGCCGGCTTGCGGCGCTCTTTCGGCGTCATGGAATTGATGATGGCTTCCTGGCGCAGCAGCACCCGGTCATCCATGCCGGAGGCGTCCATGGCCTGTTTGGCCTTTTTCGCACCCGGCAGCATGCCCATGATGCCGCCCAGCCCGCCCATTTTCTGCATCTGGCGCAGCTGGTCGCGAAGATCCTCAAGGTCGAACTCGCCCTTGCGCATCTTCTTCGCCATGCGCTCGGCTTTTTCCTCGTCATAATTCTCCGCCGCCTTCTCGACGAGAGAGACGATATCGCCCTGCCCGAGAATGCGCCCGGCGAGCCGCTTGGCGTCGAAGGCCTCGATCCCGTCGAGCTTTTCGCTGACGCCGAGGAATTTGATCGGCAGGCCGGTAACCGCGCGCATGGACAGCGCCGCGCCGCCGCGCCCGTCGCCATCCATACGGGTGAGCACAAGGCCCGTCAGCGGCAGGCGCTCATTGAAGCGCTTGGCGGTTTCAACGGCGTCCTGGCCTGTCAGACTGTCTGCTACGAGCAGCGTCTCGGCCGGCTGGGCGATATCGGCGACCTCGGCGGCCTCACCCATCATCTGTTCGTCCAGCGTGGTGCGCCCGGCCGTGTCGAGGATCAGCACGTCATGGCCGCCGAGCTTGGCGGCGTTGATCGCGCGGCGCGTGATGTCGGCCGGCAGCTGGCCCTGAATGATCGGTAGCGAGGAGACATTCTCGCCCGCCTGTTCGGCCAGGATGGCGAGCTGTTCCATCGCAGCGGGGCGGCGGATGTCGAGGCTGGCGAGGAGGACCTTCTTGCGCTCCTTTTCGGCGAGGCGCTTGGCGAGCTTGCCGGTCGTCGTCGTCTTGCCCGAGCCCTGCAGGCCCGCCATCATGATGATGGCCGGCGGGCTGTCGATGCGCAGGCTGGTGTCGGCTTCTTCCCCGCCCAGCATGTCGACAAGGCCATCATGGACGATCTTGACCACTTGCTGGCCAGGCTTGACCGCGCGGATCACTTCCTCGCCGACGGCGCGTTCCTTTACCTTGCCGATGAAATCCTTGACCACGGGCAGGGCGACATCGGCTTCCAGCAGCGCCACGCGGATTTCGCGCAGGGCTGCGGCGACATCCTTTTCCGACAGGGCGCCGCGCCCTGTCAGGCCATCAAATATGCCGCCAAGGCGGTCGGAAAGCGTATCGAACATCGCCGGTGTCCTCTTATCTGCCGGGCCGTGTCACATGCCCGACAGGTAAGCACGAGTTGTGTCCGCACAAAGCCCGATGGCCCCGCTGGGCGAAACTTCGCCGGGCGGGGGGCCTCGCCGGGCTCCAGCCATCAGGGCCTGTCCCGGTCAAAGCGCGCAATCTGCATTGTGCGCGGATGAACGCGGCAAGAAGCACACTACAATACTGAGATCAAGTGCCATCCCTGGCCGTGATCCGGCGTGCCAGTTCGCGCATGGCGATTTCCGCCTCCTCGCGAAGCATGGACAGGACAATAATGTCGCTCCAGCGCCCGTCGGCAAGTCGCTGATAGTTGCGAAGCTGGCCTTCCCGGGTCGCGCCAAGGCTCTCGACAGCCCGGAGCGCGGCTGTGTTCTCTGATGGCAAGGCCCATTCGATCCGCCGCGCGCCCCAGGCGATCGCCCGCTCGATCAGAAGCAGCTGCGTGGCCGGAAATACCCGTGTCCCGCGCATGGTTTCGGGATGCCAGAAATAGTTGATGCTCAGGCGCCGGTGGATACGGCTGATCCCCTCATACGCCACCACCCCGGCAAAGGCGTTATCGTCGGCACGGTAGATAACGAAAGGCACCAGATCGCCGCTCGCGGCACACTCGGCGACATGGTCGGCATAATTGGAAAAGCTGAGTCCCTTCGGGATGTCGGGCATCCAGTCCCACATCGCATCGATCGCGCCGGCCTCCCGGAGGGTGTGCAGATGCCGGTCTTCGAGCACCTCAAGGCGCACAACAGTACTAAAGAGATCCGGCGCGTTCAGTTGCATTGGAATTGTTTTGCAGGGCCATCGCGGTTTGACAACACGCGTGGTTGAATCAGGCCGCCGCGTGTTCGGCAGCAATCACGCGCGAAACTGCATTGACGACAGCGCCGATGCGGATCGAGGCCTGGACCTGCTCGCTGGTGAAGCCCGCCTTGCGCAGCTCCGCCTCATGACTGTCGAGGCACATGCCGCAGCCGTTCACCGCAGACACAGCCATACAGAACAGCTCGAAATCACCCTTGTCGATGCCCGGTTTGCCGATGACATTCATGCGCAGCTTTGCCGGCATGGTGCGGTAGGTCTCGTTCGAGATGAGATGTATGGCTCGATAATACACATTGTTCATGCCCATGATCGCAGCCGCCGCCCTGGCACCCTCCTGGGTTTCTGGCGCGAGCTTGTCGGCGACTTCGGTGGAAATCGCCTTCACAGTGTCCGGCTGGCCAACCGCATAGGCGCAGGCGAGCATGCAACCGTATTTCTGCTGATCGTTCAGGATCGTTTCATTGGCGAGCGACCCGATATTCAACTTCAGGTCCTTGGCATAATCGGGCAGGGCCGACTTCAGTGTGTCGATCGACATGGGGCCTCCGGCAGGCTTGATTGTCAGTTAAAAAAAGACGGTCGCCCCATCCCGGGCCCGGGGGGGAGGGAGGCAAAGGGACGAGGCGACCTGAGTGCGCCGGCGTGCCAGGCACTTGCTCCGGCGCACGATTTGTTTGCAGGTCCGGTTTACTCAGCCGCGATGTTCAGCACATCACCGCCAACAGGCCGGTTGCAGGGGCAGAGCTCATCGGTCTGCAGTCCGTCGAGAACGCGCAGAGTGTCCTGGGGGTTCCGACCGACATTCAGATTGGTCACATAGACATGCTGGATGACATTGTGCGGGTCGACAACATAGGTCGCGCGATAGGCGACGCCCTCTTCGGATTCACGCACGCCCAGGCCATCGACCAGCGAACCATTCGTGTCGGCAAACTGCCAGATCGCCAGTTCCTTGAGATCCTGATGGTCACGGCGCCAGGCCAGCTTGGTGAACTCATTGTCTGTCGAGCCCCCAAGCACAACCGCGTCACGGTCCTCGAACTCACCGGCGAGGCGGGCAAATTCGGCAATCTCGGTCGGGCAGACAAAAGTGAAATCCTTCGGATAGAAGAAGATGACCTTCCACTTTCCCGCAAAACTGTCCTGCGTGAGGGGCTCGAACGCGCTCTCGCCGCCTTCCTCATGCTGCATGAATTTGGGCTTAACGCCCATGACCTTGAATTCGGGAAGCTTCTCGCCAATGCCAAGCATTACATTCTCCTGAGGTGGGTTTACCTTTGGCGCAGACCTCGTACGGCCCGCCGCGCTAATTGCGAATTGGTGCGGTGCGGCGAAAATGACAAATTGATATTACCTTGCCCGCCTATAGATGTCTCTTATGCACCTGCCCACATTACGCCAGCTACAGTTTCTGGACGCCATCGCCAAGGACGGCTCCTTTTCGCGCGCGGCGCAGAAATGCCATGTGACACAACCGACTTTATCGTCTGCAATCAAGGAATTGGAGGCCTTGCTCGGTGTGCAGCTGGTTGAACGCGAGGCCAGAGGCGCATCTCTGACCCGTGCCGGTGAGGAAACCGCACGGCGCGCGAGACTGGTCTTGTCGGAAGCCCAGGATCTCGTTGCTGCGGCGCATGACGCCGGGGAGCCGCTGTCTGGCGATTTCCGGCTTGGGGCGATCCCCACCATCGCGCCATATGTGCTGCCGAAAATCCTGCCAGGCCTTCATGCCGACTATCCCAGGCTGCGTTTGTATCTTCGTGAGGACACTACCGACAGGCTGATAGAGGGCTTGCATGCCCGACGCATTGACGCGGCTCTGATTGCCCTGCCCTGGGATGCCCCTGGTATCGAGACAGAAGCGCTCGCCGATGACGAGTTCCTGTTCATCGGACCACGTGGACACCCCCTGGCGAACCGCAACGGCCTGTCACCCGATGATCTCAGCGATCAGGAGCTGCTTTTGCTCGAAGACGGTCACTGCCTTCGCGATCACGCCCTTTCGGTCTGTTCCGTCACAAGGGGGCGGGGTCGCGAAGAGGTTTCAGCCACGTCTCTTCAGACACTGGTGCATATGGTCGCCGGAGGACTAGGCGTATCCTTGCTGCCGAAACTGGCTGCCGATTCCGGTGTAACCGCTGGCGCAGATGTCGTTGTGCGGAGCTTCACCGAGCCGGTCGTGGGGCGCGCCATCGGCATTGCCTGGCGCACCGGGACACCGCGTCGTGATGAAATCAGCCTTATCGGCGAGGCCGTCAAGACAGCCCTCGGGAAACACTTGGGCCTGTAGACGCTCGCTGCTCAGTCCCGCCGCGCGGCGCGAATGAGGCGATCATTGATTGCTTCTCCAAGCCCGTCCGATGGAATCGGTGACACGGCGATACGATCATGACGCCGGTCCAACCATCTCAACATCGTGAACAGATTTGCGGCGGCCTCTTCCAGGCGGCCTGTTGTCGAAAGGTTGGCGTCAGCCTGCGCCACTGGCCCGAAGCCCAGCATGGCCTCGCCTTCCTGCGGAGAGAGCGCATTCAACCTCAGCGCGGCGTTCGGGGCGTAATGGCGCGACAACTGGCCCGGCGCACGCGGTGTCTCGCTCTTTTCAGCCGCTCGTCCCAGTCCCATCCCCAGAAACCGCTCCAGCGCCACTGCATCCAGTGCGCCGGGGCGCAACAGCATCGGCGACCCACCGGCGAATGAAACAATTGTCGACTCGATACCGACCGGGCAACGTCCGCCATCGAGGATGAGATCGATCTGCTCGCCAAGATCGGCAGCCACATCCGCCGGCGTCACGGGACTCAGGCGACCGGAAAGATTGGCGGATGGGGCCACAACAGGACCGCCAAACGCGGTGATCAGGTCATGGGCAACAGAGTGGCTGGGATGGCGCAGGGCGATCGTGTCGAGTCCGGCGCGAGCCAGGTCGCAGACCGTTCCCGTGTCGGCCGCAGGCAGAACGAGAGTCAGCGCGCCGGGCCAGTAGAAACCGGCACAAAAGCCGGCCGGGCCATCCAGCACCGCTTCGCGCCTGGTCATCTCCGGGCCATTCACATGCGCAATCAGCGGATTAAAGCGTGGCCGGCCCTTGACCTCGTAAAGTCGCGCGACCGCATCCGGGTTGGCGGCGTCGGCGGCGAGGCCGTACACAGTCTCCGTAGGCATAGCCACAAGGCCGCCATGGCGGAGAATGCCAGCAGCTTCTGCGATCGCCTCTGGTGTCGCCTTTCGAACCGGTGCGCTCATGACCTGACGGGTTGGAACCGAGCGGCCCGCGTGTCAATCGCTTATAGCCGAGCTGGCTTCAACAATGACCGCGATGACCACCTCATCCGATACCCAGTCCGCGCCCGGATCGCTTTGCTGACCCAGATTGAGCGCGGTTCGAGAAAGCGTGGTCTCGCCTTCCATTCGAGCCTTGTCGCCGACAATATCAAGGGTGAATACGAACGGCACTGTCTGTTTGGCTTCCTTGATCGTCACGCTCGCATCTGCCGTGTAACCTGAGTCAGTTTTCCGGAACGCGTCTAGCCTGACCTGAGCCTGCGGAAAGGCCTTCACATTGAACCATTCCGCCTGCCGGATCGTGTCGTTATACAATTTGGTTCCGGTCACTGCCGAACCGGTCTGGATGTCTACGCTGACCTCGCTCTCATCCAGCCGCTCCGGATCGAAGGCGACGGAGGCCGACCAGTCCTCGAACCGGCCTTCGAACCGATTGCCTTCATGTGTCCCGGAAAAGACAATTTCGGAGGCGCCCGGAACGATTTCCCAATTGGCGCCGTCCAGCGGCGCGCTGGTCGGTGCCGCAGAGCCACCCCCGCCTGTCAGCATAGGCGCACTCGCGATCAGGGCGAAGACGGCCAGCGCTCCACCGAAAGCCGGCAGGAAGCCGCGGGCGGGCCTGCCAGGAGGTCCGGTGCGCCCGAACAGACCGGGAATCATGCGTTTGAGAACGCCTTCCTCATCAAGAATATCGTGCTTGAGCGCCCCGCCGACATGCATGGCCAGCAGAATGATCGCGAGCCAGGCGAGTTTTGAATGGATGAATTCAACGATGCCGTGTCCGGTTTCATTGGCAAGAAAATCGACAAAGGGAATATCTGGCCAGGAGATGAGACCGAAAAGCACGGTCGCGACATCGAACTGGTGAGCGGTCGAAACATAAAGCCAGCCCGTGAGCGGCATAAGGATCATCGCGGCATAGAAGCCCAGATGGACGCCATGCGAGAGACTCTTTTCCCAGCCCGCCATATCGCCAGGCAGCGCCGGCGGCGGGTTGAGCAATCGCCAGACGACCCGGGCCAGTGTCAGGATCAGGATCGTGATGCCGATGGATTTGTGGAGCTGATAGAGATCCTGTTTGAGGGGGTTGCTGTCAGCCAGGTCGCCCATGAACCAGCCAAGTGCAATCATGCCGAGAATGGCGAGCGCAATCACCCAGTGAAGCGCGATGGCGACGCCGGTATAGCGCGGCGAGGGCGCGTTGAGATCATCGACCTTGTCCGAAGCCATGCCTTCTGTCTCCCTGACTTTGCGTAAACTCAGCAATAGAAAAACCGCCGCTTCGGCGCAATGCGAAACGGCGGTTCAGATGTAATCGGCTTATCGGTCTATTCGTCGTCTTCGCTCGACGCTGGGACGAATTCGGCCTCGATTTCGAGTTCCACGTCGGTGCCGATCATCGGCGCATAGGTCCCAAGCCCGAATTCGGTGCGGTCAATATTGCCGGTCGCGGAGAAGCCGATCTTTCGCCCGCGCATGTTCTGCGTGCCGTTATAGGTCACATCCAGCGTCACCGGCTTTGTCACGCCCAGGAAGGTAAGGTCCCCGGTCACCTTGCCGGTATAGTCGCCGGTAGTCTCGATCCCGGTCGAGACAAAGGTGATCTCGGGAAACTTGTCGGCATTCAGCCAGCTGTCACCGAAGGCCAGCTCTTCATTCCAGGTGTCATATTCGCTGTTTGGGTGGCCTTCCTTGAAGTCGCCCGGATAGTCTGTTTCGACAGATGCGGGGTTCACGGTGACCGAAAGGCTGGAAGCGGCCGGGTCTTCGGTGTCGAAATCCAGAGTCGCGTCAAATTCGGTAAAGCGCGAAATATAGCTGGAGAGACCAAGATGGTTGACCTTCCAGACCAGCATGGCGTGAGTGTTTTCCAGCTCGTACTGACCAGCCGGGACGCCCTCCAGCGTCTGTTCGGCGGTGGCACATCCGACTGCAAGCGTGAGCGCGGTGGCTGCCATCATAAGTGAACGCATGAATGGAACTCCTTCCGAGGTAGGGTTGGTGATCGTCTTGCGACTAGATAGCGCACCCTTTGAGACATGCCAGTGCTGGGCTACGATTGAGTGCAGCAGCACACAAAAACGTGAAGAGGACCGCGCGCGATGAGCTATGAAGCCCCCACCGAAGACATCGCTTTTGTCCTGGACCATGTGGCCGGCCTCAACCGCCTTGAGGGCCATGCGGGCTTTGAGACCTACGACCCCGAGCTTGTGGCGCCTATCCTGGAAGAAGCAGGTAAGCTGGCGCGGGATATCCTGGCGCCGCTGAACGCTGGCGGCGACAAGGCCGGCGCACAGCTGACCGAGAATGGCGTGATATCCGCGCCCGGTTTTGCAGAGGCGTATGCGGCGTTCCGTGATGGCGGGTGGATGGGGCTCGCCTTCCCTGAACGCTTCGGCGGCCAGGGCCTGCCAAAGGGGCTCGCGCTTGCGGTCATGGAAATGGTGCATGGCGCCAATATGGCCTTCGGGCTTTGCCCTCTACTGACATTTGGCGCCATCGAGGCCCTGATTGCGCACGGCACGCCCGAACAGCAGGAAACATTCCTGCCCCGGCTCATTTCAGGCGAGTGGACCGGGACCATGAACCTGACCGAGCCGCAGGCAGGTTCCGATGTCGGCGCGCTCAAGACGAAGGCGGTGCCTAATGGTGACGGCAGCTACGCCATAACAGGACAGAAAATCTACATCACCTGGGGCGACCATGACATGGTGGAGAATATCATCCACCTCGTGCTTGCCCGGCTGCCGGATGCGCCGGAAGGCTCCAAGGGTGTGTCACTGTTCGTTGTCCCGAAAAAGCTTGTCCATGACGACGGATCGCTCGGCGCAATGAATCGCGTCAAATGTATCGGACTTGAAAAAAAGCTCGGCATTCATGCCAGCCCGACCTGTGTGATGGAATATGATGGCGCCAAAGGATGGCTTGTTGGCGAGGAGGATAAGGGCCTTGCCCATATGTTCACCATGATGAACTCAGCCCGGCTGAATGTCGGCCTTGAGGGGGTCGGCGTGGGCGAAGCGGCATGGCAGGCCGCCCGGACTTATGCCCAGGAACGCAAACAGGGACGAGCAGATGGCGTGAAGGGTCCCGCGCCGATCCTTCATCATTCCGATATCCGCCGCACACTGACGACGATGCGAGCCAATGTCATGGCGGCGCGGGCTATCTGCTATGCTTGCGGTGTGGCCGCCGATCTCGCAGAGACGGCTGGAAGCGAAGAAGAACGCGCCGACGCCAGCGCCCGCGAAGACCTTCTAACGCCCATCGCCAAGGCCTGGTCCACCGATATGGGCGTGGAGATGGCCAGCCTCGGCGTGCAGGTGCATGGCGGCATGGGCTTCATGGACGAGACGCTGGCCGCGCAGCTCTATCGCGATGCACGGATTGCGCCGATCTATGAGGGCACGAACGGTATCCAGGCCATCGACCTCGCAGGCCGCAAGATTGCGCGCGATGGCGGCGCGGCGATGGCATCCATGATTGGCGATATCCGCGTGACTGTGCGCGACGCACGCGCGACGAATGATCCGCAGTTGGTTCAGATTGCCGATCGTCTTGACGCCGCCGCCAGTGCGCTCGAAACGACCACGGCCTGGCTGGTCGACACAATGGCCAGCGACCGGCAGACGGCCCTGGCCGGGGCGACAGCCTATCTCGATCTCGCCGGCGATGTGATCGGGGGACACTTTCTCGCCCGTGGCGCGGTGGCCGCGCGTGAGACAAGCGCCCGCCAGCGCGCCCGGCTGACGGCGCTGGCCGGTTTCTTTGCGGAAACGGCCCTGGCGTCGGCGGAGGGCAGGATCGCTGGCATCACCGAAGGCGCGAAATTCGCCATCGGAGAGGCAGACGCCCTGTTCGACCTCGCCTGAAAAGAGGTGAAACTGCACCGCGCGCTGGACTTTCTTCATCCCCGGCCGGCATCGTCTTCTGTATGGATATCGATGCCAATCTTGACGTGCTGCAGGCCGCGATGGAGCCCCCGCCGGGCTATGAGCGCGAGGTGTCGCAGGCCGCGCCAATGCCAGCCGGCGCCGGCGTGTTCGAGATGCAGGTCGATCTCACCCGGAAACCCGGCCCGGCGGGTATCGACAGGCTGGAAGCGGCCACCCTGATCATGTCGGGTATTGCACCGGCGGGCCTCGACAAGGAAACCGATGCTCGCCAGCGCCTTGTGTCGGCTGAACATGTTCTCGGCGGGGCAGTCACTGAAGCCGTTGCTGAACAGAACCGACACCCGCTCACTGCGATCGGGCGGATCACGGCGTCCTTCGGTGGTCGCATTCGTTATTGCACCGGAACCGTGGTCGCCGAGCGGGTTGTCCTGACCGCAGCACACTGCACCTTCTCGCGCGGTGCGGACCTGACAGGGGATCGTGGCTTTGCCGACTGGATCCTTTTCCAGCCGCAATACAGCGGCGAGAGCGGGGCGGGGAACTGGGCAGGCGAAGCGGCCTATATTCTCAGCGGATGGAAAGCCCCGGCGCACGGCAGCAGCGCCGGGTCCTATGATTTTGCCTTTGTCCGTCTTGATACGCCGGTGGCTCACGCCACCGGGATTGCCGGTGTCATGGCCAATACAGTGCCCGAAGGCCCCTTCTCCAGTCTTGGCTATCCACGAAAGCCGGGCTCGGGTTTCGATTTTGACGGCCGGTTTCTTTTTGCAAGCACAGGTGAGCGGGTCGATGATGGCTCGCCACATGTGGTCAAGGCGGAGAACGGCCTGACCGAAGGCTCCTCCGGCGGCCCATGGATGGTGCTTTCCGGCGGCGATATGCTGGTGGCCGGCATCAATTCGACCAAACCGCTCGACAGTGACGATCATACCTGGTCCCCGCTTTTCAGCGAAGCCTTTCAGAAACTTTTCGCGCATGTGCTCGCCGACATGACCGGGGCCTGATGAATTCGCGCTTGCAGAAAAGCGACCGCATCTGAGCATCAGCTGTATAGTTCACAAGGGCTTTGACGTCAGGCGCAGAAAATGCATAGCTGCCGCCGTCCTGCATCGCAGCATGACATCTTTACGCGACGGGATGGCATCTTCATATGCAGGATAACGGGGCGTTTGCACCAATATGAGTAACAGGGAGTGATCGGGCATGCTGCTCAACATGCTGAAAGCCAAACTGCATTCTGCAACGGTGACACAGTGCGACCTTCACTATGAAGGCTCGGTCTCCATCGACCAGGACCTGCTGGAGGCCTCCGGCATCCTCCCACATGAGCGTGTCGATATCTGGAATGTCACCAATGGTGCGCGGATTTCCACATACGCCCTTGAAGCTCCGCGCGGCTCGAAGACGATTGGCGTCAATGGCGCCGCCGCGCGCCATTTTGCGGTTGGCGACACAGTGATCATTGCGGCCTTTGCCCAGATTGATGCCGAAGAAGCGAAGCAGTATGCGCCGACGGTCGTCCTTCTTGAGGGCCGCAACGCGATCAAGCCGCTAAGCTGAGCGCTGGATTTCGCCTCCCAACTGTCATGAAAGACTGATAGGCACCGCGGAATGAACTTCCGCGATTTCATCCTGCTGTTTGCTGTCTGCCTGGTCTGGGGGCTGAACATCGTGGTCACACGCTGGGCGGTGGCCGATGCCGGGATCCCGCCGATCTTCTTCGCGGCCGTCCGGTTTGCCGGGATCGCGCTGATACTTTTGCCATTCCTGCGTCCCCTGCCGGGTAACCTCAGGACGCTCTTCATCATCTCGATGTGCATCGGCGCGGCACATTTCGCGCTCCTTTTCATGGGCCTGGCCACAGCCGAAGCAAGCGCCGTCGCCGTGGTCGGCCAGCTTGGGGTCCCCTTCTCCACGCTCTTGTCGATGGCATTCCTTGGCGAAACCGTCGGCTGGCGCCGCGCACTGGGCATCATGCTCGCTTTTGCCGGATCGATGCTGATCGCCATTGACCCGGAAGGCACGACCTTGTCCTTCGGACTGGTCTATGTCGTGATTTCAGCCTTTATCGGGGCCTGCGGCGGCATCCTGATGAAACGGATGGCTCCGATCTCTGCCTTTCGCATGCAGGCATGGGTTGGCATGTTCTCTTTCCTCCCACTGTTCCTGCTATCCTTTGTTTTCGAAACCGGACAGGTGACCAGTTACGTGGCCGGCGGATGGATGGTCTGGCTCGCCACGGCCTTTGCCGTCATTGGCGTCTCGATTTTCGGCCACGGCGCCTTTTACAGCCTTATAAAGAAATATGATGTCTCGCTGCTTTCGCCGCTCACGCTGATGACGCCGATCTGGGGCGTTGTTTTCGGCGTGACCCTGCTCGGCGAGGGGCTGAGCCTGCGGCTGGTCGTGGGTGGAGCGATTTCGCTTTCCGGCGTCTTCGTAATTGCCGTGCGGCGCAACAAGGCGCTGCCGGAAGCCGCGTTCGGCCGCAAGATGGGTGGGGCCAGCTGATGCGGATCATGCAGCGGCCAAGCCCCAATCACAATGAGCGCCGGCACGCGATTAGTATGCTGGTCCTGCACTATACGGGTATGGATAGCGCACAGGCAGCGCTCGCGCGGCTGGCAGATCCTGAGGCCAGTGTCTCGGCCCATTATGTCGTCCTTGAAGACGGGGCCATCGTCCAGATGGTCGCCGAGCAAAACCGCGCCTGGCATGCTGGTATCGCTCAATGGGAAGGCGATGACGATCTCAATTCGCGCAGTATCGGGATCGAGATCGTCAATGGCGGGCATGATTTTCCGCTCGCCGACGGAGCGCTGCCGCCTTTCCCGCGGGTGCAGATTGCAGCTGTGATCAGTCTGTGCAAGGCGATCCTCGCGCGCCACGATATTCCCCGGACCCGTATTGTAGGGCATAGCGATATCGCGCCAGACCGGAAGTGCGACCCAGGCGAACATTTTCCCTGGGAGAGCCTGGGTGAGCATGGTGTCGGTATCTGGCCTGTCCAGGCTTCTTCCCGACCGGGTCGGGTTTTGCGCGGTCGAGGGCTGTCCGCTGGCGAAGTATCTGCTTCGGTGAGCCGCATGCAGGAGGATCTGGCGGCCATCGGTTACGGCCTGGCCCTGACAGGTGTGTTTGACGCAAAGACGCAAGCCGTGGTGACAGCCTTCCAACGCCGATGGCGTCCCTTGCAAGTGACCGGTGAAGCCGACCTTGCCTGCCTGTCCACAATCGCCGCAGTGGAAGCGGCTTATCGGGTGGAACGCGGCTGAATCTTTGCGAGTTCAACCGCAAGCGCAGCGCCAAAGAGCAGGGATGAGACCGAAGCTGTCAGCCAGATAAAAGCCAGAATCAGCGAGGCGAGCGCACCATAGATCGTGTCGAGGACAGAAAATTTGAGATAGAGTTGGAAGCCCCAGGTGATCAATAACCAGACGGCCGCCCCGACAGCGGCACCAACAAGGCGCGCCCGCCCGCCATGCTGGCGCAATGACAGGGCAATCACGAGGTAGAATAACAGAAAACTGGCGACCCATTTGGTAATCCAGAGGGTCGATGCGGCCTGCGCGATGAGACCGGCAAACTCCGCCGCCGGTCCGCTCGCCTCGCGGATGGCAGTGAGAGTGAGTTGCGCCGCGCCCAGCCCCCAGACCAGCAGCACAAGAAGCGTCGTCAGCAAGAGCGAGGTTGCCTGGAAACGAAGCATCCGGGTCTTCTGCTCACCGCCCGCGATCATCCTGATGCCCGTAATCGCCGCCTTGGCGCCGGCCGATGCGGTATACGCCACCAGAATGAAGGCGATGACAGCGCGAACCGTCAGCCCCTGCGGCGTAAGCTGCGAAATGATGCTGACATCTTCCTGGTTGAGGGGCGCGACATTGCTGGACAGGACCTGGCTGACGGAGCCCGCAATCTGATCGCTCATCTGGCCTGGCAGGATAGCAATGAGAACTGTCAGCGTCAGATAGATCAGCGGAAAGATCGAAAACAGGGCATAAAAGGCGATCCCGCCGGTCACGATGCGCACATTCGGGTGCGACATGCGCTGGATCGCACGCCAGACCGGCATCACCAGCCACCAGATCCAGAAAGCTCCTGGCTTTTCGTCGCGTTCAGTCATGGCCATCGGCACCGGTTTGTCCGCTCGTCTTCGCGCTTAAACGGCCCCTTCGCATTTGGCCAGCCTCTGGCGCGACAAGCCCATCTCGATTATATCCCCGAGGTGACCAGGCGGCCGGGCAGCCGCTATTCCGGACCCCGCGTCCGGGATGGAGGAAAGTCCGGGCTCCACGGAGACAGGGCGGCGGGTAATGCCCGCCCGGCGTGAGCCGAGGGAAAGTGCCACAGAGAGCAGACCGCCCCTGATGTTTCAGGGGTAAGGGTGAAAGGGTGGGGTAAGAGCCCACCGCGGAGCCGGCAACGGTTCTGGCAAGGTAAACCCCGCCCGGAGCAAGACCAAGTAGGGGGTGCGTACGGCCTGTCTCCGGCCATGTGCCCCGGGTGTGTCGCTTGACGGTGCCCGGCAACGGGCATCGCAGAGGAATGGCTGCCCCTTCCGCAAGGGAGGACAGAACCCGGCTTACAGGCCGCCTGGTCCAACCTTGATCGCGATGGTGCTTCGCTCCATCCCTTCATAAGTATTTGAAACAAGAGGAGCCGGCCCATGGCCATGGATCGCGACACGCTGCAAGCCCATCTGGAAGAGGCTTTTCCAGATGCACAGATCACGCTCACCGATCTTGCCGGTGACAATGACCATTGGCAGGCCGAAATCGTCTCGTCCGCCTTTGCCGGCCTGAGCCGCGTCAAACAGCACCAGCTCGTTTACAGCGCATTGAAAGGCAAGATGGGTGGCGAGCTTCACGCGCTTGCCCTGAAGACCCGACCGGCCTGATTGCGCCGGGTCAGGCCTGGGCGGCGGGCGGCTGTTCAAGCGCGGACTCTTCCAGAAGAATCTCGCTGGCGGTGCATTCGAGATGGCCACCAAGATCGGTCATCGCAGCTGACAGGGGAGAGGTCGAGCGCCAGACAAGCGCGATCTGGCGCCGGGCCAGCGGGTGAGCAATCCGACGCAGTCTGAGACCAGGATCGCGCCGCGCTTCAGACACAGCATAAAGGCTCGGCAGAACCGCAATGCCGGCACCCGTCTCTGCCATCTGGCGGACGGCATCTAGACTCGTGCCCTCATAATCGGCCCGGACAATCGCACCGGCGGCTTCCGCCAGCGAGTGAATGATGGTGTTCAGTTTGTGGCCATAGCCAAGGGTCAGCAACCCGCGACCGGAAAGTTCGCCAAGCTCAACAGGACCGGCCGCGCGCGCAATCGGGTCATCCTCTGCCGCGCAGACCCAGAACCCTTCCTCGAACAAGGGCATTGACGGGCAGGTCGGGTGATCCGACGGTGTTGAAATCACGGTATCGAACCGGCCATCTTCGAGATGGACACCCAGATCGACGGTCCGCTGTTCGCTGACGAACAGGCGCAGTCGCGGAAAGGCCGCATGCAGTTTGCGCACCGCAGCCGGCAGCAGGTAGGGGCCGATTGTGGGCAGCACGCCAAGACGGATCAGCCCAGACAGTTCACCGGGATCACGCTGCGCCGAGGCTTTCAGGTCCTCGACATCTCGAAGGATCAGCCGGGCCCGGCGGACAATTTCCTCTCCCGCCGGTGTAAGCCTTGCGCCACCGCGCCCACGTTCCAACAGGATTGTCCCGAGCTCAGCTTCCATATCGGCAAGCTGCGTTGAAAGGCTTGGCTGGCTCACATTCATGCGGCTCGCAGCGTCACGAAATCGCCCGGTCTCGGCAACCGCGATCAAATACTGCATCTGACGAAGAGTGGGCCTCATACATAGCCTTAAGCTATCATCGTTTTAGAAAACGTCGATTGGAACTATCTTTGAAACGGGCCCAGTTCAAGTGTCACAGCAGGCAGCAATGAAAAGGAGCCACTGAGATGCGCTACGAATCCAAAGCCCGCGTCACCCACCGGCCCACCGCGAATGACGAAGCGACGATTCTCGGGCTGATTGACGAGGCATCTGCGCATCACCCCGTGAACGCGATGGATGCGGACGGCGCGCAGGCGCGCCACGGCCATGCGCCTGACGCAGCCTTGCCGGCGAACCGTCGCCAGCGGCGCCGTCGGCGAGTTCGTCGCTACCAGCGTTTCTGATGAACCGGAACGAGGAGCTGCGAAGTTGATATCCGCATCGGACTTCAAGAACGTGTTTCCTGTTTGGCAAGAGCCATTGCGGACGCAAAAACCCGGCGGGCTTTGTCGCGCGAGCCTGAAACCGACCGGCCAGGAAGCGGGCGCGGAACAGGCGATCAATAACGACTGCCCCGAAGCGGGCTCACGCGGCGGCCCAAGGGAGCAACCTAACCTCCAGCCCGCTGACAAGGTCGCCAATCAGGCCGGGGCATCCGCCTTCGGAATGGGAAAGCGGGTCTGGCGAACGGTTTCGCCGGCTTCGTCATGAATAGACAGGCTGATCTCACCTGAGCTCCAGTCGATGTCCACGGCGCCGAAATTCACCGGGGCATACCCCGCACCGATCTGGGCGCTGTCGCGCTCATCGCTTTTTTCGGCGAAGGAAAGGTTCAGCGATGAAGCGGTGAGCTCATGGACGGGGTAGTCCAGCACAGCATCATGGCGATAGAGAAACGCTGTGTGGCGGTCGCCTGACACGAAGACCACACCATTTGCGCCCGTCCGATCGATCAGGCTGAACAGGCGATCGCGTTCGGTCGGCAGGTTGGACCAATGCTCAAATCCGTGCCCGTCAGATGTCAGCACCTGTATGGATGAGACGATGATCCGGACATCCGCAGGCTGCTGAAGCTGGTTTTCCAGCCAGGTCCACTGCGCCGCGCCCAGCATATCCTGCATCGCGGTTTCTGGCGCCGGAACATAGCGCTCCTTGCCTGTCGCGCCCCATTCATCCGTCGGTTCAAGGTCAGAACGGAACGACCGTGTGTCAAGCATGATCACCTGTACGCGCTGGCCTTGCGGCCCGAAACTGCGGGTATAATAAGTGCCTTCCCAGGCCCCGACATCCTCGTCTTCGAGGCCCCAGAAGACTTCATGGACACGTTCGGCTAGGCCGCGAAAGACGTAGTTTCCGCCAGCATCATTGGCGCCGTAGTCGTGATCGTCCCAGGCGACCATCATCGGGTGGGCGGCGCGCACAGCCTGAAACTCCGGACGCGCAGCAAGATCTGAGAAGGATTCGCGCAGCTCCATCAGGTCCGGGTCATTGTTCACATAGGCGCGCCCGTCGCGGTCCCCATAGACATTGTCACCGACCATCAGGAAGAGGTCTCCCTCCTGGCCGGCAATGGTCTGGAGTACGGGGCTTTCGCGCTCCTCATCATTACACGAACCAACCAGGATCCGGGTGACCGGGGTATCGTCGGCAGGCAGTGGCACCCCTTCCGGCGCCCTTGGCAGCGCGCTGTCCGGGATCGTCGCATAATAGGCGTCGAGCGCCGCTTCTGGCGTGGGCGGCGCGATGACGGCGGTTTCGCAGGCAGCGATGGCGATCAGGGACGCGGCGGCAAGTGCGAGACGCATGGGACAGCTCCTCCGGATTATTATTCTTGACCGGGCATAACTCTAACACCGCCTTGCGAAGGTTTCACGACGCAATCGGCGCCAACTACCAGGTGCCGATATTCCCGGCACTCGCCCAGGGCTCTTTCGGCGGCAGGGAATCACCCTTTTGCAGCAGCTCAACGGATATGCCGTCCGGCGAGCGGACAAAGGCCATCCGCCCGTCGCGCGGCGGCCGATTGATGGTTACGCCGAGATCAGAAAGCCGCTCGACAGCCGTGTAAATATCATCGACCCGGTAAGCCAGATGGCCGAAATTGCGCCCGCCTGAATAGTCCTCAGGGTCCCAATTATACGTCATTTCGACCATGGGAAGGCCAGCAGGCAACCCGCCGCTCTCAGTATCGATGCTGGCGCGGTTCATGTCATCCTCGCTGGCCAGGAAGACAAGAGTGAACCGCCCGCCTTCATTGTCGACCCGGCGTACTTCCTCAAGGCCAAGCCCATCGCAGAAGAAACGGAGCGAGGCATCGATATCGCTGACCCGGATCATCGTATGCAGGTATTCTATACTCATTGCGTCTCTCCATTCAGCTTGCGGACAACATCCCTGAGATCGGGCTGAGGGTTCATGTGATAATGGCGCATGGCGAACCACAGGATTGCGATCATAACCAGCATGGAAAAGACAAAGAGCGCAAATGTATGGATCAATGTGCCTGCCGCAGCGGGCGCATAGCGCCCGGTCAGCGTCCAGATTTCGTACCATGCTCGGGAAAAGACGCTCATCAGCGGCGGGATCGCGGCCGCGCTCGCCAAGGCGCCGAGAAAGAAATAGCCCATGGCCCGTGGACGTTCGGCACGCATATAACCCTTGTGAAAACTCTCTTCGTCAACATGGGGTTGTAGCTCGCCATAATCACGCTTGATGCGGTAAACCTCGCGAGACAGGTCTGCCGCCTGTTTCCATCTCAAGGCGATCAGCCCTGCCCAGCCTGTAAACAGAAGGGCCATGGAGGCGAGAACGCCTTCGATCGTGAAAAACGTATCAACATACATCGGGCACCTGACTGGTCTTCGCTGACAGCGCCCCTTTGGCCCCCATCAGGCAGAGTGGGCGACTTCATAGGCAAGCATGGCCCGTTTGCGAGCCACGCCCCAGTGATAATTATGCAGCCTGCCGTCCGACGCCAAGGCCCTGTGACACGGAATAAACCAGCTGAGCGGATTGGCGCCCACAGCGGCACCGACGGCGCGCGCCGCTTTTGGGTGTCCCGCTGCGTTTGCGAGCGCTCCATAAGTCCAGGTCTCACCGGCCGGAATCTCCAGAAGCGCACGCCAGATCTGCCGTCGAAACGGCGTGCCATACAGCACGACTGGCAGCGGTTTGTCATTCTCGAAAGCGTGCGCGGCCATCCTGCGGGCGGCGGCGTCATCTCGCTTTATCAAGGCCTTCGGATAGCGGGCGGTGAGGTTTGCAATCGCTTCGGATTCACTGCGCCCCTGATGCTCGAAGCCGGTGCGCGCGGGCGCGTTCTCGTCCACAAATCCCAGTGCGACGAGCCCGCGAGGACTCATGAGCCAGACCCCTTGCCCGAAAGGCGTTGGCGCGAGGCCGAGCACAAGGTCGGTATTCTCGCCGCCCTTCTTCGTCTCACCGGGGGTCAGCCCCTCATGCGCGATGAACAGGTCATGCAGACGCGAGGGGCCTGACAGCCCTGCTTCATAGGCAGCATCCATCACGCTCGCCCCGCCGCGCAACGCCTCGCCCGCAGCACCATGTGCCAGTGCCAGCTGGTACTGTTTCGGACTGATCCCCGCCCAGCGGCTGAACTCGCGCTGGAAATGCGTCGGCGACAGGCCCACAGCTGACGCGCAGGCGGCAAGGTCTGGCCTGTCGCGCCATGTCTCGCCGAGATAGGCCAATGCCTCAGCCATCCGGTGATAGGCTGCAGCGCGCTCATCGAGGGGGGCATCCATCAGAATTCTCATGGCCGCGAGAATGCCGCCATTGGCCGGAAGCCGCCACCCGCTTCTTGCGCAAGTCTATTGGGTCAGGCGCACCTGATCGAGATTGGCTGCGATCTTGTCATAGACGGCCAGGAGTTCGCTGCCCGTCGTCGCCTCGAAGTAATTTGCGCCCGTCGAGGCGCAATCCTGTAGCGTTGTCTTGCTGCTCGCTGGTGCGTTGAAAGCCACCGAGTAGATCTGGATTCCGTCAGCCTTCATGGCGTCGCACAAAGACGCGGCCTGGGCCCGCGAATTGCCAAGCCCGCTTTCATAATAGGTGTTGAAGGAGCCGTCGGTCATCAGGATCGCGAAACGGCTGACCTCTTCGGTGCCACCGTGTTCGGTGCGCCGGTTGAAGGGCCAGGCAGCAGACCAGTCTGGTGACAATGTGTACCAGCTCCAGGCAATTCCGAGATGGCCGGCCGTCCAGCCATCGGCATTGAGACTCGCGATCGCGTCCTTGAGAATGGTCTTGTTGTGGGTCAATGGCTCGACCGCCGAGCGCGGGCAGGCGCTGGCCTTCGCGCCGACCGGATAGGTGACAGGCGAGACATTGGTGAAGGCCTGCGCGCCGGGCCGTTCCGTCACGCAGTTCAGCATGCCGATATTGGCCGCATGCGCGGCGCCAAGCACGCTCCAGTCATAGTCTGTGTAGGACAGAGACGCTGCATTCCAGTCCAGCGCCTGCCAGTCTGCGGCGGTCTGCGACGAGGTGCCCGAGCCGTCGATGCAGTCTGCGGGAACAGTTCCGCCATGGACATCTTCATAGGTGTAATCGGTGATGTTCCCGGTCTGTGCATAGGGGCAGCCGCTCCAGCAATTGGGTTCGCCATACTGGTAGCCGTCATTGTAATAGTAATAGAGATGCGTACTTGTGCGAACCGGGAACATCGATTCCGGGAGGTGGTAAATGTCCCGACCGCCGCTGCTCCACTGGATGCAATTGTCAGCGCCGACGCCATTTTCGCCGCGGATCTCACATACATATGGAAATGTGTGACTGATCGGGACAGGATCGGTTGCGCTGGCGCAGGCAAAGAATTCTGGCGGCAGGGCACCGAGCCCGTTGTTTCCGGCAGCATCGATCAGATCGAAGGTTTCACTGGTTCCGCTGGTGACAAGTGCATCAACGAGCTTGTTCGGGTCCGCGCCTAGATTTTCGACCGTGTGGGCATATAGATCGGTGATACCGGTTGCGATATCGCCATAGGCGCCGGCATTCACAGCTGTCGAATAAGGCGCAAGCGAGATGCGCACATCGCCGCTGCCGCTCACCGGGATAAGCGTATCGATCAGCCTGTTGGCCGCCGATTGCAAGTCTGAGAGGCGCTGTCCGCGCATCGACCCGCTGACATCCAGCATCAGCGCGACCTCGACCTTGCCGCCATAAATGGCTGCTGCTTCGGGATCGAGATCCATCTCGTCGCGCCCGATCACTGCGGCAAATGTGAGCGGCATGGTGCAATCAGCCCTGCCGGTAATTTCGTGGGTCCTCGCATCTGCTGTGATCACGGGTGCATTGCAGGACGCCTTGATACCAAGTGTGGCGATATTGTCCGCAAACACGTTCGCGCCGGTCGCCGTCGCTTCCTCTTCAGTAGCACCACGCGTCATATCCGTCGCAGCCGCCAGGACCGCCAGATCAAGCGCCTCGCGGACATGTTGCTTGGCATTATTCCCACGCGCCAGATCGACTGCGGACCCGACAAGAATCGTGATCGGCAAGGCCGCGACCGCGAAATACAGAGCGACATTCCCGCCTCGGGACCGCAGAAAGTGACGAAACATGCAGGCACTCCAAAAGGACAGGACCTGCAGAGGACTATCCCATCAGTGTCTAGGAGCCGTCGCCGGGAAACGTTGAATTTTCACGATTCAGTCAGGCAGTTCCCCATTCATGGCGAGCACCTCTCCGGCAAGGTAGAGCGAGCCACAGATCAGGATCTGCGCAGGCCGGCAGGCTGCAGCCGCATGCATTGCCGCCTCAAGGGTTGGGTGCGCGGTAGCGTCCAGTCCGGTATTGCGGGCGGCTGTGGCCAGTTCATCGGGTGGGCGGCCCTCATGACCCTCGGCATTCGGAGCCGTGAAGACCCGCGGGCCCAGTTCGCGAAACCCCGCGAAGAACCCCTCTGCATCCTTGCTCGCCATCATTGCGGCGACCAGCACGCTTTCACCGGGCAGGTTCGCCAGGAGCGCGGCCACGGCGCGCGCCGCATGCGGATTATGCCCGCCATCCAGCCAGACATCGGCCCCGCCAGCCAGCGCGGTCACCGGCCCAACCGCCAGCTTCTGCATGCGTGCCGGCCATGTCGCTGTTTGGCTGCCTTTGGCGATTGATGCGGGCCTGATCCGTTTGCCGCCCCATATATCGAGCGCCTTTGCCGCCAGCGCCGCATTTGCGATCTGATGACTGCCTTGCAATGAGACGGGCAGCTCGATCCGGGCAATGTCGGTGTCAGACATGACACACAAAGGCGCGCCGAGCTTTTCGGCCCGGGCCTCGATCACGTCTGCAACAATGGGCGATTGCAGGGCGCTGACAACAGGTCGGCCGGCGCGGATAATGCCGGCTTTCTCTGTGGCAATGCCGGCAAGGTCGTCTCCAAGAAATTGCTTGTGATCATAATCGACCGGCGCAATCACGGCCACATCGCTCACGTCGATGACATTGGTGGCATCAAATTTTCCGCCAAGGCCGACTTCCAGAATCAGCAGGTCAGCCGGGGTTTCGCTGAAGGCGAGAAACGCAGCGGCGGTTGTGGCCTCGAAATGCGTTATCTGAGCTGTGCCCAGCGCCTGTTGCGTGCGCTCCAGCGCATCGGCAAACGCCTCATCGCTGATCAGTCGGCCTGCCAGGCGCACCCGCTCATTGAACCGCACAAGATGGGGCGAGGAATAGACATGCACGCGAAGATCGGCCGCCTCGGCCATGGCGCGCAGGAAGGCGCAGGTCGAACCCTTGCCATTGGTCCCGGCGACATGGATGATCGGCGGCAACCGGTCCTGTGGGCGACCGAGTGCGTCAAGCAGATTCGCAATCCGGCCAAGCGACAATTCTATCGTCCGGGGGTAATGCCCCTGCAGCGCGGCAAGCGCGCGCGCCAGCCGCTCTGACGGTTCGAACAATCAGGCCTCTTCCTCTGAGTCTGCGATATCGGCGTCAGCGGCTGTGTCGGGAGCTGGCTGGGTGACCCGCTCCACGTCGCCGGTCGCCTCGCGAACCAGATTTGGCATCAGATGGCCGAGAACGCGTGCGAGGGTCGCTTTCAATTCACGGCGGTCACAGACAATATCCACCTGTCCCTTCTGGCGAAGGAATTCAGACCGCTGGAAACCATCGGGCAGTTTCTCGCGAATGGTCTGCTCGATGACGCGCGGGCCGGAAAAGGCGATCATCGCTTCGGGCTCGGCAATATGCACGTCACCCAGCATCGCATAGGAGGCAGACACCCCGCCTGAAGTCGGATCGGTCAGGATCACCACATAGGGCAGGCCCGCCTCGCGCACTTCATCAATCGCGAGCGTGGTGCGCGGCATCTGCATCAGCGACAGCGTGCCTTCCTGCATGCGCGCGCCGCCTGATGCGGTGCAGACCACGAAAGCCGCCTTGCGCGCGACGGCCATTTGCGCGGCTGTGACAAAGGCCTCGCCTGCCGCCATGCCGAGCGAGCCGCCCATGAAGGCGAAATCCTGCACGAGAATAACCGTCGGAATGCCGTCAATCTTGCCGAAGGCTGCGGCCATACAATCATCCTGTATGATCTCGCTGCCACCGGCGGCCGCCTCGATCTTGTCACGGCCCGCGATCTTGGTTCGCGCGCCCTTCAGCCTGGTCGTATAGGGCTTGTCATCGCGGAATCGCAGCGGATCGGCCGGCACATCGGGAAGCTTGATCGCTTCCCAGCTCTGATCATCGAACAGGAGACGGAAGCGCGTGCGCGGCGAGATACGCATATGCGCACCGGCAGGCGTCACATGCCAGCTTTCTTCCAGATCGGACTTGTAAACGAGTTCGCCAGACTTGGGACACTTGATCCAAAGATTGTCCGGCGCCTCTTTCTTGTTGAGCCAGGACTTCAGTCCCGGCGGGGTGAAATTCGTGAGCCAGTTCATGTTCCGTCCGCCATCATTTCCCGTCAGGCGTGGCGCGCTTTTGCGATCGCCTCGCTCAATTCCTTCGCCAGCGCGCCGATCTTCTTCGGCGCCGCGTCGAGGCCCCCCGTCTCGGCTGCGTGTGCATTATGGTCCACGAAAGCCGATCCGACCACCACCCCGTCAGCAATTTCAGCCATTTCAGCAGCTTGAGGTCCGGTGCGCACCCCAAAACCGACCGCCACCGGGAGGCCCGAAATCTCCCGCGCGCGCTGGACTTTCGCCGCTATATCGGCCGGCCGTGCTGCCCCCGCGCCGGTCACACCGGTCACCGAGACAAAATACAGGAACCCGGACGCGCCTTGTGCCACAATCGCCATTCGCGCGGCGCTCGTCGTCGGGGTGGCCAGCCGAATGACGGACATGGCGCGCTGGTCGAGCTCGCTGCGCAGCTCATGATCTTCTTCGGGCGGCAGGTCCACCGTGATCACGCCGTCGATACCAGCCGCCTTGGCGGCTGTGGCAAACGCCTCGAAACCCATATGATGGATCGGATTGGCATAGCCCATCAGGATCAGCGGCGTATCGCTGTCATCCTCGCGAAAGCGCGCGGCCAGGGCGAGCACATCGCTGAGCCGTGTTCCCGCCTTCAGGGCGCGCTGGCCCCCGCGCTGGATCGAGGGGCCATCAGCCATCGGATCTGTGAATGGTGCGCCAAGCTCGATGATGTCGGCGCCATTGTCGCGCAGGGCGACGAGGTTGCGATAGCTGGTCTCAAGATCCGGGTCGCCGGCCATGACATAGGCCACCAGCGCGGCGCGGCCTTCGGCTCTGGTCTTGTCGAAACGGGCTGTGATGCGGGCTGTGGGCAAACTAGAATCCTTGATCTTTGCGCATGCGCTTCAAGAAGGCGCCGTTGACAAAAAAGTATGAGATCAATGGGATGTTCAAAAACATCAACACCCAAAGCCATTCTTCAGGATGCCAGTCCAAATGATCCGACAAGTCGTCCGAAAAACCATAAACGACTCCGCAGGACAGCGCCGTGAACACCAAGGAAGCTGCTAGATACGTTCCAAAACTGCTTCGAAGCGTTTTTGAGCCACCCATCATGTAGGCCACGCGGCTCTCATCCGAAAACGTCACAGCAGATTGCTTAAGTCCTATCCATGTTGCGGTGATAAAGAGCAGCAAACAAATGATGCCGTCAGCCAAAAGGGAGAGATCTTCGTCGAACCCAGCCTTAAACATTACTCGATAGAAGATGAACGAAGCAATCGTGAAAAAGAAACTCATCTATATCTCCGTCCCCAGCGCCTCGGCCACGCTGAACACGTCCTTGTCGCCGCGTCCGCACATGTTGAGGATGACAAGTCCGTCCGGCCCGATCTCGCGTAACACTTCGCCGACGCGCGCGAGCGCGTGGGCGGGCTCCAGCGCCGGAATGATGCCTTCGAGTCGCGTGCAGAGCTGGAAAGCGTCGAGCGCGTCGTCATCCGTGCAGGAGAGATATTCCGCCCGCCCCGTATCGCGCAGGAAGGCGTGTTCCGGGCCGATGCCGGGATAATCCAGGCCGGCGCTGATCGAATGCGCGTCGATGATCTGGCCATCCTCGTCCTGCAACAGATAGGTGCGGTTGCCATGCAGGATGCCGGGCTCGCCGCCATTCAGGCTGGCGGCATGCTGCCCGCTGTCAACACCGTGACCGGCCGCCTCGACGCCGATCAGGCGCACATCCTCATCCTCCAGGAAGGGATGGAACAGGCCGATGGCATTTGAGCCCCCGCCGATACAGGCCATCAGGGCATCGGGCAGGCGGCCCTCGCGCTCAAGGATCTGGGCCCGCGCCTCGCGACCGATGATCGACTGGAAGTCGCGCACAAGCTCCGGATAGGGGTGCGGGCCGGCCGCCGTGCCGATGACATAGAAGGTGTTCTCGACATTCGTCACCCAGTCGCGCAAGGCCTCGTTCATCGCATCCTTCAGCGTGCCGGTGCCCGATGAAACCGGCACGATCTCCGCGCCCAGCAGGCGCATGCGGAACACGTTCGGCTTCTGGCGCGCAACATCGGTTTCACCCATGAAGACCGTGCAGGGCAGGCCGAAGCGCGCGCAGACAGTGGCTGTGGCCACGCCATGCTGGCCGGCGCCTGTCTCGGCGATGATCCGCGTCTTGCCCATGCGCCGCGCCAGCAACACCTGGCCGAGCACATTGTTGATCTTGTGCGCGCCGGTATGGTTGAGCTCGTCGCGCTTGAGATAAAGTTTCGCACCGCCGAAATGCTCAGTCAGCCGCTCAGCGAAATAGAGCGGGCTGGGCCGGCCGACATAATGAGTCCACAGATCCTGCATCTCGGCCTCGAAGGCCGGATCCTTCTTGGCCGCTTCGTATTCCGCCTCAAGGTCAAGAACCAGCGGCATCAGCGTCTCGGCGACATAGCGCCCGCCAAACTCGCCGTAGCGGCCCTCCTCGTCCGGCCACTGGGACAATGCGTTGGGTTTAGCCATTGTTTTCCTGTCCTTTTGCCGCCCGGATGAAGTCTGAAATTCTGCCAGCATCCTTTACGCCCGGCGCGCTTTCGACGCCAGAGGACACATCGACCGCCGGTGCGCGCGTTCGGGCAATTGCCCCGGCCACGTTTTCCGGTGTCAACCCGCCCGCCAGCAGCCAGGGTTTCGGCGCGCGCCAACCCTCCAGGATCGACCAGTCGAACGCGGCGCCGTGACCGCCCGTGCGGGCCGCCCCCTTTGGTGGGCGCGCATCCAGGAGCAGCCGGTCGGCCGCCTTGTAATCACCCGCGCGTTTCAGATCGACCGGTGAACTGACCGGTAGCGCTTTCCATACCTCAATTGAGGGCGCGAGATCGGCAGCGAGTGCATCAATGAATTCCGGCGCCTCAGACCCATGAAACTGGAACGCATCCGGCTGCTTCGTGCCCGAAAGCGCTGTGAGCGTGGGTGCATCCGCATCGGCGACAAGCGCGACAGATTTTACACCAGCTTCGCGAGCGGCAGAGACAAGATCGATAAACAGGTCGAAACGACCCGGCCCCTCACCCAGCACATTGCGTGGGCTGGCCGGCGCGAGGACGAAGCCGACCCAGTCCGCCCCGCATGCCGCCGCATGGCGCACCATTTCAGGCGTTTTCAGCCCGCAAATCTTCACCGCGGTCATGGCGCATTGCCTTTCCAGTCGACGACCCAATCGATCTGGTCTTCGTCGAGAACCGTATCCTCGCTCTTGGTGCGCCCCATGATCGAGTGGCCTTCGCGGTGGATACGTTCGCGGTCGCCGCAGACAAGATGGTGCCAGTCGGGCAGGTCGTGGCCCTCATGCACGAGCCGGTAGGCGCAGGTGCGCGGCATCCATTTGATTTCGTCGATCTTTGCCGGGGTCAGCTTTACACAATCGGGCACCTTTGCCTTGCGATTCTCATAGTCCGAACAGCGGCAGGTGCCGGCATCCAGAAGCCGGCAATGCAGGCGCGTATAGGCAATCTCGCCCGTATCGATATCCTCCAGCTTGAGAAGGCAGCATTTCGCGCAACCGTCACAAAGTGATTCCCATTCGCTCTCGCTCATCTCTTCGAGGCGTTTTGTCCTCCAGAATGGCGCGGTCAATCGAGGACATCCTGCCATTCGGGATGGCGCGCCAGCTGTGCCTTGGCGAAGCCGCAAATGGGCACGAGCTTGAAATCCTCCGTCCGCGCCTTCTCCACCAATGCGCCAACGAGCGCCGTGCCGAGGCCGCGCCCGCCGAGTGCGCGGGGGACTTCGACATACTCTACCCGCATCACGCCGGGCCGCTCCCAGGAATAGTCGATCTTCAGTTCATGGCCTTCAATCTGCGAGGTGAATTTCGCGCCTTCGTCAGTCAGGATCATATCAGTCATACCCGCAACCTAAACCGGCAGGCCAAGCTCGGCCAGCACTGCTGGTATCTGCTTTTTCAAACGGAAGAAACCGGCGGTTGCGAGGGGCCAGAAAGCAGCGTCCCAGTCGCGCAGGCGATACAGAAGATGAATACCCTCAAGGGCGAGTACCTCGCGCGCGGCATCGAGCTTCGGGCGCACCCAACCGACCGGCGGAAAACCGGTCAGGAGCGTGCCTGTGCCTGCCGAACTGGCAAGGCCGCGCAATTGCGCGGCAAGATCGGCGCTGGCACTGAGCCTTTCGCCGGTCACGCCAAACGCAGCCTCACCGCGCCCGAGCGCATCGGCCATCGCATCGCCGACAAACCCTTTCGCCACGGCACCGGCCCCATGCGGGCTGCGCGCATCGGGAAAGACGATGCCGCCCAGAGCCGCCACATTGGCGCCCGGCGGGCGGAGTGTTTCGACATTCATATCCTCCTCGGTCAGGAGTAGTGTGATATCGCCCTCAGGGAGGATATCCCCGGAGCGCAGCTCCCATCTCGGCGGATTTGCGAACCCGTCAATTGCCGGCGCTGCGCCCGCAAGCCCATCCGGATCAAACCGCCTATTTGTGTATTTGCGAATATTGGCGCGCCGCGCGAGATAGGTCTTGCCCGGCGTATGCAGCCCGGCCACCCATCGCCAGGACAGCGTGTTCGAGGCCGCATCCGCGTCCATCAGGTGGCGAAGGAAGAAATCTGCCCCAAGCTCCCATGGCAGTTGCAGCGTAAAGATCCAGATCGAGGCAAACCACATGCGCGCATGATTGTGCAGGTATCCCGTTTCGATGAGTTCATTGGCCCAGGCATCGAAACAGCCGATCCCGGTGCGCCCTTCTACCGCCTCCTCATAGGCTGAGCGCAGGCCCGCATTTGCCGCAAGCTGATCATGCAGCCTTTCGCGTGACTCGCAATAGGCCGTCCAGACGCCGGGCCGATGCTCCAGCCAGCCCTTGAAATAGGTCCGCCAGCAGACCTCCTGTATGAATTTTTCTGTGGTCGAGTAGGCGAACCGGTCGAGCGCGGCGCTCACCGCTTCTTCCTCCAGCACCTGCCGCGTGCGGATCCAGGGCGAGAGCATCGAGACGTTGCGACGGTCACCAGGGCCGAGATCGTAATTGCGTTCGCTTGAATAGCGGCTACCCATGGCCGGCTGGAAAGCGCTCAGACGCCCAAGCCCCGCCTGCCTGGCCGGCGCGTGGTCCACCCGGTCGAGATTCCCGAAGAGTTCAGTCATGGCGGGCGAATTAGGGCGCCGCGCCTGTCACTCAAGCACACATTGTTCAATCGAGCGGGGACCAGCCACTCTCTGCATCCTCGTCGCCATCGACAATGTCCAGCGCCCGGGCGATTGCGCCGAGTGCGCCTTTGACACCCGTCCCCGACACGGCCGATACGCGCAGAGGCTTAAAACCGCACGCCGCCTCAAGCGCGCTCGCCTGTTCATCAACCTGCTCGGGCAAGAGCGCGTCAATCTTCGACAGGGCGATAATTTCAGGCTTCCCCTCAAGCCCCGCGCCATAGGCGTCGATCTCGGCGCGGATCGTGCGCCAGGCGCCTGCAACATCATCCTGCGTGGCATCGATAAGGTGCAGCAAGACGCGGCAGCGCTCGATATGGCCGAGAAAGCGCGTGCCAAGTCCAGCCCCGTCCGCTGCGCCTTCGATCAGGCCCGGAATATCAGCCAGCACAAACCGCGCGCCCGGGCCGAGATCAACCACGCCAAGGCCGGGATGCAGCGTCGTGAAGGGATAGTCGGCAATCTTCGGATTGGCCGCCGTCACCCTTGAGAGGAAAGTCGACTTGCCCGCATTCGGGAGGCCGACAAGGCCCGCATCTGCGATCAGTTTCAGCCGCAGCCACAGCCAGCGCTCCTCGCCCGGCTCACCGGGATTGGCGCGGCGCGGGGCGCGGTTGGTCGAGGATTTGAAGCGGATATTGCCCCAGCCGCCATTGCCGCCCTCGGCGAGCAGGACCCGCTGGCCGGGCTCTTTCAGATCGGCAATCAGGGTCTCGCGGTCATCTTCGAAAATCTGGGTGCCAACGGGCAGTTTGAGCTCGATATCCTTGCCGCCGGCGCCGGTGCGCTGCTTGCCCATGCCATGCACGCCGCGTCCGGCGCGAAAATGCTGCTGGTAGCGATAATCGATCAGCGTGTTGAGACTGTCATCGGCCACAGCCCAGACATCGCCGCCCTTGCCGCCATCGCCGCCATCGGGCCCGCCGAACTCGACATAAGCCTCGCGCCGGAAGCTGATACAGCCATTTCCGCCGCCGCCGGACGCGATGAAGATCTTGCACTGGTCGAGAAATTTCATGGGCTTGGATCCGTTTTTCTAGAAGATAATGCCCATATCGCGATGGCGCACCCATTCATCACGGCCTGCCGAATGGCGCAGGCTCCAACCCGCCGGCAAAAAGCCAAGCTTGGAACGCACGCGGCCCGAGGCCGGATTGTCTGCGAAATGCCCCGATATCAACGCCTTTAGACGCTTCTCCTGCCTCGCAAAGCTGATGACGGCCTCGGCTGACTCATTGGCGATCCCGCGTCCCCAGGCCGAAACGGCAAACCAGTATCCCAGTGCGTCTCGGCGCAGTGCGGCGTTATCGCTTCTGCATCGGCCCGCGTGGCAGGTCGCAACACCAGCCTTTCGGTCCGAATTTCCTCGCCCATTTCGCCCTCCTTGTCCAAGGCATGAGGCTTTGCTGGGGGAGGCGCATGAAAAAGGGGAGGTCGGTGGCCCGCCTCCCCGGCATCTGGGTTTCTGTGTCGAAACCGGGCCACCTCTCCGGCGGCCCGTGTTACGCGGAGAGCTGCCTATTCTGCGGCGTCGGCGAGCGGAAGCACCGAGACGAATTTGCGGTTGCCCGCCTTGCGCTCGAACTTCACCACGCCATCTGTCAGCGCAAACAGGGTGTGATCCTTGCCCATGCCGACATTCTTGCCGGCATAAGTGCGCGTCCCGCGCTGGCGGATGAGGATATTTCCGGCCAGAACCTGCTCGCCGCCATATTTCTTGACGCCAAGATATTTCGGGTTGGAATCGCGACCGTTCTTGGATGAGCCGCCTGATTTTTTGTGTGCCATGGGGGTCGCCCTGAATTTGTCTGTTGAAGCTTATATCGCGACTAGGCGGTTTTGGCGAGTTCGCCCGCCTGAGCGATCCAGTCATCGCGCTCGATCCGGCCGGGGAAGCTCATTTCTTCCTCCAGCTCAGCGATCTGTTCGCCCTTCAGCGCAGCGACCTGCCAGAAATGGAAGATCCCGGCATCATTCAGCTTGCCCTCAAGCACCTTGCCGACACCCTTGATCTTTTTCAGATCGTCAGCCTCACCCTGCGGCTTGTCGAGCCGCCCGCGCGCATCCAGCGCTTCAGCGCCGGCCGACGCCGCCTCGGCTTCGGGGGCCTTGGCCTCGACAGGCTTTTCCTCAGTCTGAGGCTTGGCTGCCTTCTTCTTCGCCGGCGCGCTCTTGCCGCCGGTGAGGATTGACGTGATCGTCACTGCTGTCTGGTGCTGGCGATGGCCCTTCTTGCGCCGATAGGTGCTGCGCTGGCGCTTCTTGTAGATCATGACCTTTTCTGCGCGCGTCTGCGCATCGATCTCGCCAATCACGCTTGCGCCATCCACGCCAGGCGCACCAACGGTAACCTTGTCGCCATCCCCGACCATCAGCACATCGGCGAATGTGACGTCGCCGCCCTCATTACCCTCGAGCTTTTCGACCAGGATCTGGTCGCCTTCGGCCACTTTGTACTGCTTGCCGCCCGTTCTGATCACCGCGAACATGGGACCTTATCCTTCCAACGCCTGCCAGCCGGCAAAGCCGCCCGTGGCCGCCCATGAATGCAGCGCCTTGGTCGGAAGTGCCGGATTGAAACCTGTAAATCCGGCATGCATCATCTGCGCAGGCCGGAAAACGCGTGATAAACACCAAGACTGCCGGACTGTCAAACCCCGAATCATTGCTGCATTTGCGCTTTTGCGTGATCTGCAGGGCTTGCAAGCGCAAATCCAAGCGGCTATCCCGCCTGTTGCCGCGGAGAGGTGCCGGAGTGGCTGAACGGGGCGGTCTCGAAAACCGTTGTACTCGCAAGAGTACCCAGGGTTCGAATCCCTGTCTCTCCGCCAGTTTTCCGAAATAAATGACTATAAATCAAGGTGTTGAGCGCCTGGTTTTCGACGTTATTTCTCTTACCCCAAAATCTACCCCTCAACTGATATCGGATTGCCGTTGAACGCCAATGGGCTTCATGGGACGGGCCGTTCGGCGCTGCTCGCGTCATAACCGTTGAAGATTTCCCGATCGCTTGCTAGTTGTACCTTGTTTCAGAAAACAGGTATAACGCATGCAGCCGCTTGGCCTCGCCGTCCAGACTACGTTTGCCGAGTTGATCGAGCGGTGCCTCGACGCGTCCTTCGATCAGGATTTCGAAGAGCGTGGCCAGTTCGTGAAGGTGAACTCCAAAGGCCGGGACTATTGGTACTTCCAGACCTATCAGGATGGAGGACGAACCCGGCGCTATGTCGGACCCGCAGCCGAGCCCGAGATCACGTCCCGGGTCGAGCGCTTCGAGGACATCAAGGCGGATTTTTCAGAGCGGCGAGACCTTGTCCGCGCGCTCGGCCAAGTCCTTCCGCGCCCGGACGCGCTGACCGGCGACATCGTCGAGGCGCTCTGGAAAGCGGGCTTTTTTCGCTTGCGCGGCGTGCTGATCGGCACGGTGGCCTTCCAGGCCTATGCTGGCCTGCTCGGCGTGAAGGTGCCGGGCACCTCGATCATGACCCAGGACGCAGACTTCGCCCAGTTCAAGGCGATCTCGGACGCCGTGGATGACAGCATGCCGCCCATGCTCGAGGTGCTGCGCGGTGTGGATGAAACATTCTCGGCCGTTCCAAACCTTGATCCGGTCGCGACCACGGCCTTCGTGAACCGGGCCAAGTACCGCGTCGAATTCCTCACGGCCAATCGCGGCAGCGACGAACACCAAGGCAAGCCCGCGGACATGCCCGCGCTTGGCGGCGCCAGCGCGACGCCGCTTCGCTTTCTCGATTTCCTGATCAAGGACCCGGTCTGGTCGGTGATCCTGCACAAGGGCGGCATTCCGGTCCGCGTGCCCGATCCGGCCCGCTACGCCATCCACAAGCTGATCGTCTCAACCCGTCGGCACGAGACCTCTTATGCCAAGGCGGACAAGGATCGGATCCAGGCAAGCCTGATCCTTCGGGCGATGGCGGAGCGCCGCGCCTTCGATCTCGGCGAAGCGCTGCATATCGCAGAAGAAACGGGCCCGAAATGGAAAGCCGCGATCGCCGAAGCTATGACAAGTCTCGATGATGAGGCAAAAGCGGCGCTCGAAGCCGCACGGACCGCGTACGCTTAACTGGCGTAGGGGCTAGGACCAACACGACCAAACCGGCGACGATCATCAACCTAGCGGTCGATCTGGAATGCACCTATGAACGCAAAATCGGTCATTGGCTGCGAATTGCAAAAAGGCCGTTGAGTCAGGGAAACACTGATTCAGTCTTAACCTTCTCAAGTCGTGCGCCTGGTTCGTTTAAACCCCAGCGACGGTCCATAAAGAATTCCAACGCCTGGCGCACCTCGATCTTTAGAAAGTCATCGCTGAAGCCGTACTCTCGCCGGACGACAGCTGCCTGCGCGGGGCTAAGCCACTTGCTTGGCCGAAGCCAGATGGTGCGCAGCGTGTGCCATTCGGCGTCGAAAGGTAGAGGCTCGTCGATTTCGTCCGTTTGATACGCATCCGCCGGTTCAATACGGGCAGGATGAAAATTCCGGTACTCGCCGCGTTTGTAGCTGTACGCACGGAAGTGAATGCTCTCGCCGTCAAATGTGAAACGTGTCGGCGCGACCCATTGCGGCGCCGTTTCTCCCGAATTCATGGATGTATACACGATCCTGATTTTTCTACGGTTCGAGATAGCGTCGTGAAGGGCGGTCGCGACTTGCGGGTCTAGCCAACGTTTCGCGCGGGGCAGAGCAGCGGGTAACTCATCATCGGAGGCAGTTTCGAGAACACTAAATACCTCCAACAATGAAGAGGGCGCGATCGGTCGATGGTCGCGCCTGGCGACATAGGCTTTCAGTTGCGCGTCATATTCCGGTGCTTTGTCTGCGTTCAGTGAGAGATAGGTCCGAAAATCATTAGCGGCCTGTGCGGTCGAGATTCCGAACCGGTCAGTAAGATCGCGCCGCCGGGCAACACCGCGCCATGTGAAGCACCTGTCTAGAAACAGGAGCCTCTGTCGCTGGGCATGTTTCAGGTCGTCGAGCGTCATCCGATTTCCTCTCTTGACTCTGATTAACTCATGCGTCAAGAAAGTATACGTATAAAAAATATACGGAACAAGTCATGAAGCTGCTGCACACTTCCGACCTACATCTCGGTCGTCAGTTTAACGGGATCTCCCTAGAGGAGGATCACGCAGCGGTGCTCGACCAGATCGTCGAGGCGGTGAAGGTGAATGGCGTCCACGCGCTGATCATCGCCGGCGATGTCTTCGACAGGGCGTCGCCGCCGCAAAGTGCGGTGCGACAGTTCAACGCGTTTCTCCAACGAATCAAAACCGAGACCACCGCCGCGGTCGCCATGATCGCGGGCAATCACGACTCAGGGGACCGCATCGACCTTTCGGCCATCGCGGCGGATCGCTCGCGCTGGCTCATTCGCGGTGCGATCAGTGCTGAGGAAGCGCCACTGTTACTTTCGGACCAGCACGGCTCCGTTGCGATCTCGGCGCTGCCGTTCGCATACGAGTATGCAGCGCGCGAGTGCTTTGAGAGCGAGACCATTGATACGCCCGAACATGTGCTGGTGGCGCAAGTCGCAGCCGCCCGCGCCCGGATTCCTGAAGGCGCGCGGTGGATCATCGTCGCGCACGCCTTCGTCACCGGAGGTTCGGTCAGCGAAAGCGAGCGGTCTCTGACGCGGGTTGGCGGCATAGAGACGGTCAGGACCTCCGCTTTTGATGGGGCGCACTATGTCGCCCTCGGGCATCTTCATCGCCCCCAATCGGTCAGCGCTGAACATATTCGTTATTCCGGCTCGCCTCTCGCCTTCGGCTTCGACGAAGCCGACTCGGAAAAATCGATGAGCCTGATCGAGATGGATGCGACCGGTCAGGTTTCGGTCGAAATCCTGCCCTTCAAGCCGATCAGGCGTGCCCGGGTTCTGCGCGGCAAACATGCAGAACTCCTGCTCTCCGATCCGTCCAGCGATTTCATCAAAGCGGAGTTGACAGATGATGCACCCGTCATCGACGGCATGAAGCGCCTGAGGGACGTGTTTCCGAACGCCTGCGAGCTGGTCTATGTTCGCAATGATCGCCTGCTTGAGACGAAGTCCGCGGACGGCCCGGCTGTCACCGCTGCTGAGCCAGCGGACGTGGTCAGAAATTTCCTCGGCGAAGTCGGCCTCGAAAACATCACGGATGCCGAACAGGAAGTTGTTGCAGCTTCCCTCACGCGCTTGCGGCAGAGGGAGGATGCGGAATGAGGCCGGTTCGACTCACACTCCAGGCCTTCGGCCCCTATGCAAACAGGGAGGTCATCGATTTCCGCAACGCCGTTGAAGCTGGCCTTTTCGGCATCTACGGCCAGACCGGTTCGGGCAAATCAACAATCTTCAGCGGGATGACATTTGCGCTTTTTGGTGAAGCGTCGAAGTCGGAACAGGAGCGTACATCCCTTCGCTCGGACCATGCAGCCGCCGACCTCGCAACCGAGGTTGAGTTCGTCTTCGACGTGGGCGAGCGGCGCTTCGTGGTGGTTCGCCAGCCGGATCAGATGCGCCCGAAACAGCGCGGCGAAGGTGAAACCAAGAGCGCGCATGAAGCCCATCTGTTCGACGCAACCGGGCTCGCCCTCGATGAGATCACAGCTAACAAACGCGGCAAAATCATTGCGGAAAAGAAGGTCCGCGATGTCGATGCTGCCGTTTCGGAGCTTCTCGGTTACGGCGCTGAACAGTTCCGGCAAATCGTGCTGCTGCCGCAAGGCCGGTTCGAGAAGTTCCTGTCCGCCAAAACCAATGACCGCGTGACGATCCTGCGGGACCTGTTCGACGTCTCGCTATATCAGGCCTTGATGGCTGACCTTAAGGACAAGGCCGCTGAGGCCGAACGGCAGGTGCGCGAAGAACGAGCGGTCTGCGCCGCGCGGCTCAATGCCGAAGGGTTCGAAAGCACGGACGCCCTGCTCGACGGCATAAACGCAGCCCAAACTGCGGTTGAGGAGCGATCGGTCGTCGAAGCGGGAGCAAAGCAACAGGCTCAGGCGGCTGAGACCGCGTTTCGGTCTGCCGAAGCGGTTGAGGCCAAGTTCGTGGCATCGGCACAGGCGCAGGCGAAGCTCACCATCCTGATGGGTCGCAAGGCGGAATTCGCCGCCATCGCCGACCGGATGAAACAGGCGGCGCGCGCCCGGCTGATTGTGGATGTGGAAGAGCAACTCATCACCGCGCGGGAAGACGTAAAGGACGCCGAAATAAAGCTCGCCGAAGCCACACAAGCGCTGAGCGAGGCCCAACAAAAAGTCAAAGACGCCACCGAGGCCGTGGCAAGAGAAGAGGCCAGAGCGCCCGAGATGGAAACCGCGCGCAGACGCAAGGATGATCTTGAGCGATTTGCCGGGGTTCTTGAGGCAGCGTCGGCCAGCGCCGAAGCCGTGGAGGCGGCGCACGAGGCGCAGCGAATTGCCGAGGTGGCCTTCGAGAAGAGCAAAGATCGGCTCGACCAATTGCGCTCAACTCGCACACAGCGCGACACCGCACTCAAATCGGCACGGCGCGCTGAGAGCGCACGCGGTGAGCTAATCAAAGCGCAAACGTATCTCCTGACCCAGAAGAAAGCCGCCGAAGACTACGGGAAAGCAGAAGCGGTGGCCCGGTCGGCGAAAGCGGCGTTTGAAAAAGAAAGCGCAGCCTTAGCCAAGGCGCTAGAACATGAAACCGAGGCGCGCGCCGCCTATGCAGCGGCGGAGCAAGCCCTGGCTGCCGCGCAAGCCCTGCATCTCGCAACCAAGCTAGAAAACGATGCACCCTGTCCTGTGTGCGGATCGACCGACCATCCGAACCCCGCCACGGGCGATATCGAGAATGCGGGGCGTGATCAGGCCTTCCGCGAAGCCCGCGATCGGTTTGAAAAGGCTGCACGCGCTGCCCGCCAGGCCAGTGAAAAGCTAGCCGGGCTGAAAGCCACTTTGGAAGCCCGTGATGAAACCCTCTCATCACTGGAACAGCCGACAGATACGCTCGCGGCAATTCTCGAGAATGTCAGACAGACTGAGGCTGACCTCGGAGCGCTGGGCCCTGTCGTCAACCTCTATGAAGCTGAGGCGGCGATCGAAGCGCTCGACAAGCAGATTGAAGCCCAAGAAACGCAGACCGAACGCCTCCGCAGTGAAGCGGATAAATGCCGCAACGCTGCGACCGAAGCCAGAGCCGCCCGCGATGGAAAACTCGAGGCTGTCCCCGAAGCGCTCCGCACACAGAGTGCAGTCGCGTCGGCCATCGATGAGACGTCGCGTATTCTAACCGCGCTGGTCGAAGCGAAAGACAGGGCCGAAGCGGTGCTCAAGGCGGCCCGGGAGGCCGTCCTCTCCGCCGATGCCGCGCGTAAGGGCGCTGAGGCGTCAGCTGCCGCCTGCAAAGTCCGCCTCGAAAAATCTGAGGCAACGTTCCGAACGCGTCTGTCCGAGCAAAGGCTCACGGAGGAGCTTTATCAATCTCTCAAACCCGCCATCGCGACGATCGACTCAGACAGTGAATCTGTCAGAAGGTACGAGACTGAATTGACCGAGGCGCAGGGTGCCGCAAACGCTGCGGCCTCGGAGATTGGCGATCTGTCGCGACCGGATCTTCCTGTGTTGAAGGAAGCTCATGAAACCGCCGTTGCCGCCCTGACCAAAGCAACGGAAAGTCGGATCGCTGCCAGCAACCGTGTGGAGCAGTTAGAGAAGCTGAGGCAAAGTCTCGAAGACACCATGCGCAAACTGGACGAGGCCGAAGCCGAGTCCGGTCCCCTCCGCAAGATCGCGGCGCTGGCGAACGGCGATAATCCGCTGAACCTCAAGCTCGAAACTTTCGCAATCGGGGCCATGTTTGATCGCGTCCTCGAAGCCGCCAATCTTCGGCTCGGCCCGATGACCTCCTCCCGATATCAACTCGAACGTGATGCCGAAGGCGGACGCGGCAGCCGTGGACTGGGTATCCAGATCTTCGATGTCCATACGGGCAAATCGAGAGGAACCGATACGCTGTCTGGTGGCGAGACGTTCATCGCCGCGCTCGCCCTCGCGCTGGGCCTCGCTGATGTTGTCGAATCTGCAAGCGGAAAAGTCCGTCTGGATACGATCTTCATCGATGAGGGATTTGGAAGCCTCGACACAGAGAATGGTTCAGGCACCCTCGATCAGGTCCTGAACGTCCTCAATAACCTCGTCAAACAATCCCGAGCCGTTGGCCTTATTTCGCACGTTCCTCTGGTCCAGGAAGCCATTCCGAACGGGTTTTATTGCCGCAAGGGCTTGGGAGGCAGCGCGATTGAAGAGCGAGGAGTGGTCTTATGAATGGACGGCTCCTTAGAAGGCGCCCACACAAACGACGGCTGAGGAGTGGGCGGATTGTTGATGTGCGGGAATGCTGGCTGGTGTTCGAGCGTGAGTCCCGTTCAAAGAAAGACAGCTATCAACACGCCTGCCCCAAATGCGGGGCAAATATCATCAGCGTTCACATGCCAAATGGTGGATGGGTTCACTTTGAAGCCGAGCCAGGGCTCACAAGGATAAAACACCCGTGCATGCATTTAGGCGAGAAGATGGGCTGCGGCACCGACAATCGAACCCTCGATCTGTTTGAGCAGGAGAACGACTATGCCAATCTATGACGACATCGATGGTGACTCGGGGGTTCTGAGCTACGAATATGGAAGTGACTGGATTATTGTAGAATTCGAGCGCGGGCAGCAAAGACACTACAAATACACATACGCAAGCGCTGGCTCAATACACGTCGACCGCATGAAAGTGCTGGCGAACCAGGGCGAAGGGCTAAACTCTTATATCAACAGGAACGTGGGCAAAGCATACGCACAAAAATGGTGAAGACGAGCGTCAAGCGGCAGTCTAATTTGCGCTCCCTGACCACGTTTTTTGGACTACTGATGAAATTCGCCATGTCGGCGAGTGCCCGTGCGATGGCGGCCGGGCGCGTGTTAGGACAATGGTGATATAGCTAGCGATCTGCGAAATACTGTTATGTCTCATCCCGGGATCAAGCAGCATTCCGCTCATGTCTGCGTCTGAGATTTGTCGTAGCTCTGCTTATTAAGGTGTCTGGACGCATCTAGCGCCCTGGCGTCGGAACCCTCGACATAGACCTCGGACCGTTTCCCGGAGCCGCCTCGCGGCGGGGTCTTGAAGCCGCTCTTCCGGCCTGGCAAGGGCGAAGAGCGGAGCGTCCCTTGCCTGGCCTGGGAGGGGGGCTTACCCGCGCCCAAAGAGGCGGGTTCGGGAAACGTTTTCTGGTGGGCTGAGCGCGACACGCTTCAATTGACCCCCGACGCTACCCGGCGATTTTTGCAAAGGCCACTCGCCAGTATGGGGACGTCCCGCGCATGGGTCTGTATTCGGTGTTACTTTCTTCGTCGAAAGGAACGCCATTGATCGCCCACCGTCTGACCTTGCAGCTTGATCCGGCTACGCGCCTTTTTGGCTTTGCTTTCGCGACCGCTCTTTTCCTGTCGCTGGCTATAGCTCTCAAAGGTGAGTGGGTTGCGGCACTTGTCCTACCGTTCGCGCTCATGGTCATTGGCGATACGCGGATGCGGCGGGTTTCTATCCGGGCTCTCTTGCATCGTGTGACCGTCTTCCAGCAAGCCGACGGGCAGTTGTCGTTTCTGGAGCCCGAGAAGTACCGGGCCAGCCAACAACCCGAGGCGGTTGCACACGGGCGCTCGGAGAAGGCTCGCGAAGCCAAAGGCGAGAAGCAGGCCGTGCCACAGCCGACCCTGTTCGACGCTCTCGCCCAAGTTGAGCGCGAAGCACGCCCAAACGGCATCACCAGCGCCTGGCTCTGGGCTGAGGGCAAGGCGGAAAACCTGTCGCCCTATCTCGAGGCGTGCCTCGCGCAGGCTGACAATTCGCCAAGCTCCATGCGCGCGATCCGGGGCGGGTTCACCGTGCTCGACATGCTCCGCAGCGCCGATCCAGCCGACTTCGAGAGCAAGGATGCGATGTATGCGGCGATTGCGGAAGAGACGGCCAAGGGCGTGGACGCGGTGAAGAAGATCGCGCTTGGGACCTACCCGCCGCTCAAGAGCCGTCTCGCCAACATCGATCCTAAGACGTTGAAATTGCGACAAATACCCGACTGATACCCGCGCCATACCCAGAGTGACCAGCAAATGCTGGCAGAAATCTCTGGATCGTATCCGGGCGTCTCCAAGAGGCTCTTTCCTGTCCCAACACAGGAGATCAGCCATGGACACCCAACCCCGCCTCCTCACCACGCCGGAAGTGCTGGCGCTCACGGGCTACAAGAGCCGCACCACCCTGTGGCGGCGCGTCAAGGCCGGCAAGTTCCCGCCGCCGGTGGCCCTCAGCGAAACCGCCGTGCGCTGGAACAGCGCCCATATCGATGCGTACATCGCCTCGCTCCCGGCCCAGCGCTACGGCTTCATCATCGAATGCGCAGGCGAAGACGACGCTGCAAGCTCCGGAAAGAGAGCGGGCCAATGAACAGCACCGACAGACAGATCACGATCCGCCTGCGCGCCCATGAAAAGTCCCTCATCGACCGGGCGCTGAAGCGGACCGGCTACAGCTTGCAGGCCTGGGCGCAGCTGCACCTGGTCGGCGCGGCCGAGGACGAACTCATCGATCCCGCCGCGCGCTCAAGGCTCCACCGGCTCACCCTGATCAATGCGATGGTGACCCGCCACATACTGGAGGACAAGATCCGGCGCACCGGCGATGGCGACGAGGTGGACCGCATCATCGCTGACGTTACGGACTTCGTCGAAGACATGCAGGGCAATGCCTCGCGGGAGGTGGTCTGATGTTGACGCTGGAAGAAAGCACGCGCCAAAACTTGCGCAGGACTTTGATGGCGGGCGGTATCCTTGGCGGCTTGATCCTGCTGCGCGACCTTCGGGGGTTAAGCCTGTCGGAGTTGCGCATTGCGCTGAGCCATGGGCTCGCGAGCTTCCGCACCTGGCTCGGGGCGAGCGGGCAGGCCGACGGGCTTCTCTCGCCGGAAGGCTATACGTTGTCGAACACGGCCATTCTGACGAGTCCGCGCTACGCGGCCATCGCGAATGATCTGGGCGCGAGTTTCAGATTCTCACTGATCGTCTTTGCGCTGATCATCTCACTGCCGATCCTCTTCTGGATCGGGAAGACGCTCCTTGAGACTTCTACCGAGCTGATCGTCAGCATGCGGCGCATTGCGATTGCGTCTGCTGGCGCGCGCACCGATGCGGGCGAGCTCGCAGAGATACTGCGCGAGGAGGTCCACCCGCTAGCCGGTGACATCCGCACCATCGCACGCGATGTGGACCGGCTGCGCGCCGTGGTCCGAGAGGCTGTGCTCACGCCAGCGCCGCCCAAGCCCAAGCGGCGTGTGCTCGATGATGAGGAGGAACGCGCGCGCCAGGGTGATACAAAGGTCCTGACGCTCAAGCCCACCGGTGAACACGAAGCCGAACGGGACTAGGCGGGCATGCTGTCCATTGGCGGGGTCTCGTCCGGCTCTGCGAGCTACTATGCCAAGGACAATTACTACGCCGAACAACGCGGCGACCATGTCATCCCGGCCTCGGAATGGGCCGGGAGGGGCGCTGCGGGGCTCGGCCTTTCCGGTCCGGTGTCCGCTGAACAGTTCGCCAGCGTCATGTCCGGCCAGGTGCCCGGCGGCCCGCTGCTCGGCCGGATGGTGGCGGGCGAGCGCCAGCACAAGCCCGGATACGACCCCACCTTCTCGGCTCCCAAATCTGTCTCCATTCTGGTCGAGGCGCTGGGCGACAAGGCGGCCGGCAAGGCCCATGACGCCGCAGTGCGCAGCGCGCTTGGCTATCTGGAACGCCACGCCCTGAAGACCCGCGTCTTCGATCCTGCCACGAAGGCCCAGGTCGAAACGGGCAGGCAGAAGATGGTGGCCGCACTCTTCCGCCACGATGTGAGCCGGGCCCTTGATCCCCAGACGCATACCCACGCCGTGGTCGCCAACATGGCCCAGGGCGAGGATGGCAAATGGCGCTCGGTGCACTCGCCAGCCCTCTTCGATCACAAGATGCTGGGCGGCGCGATCTACCGGGCCGAGCTCGCGGCGAACCTGCAGAAGCTCGGCTACGCCATCGAGCGGACCCACGGCGATGGCCGGTTCGAGGTCGCGGGCGTTCCGAGACCGCTGATTGAGGCGTTCTCGACACGGGCGGCAGACATCCAGGCGGCGCTGGAAGGCCAGGCTGATACGAGCCCCGAAGCGGCGGCCCGCGCGGCGCTGATCACCCGCTCGGCCAAGCAGGACATTGACTGCGGCGATCTCCATGCGCTCTGGACAGACAAGGCCAGGGACACCGGCCATCCGCTGGAGCAGGTCAGCGAGGCGATAGTCGGTCAGTCGACTCCGCAAGCGAAGCTCAAGCCTGACGCCATCATCGACCGCGCCCTCGATCATCTCACCGAACGGAGCGCCACCTTCACGCCCATGGCCCTGTTGAGGGCTGCCATCGGCAGCGCAACCGGCCAGCACCGGCCTGCCACCATGCTGAAGGCCGTCGCGCGCGCCGAAGCCGCTGGCCGCTTGATCGCAAGGGAGGCCGGCGGCGAGGCGCGCATGACGACGCCGGCCATGGTCCGCGCTGAGCGCGACACGATTGCCGCCATGGAGAACGGGCGCGCGGCGACAGACCCCATCGCCATGCCCCGTGCACTCGGCGACCGGCTCGCACGGATGGGCCTCTCAGACGAACAGGCGGCAGCGGCCACGCATATTCTTTCGAGCACCGACCGCACCATCGGCGTCCAGGGCGATGCGGGCACGGGCAAGACGTTCATGCTGCGCGGCGTGGCGGCCGTGGCCGAAGGGAAAGGCTACCATGTCGTTGGCCTTGCCCCGTCCTCGAAGGCGACCCAAACGCTGTCCGAAGCGACGCCAGACGTGATGACGCTCCAGCGCTTCCTGCTCGTGAACAAGGCGGACAATCCGCCGGACTTCTCCAGGACCTTCATCATCGTGGACGAGGCCAGCATGGTCTCGACCCGTCAAATGAAGGACCTCATCGACCTCGCCAATTCCGCGGGCGTCGCCCGGCTCGTCCTGGTCGGCGATGTGAAGCAGTTTGATGCGGTGGAGGCAGGCACGCCCTTCGAGCAGCTCCAGAAGGCGGGCATGGGCACGGCCACCATGAGTCAGAACCGCCGCCAACGGGATGGCGACCAGCTGGACGCCGTCAACGCCATCGCGGCGCGCGAGGTCGGCAAGGCGTTCGACAAGGTGCGCAGCTCGATCATCGAGGCCCCGGCGCAAGACCGCGCGGGCGTCGCAGCCGATGCCTGGCTGGGCCTCTCCGCATTCGACCGTTCCCGCACCGCGATCATCGCCCAGACCCACGCCATGCGCCGCGACATCACCGCCCATCTGCGCGCGGAACTTAAAGACGAGGGAGTCATCGGGGGCCGCTCTACCACCATCGACACGCTGGTGTCTCAGCGCCTGACCCAGGCCCAGATGCGCGATGCGGGGTCTTTCCACGCGGGCCAGACCGTGGTGTTCAACGCGGGCCATGGGGACCTCGGCGTCCCCCGCGGCGGGGCGCTGACCGTCTCTGAAACCGACACGGAAAGTGGGGTCGTTTCCCTTTTCGATGGGAACAAGACGAAGGATTGGTCGCCCTCCGAAGGGACCGGCCGGGACGTCGAAGTATTCAATACGCGCCCCCTGGAATTCGCCGAAGGCGACCAGGTGCGGTGGACCCGCAATGACCCCGAGCAGCGTTTCCTGAACTCCGAAACCGCCTCGATTGAAGCGATCGGCCGGACCGCGATCAGCTTCAGGAACGCGGCCGGTGAGCGGTTCAAGGTCTCACGAGACGACCCGGCGCTGCGCCATCTCGACCATGGCTGGACCCACACGCTGCACGCCATGCAGGGGCAGACGACGAACCATGTGATCGCCGTCATGGATGCCAGCAATCCGGTCATGACGACAGAGAAAGCCTTCTACGTCGCCCTGTCCCGCGCCCGCGACGGCGTCACCATCGTCACAGAAGACGCCGGTGCCTTGAAGGACACGCTGGAAGCCCAAAGCGGGGTCCAGCTGAGCGCCCTCGACGTGGCAAAGGATGGCGACATGGCCGCGCTAGAGGACCGGGAAACCGACGCCACCGACCAGAACATGGATATGGCGGACGACCCCGGCCTCGACCGCGACATGGAAATGGGCATGTGAGCCCCAATCGGCCAATGCGTTGATTCCATTGAACTGCCAGCAATCACCATCACACCCACCAGCAATTGCCAGCGGACATATATCATTGAAAATACTGTAGTTTTGTCCCGCTAGACACCTAGCATCAGGTGTGAATGTGATAAAGAACGGCATCTGCGTTTCAATCGACTTGCCTTAGTACTTTGAAGACCACCCGTCCAAAAGTAGAAAACTGCTCGGCGTCGGTCGCCTCTCTCAGCTTTAGGGGGATCATGTCGCGGAACTCGGTTTCGTCGGTTGGCAGGTGTTCCAGAAGCGACTCAAGCATCAGCTTTCTTAGGAGACCTCGCTCGGGAGGTACCTCAGGCATGGCCGTCTTGATCGTTTCTTCACGCAGACGGATCAGCACCTGGCGCGCTTCGCCACGAGACATCCGTCGCTCGGCTGGAGGGGCGTCTGGAAGGAATGTATCGTCGGGGTCTTCATAGTCGTCAACGTCGACGGTTTCGACGCCGAAAGGGGCCTCGTCCGGTTCTATTTCAGCGTTCTGCTGTTTTATCGAATGAGGATTCTCTCGACCAGCGCGCTGCTTTGCGCGCTCATCTTCAAGCGCTTCAATGATCCTCATTAGTTCGCCCGCCGGATTCTGGAACCAGTCGGTCGACCAAATCCTCTCGACCCTCCAACCGAGAGCTTCGAGAATATCCTGACGCAGGCGATCGCGATCGCGCGCAGAGCGACTTGAATGATAGCTTGCCCCATCGCATTCAACTGCAAGAAGATAGGTCTCGGGCGCATCGGGATTGCGCACGGCAAGGTCAAGGAAGAAGCCATCCACGCCCAACTGCGCCACTAGCTCATAGCCCTTTTCACGCAGGGCTGTAGCGACAGCGATCTCGAAGTCACTGTCTGGCTCCCGACCACTACCGATCGTATTCACTCTCCCGGGGAGCACACCCGTTTCCGCATAGTCGAGAAAGCCGCTGAGTGCGCGCACGCCCAGACGGGCATTCTCTCCCACCAGCACATCCGCCGATTTCATTGACGAGAAAACCACCATCCTCTCACGTGCACGGCTGAAGAGGACGTTGAGCCTACGATGGCCATACTCCGAATTTATGGGACCAAACCGCTGATACACTTTGCCGGTTTCAGGGCTCGGTCCGTAGGTCATTGACAGCATGATCACATCACGCTCATCGCCCTGTACGTTTTCAAGATTCTTGACCTCGAACGGTTCACCCCGCGCCGACTCTTCCTCTGCACGCACGATGGCAACATCGTTGCGGGTGAACCTGTCGACATGTTCACGGATGCGATCGCGTTGCGCAGAGTTCATTGCCACGACGATTAGCGATTGCTCCGGCCGTGATCGCATATGGGCGATGGCTGCTTCCGCGACGCGCCTTGCTTCTATGTCATTGATGCCCTTCTCGAACCGTCCGTCCGGCACGTGGTGGAAGTCAATTCCCAACCGCTCCCTGTCGTGAATTGGCGTTGGATAAACGATGAGTCGGTTCTCGTAGAACCAGGAATTAGAGAAGGCGATCAGGCTTTCGTGCCGCGAACGGTAATGCCAACGTAACATTCGGCTCTCGAACTTGGCTGCCGCGAGCGAAAGAATGCTTTCCTCTTTTTCTCCGACGACCTCCTCATCGGGATTCTCGTCATCGCTGTCCGCCCCAATTCTACTGAAGAAGTTTGTAGGCGGCAGCTGTTTGTCGTCTCCCACGACGACAAGTTGCTTGCCCCGGGCAACCGCGGAAAGCGCATCCTCTGGCCGCATCTGGGAGGCCTCGTCCATGATTACGACGTCGAACTCCAATCCGCCTGGCTTCAGATACTGGGCCACTGACAACGGTCCCATCATGAAGCAAGGTTGCAGGGCCTGCACGGCTGGACCGGCGCGCCGCATCAAGTCGCGGATTGATATGCGTGGTCGTTGCAGGCCCCACTGGTGCCGCAGGAGCGCCATGTCTGTCATGTCGCCGACGCGGGGCCCACCATTGCCGCCGGGAGCGGTCTGTTTGTGCAACTGGCCGGCAATCGCCGTGCGCCGTGCTTCCATCAGCGCTTCGTCCAGCTTGCGGAAGACATGGCGCTCCCGGTTTCGTTCGCTTCCATTCTTCTCGAAAAGAGCGGGCGACGCCCGGAAAGCGCGCTGAGCCGCACTTCGATAGGCGCAATAACGCCAGACCGATGGCAGGTCATCGAACAGCGGATAGCCTTCTTCGGCTGCGCGTATCAACGGAGCAGTGGCGACATCGCTAGCGGCATGCCGGTTTCGCGCATAGTGAACCCAGTGCGGCAGCGCATCCAAAGCGTTTATTCGGGCGCGCACGTTTTCGATTTCGGACTCAAGATCTGTATCTGCGGCCTCATCAACGAGACTGAGGCGAAGTCTCAATTGCTCTCGGGCATGCTCGAGCGTCCGCACCGCTTGCGCCAAAGATGAGAAACGCTCAAACAACGCCGCAGTGTCGGAACCTCGGTCGCCCAAAAACAGTGGTGCAACGTCATCGGTTGCGACGGCTTCAACGAAACCAGTCCAAAGGTCCAGTTCATGAGCTTCCAGGAGCGTGTCTCCCGCCTCACTCCGTCCCCAGTCGAGCGCCTTTTTCCATCCCGACAGATCGGCAGTTGCAAGCTGCTCTAATTGATGTGGCGAACGTTCGAGGATCCATTCTGTGAGGGTTGGCCCAGCAGAGAGGCTCGACAAGGCGTTTCTTGTGCGCCGTCGCCATTCCATCATGCTGGCAAGGCCGTCGAAATCAGTCTGCGGGCCTCGAAACCCCGAGGCGAACAGCCTTTGACCATCTCGGTCGTCTGCCAGTTGCTCACGACGCTCGAGAATGTCTGCCAGCGCAAAAAGGCGATCCGACCAGACATCCGCCTTGGAGGTTTTGAAGTCACCGCCCAAGGCGACGATTGCGGATTTCGCCGCTGCCCAAGGCTTGGAAAAAAGCCTCAGAAGGGGCGATACGGTTTTGAGAGTTGTTGCATGCGTGAGAAGGTCAGACTTCGTGACGCTCACCGAAAAAGCACGCGGAAGATAGGTTTCAGTTTCGGCTACGGACGCCGCAAGCTGTTCGGCCTCCAGTCGTAACCGCTCAAGACACTGCTCGGCGTCGGGAGCGTCGAGCCCATCAGCACTATAGTGAAGGTTCTTTAGCGGTGCTTGCGCTGCCAAGGACTGAAGCAACAGAAGCGCTTCAAGTGTCGACCAAGAGTGTGGCGCGGGAAGATTAATTCGCTCAAGCAGGCTTGAAAGGGCAGTTTTCAATCTCTCAATTCGGGGCCAGGCGCTCTCCAGGCGTTTCACATCCGCGCATACGTCCGCCACATGATCTGGGCTTGTACGATCGATGCGAAATCCCTCATCAGCTTCCAGCGCCGCGGCCTTAGCTTGAAATGTCTCAAGCGCTGACAAGAGCATCCTCAGCTCTTCTTCGATCGTCGGCAGATCGTCCGGAAGCAAATCAAGCCGCTTTACGCCATACCAAGGCGACTGGCTGACCGGTTGTTGATCGGCCAACTTTTTTGCCGCCTCAGCGAGTTCAGCTAGCCGCTGCTCGCGGCCTTCGATATCCATACGTTGATCGCCGAGTTGTTGAAGTCCCTGCGAGACGACATCCGGCAAACGCAACTTGTCGATCACACGGGCAACCTCACCAACGGAGAGAGAATGGTAGCCTGCGCTCAGCAGCAAATCAGCGGTCGACGCTTCGTCGGCTTGCGGCGCAGCCACGGCTTCTACGTAGGCATTCAGGCTGTCGCGTACCGACCCGGCCTTCTGTCGAATCTGCCCGAGTTCACGTGTCGCTCTCGGCGGGGATGCCTCAACGCGGTTGCGAATAGCCTCCAACAACGCCTTCTTTTGTGTTTTGTTGCTGTGCAGCTCCAGACAGTAAGGCTCCAAACCCAATGCAAGAAGCCGACGTTCGACCACCTGCAGGGCGGCGAGCTTTTCCGCGACAAACAGCACAGTTTTGCCCTGGCTCATCAGGGCAGCAATCAGATTGGTGATGGTCTGCGATTTGCCGGTGCCAGGCGGTCCCTGAACAACGAGGTTCTTGCCCTCCATTACAAGCCGGATGGCTTCAAGCTGTGAGCTGTCAGCGCGATCTACGAGCGGGAGGTCCAGCTCTTTTTCGATCGTCTCATGAGCCACTTCGTAGCTTATACCGTTGCCGCTTGAACTGCCTTCACCAATGCCGCCAAGCAAGGTGGCGACAAGGTCACTTTTCGCGAAAACACCGGCGCCTGGCCAGTTGGCCGGGTCAAGATCATGATAGAGAAGCAGTCGGCCAAGTTGAGAGATTAGGCCCAGGCACATTTGCCTTCGGACGCGCCAGCCAGATCGTTCACCGATGGCTTCCCCAACGCGCTCGAAATAGTCCTCAGCCGAAAGCTCCTCAGAAAACTCGGGCAGAGACAGGCCGAAATCCTGTTCCAGCTTCTGCTTCAGGGCCAAATTTATTTGAATGTCGTCGCCATTGGCTTGAAGACGATAGGCGCGTGGCCCGCGACGCACCTCCGGCCGGATCAATTCGACCGGCATCAGCAAGAGCGGAGCCAGTCGCGATTGAGAACCGTCTTGCTCGCACCATTCGAGAAAGCCCACCGAAAGAAAGAGCATGTTCGAGCCGGTCTCATTGACGGCTGAGCGCGCATCCTGGGCAAGCTTGCGCACCAGGGCTTCCAAAGACTCATGCCAATCGAGCGTCTGGAGCTTGGTGTCGCGGTGGTGATCGCGCCGCGCCTGTGCACCCGGATCATTCGGCAGGTCGAATGATGGGTCTATGGATTTGAAGCGCGCCCAATCGGTCTTGCTGATCTCCTTTTTCGTCTTTTTCGGTTCCCCGCCCTGCGTGTCGGCGTCTGGCTCCGCATCAATGCTGTCAAGGAGAGGTGCATCTCCCTGAGACTCAAACCATTCGGCGAGTTCGGCTTTGGAGGGATCAGGCAGTGGAGCGAATGAAAAGCTCTTGCCGTCGATCAGTGCCGAAAACACCTGAGATGGCAGTTCATCGACGATGCGTAGGGTGCGCCGAGAGAACTTGAAATTAAGCAGCGGATTTCGAAGCGAGAGGTCCAGAAGCTTGGCCCGAAGCTTCTCCACGGTATCAGCAAGCCCTGATGAGCCTTCGTCTCCAAGGCTTTCGATCGGCCGCACGCTACTGGCACCCATGCTGTTCCCCTGATCCCGCTTTAAACCCCTCCTAGGAAGCGATTTTTTGGGCCGTCGGTCAACTAGAAGCTGATGCGCGGAAAACTCAAAACAGCTACCTGATTGGCCTCCAACGGCCGCGATTTATTGAAGTTTGACGTTGTCCGCTGAGTCGCCGACTGAATAGCCCCGCGTTTTCTAGACGCCTTCGGTTTTCGTTTTCTGCTGCCGTTCGAACTCGACGGGTGACAGCATCCCGTTCCTCGTGTGCTTGCGCCTCGGATTGTAGAACATCTCGATATAGTCGAACACGTCCTGGCGGGCGTCTTCGCGGGTCTTGTAGGTCCGTCTCCTGATCCGCTCTCGCTTGAGCAGGTTGAAGAAGCTCTCAGCGACGGCGTTGTCGTGGCAGTTTCCCCGCCGGCTCATCGAGTGTTCGAGATCGTGGGCCCTTAGAAAGGACGCCCAATCCATGCTGGTAAACTGGGAACCCTGGTCCGAATGCACCAGCACCTTCCCCTTCGGCTTCCGCCGCCAGACAGCCATCAACAGGGCCTGCAGGACAAGATCCGTCGTCTGACGGCTTTGTAGAGACCAGCCGATGACGCGCCGGGAGTAAAGATCGATCACGACCGCTAGATAGGCGAAGCCCTCCTGGGTCCGGACATAAGTGATATCTGTGACCCAGGCCCGGTCCGGCGCATCCATATCGAACCGCCGGTCCAGCGTGTTGTCGACGACCGTCGATGGCTTGCCGCCATATTGGCCGGGTCGGCGTTTATAGCCGATCTGGGCTTTGATCCCTGCGAGCCTGGCGAGACGCGCGACACGGTTCGGGCAACAGGTCTCACCCTGATCCAGCAGGTCATCGTGCAGCTTGCGATAGCCATAGACCTTGCCGCTATCGGTCCAGGCCTTCCGGATGAGCTCAGTCTGTCGGGCGTCTTCCATCGCCCGCTTGCTCAGCGGGGCCTTCAGCCAGGCATAGAAGCCGCTCGGATGGATGCGCAGGCAGCAGCACATCGCCCGCACCGAGAACAACAGGCGATGTTCGGCGACGAACGCGTACTTCATTTTGCATCCTTGGCGAAGTACGCGGTGGCCTTTTTTAAGATGTCGCGCTCCTCGGTGACCCGCGCCAGTTCTCGCTTCAGCTGCCGGATCTCAGCGTCCTTGTCGTCGCTCGCAGCAGGCGCTGCGAACTTCTTCTTCCACTCGTACAGAGAATACGCGCTCACCCCGAGCCGCGCCGCGACCTCCGCGACCGGGTAGCCCCGCTCGGTGATCTGGGTCACCGCATCCCGCTTGAACTCATCACTGAACTTGCCCTTACCCATCATGGCCTCCTTGCCTCAAAATTAGGGAAGAAGGCGTCTACGAATCTAGGGGCTATTCAGACCATCCTGGGTTCAAGTGCTAATCAGTCGATCACATAGACCAAGTCTTTCCTCATTTGATCCATCCTAGGTAGTCGGCCCAATCCTCCATCAGCCGCCTGCGCTTTTCCAGCGCGTCACCACGGCGGTATCGGCGTTCAGCGTCGTTGCCGATACGGTGAGCTAGCGCCAGTTCGGCGGTTTCACGGGCGTGGTTCGTGGCCTCGCCCGCCCAGTCCCGAAAGCTGGAGCGGAAACCATGGGCCGTTACGCCGTCTCGCTTCATGCGCTGGAAGAGCGCACGGTAAACCGCATCGCTGTATGGTTTTTGCGGATCGGAATGAAAGAACAGGAGATCGGTCGGCTGAGGGGCGATGCTATCCCGCCTCTGCTTGAGAAGAACAAGCGCCGCTTCGCTTAGGGGGACGCGATGTTCGCGCCGCATCTTCATCCGCTCAGCTGGAACGACCCAGAGGCGATCGCGCCAATCGATTTCTTCCCATCGCGCTTTTCGCACTTCTCCGGACCGCGCGGCTGTGAGGATCGTGAACTCGAGCGCGCGGGCTGAGGTCCCCGGTCGCTGCCTGAGGTCAGCCATGAAGTTTGGCACTTCGCTCCAATCAAGGGCTGGGTGGTTGATGATGGTGTGAACCCGCGACGGCTTGGGAAGAAGGCTATCGAGATGACCGCGCCAGACGGCAGGGTTCGGCGGCTCGCGGTGACCGCGCACAATGGCCCATGAGAGAATGCTCTCGATCCGTCCTCGCAGGCGGCTCGCAGTCTCCGTCTTAGTGTACCAGATTGGCTCCAGGATCTGCATGACCTCTGACACGCCAACGTCAGCCACATCCACCGCGCCGACAATGGGATAAGCATAGGTCGAGAGTGTGTTGCGCCATTGTTGTCGATGCTTCGGGTTCGCCCAGCCGCGCTCATGGCTTGCGATATACAGCTCGGCACACCTCGAGAACGTCATCGCCTTGGCGGCTTCAGCGCGAAGCGCAGCTTGCACCTCGCGCTTCTCGCGGATCGGGTCAATGCCCTTCAAAGCTTTGGAGCGCACATCCAGCGCGGCAGCCCGCGCGTCCGCGAGGCCAAGCTCAGGAAATGTGCCGAGGCCCATCTCCCGTTGTTTTCCAGCGATCGAAAACCGAACAAGCCACGACTTTCTGATCGACCCGGTCCTGCCCTGGGTGACCTGAAGGATCAGACCTTTGCCGTCAGGATACTTACCGGGCTCGGCTAGTTTCTGCGCGCGCAGCGCCGTGAGTTGACCCATGATCGAACCCCCACTTCTAACTTCTCCGCCTAACGAATACGCCCTCTCTACCCATTTTTCTACCCCTAGATTGATCGGCGATTGCGTGGAACAAGGATCAACAACGCAGAACCCGCCTGAACGAGCAGACACCGATTAGACATTGAAACTATTGCGCTTTATTTCAGGAAATCGAATGGTGCGCAACCTGACGAAACGGCTCAAAACCATAAAGGTTAGCGGACTGTCTCTCCGCCATAATCACTGTTGCGAACCCGTTCCGGCCGTCCATGGGGCGGCAAATTTCTCCTGTTTTCAAAGGGGTTTGCCGGATACGAGCGAACCGCGCCGATTTCGGTTCGGTCGGAATTTTCCTCGCGTTGCAATTGGCCTGACTCACAACCCCGCCAGAACTGTGCGGCCTGTTTCCATTGCTGTAGAGTGAAACAGAGACCAAAGATGCAGGAGGCGTAGCCGATGGGTGCGCTGGACGGCGCGTATCGGTGGCGGATCAATTGGCGCAGGGCTCAGCGAAGCCATTGATGACAAACGCACATCGCGTCTCTAGCCTGGCGGCATGGCGAGTGGCCCCTGGAAGGATGATGAAAACGACCTGATCGTTGCGGATTACTTCGCGATGCTGGCCGATGACATCGCGGGGCGCCGCTACAGCAAGGCCGAACATCGCCGCGCACTCCTGACGCGACTGAACGACCGGTCGGAGGGATCGGTCGAGTTCAAGCACCAGAACATCAGCGCGGTTCTCAAGGGCCTCGGCGAAGACTGGATCCCCGGCTACAAACCCGCCTTCAATTTCCAGATGACGCTGATCGACGCAGTGGCGCGGTGGCTTGCCCTGAACCCCGCCTGGCTCGGACGATTGCCAGGCATGCGCCCTGCGCAGGGCATGCGCGAGGCGGCGCAGATCTGGATCGGTCCTCCGCCCACACTCTCCAACCAGCCTCCACCGCAAGAGCTCGACCAGATGTTGCACATCGCGAGGAAGTTCGATGTGGCAGGCCGGGACGAGCGCAATCGCGCCCTCGGCCGCGCGGGTGAGGAGCGCGTCCTGGCGCATGAGCATGCTACTCTGAAGGCTGCGGGGCGCGATGACCTCGCGCGAAAGGTCCGCTGGGTCTCAGAAGAAGACGGCGACGGCGCAGGCTACGACATCGCCAGCTATGCGCCCGATGGCCGGCCGCGCCTGATCGAGGTGAAGACGACGAACGGCTGGGAGCGCACGCCTTTCCACATCACGCGGAACGAGCTTGCCGTCGCCGACGAACGGCGCGCGGAATGGTGCCTGTTCCGGATGTGGAACTTCTCGCGCGAGCCGAAGGCGTTCGAGCTCTACCCGCCGCTCGATGCGCATGTCTCGCTGACGCCGACGTCGTTTCAGGCCAGCTTTCACTGAAGGTCATCAACCACCCGCTTCGGCTGCTCGTCCCACGGGAGTGAGGCGACGAAGCACAAGTCGTAGAGGCTGATCGCGCAGGGCTCGCGGCGCACGACGAGGCGCTCGAGAACCTTGGGCGCCAGCCATGCGAGGCGCAGGAGGCGGCTGACATAGCGGTCGGAGAGGCCCTCGTCGGCGGCGAGATCGGCGATGGTGGTGACCCCGCCGCGCTCCAAGCGCTGCCGCCACGCCCACGCCCGGCCAATGGCGCGCAGCACGCTGGGTCCTGTCCCGGCGGCGGTTCCAACGTCTCGGTGTCCTTCGGCGCCAGGATGCGCGGCGGGCCACCGCGTTCACGATCAGCTCATTGATGAAATTGGTATAACCGTCATTCAACTGGCGCAGCGGTTCCCCGCTCATCGAACCGGATGTGTCGAGCAGGAGGATGCAGGGACATCGCAGACCAAATCGCACTATATACTGAACGCATATGCGTAACTTATTCTGTCATGCACCGACTGCCCATCGCTTTCACCGCCATACTGATTTATGCTGGTGCGAAGATGACCTCCCCTGCCATGCCTGAAGAACCTGCCGAAATACCATTGGTGTCTTTCCAGTCCCCGTCAGAGCCGGAAGCCTGGCGCACAGTGAATGATGATGTCATGGGAGGGCGTTCTTCGGGCGGCAGCCTTGTCGCGGATGGCCAGCTCATCTTTTCCGGGCTGATCAATACCAGGGGTGGCGGGTTCTCATCGGTGCGCCGCGCCATGACGCCCGGTGCGCTGGAGGACGCCGAAGCGATTGTTCTTTCACTAAAGCCCGACGGGCGCAGCTATCGCCTGATCGCGCGCACGAATGCGCGCTTCCTGGGTCGCCCTGTTTCTTACCAGGCGCCGGTTCCGCAGGGCCGGGCAGGGGAATGGTCGACGGTGCGCGTGCCCGTCAGCGAATTCAGCCCAAGCGTTTTCGGGCGCCGGGTTCCCGCCAGCCGGTTCTCGCCCGCGGAGGTGAGTGAACTTGGCTTCATCATTGCCGACAAGCGCGATGGCGAGTTCACGCTTCAGGTCAGGTCGATCGGCGTGGCCCGTTAGGGCTCAACCTGGCCCTGCGATCAAAGTGACAAGCGGCAAGATCCTTCGGTCCGTCGTCACCCTGCATGACCGATTTTGGCCCGTTTTGTCATTGAGTCTCCTCAAGGTCCGCATCCATGGCCTTGAGCAGGGACCCTGATCGTCGTTTTGACATTCTGCAAGAGCAATGAGCTTGCCTTGGGAGGCTGCGGACCTGCGCTTCGCATCGTCCGGGAATGCGGGTATAAGGCACAATGCCTCTTCCGGGGAATTCCCGTCATGCGCTGAAGGACGATCCCCGGCCCGATACCTACCAGCCCCAGCTTCCCGGTCCGCCCTTGAACGGCCCGGTCACTTGGCGCGTCACCCAGCCGCCGTAAAAGCCGCCCGGCTGCGGCTCGGCGCGTTCGCCATTGACCAGACAGGCCTCCATGAGTCCCGGATAGAAGGCGATATAGCCGCGCAGGATCTCGAATTTGGGCGTCGGCGTGGAATATGTCCAGGCCGCATTGGCCGCGCTGTGCCCATCGACAAGAAGATCGAAATAACGCGCCTCGCCCTTCCATTCGCAATGGCTGCGATGCCCGCCCGGTTGAAGCCGTTCGGTCGCCACGTCATCGGGCGGGAAGTAATAGGTCGGCGGATGGCTGGTTTCGAGCGTGCGCACACCGCGCGCGGTCTCGGCGATGACCCGGCCAGCAAATCTGACGCTGAGTGTAGCCCCGGTTGGCTCGGCAATTGCCGGGCGCGGATAGTCCCAGACGCTTTCCTGTCCGGGGCCGGGGGCAATCGGCTTTGGTGTCATGATCAGGACCTTTCGCTGGATCGGAGTGTGGCACGCTCGGGCCAGAGACATTCCACCTGTACGGCCCAACCCGCCGCGACTTACGCAGGCACCGCATCGTGCCTTGCCGCAGACCATCTCCACCATGGCATCGAGTGCCAGCTGATGGAACTCAACTCGCGTACATCCCATGCGGCGTAACCGGCCGGTTTTCGACCGATAGTGAGCGAACGGTCACGAATTCTTGAGACCAAGTATACAAGAAAAGCCCATAACTTTGAGGGTCTTGCGTGGATTTCAGCGGACAGTGGCGAATGGTGGTTCGGGGGAGACTTGAACTCCCGACCTCACGATTATGAGTCGTGCGCTCTAACCAGCTGAGCTACCGAACCCCTGCCGGGCCTTGAAGAAACGCCGAAAAACGGCGAACGCGGTGGATACACGCACCGCCCGCCGCTCGCAAGCGTTTCAGTCTGCGATTTCTGCAACATGGTCTGCGATGGCCATCGACGATGTCAGGCCCGGGCTCTCGATCCCGAAAAGATTGACCAGTCCCGGCATCCCATGAACGCTCTGTCCCTCAATCCGAAAATCGCCTGACGGTTCGCCGGGGCGGACAAGTTTCGGGCGGATGCCGGAATAGTCGGGGCTGAGCTGGTCTGCGCGAATCTCCGGCCAGTAGCGCCGTGCCGCGTCGAGAAAATGGCTCGCCCGGCCCGGATCGACGCGATAGTCGAAAGGCGGCCCGGCCCCGTCCGCCAGCCATTCCGCGTCCGGACCGAGACGCCCGCGGCCTGACAGGTCCACCGTGAGATGCAGGCCGAGAGAAGCCGTTCCCGGCATCGGATAGATCAGGCGTGAAAAAGGTGTGCGCCCGGAGACGGAAAAATAGCTGCCCTTAACGAAATAAGTGTCTGGCAGCGCCGTCTGATGCGGGCCCCTTATGCCTCGGGCGACGTCAACGGCCCGGTGTCCGGCGCAATTGATGACTGTGCGTGCCAGCAGCTCGGCCGGCATATTGCCACCAGTGCGAAGGCGGATCCGACCCGCTTCGGCCTCACCCGATATCACATGCGTGCCGAGCACGAGATTGCTGCCGGCGTCTTCGACATCGCCGAGCAGGGCCAGCATATAAGCGTGACTGTCGAAAATACCTGAGACCGGCGAGTGCAGGGCGGCGCGCACATCGGCGCTGAGTGCGGGTTCCATTGCCCGCGCCGCCGCGCCGTCGATCAGCTCCAGTTTCTCAACCCCGTTATGTTCCGCGCGCGCCTTGAGGTCGGCGAGGTGTTCGGCTTCGGCATCGCGCGTAGCGACCACCAGTTTGCCACAAGGCTTGTGGGCAATGCCACGCTCGCCAAGATATTCATACAAAGTCCGGCGCCCTGTCACACAGAACTGCGCCTTCAGCGAGCCTTCGGCATAATAGAGCCCTGCATGGATGACTTCGGAGTTTCGCGCGGAAGTATGGGTGCCGAAAGCGGTTTCAGCCTCCAGAATTACAGTTTCGCGCCCAGACAGTGCAAGCGCCCTTGCGCAGGCAAGGCCAACAACCCCCGCACCGATCACCACACAGTCAATTTCGAACGTCTCGTTCATGAGATCCAGACTTATGCCACAATATGGCTGAGGACAGCACGATTGTCCCGACTTGCCCTGATGGTCGGTGGAAAGCGAGGCTGATCCACCCGTACGGCTTTGCCGATCAAGCCAGCGACCAGACTGGCCTAACCGATCGAGGGATCAAAGCTCTCCAGGCCCTTTTCAATCATCACGGCGCCCGCCTCCCGGTCGATTTCCATTATTGAGAGGCTACGTTCTGCTGTGCCGCCCGGGCGGAAACGGAAAAGGCCATTCAGGCCCATGAAACCATCCTGATCGGTCAGGCCCGAGCCATCGAGCCGGTTCTGCGCGGCCAGAAGAATTGCGGCAGCTGCGGCATCGTATCCGAGGCTGCTGAGATCGCTTGGCGCACTGGTATAAATCCGACGGTAATTCTCGGCAAAGCGTTCCAGATCATCGCTCGGCGGGGCGGCGAACCACGCTCCGGCCAATGTCGGCTCACGCCAGAGTTCCGGCTCGTTCCAGCGGCTTGTGCCCAGGATGCGAAGCTTTCGGATATCGACGCCATAATAGGGGATCAGTGGCGCGACAGCCCGCAGCTTCACGTCGTCTTCCGGTATGATGATTGCCACACGATCGGGGCGGGCCGTCACTTCGTCCTTCAACTGATCTGCGACGGCTTTGGCCTCATCGACCGGCGCGTCATTCGATGGCTCATAGAAACGCGAGACCAGCACCGATCCGCCATTGCGAATCGCTTCCAGCCGCAAGGCGCGTTCGACGCGCTGGCCATAATCGTTGCGCGGCCCAAGAAATGCGTATGAATCAACGCCCTGGCGCGCGGCGAATTCGACAACCCTGGCGATTTCCTCTTCCACGGCAATCGATGCGAGATAAGCGCCGTCCCCGGCTGCTTCGGGATCATTCGAAAAGGCGATCACAGGAATGCCCTTCTCGCTGGCAATCGGCTTGACCGCCTGCACATTCTGCGAAAACAGCGGCCCGATCACCACGTCGGCGCCTTCTTCGATGGCCTCCTGCGTCATCTCGCCAGCACGCGAGGCCGATCCCGCCGTATCTTTGGGCAGGATGAGGAAGCCGTCACCGGCCTTTTCGAACAAAGCCATCTCGATGCCTGCGAGCATGCCCTGGGCTTCGGCCCGGACATTTCGGCTGGGATGGCTGAAGGGCAGGAGGATGGCGGCGCGTGTGATCTCGCGTCCGGCCATGTGCGGCGGCGTGATCTGCGTCGCATCGCCTGCCATCTCATTGGCGAGATCGCCGAGATCGCCCGTGGATATTCCGTCATGGGTGCCTGCATCCGGGTCGGTGCGCTCGGGCATCGGATCGACCCGCGGTTCGCCGGTTGAAATCGGGGCCGGGGGACGTGGCGGCGTGCTTGCGCAGGCCGTGACAAGAATTGCCGCCAAGATGAGGCTTGGCGCAGACGCCAACACGCGCAATGTTTTCACCGATGTCCTCCTCAGATCCATCCGACCGGGTGCCGAGCCCGACTCCGCGCGACACTAGGGCGAGCCCCGAAGGCCCGCAACAGGCGAAGTCCGCGTTTCCGCCCGGCCTTTACATCGTCTCCACGCCAATCGGCAATCTTCGTGACATCACATTGCGCGCGCTCGACGCACTGACAGCCTGCGATGAAGTCCTTGCCGAGGATACGCGCGTGGCCCGCCGTTTGCTCGATGCTCATGGCCTGAACGCCAGACTGACCGCTTATCATGACCATAATGGGGCGCAGAGGCGTCCGGAACTGGTAAAACGCCTGCGCGATGGGGAGACAATCGCACTGGTCAGCGATGCTGGCACGCCGCTTGTCTCCGATCCGGGCTACAAGCTGGTGCGCGAGGCCGCAGATGCCGGCGTGGATGTTCATCCCGTGCCCGGCGCGTCGGCACTGCTTGCCGGTCTCGTGACATCAGGCCTGCCAAGCGACCGTTTCCTGTTTGCAGGCTTTGCCCCGTCCAAGCGTGCGGCGCGGCGCAGCTGGCTGAAGGAGATCGCCAGCGTCCCGGCGACACTGGTGCTCTTTGAGAGCGGGCCCAGGCTTGCGGCTCTATTGGAGGATATGGCGAGCGAAATGGGTGGGGCACGGGACGCGGCGGTTGCGCGCGAACTGACAAAACTGTTCGAGGAGACCCGGCGCGGCACGCTTTTTGACCTTGCAGGCCATTATCGCGAAGCCGGCCCGCCCAGGGGTGAGATTGTGGTCATGGCCGGTCCCCCGCTGGCGGCGTCGGCAAGCGAGGCTGAGATCGACGCTGCACTTACCTCCGCACTTGCGCGCCTGCCGACAAAGGCGGCAGCAGAGGAAGTGGCCCGTGCGCTCGGACTTGCCAGGCGCGAGGCCTACCAGCGCGCATTGCACCTGAAGGATCGCGGCGATGTCTGAACGCATGAGAGCCGAGCGGCGCGGACGTCGCGGTGAGACCGCTGCAGCGCTTTACCTGCGTCTGCTTGGTTACCGGGTCCTCGACCGGCGCGTGCGGACACGGCGCGGCGAGATCGATATTGTCGCCTCAAGGCCCGGGCTCCTGGTCTTCGTGGAGGTAAAGATTCGCGCGAGGCGCGAAGATGCCCTTCTGGCGGTCAGGCCTTCGGGCTGGCAGCGGATTGCTGGGGCTGCGCAGGGTTGGGCCGACAAGCGCCCGGGGTTGGCGGATCATGGACACCGTTTTGACCTCATTGCCCTGCAGCCTTGGCGTTTGCCGGTGCATGTGATTGATGCTTGGCGCCCTGATTTCGCCCCAACCGGACATTAACCCTCACTCAGCCATGGAACAGGAACGATCAGGGAGTAAAATCATGTCTGCCCCCACGTTTGCGCTGCTCACAGCCGCTCTCCTTCCGCTCACAGGGTGCGCGGTTGCGGCCGTTGGTGCCGCCGGCGCGGCCGGTGTGGCCACAGTGCAGGAACGATCACTTGGCGAAGCGGTCGATGACGCAGCCGTCTCAAGCGAGATCAAGGCCCAACTCCTCGCCGAGGGGCGTGGATATGGCGAGGTCGATGTTGAAGTGTCTGCTGGCCTCGTCCTCTTGTCAGGGCGCGTGAACTCGCCCCAGCAACGCATTCGGGCCGAGGATATCGCCTGGGGTGCGAAACGCACGCGCGATGTGGCCAACGAGATCCGGATCGAGCCGCCCGGCGGCTTCGTGAAGAATGTGTCCGACGAGATCATTACGGCCCGGGTGCGCGCCTCCCTGTTTGGCGCCAGCCAGGTCCGGAGCTACAATTTCAATATCGAGACCTATGACGGCGTAGTCTATCTGATGGGCATTGCACGCAGTTCCGAAGAATTGAAGGCGGCGGCGGAAAAGGCCTCCTATGTCGGCGGTGTGGAACAGGTCGTCTCCTTTGTGAGGCTTCGCGATCCGATGCCTCAGGCACCCCGCGGCGACGACGGGTCTTATCAAGACGGTGAAGGCGGCGCATATTCCCCGGAGCAAGCTGCCGAACGCGACCTGCTCGGCGGTTCCTATTGATGACTGACGTGGCCCAGGGTGCGCGCCAGCAAGCATAAAATGCCGAGGGGGCCAAATGCCGCTACGTGTCGCTGTCCAGATGGATCCGTTGGAACATGTCGATATAGATGCTGATACGACTTTTGCGCTGATGGAGGCCGCCGAAGCACGCGGTCATCGGCTGTGGGCCTATGGGCCGGAGGATCTCAGCTATTGCGAGGGCCGGGTGGTCGCGACTGCGCGCCAGGCACAGATACAGCGCGTGGCCGGTGCCCCCGGCATATTGTCCGCACCTGAACGTATCGATCTTGCCAGCGATATTGATGTGGTCCTGATGCGCCAGGATCCCCCTTTCGACATGGCCTATATCACGGCCTGTCACCTGCTCGAACTGATCGCGGACGACACACTCGTGCTCAATGATCCCGCGCAGGTCCGCTCAAGCCCGGAGAAACTGTTTCCTCTCCTCTGGCCCGGGATTGTGCCGCCGACACTGATTGCCAGGCGTTCCGATGAGATCACGGCCTTTCGCGAGCGCCATGGCGACATCATCCTCAAGCCGCTCTATGGCAATGGCGGCGTGGGCGTCTTCCGCCTGCGTGAGGATGATACCAATTTTGCCTCGCTTCTGGAAATGTTCATGGACAGGGGGCGCGAGCCCGTGATTGCGCAGGCCTTCCTGCCCGCTGTCAGCGAAGGCGACAAACGTGTCATCCTGATCAATGGAGAGCCCGTCGGTGCGATCAATCGCCGGCCGAAAAAAGGGGAGACCCGATCGAATCTCCATGTCGGCGGCACCGCTGAGCCGACAGAGCTGTCCGAAGCAGATCTTGCGATCTGCGATACCATCGCGCCTGAGCTGAAACGGCGCGGTCTCGTTCTGGTCGGCATTGACGTGATTGGCGGGCGGCTGACTGAAATCAATGTGACCTCGCCGACCGGCGTGCAGGAGCTCAGGCGATTTGCGGGTGTCGATGCCTGTGCAGCCTTCTGGGATGTGGTCGATGAAAAGATGAATGCCCAGGCGGCGTGAATTCGTTCTTTATTTGTTCGGATTGATCTGTTAACCTTTTCGACACTGGGTTGAGGAGGGTGCGGTCATGGTTAGCCGGGTCACCACATTCGCATTTGAAGGGATAGAGGCGCGTCCGGTTGATGTGCAAGTCCAGATAACCGGAGGGGGCACCTATTTCGGTGTTGTCGGCCTTCCAGACAAGGCCGTCGCCGAGAGTCGGGAAAGGGTGCGCTGCGCCTTTGCGGCGATCGGGTTGGCCTTGCCGCCCAAGCGGATTGTAGTCAATCTTGCCCCCGCGGACATGCCCAAGGAGGGCAGTCATTATGACCTCGCCATCGCGCTTGCCGTGCTGGCGGCCATGGGGGTCATCGCCCCGGATGCTCTCGACGGTCATGCGGCTATCGGGGAATTGTCTCTGGATGGCCAGCTTGGGGAGACACTCGGCGTTCTGCCCGCCGCCATGGGCGCTGAAGGGCTTGGTCTGCGCCTCGTCTGCCCTGAGGTTTGCGGTTCCGAAGCTGCCTGGGCCGGCGGAGAAGCGGTGGCCGCGCCAAGCCTGATTTCACTGGTGAATCATTTTTCCGGGCGCAGTGTGATTGCGCCACCCAAACAGGGTGAGCTTGGCGAGCCGCCAGTTGGGCCGGATCTGAAGGATGTCAAAGGGCAGGAGGGGGCCAAAAGGGTTCTCGAAATCGCGGCAGCTGGTGGCCACAATCTCATTTTCTGCGGGCCGCCCGGATCGGGAAAATCCATGCTCGCACAGAGGCTGCCAGGGCTCCTGCCGCCCTTGTCGCCGCGCGAATTGCTCGAAGTGTCGCAAATCCAGTCGGTTGCCGGCCTTCTTGCGCGCGGCCGCCTGTCGCGCGAGCGGCCCTTTCGCGCGCCCCATCATTCCGCCTCAATGGCTTCGTTGGTCGGCGGCGGGCTGAAGGCCCGGCCAGGCGAGGTCTCGCTCGCCCATAATGGCGTTCTGTTTCTTGACGAATTGCCCGAATTTCCCGCTCAGGTGCTCGATAGCCTCCGCCAGCCGCTGGAAGCCGGCGAGGCGATTGTTTCACGTGCGAACCGGCATGTGCGCTATCCTGCGCGGTTCCAGCTGATCGGTGCCATGAATCCGTGCAAATGCGGAGGTGGGCCGGGCGAGTCGGCGTGCCGGCGCGGCCCGAAATGTGCGGTGTCCTATCAGTCCCGGCTGTCTGGGCCCTTCATGGACCGGATTGACCTTTTCTATGATGTTGCGCCGGTCACCGCGATGGATCTTGCCCTGCCGCCCCCGCCTGAGGGGAGCCATGAGGCGGCCGCGCGGGTTGCGGGCGCGCGTGCGGCTCAGGCGTCCCGCTATGGCGAGCCTGAAAGTGACACGCGCCGTCCGGTCAATGCGGATGCGCCGGTGCCGGAGCTTGACAGGATCGCGGCGCCGGACGCGCCGGGCGCCGCACTGCTGGCTGATGCGGCGCAGAAGCTGGCGCTCACGGCGCGGGCCTATCATCGCGTGCTCAAGGTCGCGCGCACGATTGCCGATCTTGATGGAAGCGTTGCTGTACGCCGTCTTCACCTGGCCGAGGCCCTGTCCTATCGGCGCCGCCCACCGGGCCAGGCCGAGGGCGTGGCGGCCGGCTCGCTCGCGCGTTAAGGGCTTGCTCAGCATGATTGTGGCAGGTGTTCACCATGGCCGAACAAGACGACACCGACCCGAAGGAGACGTTTCTCGCCACGGCGAGTCACGAAATTCGCACACCCCTGAACGGGATTCTCGGCACGGTCTCCCTGCTACTGGAAACCGACTTATCGCCGTCACAACGCGAATATGCCGAGGCAATCCGCAAATCGGGCTCGCGTCTTCTCGACCTTCTCAACAATGTGCTCGATCATGCACGGCTGGATTCAGGGCGGCTCGAACTGGAGGCGGAAGATTTCTGTCCGGTGGGCCTGGCGCGTGAAGTGGTCGAGCTTCTCAGTCCGCGAGCCCATGCTGGCGGACTCGACATTGCTTCGCGTGCGCTGCACCTGCCTGCGGCGACGCGGCGCGGCGATGCGGGACGGATCCGCCAGATCCTGTTCAATCTTCTCGGTAATGCCCTGAAATTCACCGAGCGCGGGGCAGTCCTGCTGGATATTGTTCCGCGCGGCGAAAGCGTGATCTGGCGGGTGACGGACACAGGCCCCGGCATTGACGCCAATGAGCGCGAAGCCCTTTTCGAGGCTTTCCGGCAGGCACATGCGGGCGATGCCCATAAGGATGGCGGGGTCGGGCTCGGCCTTTCGATTACGCGGCGTCTGACGCAATTGCTTGGCGGTGAAATGCGTGTTTCGGGCGCCAGGGGGCTTGGCACCAGCTTCGAGGTAGAGATTCCACTGGGGCACGCCGACAAGGCGCCCGCACATGATCTGCCGCGGCTTGAGTCCCGGGTTGGGCTTGTCGGCCTGCCGCCCGCGACAAGCCTTGCTGCAGCTGCCTCCCTGACGGATGCCTGCGCCCAGCCCGTCACTTTCGAGGCTGGCGCCATAGCGTTGGCAGCGCGGTGCGACAGCCTGCTGCTTGCCGCCGAACTGCCCGAACCTGCCATACGAGACCTTGCCGCCTGTGTCCCCAGTCTTGTTGTTCTTCGTCCGGAGGATCGCGGCGCAATCGGGCGGTTCCGCGATCTCGGCTGCGTCGGCTGGCTGGTGCGACCCTTGCGCGCCTCCTCGCTGGTCGAACGGGTCTGGCTGGCCCAGTCGGGTACTCTTGCCGAGGATGGCCAGGTTGATGTGACCGGCTCCGGGCGGGTGCTGATCGCGGATGACAATCCGGTCAATGCGCTGATTGCACGCCGTGCCTTGGAATCGGCCGGATTCACGGTCACAGTCGCAGCCACCGGGGTGGAGGCTCTTGAAGCGGTGGAGAATATGCGACCCGATCTCGTTTTCATGGACCTTCGAATGCCTGTTATGGACGGGTTCGAGGCGACCCGGCGCCTGCGCGAGCGCGGGCTCGACGCGCCGATCATCGCGATCTCGGCCGAAATAAATCCCAAAGTTGAGCAGGATGCGCATGAGGCCGGGGCCAGCCAGGTCGCGGCCAAGCCGATTGATCCGGAAACCTTGCGGCGGCTCGCGCTTCGCTGGACGACGCAGATGCTGAAGGCGGGGGCTGCATGACCGAAAGCGCCGCCACGCCGGAGACCATCCGCCAGCCACGCTTTGTGCGCGCGATGAAGGCGCTCAACAATCGCCGCATGGGCGCGATGCTGATCCTTTCCTTTGCCGCAAGTCTGCCGATGGGCGCCGTACTCGGCACACTCACCGCATGGCTGACGACCGAAGGCATTACGCCTGCGGTGATTGGCAATTTCTCTCTGGTGACGCTCGGCTATGCCTTCAAATATCTTTGGGCGCCTGCCTTCAAGGATGCCCACATTCCGCCCTGGCTGAAGATCGGGGCGCGTCGAGGCTGGCTGGTGACGTTGCAGACGCTGATCGCCGGCCTGCTCCTGCTGCTCGCTTTCTCGGACCCGGCCGACAATATCGCCTTGGTGGCGCTTGTCGCCTTCGCCATCGCCTTCCTGTCGCCGACCCATGACATTGTGCTTGATGCCTGGCGGATCGAGGTGGCGCGAACTGACGAGGATAAGGATCTCATGTCCGCGCTCTATCAGTTCGGCTACAAATCCGGCACATTTATCACCGGTTTCGTTGCATTGCTGATGGCCGCGCGTTTTGGCTGGACCGCTGTCTATGTCATGATTGGCGCCTTCATGGCCCTGACCATTGTCGGGTCGCTGCTGGCCCCGGAGCCGGCTGCTTCACGCCTGTCTAAGTCTGAGCGGCTGAGCTTCCTGCCCGGTTTGCCACGCGAGCGGGCCACCGTGTCGGTATTCCTGGTCGCGGCCGGTTGGCTGGCCGCCTTTGTGATGATCTTCTGGTTCATCACTGAGGCGCTCGTCTTGCAGACCGGCGCCAGCGGCAGCAGTTTCGTGCGCCAGAGGGGACCCTGGATCGTGGGTCTGACAGTGCTCTTGCCGGCGCTGGTTTCAGTCTGGCTGGTGGTGAGCGGGGCAGCCGCGCCGCAGCGCCAGTCCCTTGCAGACAATGCGCGCGAGCCGCGCACACACCGGCTTCTTGGCGTACTTTTTCGCTCAATCTTCGATCCCTTGATGGAACTGATTGCTCGCCTGCGGTGGGGGGCGGTTCTGGTCCTGCTTCTGGCTCTGACTTATCGATTCACCGATGCGGTATGGGGATCGTTCGCATATCCCTTCTATCTTGGTGAGAATTTCGGCGCGCTTGGTCACTCCCTGGACGATGTGGCGATCGCGTCGAAATTCTTTGGCGTGATAGCAACCATACTTGGTTCCCTTGTGGGGGCCGTGCTCATCGCCGCGATCGGGCGCATGCCGGTCTTCTTCATTGGCGGTGTCGTCGCAGCCGTAACCAATCTGCTTTATGCCGATCTCGCAGCCGGCGCCGCAGCGCTGGATGGATTCCTGACCTACACCCGTCTTGATGTTCCGCTTGTTGCCTTTGCCGAATGGGCCGCCGCGATCCAGCCAGAGGATGTTGCGATTGCCCCCGATCAGGGCCAGAGAATGGCTCGTCTCATGGTGACAATCTTCGCCGAGAATGTCGCAGGCGGGCTCGCGCTGGTGGCGATGACCGCGTACCTCACCTCGGTCGTCAATCCGCGTTTCGCCGCCGTGCAATATGCCCTGCTGGCATCACTGACCATGCTGATTGGCACGCTCGGTCGCCCCATGCTCGGTGAGATGATCGAAGCCCAGGGCTTTTATACCGTGTTCATCGTAACCTTCTGGCTCGGCGGTGTGGCTGTGGTGCTGTCCGTGATCGAATGGATCCGGCAGGTGCGGGATACGAGTCACAAGACCTCGCTCGTCCTGGCGCAGGATGAATAGGCGACATGCGGCCTATCCGGTCGCCTCGCCGCCATCCTCCTCCTGCTGAGCGGAAATGCCATCGACATCATATGCCGCGATTGTCGCCAATGTGACAATGTCCGACACGGTGGCGCCCAGTGAAGCGATCTGGACCGATTTGCGCAATCCGAGCAGCATCGGGCCTATCACAGTCGCCCCGCCCATGGCGTCCAGCAATTTGGTTGCGATTGACGCCGAGTGGATCGCAGGCATCACCAGGACATTGGCCGGTCCCGATAGCCGCGAAAACGGATAGACAAGCCGATGGGCCGGGTTGAGTGCAATATCGGCGGCGATATCGCCTTCATATTCGAAATCGACACTTTCATCTGCATCAAGCAGGGAGACCGCCTCGCGAACCTTCTCGATGCGCTCGCCCATGGGATTCCCAAAGGTCGAGTAGGACAGGAGCGCGACGCGGGGTGTAAAGCCAAGGGCGCGAACCGAACGCGCCGCTTCTCTCGCGATTGATGCGATAGCAGGACCATCGGGCAGTTCCGCAACGGAGGTGTCGGCGATAAACACCGTCATGCCTCTGGAAATGACAAGGGACATCCCGATAACCGGCTGGTTTTTGACCGGATCGAGGACAAGTCGTGCGTCTTCAAGTGCCACATTGTAGTTGCGGGTGACCCCGGTGACCATGCCATCGGCGTCGCCGAGCGCGAGCATGCATGAACCAAAGACATTCCGATCCTGATTGACCAGGCGCTGCACATCGCGCTTGAGATAACCGCGTCGTTGCAGGCGCTCATACAGATAGTCTGTATAGTCGGGATTGCGGTCGGACAGGCGCGCATTGACGATTTCGAGACTGCCTTCAGGCACACCCATCTGTCGCATGGACTGGTGAACGCGCTCTTCCCGGCCGATCAGAACCGGATGGCCGAGCCCCTGATTCTTGAAGGAAACGGCCGCGCGGACGACAGAAGGTTCCTCGCCCTCGGCGAATACGATCCGTTTCTGGCTGGCTCGCACGGCACTCTGGAGGGCCTGCATGAAACTGGCGGTAGGATCCTGCCGACGCGCCAGGGCGTGACGATAGGTCTCCATATCCGTGATCGGTTTGCGCGCGACGCCGGAATCCATGGCCGCCTGGGCGACGAAGGGCGGCACGAAAGTGATGAGGCGGGGATCGAACGGGGTGGGGATGATATAGTCCGGCCCGAATTGCGGGCGTGATCCGTGGTAGGCGGCGGCAACCTCGTCGGGCACATCTTCGCGGGCAAGTTCGGCCAGCGCCTGAGCCGCGGCGACCTTCATCTCTTCATTGATGCCGCGTGCGCGGACATCGAGCGCGCCCCGGAAAATATAGGGAAATCCGAGGACATTGTTGACCTGGTTGGGATAGTCGGAACGCCCTGTGGCAATAATGGCGTCGTCGCGGACATCCTTTATGTCTTCCGGCAGGATTTCCGGGTCCGGATTGGCCATGGCGAAGATGATCGGATTTTCGGCCATGGACGCGACCATGTCCTTGTTGACCGCCCCCTGGACGGAAAGACCCAGGAAACAGTCCGCGCCGTCCATCGCTTCGGTCAGTGTGCGCTTGTCGGTCTTGACGGCGAAAGCAGCCTTGAACTGATCCATCTTTTCCGTGCGGCCTTCAAAAACAACGCCGCGGCTATCGCACATCAGGATGTTTTCAGGCTTCACGCCAAGATGCCGGATCAGCCCGGCACAGGACAGGCCAGCCGCGCCGGCGCCGGAAATGGCCACTTTCAGGTCTTCAAGTTTGCGTCCGGTGATATGGCACGCATTGATCACGCCCGCCGCTGCAATGATGGCCGTGCCATGCTGGTCGTCGTGGAACACCGGCACGTCGAGCTCTTCGCGAAGGCGGCTTTCGATAATGAAACAGTCTGGCGCGCCGATATCTTCCAGATTGATGCCGCCGAACGTGTGGCCAATATTGCGAACCGTGTTGCAGAATTCGTCGGCATCGCGGGTCTCGACCTCGATATCGATCGAATCGACATCGGCGAACCGTTTGAACAGCACCGATTTGCCTTCCATGACCGGCTTGGACGCCATGGCGCCAAGGTCGCCAAGGCCGAGGATCGCCGTGCCATTGGAGATGACGGCGACCATGTTGCCCTTCGACGTGTAGTCATAGGCCGCGTCGGGGTCTTCGGCGATGGCCTTGACCGGCACGGCCACGCCGGGGCTGTAGGCGAGGGACAGGTCGCGCTGGCTCGCCATCGGTTTTGTCGGTGTGATCGACAGTTTGCCAGGCCGCGGCTGGCTGTGGAAATCGAGGGCTTCCTGATCGGTGAAGCTCGGGCGTTTGGATGTCATGGCGCGGCGGTCCCATAGAAGAGTGCGGTTCGTGGATTGAAGACGTGCGAGCTTAGGCCTCGCTCCCAAGGGTCACAAGCCCGCCTCTGCCCTCGTGCGCATACTCACAATGAAATCCATGCGGCAGATTGGCTGCGGCGATCAGAAACGCTACTCAGCTTGCCATGGCCGCGACCGAACCCCACGCATCCGATCATATGACCGCTGAGAAAGCGCCAACGCCCTTCATGGCGCAGTATCTGGCAATCAAGGCAAACCATCCGGGCGAATTGCTGTTCTTCCGGATGGGCGACTTCTATGAGTTGTTCTTCGAGGATGCGCGCCGCGCTGCTGACATCCTGGACATCACGCTGACAGCACGCGGGGAGCATGACGGCCAGCCAATTCCAATGGCGGGCGTGCCGTATCATGCCGCTGACGGCTACCTTGCGCGCCTGATTCGTGCCGGTGAGCGCGTGGCGATATGCGAGCAGACCGAAACGCCAGCCGAGGCGCGCAAGCGTGGATCAAAGGCAGTCGTCCAGCGTGAGATTGTGCGAATCGTCACGCCGGGCACGCTGACAGAGGACACCCTCTTGCCGGCCCGTGAAGGCCAGGCGCTTGTGGCTGTTTCGATTGTCGAGGGCGGGCGGCGTGCCGGCCTTGCTGTGGCCGACGTATCGACCGGCCAGTCCGAAACCTGCGAATGCAAGCTTTCCGGGCTGGCCGACCTGATCTCCGCCTGGCCGGTGCGCGAACTTCTCATTGCCGATGATGGGGCCACGCGCGAGGCCCTGGCGGGGGTCCTCGCGCAGACCGGCGCACCGATTGTCGAGCGTCCGGCGCGTGTGGCGAATGCAAGAAATGGTGAACAGCTGGCCAGGTCGGCCTTTGGCGTGGAGGCGCTGGATGCGTTCGGTGATTTCAGCCGCGCGGAACTGGCTGCCATGGCGCTACTGCTGGATTATGTGTCAATGGTGCAGGCGGGCGCGGATATCCGGCTCGATCCGCCCCGCCAGCGCGCCTTTTCATCACAGCTGGCAATTGATCCGGCGACTCGAGCGAGTCTGGAAATTGACCGCTCTATGGGCGGCGAGCGCGCAGGCAGCCTCCTGGCGACGATTGACCGGACCGTGACAGCGGGCGGGGCGCGCAAGCTGGCTGCTCGCCTGACCCGGCCGGCGCGCGAGCCGGATGTGATTTCAGCCCGCCATGATGCGATCGCCTGGAGCCTCGAACAGGCTGATCTTGTTGCGCGTCTGCGTGAGACACTGCGCGAGGTGCCGGACCTCGAGCGTGCCCGCACGCGGCTTGCGCTTGGCCGCGGCGGGCCGCGAGATCTCGTGGCCATATCGAAGGCGCTGAGAGCCGGCGAGCACTTGGCTGCTGAATTCGCCCGGCAGATGGCCCGTCCGCCAGCTCTGCTCGACACGGCGCTGGCCGCACTCACGCTGCCAAATGTGCCAGCCCTTGGCGAACTGGCCGGCGAGTTGGCGCGTTCGCTTGTGGCCGATCCTCCGGTTCTTGCACGCGATGGCGGTTTTGTTGCACCCGGCTGGGACAGCGCGCTGGATGAGGCGCGCAGCCTGCGCGATGACAGCCGGAAAGTGATCGCCGGGCTTCAGGCCGAATATGCCGAAAAAGCCGGCGTTCCGGCGCTGAAGATCAAGTATAATAATGTGCTGGGCTATTTCATCGATGTGCCTTCACGCCATGGCGACGCGATGATGACAGCGCCGCTGAATGAGATCTTCATCCACCGCCAGACGCTGGCGAAGAATGTCCGGTTCTCGACACAGGAGCTTTCAGAGCTCGCCGGGCGTATTTCGCGCGCCGAGGAGGAGGCAAAGGGCCGCGAGCTTGGCATTTTCGAGTCCTTTGCCGGCAAGGTTGAGACGCTCAGCGGCGAATTATCAGAAACGGCGGATGCGCTGGCCGAGCTTGATGTCGCTTTTGCCCAGGCGCACTGGGCCAGCGAGACCGGTGCGGTGCGCCCGGAGCTCGCCAACAGTCCCGTATTCCAGGCCGAGGCCTTGCGCCATCCGGTTGTCGAAGCGTCCCTGAAAAAGGAGGGCAGCGGATTCACGGCCAATGATCTCAGCCTGGACGGTGAGGGTGCGAATGCGCCGCGCCTCTTGCTCATCACAGGGCCGAACATGGCCGGCAAGTCGACCTATCTGCGCGCAGCGGCGCTGGCCGTGATCCTTGCCCAGGCGGGGTGTTTCGTGCCGGCAAGGCGGATGCGGCTGGGACTGGCGGACCGCGTATTTTCACGGGTGGGCGCATCTGACGATCTTGCCAGGGGGAGGTCCACTTTCATGGTCGAGATGGTCGAGACGGCCGCCATTCTCAGCCAGGCGGGCAAGGAGAGTTTCGTCATCCTCGACGAGGTGGGGCGCGGGACATCGACATTTGACGGGCTCGCCATCGCCTGGGCGGCGGTTGAGCACCTGCACGACGTAAATCTCGCACGCACCCTTTTTGCCACGCATTATCATGAGCTGACCGAGCTGGTTGAACGCCTGCCTGCGGCGGGAAATGCCTCGCTGCGAGCCCGGGAATGGGGAGACGAACTGATCTTCCTGCATGAGGTACAGCCCGGCCCGGCCGACCGCTCTTATGGCGTGCAGGTCGCGCGGCTGGCGGGCCTGCCGAAGCGGGCGGTGGCGCGCGCCGAACAGATGTTGAAACGGTTCGAGGCCGACAAGACAAGCACTGAGGCACTGCCCCTGTTTGCTGTAGCGCCCGACTTGCCTGACATGCCCGAGCCGGCAGGGCCGGGTCCACTTGAAACCCTTGTCGATGCGGTTGATCCTGACACGCTGACACCGCGAGATGCGCTTGATCTGGTCTATCGCCTCAAATCGGCCCGTGACGGAGGCGAGTAGTTCGCAATGCCAATTCGCTGGATTCCCAATGCTCTGACGCTGTCGCGCGCGGTGCTGGCCGTTATTGCCGCCGGCGCGGTTCTTGCCGGCTGGCCGGTTCTTGCATTCGCCAGTTTCCTTCTTGCGGCGCTGACGGACCTGTTCGACGGGCTGGCGGCGCGCGCACTCGATGCGGTCAGCGCCTTCGGCACCTGGCTCGATCCGATCGCAGACAAGTTGCTGGTCGGCCTGACCCTGCTGGCGCTTTGCTGGGTCGAGCGCGACTGGCTGCTGGCAGTCCCGACGGCGGTCATCATTCTGCGTGATGCCATGATCAGCCGCTGGCGCGCCCGGCTCGGTGGGGGGCACGCGCTGCCCGTGCTGAGGCTGGCAAAATGGAAGACGGCCGGTGCGATGCTGGCCATCGCGCTGCTGCTCGCGGCGCCTATGGTCCAGGGCATGGCTGGCGGCGCTTTATGGCGCGGCGGGCTGGTATGTCTCTGGCTGGCGGCGCTGGCTTCGGGGCTAACGGGGCTGGCCTATGCGCGGGCGGTCCGGGCCATATTGTCAGGTCCCCGCACTTGAAAACGGCCGCTCCCGGGGGAAGGAGCGGCCGTTCGCGAGGCCGGCGCTTCGAGAGGGGGAAGGGAATGGCGCCGACTTTCCTGGACGGGTCGAGACCCGTTAGTATGATTGTCGAGCGTGTCGGTTAATCCGGGATTAAGACTGCGCGGCACGATCATATTGCCGTAGGGTTTGAGCGCCTTGGCAGTCTTTTCCGGACGAAAAGGCTGGCTTACCAATAGGCGGTCATTGACGCGCCTGACGCCCATTCCTCAAGGCGAGAGCGGGTTCCGGGCGTGGTTCCATCTGGTGGCCGGGTGGGGTCGATCCAGCATATCTCGGCGACTTCTCCGGCGCAGTCGGTGTCACAGGGTGTCCAGGCGTCCGCATCGACCGCATAGAGCAGGACATGGTCGTTTGGGAAACTCCGGTGATTGGAAAACACACCCATGAGGCGCGGTTCTGATACTATCCTGACGCCGGCTTCTTCGGCGAGTTCACGCTCCAGCGCTGCGACCACTGTCTCTGCGCGTTCAACCCCGCCGCCCGGCAGGAACCAGCCATCGACATAAGTGTGACGTACCAGCACGACCCGTCCCTCATGATCACTGACAAGGCCGCGCACGCCCAGCGTCATCGGGCGAGTCAGTCGGAACCAGCTCTGGAACAGTCGCGTTCGCATGCCTGTCAAATTCTTCATCCGATGATGGTTCGCCCTCTCGCCAAGGCCGCGTTAGGGCGCTAAGGGCTTATCGTTGAAACTTTGATCCACGCCAAGGGGTGCGCCATGTATGCGCTTATTGCCATAGCAACTGTTGTTATTCTTTTCGCGATCCTGAATCTTATCGATTTTCGCCGGATCGATTAAAGGCCTTCGGCCACATGCCCGATATCCAGTCTCTTGCCGCCCTTCTCGGCGGCCTGGCTCTGCTTGGCATCGCTGGGGAGTTCCTGGTCGCTGGCGCGGTCGCGCTCGGCCGTCGTATCGGCGTGTCGCCACTCGTGGCGGGCATCTTCATCGTCGGTTTCGGGACCTCCGCACCGGAAATGCTCGTGGCGGTGGATGCTGCAGTCAAAGGCTATCCCGAGCTCGCGCTTGGCAACATTGTCGGGTCCAATATTGCCAATGTCTGGCTGGTCCTTGGCCTGCCGGCCATTTTCGCCCCGCTGGCATGCGGCGGGTTTGGCGAGAAGCGCGCACTCACCGTGATGCTGGTTGCCACGGCGGTCTGGATCCTTCTTGGCGCGACCATGCCGCTGCATGCCGGGGTCGGTTTCGCCTTCCTTCTCGCTCTTATCGGCTATGTTGTGTACACATTTGTTTCCGCGTCCCGGGCCAAGGCCCGCGGCATAGATGTCGGACTTGAGGAAGACGCTCCGGTCCAGTCGCTCTGGCTGACAATTCTGCTCGTGGGGATTGGCCTCATTGGCCTGCCGCTGGGGGCCAATCTGATTGTGACCGGCGGTGTCGATGTGGCCGATGCGCTCGGTGTTCCCGATTACCTGATCGGGCTGACACTGATCGCTGTTGGGACGAGCCTGCCTGAGTTGGGCGCGGCCATTGCGGCCGTGCGTAACGGAAATTCCTCGGTGATGATCGGCAATGTGCTCGGTTCAAACATCTTCAACATTCTCGGCGCGGGTGGCCTGGTGACCTTCTTCACAAGTGGCTCGGGCGAGCCCATTCGCGTGTCGGACAATTTCCACCAGTATGACCATTGGGCCATGGCGGCGGCTGCGCTCACAATAGCTGTGTTTATCCTGCCGAAGCGCCCGATCACGCGGCTGGCTGGCGTGCTTCTGCTGCTTTTCTACGCGCTTTACATCTATGGCCTTACACAGGGCTGGAACATTCTTGCCCTGTTCGGGGGTGGCGATGGCTGAGACCGGTCGGGCGCTTGTCACGGGCGGGGGAAAGCGGATTGGCCGCGCAATCGCCGAAGCCCTTGGCGAGGCCGGTTGGTCGGTGGCCGTCCATTATCGAAGCTCCGCCGCTGAGGCGGATGCGGTCGCCGAGACGATACGCGGGAGTGGGAGCAACGCGGCCACGGTGCGCGCCAATCTTGCCGATGAGGCCGAAACCGGCGAACTGATCGCCGCAGCCGGGGCAGCGCTCGGTGGGCCGCTGACGCTGCTTGTGAATTCTGCGTCGGCATTCGAGAATGACAGTGCCGACGATCACAATCGGCGCGGCTGGGATCTCCATATGGAGACAAATCTTCGCGCGCCCATTCATCTCGCTCAGGATTTCGCCAATGCCCTGCCACATGACGAAAACGGAGTGGTGATCAACCTGATCGACCAGCGTGTCTGGAAGCTCAATCCGCAATTCTTCACATACACCCTTTCGAAAAGCGCGCTCTGGACGGCCACAAGGACAATGGCGCAGGCGCTGGCCCCGCGCATTCGTGTCAATGCTATTGGTCCGGGGCCGACACTTCGTTCGGTCCACCAGAGCGAGGAGGAGTTCGAGGCCGAACTGGCGGCGACGCTGACGGGAAAGGGCTCCAATTCGGAAGAGATCGTGAAGGCGGTGATGTACCTGATCGCTGCCAAGAGTGTGACCGGACAAATGATCGCCTCAGATGGCGGCCAGCATCTGGTCTGGCAGACACCGGACATACAGGTTTGATGGATTTTTCTTCCGACACTTCGGCGCCGGCACATCCAGCGGTCCTGGCCGCGCTCGAAGCGGCCAATGCGGGCAGCGCGCCCAGCTATGGCGCCGATGCCGTTCATGGCCAGTTGGGCGGCACACTCAGGCAGGTTTTCGAAACAGAGGATTTCGATTTCTGGCTGACAGCCTCGGGCACGGCGGCCAATGCGCTCGCCCTTTCTGTCATGTGCCCACCGACGGGGGCTGTACTGTGTCATGAGGAGGCCCATATCGCGCGCGATGAACGCGGGGCGCCGGAATTCTTCACCGGCGGCGCCAAGCTTCAGCTGCTTCCGGGTTTCGGTGCGCAGATCGAGGAGGCCGCGCTGCGTGACGCAATGGCAGCGATCGACCGCGATTTCGTTCATGAAACACCTGCAGAGACGCTGTCGCTCACGCATCTGAGCGAATGCGGGACAGCCTGTGAGCCGGCGCGGCTGGCTCATTATTGCGCACTGGCAAGGGCGAGCGGGCTGAACGTGCACCTGGATGGTGCCCGGTTCGCCAATGCGCTTGCCGGTTCGGGGGTAAGCCCGGCACAGATGAGCTGGAAAGCCGGCGTGGATGTGCTCACGCTTGGCCTGACCAAGACCGGCGCCATGGGGTGCGAGATCATCCTCCTGTTCGGAGCCATGCGCGCGCGATTTGCAGAGCTGCGTGCGCGGGCGAAACGCTCCGGTCATATGCCGGCAAAGATGCGTTTCCTGGCTGCGCAGGCACAGGCGCTGCTGGCCGATGGGCTTTGGCTGGATCTCGCCGGCAAGGCCAATCTGGCCGCCCGCCAGGTGTCGAATATCCTGTGCGCTGTGCCGGGTGTGGAACTGGTTTATCCGGTTGAGGGCAATGAGGTGTTTGTGCGCCTGCCCGAAGACATGATCGCGCGCCTGAAGTCCGCTGGCGCGGTGTTTTATCCCTGGCCGGGCGGGTGTCAGCGCTTCGTCTGTTCCTGGACAACGGGCGTGCGCGAAATCGACGCCCTGCAAGACGCGCTCAGCTGATCCATCCTCCCACTTGACTTGTTCCGGAGTGGAAACATAATAGGAACATATGGGGAATATTATGGATAAATCAGCGCTCAAACTGGTGGATTTTTCACGCAAGGCGCGTGTGAATGGCGCGCTCCCGGCTTTTCCATATGGGCTGGGCGCGTGCGGGGTCCATGAAATTGCGCCCCGTAGCCATGCTGACGGGCTGGCGGCGAGCGGTTTTGCCGTGGCGGGCGGACTTCGCCAGGCGGGCCCGGGGGCGATTGTCTGGGTGGGCGGGCAGGCTGAGCGGCGTGAAACGGGCCGGCTTGCGGGTTTTGGACTCGCCAGATTCGGTATTGATCCGACCCGGCTTGTGGTCGTCCAGGCGCGCAAGTCTCGTAAGGCACTCTGGGCGGTGGAGGAGGCGATGGGATCGCCTGCGGTCGCTCTGGTCGTTGCGGAACTGCCTGCGGTTGATTTCACCGCCAGCCGGCGCCTGGCCCTGGCAAGCGAGGCGCGCGGCATGCCGGTCATCCTGCTGCTGGGTTTTCGCTGCGAAGGGGCATCGGCGGCCGCAGCCCGATGGCGGGTCTCGGCGCGATCGTCTGCGCCCAATCGCTGGGACCGGCGCGCGCCGGGCCATCCGCGCTGGCAGGCGGTTCTGGAGCGTTCGCGGGCGGTGCCGGGCATGTCTGGCCGTGCCTATGATCTGGAGTTCGACCATGAGGCGTTATCTCTGCATATGGTTTCCGGACTGGCCGCTGGAGCGTCTCGCCCGCCAGCGCCGGATAAGGACGAAACCTGGCGTGACACCGGATGAGTCGGCTGGTCCCTTCGCCCTGGTCGAGACGGGGGCGCATGGCCTCTCCATTGCTGCGGCGAACCGGGCTGCGCGCGCGGGCGGAATCGCGCCCGGCCTTGGTTTCAGCGATGCCATGGCCCGCCTGCCGAACCTTGCAAGCGAGGAGATCGACCGCGCGAGTGACCGGCTGGCACTCAAACGCCTGGCCGTCTGGATGGGCCGGTATTCACCCCTGGTGTCAGAACATGGCGCTGACGGCATTCTCCTGGAGACGACCGGCTGCGACCATCTTTTCGGCGGCGAGGCGGCCATGGCCGATGAGATTGCAGCCCGGCTGGACGGGTTTGGCCTGACGGCCCGGCTCGGACTGGCCGGCACGCCGGGTGCGGGTCATGCACTTGCCCATGCCGGACCGGCGAGCCCGGTTCTTCTGGCACCGGGAGATGAACATGACGGGCTGGCCGGCCTGCCCGTGTCGGCCCTGCGCCTGTCGGCGGCGACATTGCGGCTGTTGCGCCGGTTCGGTCTCAACCAGATTGGCCAGCTCTACGGGCTGGACCGCCGGGCGCTGGCGCGCCGTTTTGCCTCGCGCGAGGCGGCGGATGCGGTGGTGATGCGTCTCGACCAGGCGCTGGGCCTGCGGGCTGAACCGCTTGAGCCGCTGCGCCCCGCGCCCGAGCATGTCGCGCGTCTGGCCTGCCCCGAGCCGCTCCTGCACATTGAGGGTATACGAGCCGGCCTCGACAGCCTGCTGGAGATGCTGTGCGCCGACCTGGCGGGCCATGGCTGCGCCGCGCGGGGCTTCCGGTTGGCGGCCTATCGCAGCGATGGCCGCGTCTCCTCGGTGCGTGTGCGCGCAGCCCGGCCGGTTCGAGCGCCGGCCCATATCGGTCGGCTGTTGAAGGAACGCCTTGACGAGATCGACCCCGGTTTCGGGATTGACCTGCTCCTGCTTGAGGCCCTTCACCCCGATGCGATGGAGGCTGGCGCGCCTGTCCTGTCGGGTGACCTGGCGGGTCATGTCATGGACATTGGCGAGATTTCAGCTCTTGCTGACCGTATTGTGGCCCGGCTCGGCTCGGGCACGGTGAAAGTGATTGTTCCTCAGGACAGTCACCTGCCCGAACGTCTTGAACGCCTTGAAGATTTTGACGGCCAGCTTCCCGAATGGCCCGCTGTGACGCATGGTATGAGTGCGCGGCCGCTGCGGATATTCAGCCGGCCAGAGCCGGTGGAGGTGCTGGCAGAAGTGCCGGACGGACCGCCATTGCGTTTTGTCTGGCGCCGGATCGCGCGGCGTGTCGCGCGGGCAGATGGGCCAGAACGGATTGCGCCGGAATGGTGGCTGGAAGGTGAGACCTGCCTGCCCTCGCCCTTGCCGGTCCACGAAGTCAAGGCAGACAGTCCTGAGCGCGACGCATCGCGGAGCGCAGCGAGGCGGGCGGTCAAGCGAACAAGAGATTATTACCGGATCGAGGATGAGGCGGGCCGGCGCTACTGGGTCTTCCGCGACGGGCTTTACGGCGATGGGCGGGGTGGGGCGCCGCAATGGTATGTGCATGGTGTGTTCGCATGAACGATTATGCCGAGCTTCAATGCATGACCAATTTCTCCTTCCTGCATGGCGCCAGCCATGCCGGGGAACTGGTTGCGCAGGCAAAACTCCTGGGGCTGTCAGCGCTCGGCGTGGCCGACCGTAACACGCTGGCGGGTGCGGTGCGTGCCCATGCGGCCGCGCGCGAGCATGGTCTCGACCTGCTTGTCGGGGCGCGTCTCGACCTTGCCGAGGGGCGCAGTTTCCTGTGCTATCCGATGCACCGGGCCGCCTATGGCCGGCTCTCGCAGCTTCTGTCAAAGGGCAAGCTCGCCGCACAGAAGGGCGCCTGCCATATCACGCTCGGCGATGTCATCACTCATGGTGATGGCCAGGTCTTCATCGCCCTGCCGCCCGCGCGCCCGGACCCGGCCTTCGAAGCGCTTCTGGTGCGCCTGTCTGGGCTGTGGGGTGATCGGTTATACCTTGCCGCGAGCTACCGTTTTGCCGGGCGCGACCGCGAGGGCCTGGCGCGGCTGGCCGAGCTTGGCGCGCGCACCGGCGTGCCCCTCGTGGCGACCAATGATGTGCTGTATCACGCCCCTGAACGGCGCCCGCTCCAGGATGTGCTCACCTGTATCCGCGAGCATTGCACGCTTGAGACGGCTGGCCAGCGCCTGCAGGCTAATGCCGAGCGGCACCTGAAAGCGCCTGCGGAGATGGCGCGCCTGTTTCGCGGCTTCGAGCCGGCGCTGGCGCGCACCGGAGAGATTGCCGCGCGTTGCCATTTCTCGCTTGATGAGCTGGCCTATGAATATCCAGATGAACCGGTCCCGCCCGGAAAGACGGCGCAGGATCATCTGGAAGACCTGACCTGGGCGGGCGCGGACTGGCGTTATCCCGGCGGTGTGCCCGCGCGGGTCCGGCGTACGCTGCGCAAGGAACTCAGCCTCATCGCGGAACTTCAGTATGCGCCTTATTTCCTGACGGTCCATGATATTGTGGCCTGGGCGCGCGGGCAGGCCATTCTGTGCCAGGGGCGCGGCTCGGCGGCCAATTCGGCGGTGTGTTTCTGCCTTGGCATCACCAGTGTCGATCCGGACACGAGCAGCCTGCTGTTCGAGCGCTTCCTGTCGAAGGAACGGCGCGAGCCGCCCGATATCGATGTCGATTTCGAGCATGAACGCCGCGAGGAAGTGATCCAGTATATCTATCGCCGCTATGGGCGCGCGCGGGCCGCGCTGACAGCGACGGTGATCTCCTATCGCCCCCGTTCCGCAGTGCGCGATGTTTGCAAGGCCCTGGGTCTTTCGCAGGATGTGGCGAGCGCGCTGGCGGGAACGGTCTGGGGCAGCTGGGGGCGCGAGATCCGGCTTGAGCAGTTGCGTGCGGCGGGCCTTGACCCGGACAGCCTGGTGATCCGGCGGGCCGTGGCGCTGATCCGTCAGCTGATCGGTTTCCCGCGCCATCTTTCCCAGCATGTCGGCGGCTTTGTGCTCACCCGAGGGCTGCTGACGCAAACCGTGCCCATCGGCAATGCCGCGATGGATGAGCGCACCTTCATCGAATGGGACAAGGACGATATAGAGACGCTTGGGATCATGAAGGTGGATGTGCTTGCGCTCGGCATGCTGACCTGTATCCGCAAGGCGTTCGACATGCTCGCGCTCTACAAGGGTCTGGAGCATGATCTTGCCAGTATCCCGCAAGACGATGCCGCGACCTACGATATGCTTTGCGAGGGCGACAGTCTCGGTGTCTTCCAGGTCGAGAGCCGCGCACAGATGAACATGCTGCCGCGCCTTCGCCCGCGCGAATTCTACGACCTTGTCATCGAGGTGGCGATCGTGCGCCCCGGTCCGATCCAGGGCGACATGGTGCATCCCTATCTGCGCCGCCGGCAGGGAAAGGAGAAAATCACCTACCCACGGCCCGCGCCGGAACATGGCCATGCCAAGGAGCTGGAGAATATTCTCGGGCGTACACTTGGCGTACCATTGTTTCAGGAGCAGGCCATGCAGATTGCCATGGATGCGGCCAAATTCACCCCGGATGAGGCCAATGGCCTGCGCCGGGCGATGGCGACCTTCCGAAAGGTGGGCACCATCCAGAATTACCAGGACAAGATGGTCGAGCGGATGATCGCACGTGGTTATGAGCCGGATTTCGCCCGCCGCTGTTTCGACCAGATCAAGGGGTTCGGGGAATATGGCTTCCCGGAAAGCCATGCGGCGAGCTTTGCCCTGCTTGTCTATGTCTCCTCCTGGTTGAAATGCCACCACCCGGATGTGTTCTGCGCCGCGCTGCTCAATTCCCAGCCGATGGGTTTTTATGCTCCCGCCCAGATTGTGCGCGATGCGCGCGAGCATGGGGTGGAGGTGCGCGGCGTAGATGTGAACCGGTCCGAATGGGACAATACGCTGGAGCCGGCGAGCGGGGAGGGGGCATGTCTCGCGGTCCGTCTGGGGCTGCGCCAGGTCGATGGTCTGCGTGAGGATGAGGCGGAAAAGCTGCTGGCCGCACGCGGGCAGGGATATTATCGCCCGGACGAGTTGCGCCGGCGGGCCGGCCTCATGCGCCGTTCGGTCGAACTGCTTGCTGCCGCGGATGGCTTCCGCTCAATGGGACTGGACCGGCGCGGTGCGCTCTGGGCGGTGCGCGGCGAGGCGCCAGGCCCGGCCTTGCCTCTGTTCGCCGCTGCAGATGTCACCGATCAGGGCGGCGAGGCGCAGGCGAACCTGCCGGTCATGCCGATGAGCGAACATGTGCTACAGGATTACCAGACCACGCGCCTTTCGCTGAAGGATCATCCGCTCACTTTCCTGCGGGAGCGCTATGACGCAGCCCGGCTGAAGACGACCGCTGAGGCGGTCTCGCTGCCGAATGGCTGCGCGATGACGACCGCCGGTATTGTACTGGTCCGCCAGAAGCCGGGATCGGCGAACGGCGTCGTTTTCATCACGATCGAGGATGAGACCGGGATTGCCAATCTCGTCGTGTGGCCGCGCACGGTTGCGATCTATCGCGCCACCGTGATGGGCGCGCGTATCCTGGCGGTGGTGGGGCGCGTGCAGCGCGCCGACAATGTCACCCATATCGTCGCTGAACGGCTGATCGACCGCACTGGCGATCTTGATCTGCTGGGCGAGGCGGCAAAGGAAAGGACTCTGGAAGCGGGTCTCGCGCGCGCCGGTCATGTGCGAAGCTTGGTCCTTTCGCAGGGCCAAAAACGGTCAGGGCAGAGAGCGGGCTCTGACCGGAAGGACCCGTTATACGGAGTGCTTTCCCATGCAGACGAGGTCAAAAATCCAGTGGCAGACGATCCGCGCAGCCATCCCCGGAATGTGCGGATCATTCCCAAAAGCCGTGATTTCCACTGATTTTCGCGAAGAGCCATTTCAGAGGCCCTAACCGGAAGCCACGATTCGTTAACCAATGACCTGATAATCACACCACAAGTTTCCGGACACAAAGGGCGGTGCCGGAGAGGCCGAAATGAAAACCAAAAAGGGCAGTGCCCCATGCGCATGAAAATGTTTGCCGCCGCGACGTTCGAGGATGCCAAGGCAATGATCTTCGCCGAGATGGGCGAGGATGCCGTCATCCTGTCTGAGCGCGAAGTCAATGGCGGCGTTGAGGTCCGCGCCGCAACTGACAAGATGGGCGGCGGCATGGTCCCGAACGAGCCGCTGTTCATGTCGCGTTTTGCCGATGCGCCGGTACCCCGCCATGCTGAAAACCCCCTGCGCTCGCGTGTCCGTGACGCGCTGATCTGGCATGGCGCACCTGCCTCTTTCGCGCGCCGGATCAGCGAAGCCGGCGTTCAGAAGACGCGGGTGAACGATCCGGTCGCGGCCATTGAGGCGGGCCTGTCCGAACTCATCGACTGCCGGCCGATCCCGGCAGTTCCCGACCGCGACATTATCCTTGTCGGCGCGCCAGGGCACGGGCGCACGGCGACAGCGGCCAAGCTGACCCGCCGCGCCTCAATTGCGCGGGCCCAGATCATGCCGGTGGCTGCAGACCTTGATGCAACCGCCGGCGGCGAACAGCTGGCGGCCTATCTTGAGCGCGAAAGTCACCAGGTCCGCAAAGCATCAACGCCTGACCTGTTGTTCGAAATGATGCGCAAGCTGCGGGCCGATGGCCATCGCTGCGTGATTGACATGCCGGCTATTATTCCCGGCGATACTCGGGAAATGGCGCAGCTGACAGATCTTGTGGCCGCACTGGACGCTGAGCCAGTCCTGGTCATGTCGGCCGAGGGCCATCCCGATGACCAGGCCGATGCAGCCCGTGCCTTTGCACGGGCGGGCGTGGCGCGGGCGATTCTGACAAAGCTCGACGTTGCGCGACGGCGAGGCGGCGCGATCGCCGCCCTGTCCAATGCAGGCATCGGGTTTTCGCACCTTGCGGCCACGCCGTTTATTGGCGGTGGCCTCGTTCCGGCGGGCGCCAGCCGTATGGCAGGGCTATTGCTGGAAGAATCGTCGGGGCAGATCGCCCTGAAAGGAGCAGCATAATGAGCTTCATGCTTCGAAAGTCGATGGACCGTCGGTCCACGCCGTCGCCCCGCGTGGCGCCGGCCTCGATAATCGCGGTCGCTTCCGGAAAGGGGGGCGTCGGAAAGACCTTCATGGCGATCACGCTGGCAAGCGCGTTCGCCCAGGCGGGCAAGAGGACATTGCTTGTTGACGGCGATCTCGGGCTCGCCAATGTCGATGTCCAGCTCGGTATCGCTCCCGAAACAGATCTTGCGGCCGTTATTGCCGGTTGGGTCGAGCTCGATGATGCGGTCACGCCCGTCGATGGAGGCGCGGGTCATGGCGGTTTCGATGTGCTCCCGGGTCGCTCTGGCTCTGGCGCGCTGGCCGAACTGCCGTCCGAAGAGGTCGCAAGGCTGGCGGCCGGCCTGTCGGCCCTGGCGCTGCAATATGACCAGGTCATCCTCGATTTGGGCGCCGGGATCGAGGCCAATTGCATGCGGCTCGCGCGTGCGGCCGACAAGGCATTGATGATCATCACCGACGAGCCTACCTCGATGACCGATGCCTATGCCTTCATCAAGGTGCTGCGCGGCTACGCGCCTAATGTCGAGGCGACGATCGCGATCAATCAGGCCGACAACCGTGCCGGCGGACAGCGAACTTATGAAGCCATCGCGCGTGCCTGCCAGACTTTTCTCGGTTTCCGCCCGCACCTTGCGGGCGTCATCATGAATGACCCGAAAGTCCGGGAGGCGATCCGTAGTCAGAAAACACTGATTTCGACGGATCCGCGGGCGCAATCTGTCCAGGATGCCATCGCTATTGCGCATGCGCTTATGGCTGAAGGGCCATCGGCGGCGGCAATGCAATACTGAGGGAAAGATTTACGCGGCCCGACAAGATTCCGTACACGTTAAGTCCGTGTTAGGATTAATTACATAGGGTCTTACATGGTTAACGAATGCGGCTAGTGTGGTCGCTAGACTGATTCGGGAGCGAGAACATGCGGGTCCTTCTCATCGAGGATGATAGCGCGGTCGCACGCAGCATCGAACTGATGCTCAAGGGTGCCGGGTTCAATATCTATACCACCGACCTGGGGGAAGAGGGCGTCGATCTGGGCAAGATCTATGAGTACGATATCATCGTCCTCGATCTCAGCCTGCCGGACATTTCCGGCTATGACGTCCTGAAGCAGCTTCGCATGGCCCGCGTGAATACGCCCGTCATGATCCTGTCGGGCAATCCCGACATTGAGGCGAAGGTCAAGACACTTGGCTTTGGCGCCGATGATTACCTGACAAAACCCTTCAACAAGGACGAGCTTGTTGCGCGCATCACGGCGATTGTGCGCCGCTCCAAGGGGCACGCTGAGAGTGTCATCCGGACAGGCGAGATTGTGGTGAACCTCGATGCCAAGACGGTGGAGGTCCATGGCGACCGCGTCCACCTGACGGGCAAGGAATACCAGATGTTCGAGCTGCTCTCGCTACGCAAGGGCACGACGCTGACCAAGGAAATGTTCCTCAACCATCTTTATGGCGGCATGGATGAGCCGGAACTGAAGATTATCGACGTTTTTATCTGCAAGCTGCGCAAGAAGCTTCAGAAGGCGGCCGGCGACCATTTCATCGAGACGGTCTGGGGACGCGGCTATGTGCTGCGCGATCCCAAACCGGCGAAGAACACCGAGGCGGCTGCGGCCTGATTCCGGCTCGCCGAGGAAAATTGTCAAAGACGCAGAGACGCCCGGTGTTTTGCCGGGCGTTTTGCTTTTTCAGGCTGGTTCTGAGTGGTGACGATCGGATGACAGCGCTTGCAGTGGCCGCTAATGCTGGCGTCACTGAAGAGAAAGGGGCCGGAAAATGCGGCGAATGCTGCCATTTGCAATCATCATCGCGCTATTGGTTCTCAGTGTGGCCGGCCTCTACGTCTCCGCATGGTTCGGGCTGCCGACGCTGGTCTTCGGGGCCCTCACGCTTATCGGCCTGTTCGACCTTGTTCAGACCCCGCACACGATCTGGCGAAATTTTCCGGTGGCGGGTCGCATTCGCTGGGTCGGAGAAGCGCTGCGCCCCTTCCTGCGGGCCTATATCGTCGAGAGTGAGACCGAGGGTCAGCCCTTTAATCATGAAGAACGCGCGATGGTTTACCGGCGCGCAAAGGACGTGACCTCCGTGGAGCCTTTCGGGAGCCAGATTGAAATGGACAAGCCGCCTTATGAATGGCTCTCCCATTCCATGGCGGCGCAACTGCCCGATATTGCCGATCCTCGCGTGACAATAGGCGCGCCGGGAACCGCAAAACCCTATAATGCCAGCGTCTTCAACATTTCCGCGATGAGCTTCGGCTCGCTCGGCGCCCATGCGATTGAGGCGCTCAATCGCGGCGCGGCGATGGGCGGGTTTTATCACGATACAGGCGAGGGCGGCATTTCGACCTATCACGAGGCCGGCGGCGGCGATCTCGTCTTCGAACTCGGATCAGGCTATTTCGGAGCGCGGGCAAAGGATGGCAGTTTCGATCCTGGCATGTTTGCGGAAAATGCTGCGCGCGAACAGGTAAGGATGATCGAGATCAAGCTGAGCCAGGGCGCCAAGCCCGGCCATGGCGGCGTCCTCCCGGGGGCCAAGGTCACTGACGAAATTGCCCGCGCGCGCGGGATCTCGGTCGGTGAAACCTGCTATTCGCCGGCCTCCCACTCGGCCTTCTCGACGCCGCTTGAACTTATGGAATTCGTTGCGAGCTTGCGGGAGCTTTCCGGCGGCAAGCCGGTGGGGATCAAATTCTGCGTGGGCAATCGCTGGGAGGTGCTGGCGCTGATGAAGGCAAGCCGCGCCAGCGGGATCAGGCCTGATTTCCTTGTCGTCGACGGCGCGGAAGGGGGCACGGGCGCAGCGCCGGCCGAGTTCCAGGACCATGTCGGTATGCCGCTGCGCCATGGGCTGGTGCTGACGCGCAACGCGCTTGTCGGTACCGGGCTAAAGCCCGAGATTCGACTCGCCTGTGCCGGCAAGCAGATATCGGCCTTCCAGCTTGCCGCCTCGATGGCGCTCGGGGCGGACTGGGTGAACACGGCGCGCGGCTTCATGTTTGCGCTTGGCTGCATCCAGTCGCTGAACTGCCACAACAACACCTGCCCCACGGGAATTGCGACCACCGACAGGGGGCGACAGCGCGGGCTTGTGGTGGCCGACAAGGCCGAGCGGGTGGCGAATTTCCATCGCAACACCGTCAAGGCTCTGATGGAAGTGGTCGGCGCGGCGGGTTGCGCGCACCCGGCAGAGCTGACGCCGCGCCATATCATGCACCGGGTGACCGAGGATATCGCCGAGCCTGGCCAGCGGGCTTACAAATTGCTTGAACCGGGCGAATTGCTCAGCGCGCCAGGGGGAACGCATCTCGGGCGCGAATGGGCGATGGCGCAGCCTGACAGTTTCGCCCCGGCCCATGGATCGGGCTGATCGATGAGCTGGCGAACTGTCCTCCTTGCCCTCCTGGCTGCCCTTATAGCTGCCCTCATCGTCTTCATGATCACGGTGCTCACCAAGACCCCGCGCCATGATCGCGACTGGGTCGAGCATCTCTCTGTCACGCCTCAAGTGCGCCGGACTGGCGAGACCTGGCAGGTCAGTCCCATACGCAACTGGAGCTATGACCGTGCCGGGCCGACGGCGCGCGACTGGATCGATACAGCAAGGATCGATCCTGAACGCCTGGAACGGGTCTGGCTGATGGTCGAGCCCCATCCCGGGCTCGATATCATGGCGCACACGCTGGTGCTTTTCGAGTTTGAAGAGGACGAGCTGATCGGGCTGACCATTGAGGCACGCAAGGAGAAGGGCGAGAAATATGATCCCCTGCGCGGGGCGCTCGGGCGGTTTGAACTGCTTTATGTCTGGGCGACGCCGCGCGACCTGCTGACCCGCCGGGCGGTCTATCTCGATCATGAGGTGTTTCTCTACAGGCTGGAGCTGACACCGGAAGAGGCGCGCGCCTATCTGACCTCGCTGCTGGAGCGCACCGCCGCTATCGAGACGCGCCCGCGTTTCTACAACACGCTGACCTCGAACTGCACCAATGAGCTTGCCAAATCGGGCGGGCTCGCCTGGCATCCGGCCTTTATCCTGACCGGCGGCGCGGCGCGCGCGCTGCATGGACGCGGGCGGATTGCGGGGGCGGATTTCGAGGCGGTAAAAGCCTCGGCGAACATGACCGAAACCGTCGCGGCGCTGGCTGATGAGCCGCCCGAGCGGTTCAATGCGGCGCTCCTGGACAGGCTGAGACCCGGCGCGGGCGAAGGGCGATAGACACCTCATCTATCGCCCGGGCGATCATGCATCGCCCTCGTCCTGCCACCCGAAAACATCTTCGATCCCGACCCCGAAGACCCGGGAGATACGGAACGCGCTTTCGAGACTCGGCGAGTATTTTCCCTGCTCGATCGCGATGACGGTCTGACGGGTCACACCAATCACTTCGGCCAGCGCCGCCTGGCTCATATGGCCATGGGCCTCGCGCAAATCGCGCACGCGATTGGTGATGGGCGGGCGCTTGGGCATTCAGACGCCCCAGCTGCGACGGTAGAACACGATAACGAGGACATATTCAGCCAGCTGGGCAAGCACCAGGCTGACCACGATGATGTGGAAAAGCAAGTCCCCGTCAGCGGTGAAGTAATAGTGCCAGAGACCGGCAAAGGCGCCGAACCCAAGCACCCAGCCTGAAATATTCCCGGCCCGCCACCAGACCAGCCTGTCTCGCTCATCCTCGGGCGCGTCCGCCTCGCCGGGGCTGAACGCGGCGGCAATGATATGAGCGACAATGGCACCCGCCACGAGCAGGAGTGTGACGAGGGCGATCAGCCCTATATCGGGCGTGGGCGTTTGCCCGAGCGCGATAGATTGCGACCAGATGGCCGAAGCATATTTCAGGCCAGCCATAACCAATAGCACTGTCATGACCCAGGCGGTCTTTTCACGAAACGGCATGATTCGATCTCCGATATGTCAAAAATACCATACATCGCATATAGTCCAACATTTTTGACATGTCAAAATTTTCTTACATTCTGTCGCCGCCCCCTCGCTTGACCCGGTGGCGCGGGCTACCTAAGCCCCAGCGCTCGACACATGATACGAAAAGCCCGCTGCCATGACCGATCTCTCCGCCCTTGCCGAAAATGCCAAAGCCTGGCCGTTCGAGCTTGCGCGCAAGCTCGCCAAACGCGCCGAGCAGATGGAGAAGGCCGGCGACCGCCAGCCCGGCGACCCGGTCATCTTTGAAACGGGCTATGGCCCCTCCGGCCTGCCGCATATCGGAACCTTCGGAGAGGTCGTGCGCACCACGATGGTGCGCCACGCCTTTCACGTTCTCACGCGCGACACGGTTCCCACCCGGCTGATCTGTTTTTCCGATGATATGGACGGGATGCGGAAGATCCCGGACAATGTGCCCAATCGCGAGATGCTGGAGGGCCATATCCAGAAGCCGCTTTCGCGCGTGCCCGACCCTTTTTCGAATGAATATGAGAGTTTCGCAGCCCATAATAATGCGCGCCTTCGAGCCTTTCTCGACAGTTTCGGCTTCGAATACGAATTCATGTCGGCCACCGATTGCTACATGTCGGGCCGGTTCGATGAGGTGCTGAAACGGGCGGCTGAGCGCTACAGCGACATCATGGACGTGATGCTGCCGACACTCGGCCCGGAGCGTCAGGCGACTTATTCGCCCTTCCTGCCGATTTCGCCCAGGACCGGCCGCGTTCTCTATGTCCCGATGAAGCAGGTCAATGCCGACGCGGGGACTGTGACGTTCGAGGATGAGGACGGCGCCGAGACCACGCTGCCGGTCACGGGCGGCCATGTGAAGCTGCAATGGAAGCCCGATTTCGGCATGCGCTGGGCCGCGCTGGGCGTTGATTTCGAAATGTTCGGCAAGGATCATCAGGCCAATGCGCCGGTCTATTCGAAAATTTGCCGGATCCTTGGCGCGCGTCCGCCCGAACAATTCGTTTATGAGTTGTTCCTGGATGACAAAGGAGAAAAGATCTCGAAATCGAAGGGGAACGGGATCTCAGTGGAGGAATGGCTGGCCTATGCGCCGACTGAATCCCTGTCACTGTTCCAGTTCCAGAAGCCCAGAGCCGCCAAGAAGCTCTATTTCGATGTCATCCCCAAGGCCGTGGATGAATATCTGAGTTTCCTCGGCAATTATGGCGAAGAGTCGCCCGAACGTCAGATCGAGAACCCCGTCTGGCACATTCACGAGGGTGATCCGCCCGCCCAGACCTCGCCTGTGAGTTTTGCGCTCCTGCTCAACCTTGTCAGCGCGGCTAATGCCCATGACAAGGCGACACTCTGGGGGTTCATTTCGCGCTATGCACCCGAAGCCGGGCTGGACACTCACCCGCTGCTCGACCGGCTCGCCGGATATGCGATGCGCTATTATGATGATTTTGTTGCGCCCTCGAAACATTATCGCCAGCCCAGCGACAATGAGCGGGCCGCGATGGAGGATCTTGCCGGGCGCTTGCGCGTCTATGAAGGCGAAACGAGCGGAGAGGCGTTGCAGACCCTCGTCTTCACGGTTGGGAAGGACCATGGTTTCGAAAATCTCCGTGACTGGTTCAAGGCGCTGTATGAGGTACTCCTTGGGCAAAGCCAGGGGCCCCGCTTTGGTAGTTTTGCCGCTTTGTACGGTGTGCGAGAGACCGCCCAGCTGATCGGAGAGTCATTGGCGCGAAAAACTAATACTTGACATTAGTTTGCGTGCGAACAAAAAAGCCTTGCGCCCAAGAGTAATTTTTTGCAGGTGTTACGCACTTCCATGCGCTAAATTCCTCGAAAAAGGGAAAAGTTTGTCCCAGAATCTAGATTCCATTGATCGGCGAATTCTTGAGCTCATTCAGGAGGACGCCGCGCTGTCTGTGGCTGATATCGCCGATAAGGTCGGGCTGTCTTCCTCGCCCTGCTGGCGCCGGATCAAACGGCTTGAAGAAACCGGCATCATCACGCGGCGCGTGACACTGCTCGACACCCAGCGCCTCGGGCTCGACTTCGAGGTGGTGGCGAATGTCAAATTGTCCCTGCCCAGCAAGGAAAATCTTGAGGCCTTTGAGCGGCTTATCCAGGGATGGCCGGAGGTGACAGAATGCATGACCGTGACTGGCGCGGTTGATTACATCATCCATGTCGTGACTACAGACATGCACGCTTATGATACCTTCCTGCGCGAGAAACTGCTTGGGTCGGGGCTGGTCTCAGATGTGCAGTCAAGGATTATCATTTCAGTCTCCAAACGCACCACGGCTGTCCCGCTTGGACTTGTCGGCACCTGAGTCTGAAAAACAGTTCCGCATTGCCAGCGATCAGGTCAGTGCGGCTTGCGCGGATCAGCCTTGGGCGCCGGGGCCAGGCGCATCACTTCGGTCTGGTAGCGCTCGTCATCACCGGCAATCAGGTGGGGCAGGGCCCTGGAACAGGCGCGCAGCAGTGCATCGACCCATTCGGTTTCGGCTTTGGGGATATCAGCGAGCACATAGGGCATGACTTTCGTCTTGTCGCCCGGGTGCCCGACGCCGATCCGCACGCGCCGCAGATCGGCCCCCAGATGCTGGATCATCGAACGGATGCCATTATTGCCAGAATGGCCTCCGCCACGTTTCACTCTCAGCCGTCCCGGCGCGAGGTCGATCTCGTCATGAAACACTGTGACATCATCTGCTGACAATTTGTAGAAGCGCGCGGCTTCGGAAAGCGCCCGACCTGTCTCATTGTAGAAGGTTTTCGGCTTCATAAGCAGCAGTTTCACGCGCCCGCCGGGTGTGTCGATACTGCCTTCGCTCACATCGCTCTGGTACCGGGCGCGCCATGGTCCGAAATCGTAATCGCTCGCGATCCGGTCCATGGCCATGAAGCCGATATTGTGCCTGTTGGCGGCATATTTCGGACCCGGATTGCCCTGTCCTGCAAGAATATGCATGGGTTGGTTCGCTCCACCGGCTTCCTGCTTCGCCTGCGCCGGCGAGAACAGCCGGCGCAGCCAGTCCAGACCGGTCGGCGCCAAGGCCTATTCCCCGTCTTCGTCGCTGCCCTGAGAGATCGCCTCGACTTCATCGGGTGCGACCTCGCCCTCGTCCTCGTCGGCGGTTGCGCCAGTTGCCACGCGGCCGGCAATTGTCGCAATCGTGAAGTCGCGATCCGTAATTGTCGGTTCGGCGTCGGAGGGAAGCGTGATGTCTGAAATCTTGATATTGTCGCCGATTTCCAATGCCGAGACATCGGCTTCGAGATATTCGGGAATATTGCCGGCCGGCACCAGGAGTTCGACTGCGTGGCGCACGACATTCAGTGTGCCGCCGCGCTTGATGCCCGGGCAGACTTCTTCGCCCTTGAAATGCACAGCCACTTCGACGGCGATCGTCTGCTTGGCGTTGACGCGGTAGAGATCGACATGCACCGGCTCGTCTGTGACCGGATGCACCTGAATGTCCTGCGGGATCACAAGCTGTTTCTTGCCGTCATGGATCAGTGTTGCGGTCGAGGCGAGGAACTGGCCGGTATTGATAGCCTTGATCACTTCATTCTTGCGCAGGCTGATCGCCACGGGTGCGAGATCGCCGCCATAGAGCACCCCGGGGACCTTGCCTTGCCGGCGGGCTTCGCGCGCGCCGCCCTTGCCAATACGCTCGCGCACTTCGACGTTAAATACGATATCTTCTGACATTGCTTGTTCCTTCGCCCTGAAGTCCGCCGCCCCTCAAGCCGGGTGCGGTAACAGCCTGACACAAGCGGCCTCGCGCCGCAGGTTACATGGGAGACGCGGCCTATACAGCAGGGACGCAGCCAGGGCAAGCACCGCGCGGATAGCAAAAACTAGTCGAACAGTTTCGACACGCTTTCCTTGTTGGCTATGCGCCGGATCGCCTCGCCGAGCAGAGGGGCGACTGTCAGTACGCGCAGCGACCTGGATTTGACGTCCTCTTCGCGCTGCTGGATCGTGTCGCAGGCGACGACTTCATCGAGTTCAGAGGATTCCACCCGCTTGATTGCGCTTTTGGAGAACACCCCATGGGTGACATAAGCGGTCACCCGGGTCGCGCCTTTCGCTTTCAGTGCGGCCGCGGCATTGCAAAGAGTTCCACCCGAGTCGCAGATATCGTCAACCAGCACGCAGTGGCGACCATCGACATCGCCAATAATGTTCATGACTTCACTCTCACCCGCTTTCGGGCGGCGCTTGTCGACAATTGCAAGATCGACCCCAAGCCTGTTCGCCAGCGCCCGGGCGCGGACAACCCCGCCGACATCAGGAGAGATGATCATCAGGTCTTTCAGCTTCAGGCGTTTGCGGATGTCCTCTTCCATGACCGGTGCGGCGATGAGATTGTCGGTCGGAACATCGAAAAAGCCCTGAATCTGGCCGGCGTGCAGGTCCATGGTCAGCACCCGGTCGGCACCGGCCGCGGCGATCAGGTTGGCCACGAGCTTGGCCGAGATCGGCGTGCGGCCATCGGTCTTGCGGTCCTGGCGGGCATAGCCGAAATAAGGAATCACCGCCGTGATCCGCTGGGCCGAGGCTCTTGTGAGCGCATCAAGGCAGATCAGGAGTTCCATTAGCGTGTCATTGGCCGGATAAGAGGTCGACTGGATGACATAGATGTCTTCGCCGCGGACATTCTCGTTGACGCGGACGAAAATCTCATTGTCGGAGAAGCGTTCAATGCGGCGCTCGGTGAGCGGGGCGTCGAGATAGTCCGCTATGGCCTCTGCGAGTGGGAGGTTTGCGGTACAGGAGATCAGTTTCATGAGTGAGGCGGGTCCGGCGGCTGGCTTGGAGCGGGGTGTCATCTTCCTGTCGCAAAGCTCGCCGGCTTGCAACGTCTCGCGGCTTCGAAAATTGCCGCTCAGTGACGAAGCATGATCACTGAGGCATTGCGGCCATAGTCGGGTTCGCCGCGATGATTGCGCCGGCGATTGGAAAAATATGTCTCTTCCATCTCACAGGTGTCGTGATCGAGCCGGTCGATCCCGGCCAGTCCCAGCCGGAAAAGCTGGCTTTCGACATAGCCCGTCAGGTCGAACTGCCAACGCTCACCTGCGCCCCGGGCGAAGAAGGCGGCGTTCTCGCCGGCTGCGAGAAACCGTTCACGAAATTCCGGGCCAACCTCATAGCTCGCCTGTTGTATGGCCGGGCCGATGGCGGCATGGATCGAGGATGGGCGGGCGCCGCGCGCGACCATTGCCTCGACACATGCCTCGGCGACGCCGGCGAGCGCGCCTTTCCATCCGGCATGGGCCGCAGCGACAATTCCCGCCGTGTCATCGGCGAACAGGACCGGCACACAATCGGCTGTGAGAATGGCGAGGGCAATCCCCGGCATCGCTGTGACCATCGCATCGGCCTGGCGACGGCCCGGCGTGGCAGCATCGATCTGCGCCACGTCCGTCCCGTGTACCTGATGGACCGAGACGAGTTGGCGCGCACCCATCGCCGCAGCGATCCGGCGACGGTTTTCATCGACCGCATCAGCCTTGTCGCTGGACCCGTGGCCGGTATTGAGACTCGAATAAAGCCCCTGCGAGACGCCCCCACAGCGGCCGAAAAATCCGTGCGCGACTGTCTTGCGGGCTGCAAGCAATGGCGAAGTTTCGAAGGGCGGTCGGTCAGGCATGGTCACATTTCAGAAAGCGGTGGGCGGGGGCAGGCCGGCGCTGGACAAGCAAATGGCCTTGAAACGCTCACCCATTTCGCCGGGGTCGACAAGTCGGGAGACGGACCGGAATGTCACTTCCGCAGCGTCGGGATTGGCCGAGATCAGCGCGTTGAGACGCGCCTGGATGCCGAGATGCGCCAGGAAGTGCCCCTGCATGAGCGGGCCAGCGACATTGATTCCGCTCGAAGCACAAAGCCGCTTCAGGCGGCCAAAATCGACGTCCACGGTGAGATCGGCTTTGCCGGGTTGGTCAAGGGGGTCCACCTGTTCGCTGTCCCGAAAGGCCCTCAGCGTATCGCCTGGCGGTGCCGAGGCCGGTCCATAATCGATGAAGAGTGTGCGAAAGGGCGCCTTGCGCCGGGCGAAGAAGCCGGTGATTTCGTCAAGTGCAGGCTGAAGGTCGATCTCGTCTGCCGTATCAGGCAGGGCCTCGGCCATTTGCGAAGGGCGATTATCGGCCAGGCCGAAGCTCAGCGCGCCAGTATCGGAAAGTCCCACAACGCGTTCGTTCCAGGTCTCACCGATACGAACAAACTGGCGCGCGGGCAGGCAGTCCAGAAACTCGTTGCCGATACAGATGAGGGGTCGATCAGGAAGTGCGCGCCACTCATTGATCTGCGAGGGGGCGTGGTCGCCAAGACGCTCCGCCTGAAGCGCGAGAAGCGAGGGGCTGGTCTCAACCAGACATAATCGCATCGCCTCCATGAAGCCGGTGTCGAGACTGGCTGCCCGCAGCGCGTCCACCATCAGCGTGCCGCGGCCAGGACCGAGTTCGGCGAGGATGAATGGCGTTGGGCACCCTATCGCGTGCCATTCCTGCACTGCCCAGAGCCCGATCAGTTCGCCAAAGACCTGGCTGAGTTCCGGCGCCGTGATGAAGTCCCGCCCGAGGCCAGGCTGGGTCGAATAGTAACCGCCGGCCGGATCGTGAAGACACAGCGCCATATAGGTCGAGACCGGAATCGGCCCTTCGCTTGCGATGATTTCGGTAATTCTGCCTTCAAGCGTCACGTTCTGGCGATGTCCCGGGGCGTGCGGATGGATTGGACGACAAGCCAGGCGCCACCGATCCACATCGGAATTGAGAGCAGCATTCCCATCGTGACATGCCCGGGAAGGAAGTCGAGAAAACCGATATGAGCATCGGGCTCACGGAAATTCTCGGCGATCGACCGCCCGATCCCGTAAAGCAGCAGGAACAGGCCGGCCGCAAGGCCCGGGCGGGCAAGGACGCGAACACTGAAGACCAGCCCCGCCAGAAGGACCAGCGGGATGAGCCCTTCGAGGACCGCTTCGTAAAGCTGGCTGGGGTGGCGGGGCATTTCGGGCTCGTAACAGCCGAAGCGGCCGATATTGTCGCGGCAATAGACCCACGTCTTTTCCGCCCAGTCATAAGCGCCCGGCGCCGCGCCGACATGAGCTTCGGGAAACACCATCCCCATGGGGCCGTCTGTGTGGCGACCATAAAGCTCGGCATTGATGAAATTGGCCAGCCGACCGAAGAACAGTCCGATCGGCGTTACGACACCGGCAATATCGGCGACCTGAAGCAGACTGACCCCGCGCCGGCGTGCGATCCAGAATATGGCCAGCGCCACTCCAATCAGCCCGCCATGAAAACTCATTCCGCCTTCCCAGACGCGCAGCAGCATCATCGGGTCGTCGGCAAGCCGATCAGCCTGGAAAGGCAGCTGGTAGAACAGGATATAACCAATCCTGCCCCCCAAAATAACGCCGAGAATTGCATAGAACAAGAGATCGTCAATATCGTCTGTGCCGGGCGGTGAGGCGTTGCCGAACAGTTGCGGGCGACGCACCAGCGCCACGGCATATCGCCAGGCGAGAATCAGCCCGACGATATAGGAAAGGGCATACCAGCGGATCGGAAAATGCACCGGTCCGACATCGATTGTGAACAGGGCAGGGCTGATCTCCGGAAAGGAGAGTGCCGAAAACAGCAGCGTCGACATGGGTTTGACCTTTCCCCGCTCTGGTGGAGTTCCCATGTGCAATGTGCGACACAAGAGTGCAAGCGCGTGAATGGAGATGTCACATGGCCGCAACAAATCCACTGCTGGACGATCTTGCGGGGCTCGCCACCGGAGCCATGGGCGCTGCGCGCGCTGCTGGCGACGAAGCGCGCACCGCTATGCAGTCGCGCATTCGTGCAATGGTCGCCGACATGGATCTTGCAGAGAGAGACGAAGTCGAGGCGATCAAGCAGATCGCGATTTCCGCACTTGAGCGTGCTGAAGCGCTGGAGGCGCGGGTGGCTGAACTCGAAGCGAACAAGTCCAGGCGTGGTTCTGCCAAGTCCTGAAAGATATTTTTTCCGGTGGAAGCGTGTGACCGAGCGCCTTGCGGGCGATCAGCGCCATGTTAGCTTCGCTAAGTGCATATGCGGCACCTCAATGATTCGGAGGGCAACCTTATGAGCCTGAACCCGTCTGAAAGCCATGAAGACCGTCACGAGGCGCTCGACCTGATCGAGGAGTTTCTCGAGGCGAATGGCTGGCAGAATGAGCGCGACGATTTCGATGAGGCGCTCCAGTGCATCTGCCCGACCCGGTGGGGCGAAATGGGCGCGCTATTTGCCCTGCGCCGCGACCCGGATGCCGTGCATTTTTCCGTGACCCTTGATATCAAACCGCAATCGGCCCGCCGTGCGGCCATCGCCGAGCTTGTGATGATGTGCAACGAGCGGCTCTGGCTTGGCCATTTCGACTATTGGGCGGAAGAAGGTGTCATCCTTTTCCGCCATGCCTTGCCAATGCTTGATCGCGACGCGCCCAGCGCAGGCGAGATCCGCGCCGTGATGGCAGCAGCTGTCGATTCCGTCGAACGGTTTGTTCCGGCCTTCAATTTCCTCATCTGGGCCGGTAAATCCCCGCGCGAGGCCATCGATGCGGTGATGTTCGAAACCGTGGGCGAGGCCTGAGCCGGGCAAAACCCGAAGGGCTGCAGTGGAGTGAACAGACATGGCACAGGGACGGCTGGTCCTTTTTGGTGCGGGCCAGATGGGCGGAGCACTCGCCCAAGGCTGGCTGGCACGGCGCAACGGACCGAAACCGGTTATCGTCGATCCTGAACCGTCGCCGCGCGTTGAAGACTGGGCAAGCCAGGGCAAGGTGACCCTGAATCCGGCGCCGAAGGCTGCCGGAACGCTGGTGATCGCCGTCAAGCCGCAGCTGTTCCGCTCGCTCGCTGAAGCGGTGCTGCCCTGGGTGGGGCCAGAAACACTCGTCGTGTCGATCATGGCGGGGTGGCGGATTGAGCAGGTTTCCAATCTTCTGGAGGCTGAGCGGGTCATTCGCGTCATGCCCAACACGCCCGGTGCAATCGGGCAGGGGGTCTGCCTCCTTGCGGCAGGAGTCGGGGCTGGCAAGTCCGACATTGCGCGCGCGGGCGACCTGATGGAGCCGCTGGGACTTGTCGAAGGCCCAATGGGCGAGGATGAGCTCAGCCTTGCCACCGGATTGTCCGGTTCGGGGCCGGCTTATGTCTTTCTGCTGGCCGAGGCGCTCGCGGCAGCTGGCGAGGCAGAAGGGCTGGACGAGGCGCGCGCCGCACGCCTGGCACGCCAGACCGTGATCGGCGCGGCGGCATTGATGGCGCAGAGCGAGAGCGACCCATCAAAGCTTCGCCGGGCGGTGACCTCGCCCGGCGGCGTGACCCAGGCTGCGCTGGATGTCTTGATGGACGATCACGGGATGCCTTTTCTGTTTCGTCAGGCCCTGCGGGCCGCGGTCCAGCGTGACCGCAAGCTCTCACGCGATGCGGAAGGTGACGAATGAGCGATAAGGCAGAAATTCTCGATAAAGGCGTGAAAGCCGCGCTGGAACTGGCCGCCATAGAGGGCTGGCCGGCTGTCACGCTTGCGGCGATTGCCGACCGGGCCGGCCTTGCCCTGTCCGATTTCCACGGGGGCGCCGACAAGCTGGCCATCGGCCATGCGACTGAGGCCCATTTTGATCGCGCCATGTCGCAGGACAGCGCCGTCCTGGACGGGACGCCGCGCGAACGCCTGTTCGACGTGCTGATGATGCGATTCGAGGCCATGGAGCCTTATCGCGGCGGCCTTTTGTCTTTCTGGAAATGGCGCGAGCGCCATCCCGCCGAGCTTGTTCGTATGCTGGCAGACCGGCAGGCGACGGCCCGCTGGGGGCTGGTCTGTGCCGGTCTTGACGGATCCGAAAACGTGCCGACCGGGCTGAAAGGGGTCAATCTCGCATGGGTCGTGACACAGGCGTCACGCGCCTGGCGGCGCGATTCAGCGCCTGATTTTGCGAAGACAATGTCTGTTCTCGACAAGCAACTGCGCGCAGCAGAAGAGCGCGAAGACTGGCTAGGTCGTGTCTTAGGCGGGAAGCAAAAGCGTCGGGATGAAACCTCTTCGGAAGGCGGCGCCACAGGCGAAAGCGATCGTCCGCAACCGGAAGCGGCTGCCTGAGATGTGTGGCCGGCAGAGCCATAGCGCAAAGTCCGGTCGCCAGATTCCTGTCCCGACCTGACACGCAAGCCAAGCGGTCTTGCCGCGCTTCCATATTCAGGCTGCGCGGGCGACCCCGGCCTCAGCAACTCCGTCGATCGCCGGCGCCATCAGTTCGCGCAGAAAGCCTGTCCCGGACGGTGTGCGTTCAACGAATACGCTGCGCAGGTCATCCTCGTCCGGGCGGCGGCGGACGAAATCATGCCGTGCCAGAGCGTCCAGCGCCCGGGTGACGGCCGGCTTGGCAACATTTAGTCGCTCGGCGAGCCCGCGCACTGTATGCGGGCCAGCCTCCAGTGCCACGATGAGCAACACGCCAAGTTGGCGGGCGGTCAGGTCGGGGCCCTGTTCGCGCACGCTGCGCACCATCACATTACGCAGCAATTCCAGAGCGTCACGTTCGCCAAGACCCATGTTTTGTCACCCGGTTCATACTGATGGAATATAAACAGTCGAGTGATTTGCGCGGGTCGTAAAGCCTCCTGATCGTCTGCTGGTCTCAGCTGCCATAGCGCGAATCCAGATAGGCCCAGCTTGCGCGCAGCCCGGTCGCGGCGCCGCCGGCTGGGCGTGTGTACTTGCCTTCGCGCCAGGCCCAGATGTCGAAATGAACCCAGCGTGTCGTGTCCACGAATTGGGCCAGGTAGACCGCCGCGGTGATCGAGCCGGCCATGCGCCCGCCGGAATTCGAAATGTCGGCCACGGAACTGTCGAGCATGGCCTTGTAGGGCCGCCAGAGGGGCATCCGCCAGACCGGCTCACCGCTCGCCTGCGCCGTGTTTGTGAGACTTGCGGCAATCTCCTCGTCATCCGTATAGAATGGCGGCAGGTCCGGACCGAGGGCGACCCGGGCCGCACCGGTCAGTGTTGCGAAATCAAGGATCAGGTCGGGCTCGGACTCACAGGCCCGCGCCAGTGCATCGCAAAGGATGAGCCGTCCCTCAGCATCCGTATTGTCGATTTCGACACGCAGGCCCTTGCGCGTCGCCAGCACATCACCGGGACGGAAGGCATGTCCTGCCACCGAATTTTCGACGGCCGGGATATAGAGCTTCAGGTGCACGGGCAGGCCTGCCCCCATGACGAGTGAGGCCAGTGCGATGGCATGTGCGGCCCCGCCCATATCCTTTTTCATCAGCCGCATATAGTCGCCGGTCTTGATGTTAAGCCCGCCCGTGTCGAAGGCGACACCCTTGCCGACGAGGGCAAGCTGGGGGTGGCAAGGATCGCCCCATTCAAGCTCGATGAAACGCGGCGGGACGGGGCCGGCGCGGCCAACGGCATGCACCATGGGATAATTCTGCGCGAGGAGTTCGTCGCCAATGATGGTTTCGAGACGTGCACCATGGTTTTCGGCCAGGTCAGAGATGACGGCCTGTATGGCGTTCGGGCCCATGTCTTCGGCCGGCGTGTTGACCATGTCCCGGCACAGGCGTGCGGCCTCGGCTTCGCGCGACAGCGCACTGGTATCCTCGCCGTCCGGCATCACAAGCCTCGGCGGACCGGCGGTCGCTGTCTGGTAAGTCTTGAACCGGTAGGCGCCATCTGCCCAGCCGGCTGCGGTCCAGGAGAAAGACCAGTCATCCGGCTTTGCGGCAATCGCATAGTCACCCTCGGGCAGCCGCGCGGAGAGGGCGGCCACAGCCAGGCCGTCACGTGCCTCTCCGAGCCCGAAAAGGACATCGCTGATGCGCCCTTCGCCATCCGGCATCAGGACCATCTGGCCGGCGCGTGCCCTGAACCCCTGCGCATTCGCAAAGGCGGCAAGTGGCGCGGGCAGGGCCGCAGAAGCAAAGCCTGCCTGGCTGAGCAGGTGGACGCGGGCCGGTTGCGTTGCGGGCGAAGTGGTGAAGGCGGCATGCATGTGCAGGTTCCTGAATGGCAGCGTCGGGAGGGCGGTTAACGCCCGGCGGCGAAGCGTTAACCGAAACTTGACCCCGAAGGTGTGATGAGACGTTGAGAGCCAGATTCGTCAGGAGACATACATATGTCCAGTGCGCCGGGATGGAATGTCACAGTTGCGGGCCTTGCCCTTTTCGCGCTTGGAGCCTGCGCCGGCGGGGTGTCGGCGCAGACATCCGGGGGCGAGACGACTGAAACTAGCAAGGCCGCCAGTGCGAGCGAAAACGGGGTGGATCAGGAAGCAGAGGCAGCGTCCCGCGATCAGATGCGCGAGGCCATCGACCGCGCCCCGCCGCTCGAACGGGCTAATTTCTGGGCGCGCGAGCATGCCGCCCAGCCCGGCGACCTGGAAACGGCACTGCGTTTCGGCGAGGCCCTGCGCGCGATCGGCAGTCATGAGCGCGCTGCGGAGATCGCCTCCCAGACGGCGATCCTGCATCCCGACAGTGGCGAGATTTTCCTGCTGATGGGGCGTGCGCTTGTCTCTGAAGGCCAGCATGAAAAAGCGCGCGGTGCCTTGCTTCGCGCCGTGATGATCGCGCCTGACAATGCTGACGCCCTGGCCGCGCTTGGCCTTGCGCATGACCGGCTCGGCGATCACAATTCCGCCCAGACCGCCTATCGCCAGGCGCTGGAGATCGAGCCGGACCGCGCGGCGACCCGGTCCAATCTGGGGCTTTCCCTTGCGCTCATTGGTGAGCTCGACTCCGCCGAAGCAGAATTGCGGCGTGCGGCGGAAAATCCCGAGGCCGGCGTGAATGTGCAGCAGAATCTCGCGCTCGTTCTCGGCCTCAAGGGTGATTATGACGCCGCGCGCGAGGTGTCCGCAGGTGCGCCGTCCGATGTCGTGGAGCGCAACCTTGAAGCGCTGAAAGCCTTTCGCGGCGATGGCGAGCCGGTAGGCGACAATCCGGCGGGCGCTGGCTTGCGCGGGTCCATGTCCGAAGAGGGCTGACGGGTCTCAGGCAATCTTGTCAGGGCGCGTGACGATCAGCTCCTGATGGTCAAGCCCGGCCTCGCGGTGGCGGTGGGCTTCGTGATAATTGTCGTGATTGAGCGTGGCGATGAAGGCCTGGCGGTTGGGAAACCAGTTGATCCAGACCATGTCCCAGTCGCCGGTTCCGATGAAAAACCGCTCGCCATCACCCCTGAAGATGCATTTGCCGCCGACATCCTGCATCATTTCCTCGAACAGGTCCGCATAGCGCGAATAAGCCTCATAGCCTGTCGAACCGTCGCCATGTTCGCCCGCGTCTTCCGGATAGTCGGCCTTTGCGCGGAATTTAAGCAGGTTGACCTGTGCGACCGGGCCGTCATGCGGATCGTCGCGGAAGGCGCGGAACTGGTCCGCCGTGGGCTGGCGGGCGGTCATGTACGCTCCTCGGAAGTGTCCGGCGGGCCGACAATGTCGGCAATGTTCACGGCGAGATCGGGGGCGAAGAGGGGATGGAGGGTGCTGCCGAGGGCGTATGAACTGGCCTCAGCCCAGCGATTGCCATCACTGCGACGATGAACGGTGACAGTCTCGGCCTGCGTGTTGACCAGCCAGTATTCGCGCAAACGATACTCGGCATATTTCGGCACCTTGACCACCTGATCATGGCGCAGGGACGTGTTCGCAATTTCGATGACGAGCTCGCATTCGGCACCTGTGACCTTCTCCATCTGCGGGTCGTATCGGAATATCGTGATGTCGGGTTCGACATAGCTGTGGTCGGACAGTCGGACTGTCGTTGCGACCCAGGCCTTGAACGGCGGTTCCAGGACACGCACGAAAGCTTCGGCGATCAGGTTCTTGAAACGCTCATGGCGGATGTTTTTCGGGCTCATTTCGACCAGTACCCCGTCAATGAGTTCCAGCCGTTCTTCCTCGCCGATAATGCCCGCCTCGACCATGGCATAGACTTCATCCACCGTCAGCTTGCGCTGGCGCGTGTCGGCATCGTCAGAGAGAGACCATTGCAGACCCATGGGATCAGGATAACCGCCCCGCGCGTGCCTGTCAGCCTCCATAAGGCGCACGCGCCTCAGTCCGCTTTCAGATGCCGGTCAAGAAAGGCCATGCGGGTCTTCATCAGATGGGCCTGAAGCGCCTCGCCGCGAATGCCATGGCGCTGGCCGGGATAGGTCATCAGGTCGAAGATGTGCCCCTGTTCCTGAAGCGCGGCCATCAGGCGGGTTGTGTTGTCGAAGGTGACATTGTCATCGGCCATGCCATGGATCAGCAGGAGCGGTGACAACTCACCCTCGAACCGGTCCAGATGGTAGAAGACAGAGGATTTCTCATAACCGTCCGGGTTGTCCTGCGGCGTGTCCATATAGCGCTCGGTGTAAAAGGTGTCATAGAGCGACCAGTCAGTCACCGGCGCGCCGGAGACAGCGGCAGCAAATGTGCCGGGCTCGGCCTGCAGGAGCGTCATCAGCGTCATGTAGCCGCCATAGGACCAGCCCTGAATGGCGATCCGCTCGGCGTCCACAAAGGGCTGGGATTTCAGCCACTCCACGCCGAGAAGCTGGTCGCGCACTTCCGGCCCGCCGGTCTGGCGATAGATCACATCCTCGAACGCCTTGCCGCGATTGGCCGAGCCGCGATTGTCGAGGCGGAAAACGATATAGCCCTGCCGCGTATAGAACTGGTCGCTCATCCTCTCCCAGTCGCGCGTCACCGTCTGCACGCCTGGCCCGCCATAAACATTGACCAGGACGGGATACTGCCGCGCGGGATCGAAATCCGGCGGGGTCTGTATGGAATAATGCAGCGTTTGGCCGTCCTCGGCTGTCAGCGTGCCGTATTCCGGCGTCGTGTGTGCGCCGTGATAGGGGAAATAGGGGTGGGACTCATCGAGCGCGTTTTCCTCGATCCAGGCGACCAGCGAGCCATCGGCGCGATAAAGCCCCGTCTGTGGCGGCTGTGTCGGGCTGGAGCTTGTGCCGACAAAGCTCTTCCCATCCGGCGCCATGGTGATCGACCAGGACTTGCCAGGCTCGGTGATGCGGGTGATGTCGCCCCCCTCGAGCGGAACGGCATACAGATGGCGTTCCAGCGGTGTGTCCTTGAAGCCGGTGAAGAAGACGTCCGCTTCGCTCGTTCCGACGATGCCAGAAACCTCCCATTCACCAAAGGTGAGCGGTTGCTGGAGCTTCGCGTCTTTGGCGAGAAGCGTAATGTGCCGGAAGCTCTTCGGTCGGCCGTAAACGCGAATGGGTTCGCCATTTTCGCCCTGCGCCCAGCTGTGAGGATGGCCCTGCTGGGTTTCTCGCGTCACCAGCAACCTGTCATCTCTGATCGAGCGGAAATCCTTATTGAGGTTGATCCAGGTCGATTGCTTCTCGCTCAGCGGTGACCAGACGCGCCAGGGACTGCCATCGGTACGGAAATAGCTGATCCTGGTCTGATCCCGGTCCACATGCTGGAACCAGAGCGATCCCCCGGCCCAGTTCACGCGCGCAAGATAATCGTCTGGTCCGAAGCTACGAAGCTGCGTGCGGTCCCCGCTCTCAAGATCCATCACGAACAGGTCCACCACCGCATTCGGGCGTCCGGCGCGGGGGTAGCGCTGCTCGATCACCGTCGTGCCTTCAGCGGAAATGTCGAAGCGGGGGATCACGTCAACGGTACTCTCATCGACGCGTGTATAGGCGAGATAGCGCTCATCCGGGCTCCACCAATAGCCTGTATAGCGGCTCATCTCCTCCTGCGCGACGAATTCGGCGACGCCGTAGGAGATGGCGTTTTCCGGCTCGGCAAGCGGGGTGAGGCGGGTTTCCTCATTGGTTTGCAGGTCAATCGCATAGACCGCCCCATCGCGCACGAAGCTGACATGGCTCCCTTTCGGGCTGACTTTCGCGTCATATTCGAACGCCTCGGTCTGCGTCAGCTGTCGCGTCTGCGGCCCGGCCTCGCTCAGCGTGACCAGATGCAGGTCCCCGCCAATCGGCACCAGGATCGTGTCCGCCGTGCCCCAGTCATAATCGACAATGCCCTTCGAGCCAGCGATGCGCTTGCGTTCGCGCAGGGCCTTTTCTTCCTCGGACAGCTCGACCTCTTCGGGTTCCAGCAGCGTGGAATCCACCAGAGGGCTCTGCTCGCCGCTCGCCACCTCAAACTGCCAGAGATCATAGCGCGACTGGTCATCGGCGCGCGCTTTCAGGAAGGTCACGCGCCGACCATCGGGCGAGTATTTCACCCCACGCGGCTTCGGCCCGGACAGGTCCGGGCTGGCGAACAGCCGCTCGATGGTGAGTTCCTTAGCATCCTGCATGGCAGCTTCCTGGGCAAGCGGGGCGGGCGTGGCGCAGGCGGCAAGCGCCAGCGTAGCGGCGGTGAGTAGAGTTCTGATCATGGCACACAAAGCGCCCTGTTCGGCGTCATTCGTCAAGCCATGGCCGGTGACCCTGCCCGCTGATCTGGTTTGTCTTGATGCCGACGGCCAGGCTGCTCGGTTGCAAATCGGTCATGCCAAAATTTTTTAGGCATGTTCATGAACCGCGAATGGCGTCAGTTTGTTAAAGTCGGCTAACGTGTTCTTTCCGACGCATGCGTTTCCGTTATCCATTGAAGGAGGAAGTCTACGATGATCTGGGTCGCCCGCATCGCCGGCTCGCTGGTGTTTCTGTTTTCGCTCGCCCTGGGCTTGATGTCGCTGATCAATCCCGAACGGGTCGGTGAAGTGCTTGGCCTGACCGACCTTGCAGCTATGGGCCGAAATACGGTTCGCGCCGATATCACCGCCTTCTTTCTCGCCAGCGCGATTGCCTGCGCCGGCGGCCTCTTTCGGGGGCGTAGCACCTGGTTCTACGCGCCGGCGCTGCTCTATGGCATGGCGGTGACGGGCCGTCTGATTGACGCGATTGTGGCTGGCGCGCCGGATCGGCTGGCCGGGTCCGTGGTTATTGAATTCATTCTGGTGGCCCTGGCACTGGTGGCCGGAAAGTGGTCGGCGCGGGCCTGACGGCCTTAAGGGGCCGGCCTGAGCCGCAGCACCTGCCCGCCATTTTCGCCTTCAGTGGAGGCATAGATAAATCCATCCGGACCGACGGTCACGTCCCGGACCCGTACATCCAGTTCTGTCAGCAGAGAAAACTGCTCAGCCGCCGGTGCGGCGGGGTCCGCTATCCGGATCTCCCGGGTCGCAAGGCCCGATGAAAGCAGGTGTCCGCGCCATTGCGGGAAGGCATCCCCATCATAGTAAGCCAGGGCGCCCGGCGCGATGGAAGGCGTCCAGTAGAAAATCGGCTGAACCGTGTCGGCGACCTCTTGAAAGGGCGTGATCTGGGCGCCGGAATAGTCCACGCCCCAGGTTGCAAATGGCCAACCGTAATTCTCGCCGGCGGCGATGACATTCACCTCGTCGCCGCCCCGTGCGCCATGTTCGTTGGAATACACGGTGCCGTCAGGGCCAAGGGCGATGCCCTGGTGATTGCGATGTCCATAGGACCAGATTTCCGGCAGCGCGCCGTCTGTGCCCACAAACGGATTATCGGCGGGCGCCTCGCCCGTGTCCGTCAGGCGCAGGGTCTTGCCGAGATGGGTATCGAGTCTCTGGGCCTTCAGGCGGAGCGCGTAGGCGTCTCCCGATGTCAGCAGCAGCGTGCCGTCAGCCAGGAACACAAATCGGCCGCCATAATGCTGGGCGGTGTGGCGCGTCGCGTCTGCATCGAACAGGACTTCCAGGTCTTCCAGCCGGGCGCCGGTTGCGGTCTCCACATAGCGGGCGCGGGACAATCTCAGCGTATTCTCACCGTCCATGCCGTGAGCATAGGTAAGATACAGCCCGCCATTGTCTTCAAAGTCCGGATGCGGCGCCACTTCGAACAGTCCAGCCTGACTTTTCGAAAAGACCTCTGGCACGCCCGCAATCGGTTCATCCACCAGCGCCCCGCCGCGCACCAGGCGCAGCTTGCCTGCGCGCTCTGTTACCAGCATGTCGCCATTCGGCAGCCAGGCTATGTCCCAGGGCGTGTCCAGTCCTTCAGCAATCGTGTCAATCTGATAGGCGGATGTGGGCACAGGTTCAGCGTCCGCGAACCCCGGTGTGTCCGCCCAGGCCGGAGCCGAGATTGCCATGGCCCCAGCCTGCACCATGAGCGCGACCGACCTGTTTCGCATAAACAGTTCCTCCGACTTCAGGAAACTGTATATATCGTGCCGACCACGTTTGAACACACCAAAAGGCCGCAAGGCGGGGAAGACAGGCTTATGGGTATCTTGAAGACGATTGGCGCCTGGTTTGGCGGCGGTCTGGCGGGTTACATCCTGGCCGCGCTGACATCGCAGTTCGTTGTCCTGGCCGGATTGGCGGGGCTTGGCCTGGACATCCCCGTGAGCGACTGGCTCGCAAGCCTCGTCCATGCTGTGCCGAACATGCCCTTCTATCTGATCGTGATCCTGCTCGGCTTTGCCATTGCTTTACCCGTCGCACGCCTGATCAAGCGGTTTCTGCCATCCCTTTCCGCCATCGCTTATCCCACAGCCGGCGCCGTCGCCATCGGAACAGCGCTTGGCCTGATGCACGCCCAGTTCGGCGTATTTCCTATCCTGGGCGCACAGGAGACCTACGGCCTTTTCCTGCAGATTTTGTCAGGTGCGGTCGGGGGTTTTGTGTTTGAAAAGCTTCGCCCGAAAGCGGCTCCCGTTTGACCTATTGATTTCGCTCAGCCGCCCCGCCGGCTGGCTGAAGTCCTGGCCGATGCCAGTGCCCTGGATGAGGTGGATGACGCGCCCGCGCCAGACGTGACGGCGGACCAACCCAGACGTTGAACCTCTAAATCTGCGGGGAAACCTGAATGGTTTCCAGACAGGCGGGAAGGGCGTCGATATCTTCGGGTTTAAACTGCCATTCCGGCATGTGGGCGCATAACTCAAACTCAGATGGGCCAGACACTCCTTACGTGAGCCCAATATCTGTCTCGAAATACCTGACGACGGACAGGGCATTTGCAATAGCACCAATCTAGGGGCACGCTCTTCCGGTCGGTCATGCCGCTGTACGATTTACCAACTGTCCGGGTGGCCGGGGCGTGTTCACGAGTGTAGCGATCCAGTGGAACGCCGCAACAAGCAACAGGTCGTCGTGCACCTGCATTTGTCGACTGAGGAGCAGAGCGCCGAAAAAAGCGCCTACGCACCACTGCACTCTCCATCGCAGCGTGACGTAGTGCACGCCCCCGAACACCAGCGCGCTGAGCGTTGCCGCCAGCCAGGCCGAAACCCCCGAACTCTCCAGAACTGCAGGGATGGCGAGACGGAACACCCACTCTTCCCAAAAGGAAAGGGCTCCAAGATAGATGACCCAGCCAAGCCGCGACAGACTCCAGCTCCGGTCAGTCCACCAAGCATATGCGTTCAGGATGAGGAAAATGAGAAGGAACAGGGTCGCGTAACCGAGAGGGTTGGAAAGGCCTCGCTGAAGCCCTCCCAGAAACACGGCTTGAAGCCCCGGAATTGCGAGTAAGGCAAATGCCACGACCAACCCGGGAAGCCCATGGCGCAGGAACACCTGTTGAAAGCGGGTCAGTGTGTCGCCCGTGAAATCCTTCTCACGTTGCAGGCGTCTCTGGCCCGAAGCCAGTCCTGGGGTGTTTCTGTCGGGCAAGTTATGTATGGCCTTCTCGCTGAGGCTTCTGCTCACCGCGTATCACAACCGCATTTCGCCGTTCACAATAGACTGAAATGTCTCATCCCCCAGCGGCACATAGGTCCTTTTGGCAAAATCAAGCATCCGGATTGGATCGTCCGATTTCGACGGATCGAATCCCGCCCGGACTGCGTCAACCTTCCGAAACTTGAACGTCGCGGTGGTGTCGGCTTCCTTGCTCTCGCGTATGAAGAGCGGGACCGCATAGGCAGGCAGGTTTGCGTTCAGATGGTTCGCGAGGGCGTCGTAATCGATTGACTGCGAGATCGTCAAAGCCGCCATGCCTGCCCGGCCCTCTGCATGGGGCACTTTCACACCGTAGACATTGGCGAGTTCAACGCCCTCAAACTTCGCCAGGACATCGGCGACCTCATTGGTCGCAACATTCTCGCCCTTCCAGCGAAACGTATCGCCAGTGCGGTCGACAAACCGGATATAGCCAAGCGCGTCGCGGTTCATGAGGTCGCCGGTCCGAAACCATCTGTCACCCCGCTTGAAGACATTGGTGAGGATCTTCTTCTCGGTGGCCGCCATGTCCTGGTAGCCGTCAAACGAGGATCGCCCGGTATCGGCGATGCGACCGAGGACTTCGCCAACCTCGTCCACCTCACATTTCTGGCAAAAGCCGTTCTTGTCGCGGATGGGCTCTTCGGTCTCGACATCGAATTTCACGAAGGCGGTCCCAATAATATTATCGAGAAAACGGGGGGCCTGTCCAACCGCTCCGACCGTGCCATCGAAATTCAGGAAGTTCACATTGCCCTCGGTCGACCCACAGAGCTCACGCATGGTGGGTACGTTGAAACGCTCCACAAATTGCGTCCAGACGTCGCCCCTCAAGCCATTGCCCATCCCGGCGCGCAGGGTGTGGCTTCGCTCCTTGGGATGCTCGGGAGAGTTCAGAAGGTAGCGGCAAAACTCGCCGATATACATGAAAAGAGTGGCCCCGCTTTCGTTCACGTCATCCCAGAAGCCGGATGCGGAGAACTTTCGCCGGATCTGCATGGAAGCGCCGCAAAAGAGCGTCGCGCCCACCCCCAATCCGCCACCCGTAATGTGATAGAGCGGAAGGCTATTGTAGATAATGTCGTCGGGCGTGACATCGGCCAGCGGAAGCGGCAACCGCATCACGCGGCGAAACCGGGCATGGGTAATCCTGGCGGCCTTGGGAAGGCCGGTCGTTCCGGAGGTGTAAATGTAGACACAGGGGTCAGGGCCCTTGCGGCCTGCGCGGTGGGCTCGCTCCGGCCTATCGGCTGAAGCCGCGTCTAGCGCCTTTGAAAAATTCGAACCGGATCGGCCATCCATATCCCACAATGTCGGCGCGCCGGCCAGAACGGGCAGGACGGCCCTCACATTGTCTGTCTGATTGCCACTCGCGATGATCGCCTTTGCATCCACAATTGCGATACAATGCGCCAGCCCAGACCCTTCCAGATTGGCATTGATCAGTGCTGTCACGACACCGACCTTTGAAAGGCCCAACCAGATGGCCACATAGTCGGGGCAGTTCTCCATGACGAGCGCAATCGTGTCGCCGGGTTTGAACCCCTCCACCAATGCCCAGTTTGCGACCCGGTTGGCCCGCGCGTCGAAGCCCCCGAATGTCAGGGTCTCACCTTCAAAGAGGAAGGCCGTCTTTTCAGCGAAGCGGTCGATTGTCGCTTCGGCCTCGTCAGGCACGAGAACCGAGGCTTGTCGGTCGACCTCATTCATCAATCGCCTGACGAGCCTAATCCGTCTGTAGAATTTAGAATAGTTCACCAGCTTTGAGAGCATGTTTCAATTCCTCTGCGCGCGCCTCGCTTTAATAGCTAACATTAAATTTCGCGCAAGTTGATTGAAATCCCGTTGGGATATGCTCCGGCAATTTCGGAAACATCTCGGAAGATGGACGGCCAGTTCGAAACCTCGTCCCGCCCTACGCGTCAGCCTTTTATCTTCTCACCCGGTGGCTGGCAGGGACGGACAGCCCCGGATGACTCCGTCGAACGGGGTGGGCCGGTCCTCTCATTTAATTGTGAGGCTTGCCTTGATCTCCGTTGTGAGATCGGGCTCTCCGGACTCTGGAGTGGAGGATATAAAGCGCTTCCAAGTGGAGTGGTGCCCACTTCGCCTGGAAGCGCTTTAGGCCCTCAGAGCCCCTATCACTGCGCTGCAGATTGCCTGCGCCTTCGCCTGCATCTCCCCATCTGTCGCGTCCTGGATAGGATGATCGACGAGGAGATAGCGCGCATCCTTCATCCCGAGCGCCCTGCGCTGGGAATCGGCGGCCTGGTCGAACTCGCTCGACGCGATCGTGACCGCTGGAAGTCCCTGGATTTCAAACCATACAGTGTCGTGCATACTGCACGTTGTGCATGAGCCTCAATCGGCGAGCGCTTCCACGACGAAGTCGCATTCCTCGCGGATCGTCCTTCGCAGGTCATCGGGGCAAGGCTTGGTGAAGGTCGGCTTGGCGTAGCGCCTGATCTCCACATCCGGCAGGCCATCGCCGAGCAGCGTTTCGAGTTCATCGAGCAGAACGTCCCCGCGGGGCTTGCGAATGTCGAGCAGGCCCAGCACGCCCTTCACGGTCCCGGAGCGCGGCGTGATCTGGCGCTCGACAGGGATGCGCTCATCGGTTGGATCCAGAATTGTTGTCATGGCAATCCTCCTCAGTCCCACATGTTAACCCAGATCGATCCTGCGGGAAACCGAAACCGATCCGATCTCGCCGGTCGCCCAGCCATGGAAGGCGGAGCTGAACTTGCCCGCATCAGACCCGGCCACGACGAGGTGGATATATTGCTCGCCCGCAAACTTGGGCACCGGGCGGGCGAGCTTTTCGCCGTCCATGGCGCCGGCCTTGTCAGCGGGAATACCTGCCCCGGATCTCGCATCCGCGACCATGCTGGATAGGGGCAGCCGGGTGACCTCCTGGATGCGCGCGCGAAGGCGCGACTTCGGGTAGTCGCCGTCCCGCATCAGCGTGTCGATGTGTTCGGGGCAGACAACGAGAAGCGTGTCTACGGGCAGCATGCGGAGCTTCGGCAGGAAGACACTTTCCAGCCCTATCCCGAGGGAGCCGGCAACCTGGTCAGGATCGCGCGATTCCTGGTCGACGATGTGGACCGGCCCGCCTGTCATCGCAAACAGTGTGACCACCGAGTCCTCGCGGGCAAAACCGCGCTCCACATGTAGCGGCTCCCAGGGCGAGCGCTCTTCGCGCTCGGCAAAACACATGGTGAACTTCATGGGATTGCTGAGGGTCGAGCGTTCGGTGTCGCCGGGCTTTGCCCCGCCAATATTGCGGATGGCAAGGCGCACGGCGCGGCCGATGGTGGCATTGGCGCGATTTCCCGTTCCAAGCGCGCCGAGGCTGTCATTCATGCCGATCTGCTTGCGGATCGGCCCGTTGACCACCATCACCGGCGTGGCGCCCATCGTGGTGGCCGTCACGCCATGGATGTTGAACTCGTCCGTGCAGGCTGCCTCGATCGCGGCGATAACGACGGGCAAGTATTCGGGCTTGCAACCGGCCATCACCGCATTGATCGCGATCTTCTCCACCGTGGCCACGCCCATATGGGGCGGCAGCTCAGCCACCACGTCCTGCGCGCTGCGATGGGTCCCGCCAAGCATGGCCATGACCCGCTCCGGCGTGGGCGGGACCAGCGGCAACCCGTCGGAAAAGCCCTGGTCGAACATGAACTCGGCAATGTCATCGGCCGATGCAATCTCGATCCGGCGCGCCTGGAGCGGGCTGCCCGAGGCCTCGGCGCTCAGTTTCGCGAATATGTCCGGGTCGAGATGTTTCGAGCCGCAGCCCGGTCGCCAGTCCGGCAGGGCGTCCCAGTCGATGTCAGCGGGCGCAAGGCCGGTGTCACCGGCCATGGCGTCCGCGAGTGCGCGCCACTCGGCTTTCACGAAACCCTCGAAATGCTCCTTCACAGATCCGTCCGGGTCGAGCCAGAAGACGGAAGGGACAATCTCGATGTCCCACTCAAACGATGTCGAACAGGTCCTGTCATCTAGAATGGGTACGCCAAGGCCATGGCGGTCGCGGTAGACCGCGTTGCCCTCGCCCGACTGGCCGACCAGCACCATGTCGAGGGCTCCGCCGAAAGCCTTGCAGAGGCCATCCAGAACCGGTGCTGCGGTGTTGCAGGTGTCGCAGTCTTCCTTGACGAAACAGACCAGCGCCGGGCGATTTCCTGGGATCTTGTGCACGGCATTGCTCAGGTCCGGCAGCGATAGTTTGGGTCTTGACGGTGTCATGGCGTTGTCCTCACCTGCCCATTAGGCTCTGGAATGTCAGTCTCGTCCAGCCTTGGCAGACCTGGCCGGGGCATTGGCGGAGGTGGATGGGAATCGAACCCACCACACGCCTTTCCGGCGTGTCCATGGTTTTGAAGACCAGGGAAGCCACCAGACTCCAGTCACCTCCAGCTCCGGCAGGCTAGCGTTAAACGCGATCGGATCAAAGCTCACCCTGCGCAAGGCTCCGCACATCCCCCGCGCGGCGGGTCAGGCCCACCTTGTCGAAGTGCTCAAGGATCGGGATCGCGTACTTGCGCGACGTCCCAAGAACGGTACGTGCCTGGCTCATGGAAAACTTCCTTGGAGGCGGGAAGGCCTTGCTCAATCTCTGCAGGGCGGTGTCCAGCGCCTCGGTGTGAAAAAGGAGTGTCTGCTTCAGAGACACATTGCGCAGGAAGACCGCGCGTCCGCTTGCCACCAGAAGCTCGACAAGGTCGGCCTCGCGGCCCCGCTCTCCCTGCAGCTCGGCAAGGGCCGGAGGCGAAAGGTCGCCACTCAGCAGGGCATCCTCGAGCTGCGCAAGCCTCTCCATCCTGACCTTGCTGAGGCCGGAAAACGGGTCGCGATCAGGTAAGCTGACACTGGTGGCGTTGCCCACAAGCGCGCCGGTCTCCAGCAGCTTTCGCAACACATGCTCCAGAAGTGGCCCGGCAAAGCGGTTGCGCAGCATCTGCCGGATGCTCGCCGTCGGCACAGAGACGAGCGAGGCCTGGCGCGCCAACATATCCGAGACTGCATCTAGACAAACCGCACTGGCTTGGCAAGCGACAGCGGCGGGTGCCAGAAAACCACCATCGATCCACTCGAAGCCATCAGCCAGATCAGGAACAGGACCCGGGCCCAGGCTGGCCAGCCTCTTAAGGTCTCTTTTATCGGCAACACCCTTTCCAGCTGCTGCCAGTGCCTGCGCAATATCTACGAGGTTGCCCCCTCGCACCGCCGCCAGCACTGGCAAACGCAAGGGGTCCTTTCGCCTCGACGTCGGCGCGGCTGGATCGAGCACACGGATGCCGCCAAGGGTCTCGGCCGGCGAGAGCCGCCTCAGAATGCCGAACTGCCCGGCATGGGTGGCCACCGGCTCGCGAAGGCTGAGCCGGACATAGCCACCCGCCTCGCCAATCGGGGTCCGCTCGCCCAGTAACGACACGTTCGCCACGCGCGCCGCCGTTCCAATCAGAACCCGAACTTGCTCACCATGCTTCAGGAGGCCTTTATCCTGACCGGGCGATAACCAGGTGTCGATCCTTGAGGAGGCCGAGAAGGCATCGGGTGTCGCAATCACATCACCGCGCCGGATGTCATCCAAGGTCACGCCCCTGAAATTGATTGCCGTGCGCATACTGGTAAGCGCTTCCTCGATATCAGCGCCCCGCGACTGCAACCGGCGCACTGTTGCGGGTTTGCCCGATGGCAGTACGACGGCCCCATCCCCCAGGTTCACCGGCGCCCCGAGCAGGGTGCCTGTCGCAATGGTTCCCACGCCTTTCATTGTAAAGGCCCGGTCGACCGGCAGGAAAGCCCCGGGCAGGACCGCAGGTAGTGGTGCGCGATGGATCAGCGCCTCCAAAACCTGATTGAGGGTATCCAGCCCTTCCCCGGTGGCGCCTGAGCAGAAAACACTGGGTTCGCTTGCAAACGGCGATCCGGCAAGAGCCTGCGCAATACGTGCACGGACTGCAGCTTGATCCGTCACGGATACAAGGTCCGCCTTGGTCAGCGCCACGACGCCACATCGCACGCCAAGGTGACCGAGGATTTCCAGATGCTCGCGGGTTTGGTGCTCCACGCCATCGATAGCTGAAATGACGACAAGGGCGGCCTGCGCACCCGATGCCCCGCTGACCATTGCGGCGATGAAATCCTCATGGCCGGGCGAGTCGATGAAGTCGATGAAACCGGTTTCATAGCTGCGGTGGGCGAAGCCGGGCGTGATGGACAAGCCCCGCGCCTTTTCCTCCGCCAGGCGATCAGTTTCCTGGCCGGTCAGCGCGCGTACCAGGGATGTCTTTCCATGGTCGACATGCCCGACAACGGCGATAGCACATGATTTCATGGGGCCATCGCCGCCGACACCGCTTCAGCAAGCACTGCCACCTCACACGCACTGACCGCCCGCACGTCCAGCAAGATGCGGCCATCCACGATCCGCCCCAGCACCGGTGTTGCCCCCGCTCTCAGTCGCGCGGCAAGGGTGCCCGCGCTCAGGGTGCCTGCGCTGAGCGCCACGGCGAAACTCCTCAGATCCTGCCCCGGCAGTGAGCCGCCACCCGCATAGGCCACCGTCTCGATTACCTCCGCATTGACCATGCCAAATCCAGCCAGCGCCGACTTCAGAGCCTCTGCCCTCGCCTCTATGGCGCCGAGTGGTTCGCAAAGCATCCTGAGAACCGGGATGCGCGCCAGTGGATCATTCGGCGGCCTGTAGAGCCTCAGGGTGGCCTCCAGCGCGGCCAGCGACAGCTTGTCGATCCGGATGGCGCGCAGGAGAGGATGGGTCTTCAGCTGCGCGACAAGGTCGGCCCGTCCGGCGATGATGCCCGCCTGTGGCCCGCCAAGCAGCTTGTCGCCGGAGAACATGACAAGGTCCACGCCGGACTGCAGCACGGCACCGACCACGGGCTCGTCCGGCAATCCGAACTGCGAGAGATCAACGAGAACGCCGCTGCCGAGGTCCTCCATGAACAGCACATCATGCCTGAGCGCGAGGTCCTTGAGCTCTTCCCGGGATGGCGCTGCCGCAAAGCCGACGATGCGGAAATTGCTGGTATGACTCTTCAGGAGGATCGCCGTCTCATCGCCAATGGCCGCCTCATAGTCGTGCGCGCGGGTCTTGTTTGTGGCCCCAACTTCGCGCAGCGAGGCGCCGCTCTGCGCGATCACCTCGGGCAGGCGATAGGAGCCGCCAATCTCGACAAGTTCGCCGCGCGAAACCACCACCTCCCGGCCAGCCGCAAAGGCCGAAAGGCAGACCACCACGGCCGCGGCACAATTGTTGACAACCACCGCCGCCTCGGCGCCGGTCATTTCACAGAGCAGCGCTTCGACATGCCCGTAGCGTGATCCGCGCGTACCCGTTTCCAGATCCAGTTCAAGGTTCGAATAGCCTTCAGCCGTGCGCGTGATCGCGTCGAGTGCCTCTGGTGCGAGGGGCGATCGGCCAAGATTGGTGTGGATGAGGATGCCTGTGGCGTTGATGACCTTGCGGAGACTGTGCGCCTGGTCCTGGAGGATTTCGGCTGCGATACTATCGAAGAACGGGCCGTCAAACTGCGGAAAGGTCGTTTCATGCCCCCCAAGCGCCGCCTCGCGGAGGGTCTGAAGCCGGGTTCGCAGCACCCTCACGGTCGCATCGTGGCCATGTACGGCAACCAGGGCCCGTCCGGGCCCTGACTCCAGCAGGCTCTGCACCTGTGGCAGCTGTCGCAAAAGGTCGTTCATCGCAGTAATCGTAGGCTTTACCGGTTTGCACACGCAAGACACGGCTTGTGTCGCGCTTGGGATTGCCTCGTCAAACCGTGCAAAACAGGCTTTGTGCAACAAGGCCGTGTGCCGGCATAGTGGGCTGTAGAGAGCCAGATCTCTCTTGCGCTGCCGGGCCGGTTTTTGAAGTCTCGGACAGTGTTTCCGAGCACTTCGGTTTCGATCATCTCAGAATCGCAGCCTGGGCCTCTGTCAGCTTTTCACCGGCCGCGCGCAGTTCTTCATAGTACATTTTCTGTTCTGCTTCCCGTCGATGCCCGGATGCTAGGTTCGTGTCGCGATTACGGTGCGTGGTTCCACCAGGCCATGTCAGAAAAGGCCCGCAGATCGAGTTCGTGAGTCCAGGCCGAGCGGTGCTGGTGTGCCAGGTGGAAATAGGTTTCCGCGATCTCCGCTGGCAGAAGAAGTCCATCCTTGCCCAGGCCGCGCGCTTCGCGAACCTTCTGAAACCGCTCCGGCCCCAGCATCCTGCCCAGCGTGTCGGGTGCATCCACGGCCCCGTCGATGACGATATGGACCACATGGATACCCTTGGGCGCATATTCGGCGTTCAGGGTCTGGCACAGCATCCTGCGCCCGCCCATGGCGGCGGCATGGGAGTGCTGGCCGGCATTGCCGCGCACAGCAGACGTGGCCGATGTGACGAGCAAGGCACCGCGACCGCGCTCTTCCATCTTCGGCAGAACCGACCGTGCCGTGCGGAACAGCGCGAAGGTGGCCATTCTCCACCCCAGCTCGAACTTTCTCAGGGACGTCTCTTCGAGCGAACGATTGCCGATCTGTGCGCCGAGATTGAAGAGCACGGTTTCGATAGGGCCAATCTGCGTTTCGACATCTTCAGCCAGCGTCTCGATCGTGTCGTCTTCAACCGCGTTCAGAATGTGTCCGCTGGCCGAGCCGCCAGCCGCCTCGATTTCGGACACGAGCTTGTTCAGGCCGTCTTCGTCGCTGCGGCGACACAGGACGGCGTGATATCCCTCCCGCGCAAATCGCCTGGCGACATTTCCGCCAATTCCGGCGCCCGCGCCAAGCACCAACAAGACCTTTTTCAAGACGCATCCCTCCACATGGAAATTGAGACTGAATTCATGCGTGCACCTTGTTGAACTGCGCCGCATGGGCCAGGGCCGCTTCGAACTGCTTCTTCGCGCTCATTGTCAGGCATGGCAGCAGGACCGCAAAATGATGCTCGACACATCGCTTCTGGTCGTCCCAGGAGATCTCCTTTCGTCCCTCGGCGTCGTGCAGATAATCCATCCAGTAACGGCCGATGATCCAGATGGCGCGGGTCAGAGCCTCCAGGTCCTCAACGGCCCCTTTGCGAAACAGGCCCGCCCTGTCCATCCGGAAAATAAGGGCGCGGAACTCTTCAAAGCTCGCCGTCCATTCCGAAAGAGGCGTGTCCGGGGCGCGTTTGTACTGGGCACGATCGCGCAACAGGAACCGGTAGTTCCACGCCAGTTTCATGCCGAACAGCAGTCTTTCCACATAGGCATCGGCCACATTCCCCGGCCGCAAACGGGCCCTTCGCGCCTGGGCCTGCGCACGGACCTCGTCCTCGATCCGGCTGACGAGGTCACGCTTGGTCGGGAAATGATAAGACAGGTTGCCTTGAGAAATGCCGATCGACCTTGCGATCTCGCTCAGTGATGTTGCCGCATAACCCTGCTCATTGAACAGCTTCAGGCTGGCTTCAATGATCTGGTCGGCCGTGGACAATCTCGACTTCATTTCAGCATTCTACCTCGCAATTGACGAATTGGGTTGCATGACCTAGAGAATAGGTCAAGGCACCTAATCCGAACTGTATGATTGCAAGGTGGTTGCATCCGGCCGCCTGCACGACGGTCCGGCCAAAGCAAGATCAACGTAATACTCGGGAGAACGACCATGCTGAAACTTCACTTCGCGCCAAACTCGCGCGCCGGGCGCATTGTCTGGCTGCTGGAAGAGCTGGAGCTGCCCTACGAACTGAACAACATGTCGTTCCACCCGAAGGATCTGAAATCGGATGAGCATCGCAAACGCCATCCGCTTGGCCGAATTCCCGTTCTCGACGATGGCGATGTATCGATCTACGAGTCCGGCGCGATCGTCGATTACATCCTGGAGCGCCACAAGAATGGTGGCCTGAAACCAGCCGTCGATGACCCCCGTTTTCCCGCCTATCTGCAATGGTTTCACTATTGCGAAGGCATGGTCATGCCGCCCATCAACACGATTGTCGTGCAGACCATATTGCTGCCCGAGGATCGCCGCGACGCCACCGTGCTCGCCCAGGCCCGAAAGCTCCTGACCAAGTCACTTGCGCCGGTCGATGAGGCGCTCGAAGGCAGGGACTACCTGATTGGCGACTTCTCGGGTGCCGACATCATGCTCGGGCACGCCTGCTTCATGGCCAACCGGATGGGCTGCGTCACCGACGAGATGACCCATCTGAAGGGGTATGTGGAGCGGATCACGGCGCGCCCGGCCTTCCAGACCGCCATCACGATGAAATAGCGGCCCCGGGGCCATCATTCTCCAGGAGGAGCAAGACATGGACCTTCAGATAGAGGGCAAGACGGCGATCATGGCCGGGGGCAGCGCCGGTATGGGCCGCGCGACGGCCGAGCGTCTGGCCGAAGCCGGGGCAAACCTGGTCATCTCCGCGCGGCGCGAGGATCGCCTGCAACGCGCTGCAGAGGAAATTTCTGAAAAATACAATGCCAGCGTGACACCCGTTGTCGCCGACTCATCGACGCAGGAGGGGCGCAACGCTCTGTTCGAAGTCTGCCCCGATCCAGACATCCTGTGCATCACCATAAAGCCGCCCGCACCCAATGGCGACTTTCTGAAGGTGACACCCGAGATGTGGCGCGAGTCCATCGAGACGACCCTGATCGGCCCGATCGAGATCATGCGGCACTACATACCGGGCATGAAGGAGCGCGGATGGGGACGGATCGTCAATATCGCGACCTTCTCGGCAAAGAACCCGATGATCTGGCGCCTCATGTCCGGTCCGGCCCGGTCCGCCCTGATCAACTACACGGCCGGTGTGTCGCGCGAAATCGCCCAGCATGGGATCATGCTCAACAACCTACTTCCCGGCATGTTCCAGACTGAAGGTGCCAGCGAGATCGCGAAGGATTACGCTAACGCATTCGGACTGGGCGACGATCCGGAGGTCATCCGCGCCCATTTCCGGGCTCACAATCATATCCCCGCAGGCTTTGTCGGCCAGGCCGATGACCTCGCTCCCATGGCCGCTTTCCTGTGCAGTCCCCTGGCACGCTTCATTGTCGGCCAGAACATCGTGATCGATGGCGGACAACATTATTCGCTTTTCTAACCGATGTGACCGGGGGCGCGTCGCCCTGGCTGGAACGCCGGGCACGTTCCTCGGCGGTTTTCTGATCGAGAGAGCGTCGTTCAAATCCAAGACGGCAACAACATGGGTGCCCGGAGTCGCTCTTCTGGTATGCGCCCCGTCTATGCTTCGGCTTTCCTTGTCGATGGCAGCGGCCCGATGGTGGCATTGCTCATGGCGGGAAGTATGCTGCAATACTTCTTCCTCAGCGCCCAGTTCAACATCGCGCAGGCCGTGGTCAGTCCCCGCGTGCGGGCAACTTCGGTTGCAATACTCCTCTTCGTGGTCAATCTGATTGGATACGGTATGGGACCGCCCGTCCTGGGTATCGTTGCGGAGGCAGTATCCGCCAGCGGGATTTCCGCAAATGAGCTGGCTGGCCAGATCACCGCGACGTGCAGTTTAACCGACCCGAGCCTTTCTGACGCGCTTGTCAGTGCCAGCCGCGAAGCGCGGGCGGTTGGGTAAAGTGGGCTTGTGTCACAGCGACGGGTCTTTTCGTGCCGGCCGCACTGTTGTTCTTTTTCGCTGGACGGACTTTCCTGTGCGATGTGTATATTAATCCACGTCATTAGGCGGCACTATCATCGCAACACAAATGAGGAATGGGGTCATGAAACGTTGGATTTGGGGACTGGTCGGCATTGTCGCCCTTCTGTTGGCAGGCTTTATCGGCTTTCGCGTGTTCCAGGAACAAATCATGTGGGCCGCCTTTGACCGTGGGCTGGAGTCCCGTTTCGGACCCGACGCCGGCGCGGATATGCCTGATGGCTTGCACGTCTATATGTGCGGTACCGGCTCGCCCATGCCAGACAATCTGCGAGCAGCCGCCTGCATCGGAGTGGTCGCTGGAGACAAGGCGTTCATCTTCGACGCCGGCTCCGGTGGCATCCGAAAGCTGACGCGCATGCGGTTTCCGATGGGTGAGATGGAAGCGGCATTCATCACGCATCTGCATTCCGACCATATCGACGGCCTCGGCGAGATGATGCTGATGGCCTGGATTGGAACCAACGGTTTCAGGACTGAACCGCTTCCGGTCTTCGGGCCTCTCGGAACGCAGCGGGTCGTTGAGGCATTCAATGCGGCCTACGAGTTCGATCGCGGTTTCAGGGTAGCCCATCACGGCGCAGATATCGCCACGCCAAGCGGTTATGGTGGAACGCCGCAGGACGTGATCCTGCCAGCGGGCCCATCGGCAAAAGCGGTCGTCTACCAGGACGGCGACATCACCATCACGGCCATTCGCGTCAGCCATGCGCCAATCGAGCCGGCCTTCGGCTATCGTATTGACTACAAGGATCGTTCAGTCTCGATCAGCGGCGATACGATCTATCATCCCGGGTTTGTTGCCGCCTCCGAAGGGGTTGACGTGATGTTTCATGAAGCCCTGGACCCGGACATGGTTCAGCGCATGATTGCCGCCCTGGAGACGGCTGGCCGGGATGTGACCGCGAAGCTGTTGTTCGACACGCTTGATTATCACGCAACGCCAGAAGACGCTGCGCGGTCGGCTGCCGGTGCTGGCGCTGCGGAGCTGGTCTACTATCACGTCGTGCCGCCACTCCCGTCGCCGGCCCTGTACCCGATCTGGCTCGGCGATGCCGACAAGGAATTTGCCGGTGGGATCACCGTTGGAGAAGACGGAATGCTGATCAGCCTGCCATCAGGAAGCGACAGGATCATGACGACAGATGGCTTCTGAACCGGTTGAGTGGTGAGCTCTGTTGCGGCAGGCAGGTCGCCTGGATGAAACCAGCGGCAGCTTTTTGCGCCCATTGCAGACGCGGAAACCGACGTGTCGATTGGCGGTGATCAGCGATTTCAGTCCAGAAATTGGGGTCCGCGCTGAATCCTGGTCTCGCGCCAGGTGAACAACCCAGATGAGGTTTGGTGGCTGGTGAATGAAGACAAACGGGCACGACTGCCTTCACCCCCGCATCGGCGATATCTCACCTGATATCGCCGGAACTGCTTCAAGCACTGAGAAGCACCACCGAACATCGGAACCCCACCCCTCTTTTCGAGGGCTGTTTTTCGGCTGTAAGTGCTTGATTTTATTGGAGCGGGCGATGAGATTCGAACTCACGACCCCAACCTTGGCA
>CAYQBG010000003.1:0-241652 GCA_964415675.1 uncultured Hyphomonadaceae bacterium
ATGTCCCGTTGGCCCGCGATAGTCCGCCAGAGACGTGGAATCATTCCCACTCGATCATCAACAGATTGTCCAGCATATTGAAAGAATATCGTTTTTTGACTGGCAAAAGTATCGATACCGCAACTTGTACCGTCAATCGGAGGCGTTGATCGAACTCTCGGAGCTTATTGTTCCTCTTCGGTCGACATCTGCCAAAGTTCGAGCTGTTCAGCACTCCCTCTTTGTCCAAAGCATCAGACGCCGTATAACAGCTCTGTTTGAACTTCCTCGGTAGCCCCGGAGGCCGTTTGACAGGGGCGGCTTTTCGCCAAAATATTCAGTGGCACAAGAATGAACCAGACACTATGCGGAACCTGCCCTGATACCCGCCGTTTCGCTTTGATAGCTGCGCCCGAAGTCTGCCTCCTGACACGTCGACGCCTTGAATCGATTACCGGTTCAGGCGTTAAACACTGATGACAAGGACATTCTCCCTGCCAACCATCGCTGCCTATATCGTCGCCGCGATCTCTGAAATCGCTGGATGCTTCGCCTTCTGGGCATGGCTTCGGCTCGACAAGCCGGTCTGGTGGGTTGTTCCGGGAATGGCGTCGCTGGCATTGTTCGCCTACCTGCTCACGCTGGTGGACAGCTCCGCCGCCGGACGCACCTATGCCGCTTATGGAGGGCTCTATATCGCGAGTTCGCTCGCCTGGCTGTGGTTGATCGAGGGTGTCAAACCGGACCGCTGGGACCTGATCGGCGCCGGTGTTTGCCTCATCGGCGCCGCCATCATCATCGCTGCGCCACGCACGGCCACCTGATTTTCTCTACGCAGCCTAGCCGTCAGACGAACGCCAGGCGTCCTCCAATGTGCTGCGCAGTTCGGCAATGGAACCGGGCTCCTCCGGATCTATCGCATCCGTCACCACTCTCAGATAGTCCAGCACGGATTCAGGGGTGACCGCGCCCGCTTCATACAAAGTCAAAGCTCGCCGGAAAAAGCGCACGAGCACGGCCTCTTCCTCAACGCTCAAACCCGCATCGCGGGCGGGTTCATTAGCCGACATTATTGCTCTCCCCATTCATTTTGTGGAGCGCGTCCACAGAACTCGCAGCGACGCAATTGCACTCTGAATTCGACATGCCGTCTCACCCAAACGCCTCGTTAGTCTGCGCTTAGCCGGGCAGGGACAGCACAAAACGTCCCTCGCCGAAATCGACGCTCTCGACATGACCGGACTGCAGGCCGTCGCCACTGACAAAGTGAATATGGGTGAGTGCGCCGCGATGCACGAACACGCCCTGATGCGTTGTCGAGTAGAAACCCACCAGCGTGGCGCCTGATCGCCTGGTTTCAAGATGCACCTGGATTTCCTTGTGCGCCTGCATGCCCGCAGCATGGGGTGTTTCCTGATCGGCATTGAGGACATGGAAACCGACATTTGCCGCCTCGCCCCTCAGCAGGAATGGAAACGCCTCGCTAAGGCCTTCTTCCGCCGCACGCCGTGACAGAAAGGCTTCGAGCTCGGCAATCGAGCGCACATCAGGCGGCAGGTCCTCTTCCCGCCAGGCGCTGACCTCAGCCCAGACAAGAAAGGGTGCGCCCGTATCGAATGAACTGCGCACCTGCACCGCACCATCCGGACCGACGCTGGCAAGCGTTGGGATGCTGTCAATGATCGTGATCTCTCCTGACAGACCGGCGATCGGGCCAACAGCGTAGAGGCCCTGCTTGTTGGCGAGGCTCGCCAGCTCGATCTTCGCGTCCCGCTCGCCATCCATCACGGTCGCATGCATCGAGCCGATGGTTTCAAGCGTGAAGTGTCCGTCAGCATTGCCTGTGTGTTGGCAGGCGGCGACACCGCCCGACAAGGACGCAAGAAGCAGGATAATAGCCGGTGCGAACCATTTTGAGGTCATAACGTGCTTTCCCGTGTTGCTGAGGCATCTGTCGTTGGAAATCCGGCCGCGCGCCATTGCGGCAGGCCGCCGTCGAGCCGCCGGGCCCTGAAACCTTTCTGCCGGAGTCTGGCGACCGCCTCAAATGCCAGGACGCACCAGGGGCCACGGCAATAGGCGATGATCTCACGATCGGGATCGAGTTCACCGAGCCTGCTCCCAAGCTCAGCCAGAGGAACGTTGATCGCGCCCGGCAGGCATGCTGCGGAGGCCTCATCGGCTGGGCGGACGTCCAGAACCGTCACCAGGCCGTCCCTCATGCGGCCCAACAGCTCCTCACGCGTCACCGGCTCCATGCTGTCGCGAGCATCGAACCAGTCGCGCCGGATGCGATCAATCTCTGCCTTCTGACGCTCAGCAACGGCTGACAGCGTATCAACAAGCCCGACAACACTGTCGTCGCTCAGCGAATAGAGGATGTGCTTGCCGTCTCGCCGCGCTGTCGCGAGGCCGGACCGGCGCAAGGTCTGCAGATGCTGTGAGGCATTGGCGAGAGACAGTCCCGTGCGGACAGCCAGAGCCTCGACCGACGCTTCGCCCTGACCGAGATGCTCGAGCAGGTCGAGACGGGCGGGTGATCCGAGCACGCGCGCCAGAGCGGCGACCTGTTCAAGGATCGCCTGCTTCGGGGACTCAACGGCCATGATGCTTGACCCTTTCATTCAATTGATTGATTGAATATATGAAGATCGCGTCACACGCAAGGAACCGTCATGAGTGCCAATATTCTCACCCATGAACCCATGATCCGGCTCTCGGCCTTTCTGGGCGTCTTCCTCATCATGGCAGTGTCGGAGGCGGCGTCACCGCGTCGTCGGCGGCACGTCCCGCGCCTCTTGCGCTGGTCAAACAATCTCGCCCTCGTCGCGCTGGACACAGCCGTGCTGCGCATCGCCTTTCCGATCCTCGCCGTCGGCGCCGCCATGGTCGCCGCCGAGCAGGGCTGGGGCCTTCTGAACCTGATCGGGCTTCCCGAATGGCTTGCCATTCTGGCTGCCGTTCTCGTCCTCGACCTTGCGGTCTACGGCCAGCATGTCCTGTTCCATCATGTTCCTTGGTTCTGGCGGCTGCATCGCATGCACCATGCCGATCTCGATTTCGATGTGACGACGGCGCTGCGCTTCCACCCGCTGGAAATCATGCTCTCCATGCTGATCAAGCTTGGCGTTGTGGTGCTGCTCGGTGCACCCGCCGTCGCCGTCGTCATCTTCGAGGTGCTGCTCAACGCGACCGCCATGTTCAATCACGCCAATCTGCGCCTGCCAGCATCGCTCGACCGGCGCCTGCGTCTTGTTCTGGTCACGCCGGACATGCACCGCGTCCATCATTCGGTCCGGCGCGAGGAAACCAACTCCAATTACGGCTTCAACCTGTCGGTCTGGGACCGCCTGTTCGGCACCTACCGCGACCAGCCAAAAGAGGGTCATGCGGGCATGACAATCGGCATCGAACAGTTCCGCACACCGCGCGATCTCTGGCTCGACCGGATGCTGGTCCAGCCCTTCATCGGCCCGGCCTCCGTGAGGCTGAAGGACATGCCCCCACCCGCTTCGAAAGCAGCGCCTGTCGAGAGCAAACCATGAAACACCTGATCATCCTCAACGATCCGCCTTATGGCACCGAGCGAAGCTATAACGGGCTGCGAATGGCGCATGCGCTGGTCAAGAACGATCCGGAGGCCGACGTCACCGTATTCCTGATGGCCGACGCGGTGCTCTGCGCCAAGGCCGGGCAGAAGACGCCCGATGGCTACTACAATCTCGAACGCATGATCCGGCGCGTCCTGTCGGCCAAGGGCCGCGTCCTGATGTGCGGCACCTGTATGGATGCGCGAGGGCTCGCCGAAGACGATATGCTTGAGGGCGCTTTGAGTTCGACCATGGATGAGCTCGCCCGGGCGACGCTCGCCGCAGACAAGGTGATTGTGTTCTGAGCGACGACGTCGCGGCCCGTCTTCTCTGGCGCTTGATCGGCACAGTATAGACATGAACTCGGGATTGGGCATTCATGCATGCGCCAAGCCTTATACTCGCGCTACAAATTATACCATCACAAGGCCCCGCCCCTGACCCAAGCCCCCGCCTCTCTCAAGCGCCAGCTCGGCGTGTTTGGCGCGACCATGCTGGGGCTTGGCTCGATTGTCGGCACGGGCGTGTTTGTCAGCATTGGCATCGCGGCGGGCCTTGCCGGCCCGTCGGTCATTCTCGCCATCGGCCTTGCGGCCCTGCTGGCGACCTGCAACGCGCTGTCGAGCGCGCAGCTCGCCGCGGCCTATCCCGTCAGCGGCGGCACCTATGAATATGGCTACCGGCTGCTGCGTCCGGAACTCGGCTTCACCGCAGGCTGGATATTCCTGTGTGCGAAATCCGCATCGGCAGCGACAGCCGCACTCGGCGCAGCCGGATACGGACTGCATCTTGCGGGCCTGAGCCCAGGAGACTCCCTGCGCTGGGCCGGTGTCAGCATTGCCACAGCCATAACGCTGCTCGTCCTGTCGGGCCTGCGACGCTCCAGCGCGGTCAACGTCACCATCGTGTCGATGACGGTCCTGGCGCTCGGGGCATTCGCAATCGCCGGGCTGTTCAACCTCTCTGGGCCGGACGCCACCGAACGGTTTGACCCGTTCTTTCCCGAAGGTGTCGGCTTACCTGCGCTCCTGCACGCAACCGCGCTGATGTTCGTCGCCTTCACCGGCCATGGCCGGATCGCGACCATGGGCGAGGAGGTCACCGCCCCGCGCCGCACCATACCGCGCGCCATTCTTGCCACGCTGGTCGTCAGCGCCCTGCTCTACATCTCGGTCGCCGTGGCTGCGATCGGGGCAGTCGGTGCACAAGTGCTCGGCGGGGCGGCGGGCGGACACGCCACGCCGCTTGAAACAGCCGCCCGCGCGCTTCAAGTGCCGGGACTATCCTTGCTTGTCGCGATCGGCGCTGTGATGGCCATGCTCGGCGTGCTGCTCAACCTCATCCTCGGCCTGTCGCGCGTCGCGCTTGCCATGGGACGGCGCAGCGACCTGCCACCGGCACTGGGGCGCCTCAACTACGCCAGTGAACCGCGTGCTGCGATCCTGTTTGTCGGCGCGGTCGTGGCGGTCATCGCGCTGATCGGCGACGTGAAGATGACATGGAGCTTCTCGGCGCTGACCGTGCTGGTCTACTACGCCATCACCAATCTGGCCGCACTGAAACTGCCAAAAGACCAGCGCCTCTATCCCCGCTGGATCAGCCTCGCCGGTCTTGCCGGCTGTCTCCTGCTGACGGTCTATATCCCGGCCCCGGTCTGGCTTGTCGGCGGTGCGCTTTTGGCGCTGGGCTTTGCACTTCGCCTTGCATTGAGGCACATGCATGCTGGGAACGCCGTATCGCAAAGGGATCACGACTGATGAGACTGGCTATAGCCCTTGCCACCCTCGCCGCGCTTGCCGGCATTGCGAGCCTTGTCGCAGGCGGCCCCGTCCCCGGCGATGTCGGCATCACCCGCGCGCTGCAATCGCTTCTCGGCGCCGCGCCCGACTGGGCTGGGTTCATGACGCAGACGGCCAAGGCGCCGCTGCTCTGGGGCACCTTCGCAATCGGCTCAGGACTGGCGGCCCTGATCGGAGGCTGGAGAGGGGCGATATCGGTTCCGCTCGCCTATGGCCTTGCCTGGGTGGCGGACAAGGCGCTGCGGGCGGTGCTGTTTGTTCCCAAACCCGATGCCGATCTTGTAGCGGTCGCCAGCGCCAGCACCGCCAGCGGGCTGCCTTCAACCTTCGGCCTCGTCTATGGAAGCGTGTTCGGTGTCATCTTCTGGCTGCAGGGCAACACGTCTGCGGCCATACCGGCGCGCCTTGCCGCACTGTTGCTGATCATCTCCGGCTCTGCTGCGCGCATCGCGCTGGGAGGACACTGGACCAGCCAGATGATCGCATCGGTCTGCGTCGGCGTTTTGCTGGCCGCAGTTTCAGCACGTTTCACGGCGCTGCCATTCCGGCGTTTGCGTTCCTCAGGCTGTTAGGCATACGCGCACAAGGCGCATTGTTGCGGCTCAAACGAGTCAGATACATGCTTTTGACCCTGCACCTTCGGAATGCTCACTCCTGAAACAGGGCAAGATCACCGGGCGTGTTAATGTTGACGAATGCGTCGGGCGCGCTTTCGGGCCAGGATACGTCCACCGCCTCACACGTCTCCAGCGCGCCGGAAAGGCTGCGTCGGCCTGTGGCCGCATAGGCTTCGACGTCAGGCAGGCTCCTGACCGGCCAGATGGCGCAGGTCGGGTGACGGCGGTCGTTCGATCTAGCGACTGCAGGGGCTCCCGCATCGCATGCTGCGCCCCTGAGTCTTGCGAGCACATTCTCGGGCAAGAAGGGCGTGTCGCAAGGCAGGGTGAGCACATGGCCGAGGCCCGCGTCCTGCCCCCAGTCGAGCGCCGCGAGCAGACCTGCAAGCGGCCCCTCCACGCCCGGTCTGTCAAAAATCTGGTCTACAACGCCAGCCGCCACCTGCCCGGGTTCGCGGACGCAGATCGCCATCGGCACATCCCAGTTCGCGGCGCGATCAAGGACGAAATCGATCAGCCTGCGGCCCCTGAACAGGCGTTCCGGCTTGCCGCCGCCCATGCGCGTTCCGAGGCCGCCGGCAAGAATGATAACGCCCACCTCATCCATCGGGAAACCAGGCCCTTGCGGCAAGGCGGTCGGCATCCTTCGGCCGCTCGATGGTCAGTCCGAGATCACGCAGAAGGCCATCACGGATTGAATAAATCCAGCCGTGTACAGCAAGTTTCTGGCCCCGCCGCCAGGCGTCCGTCACGAAGGGATTGTGCCCGAGATACTCCACCTGCGCGCGGACATTGTGCTCGCAAGCGACATTCACCCGCGTGTCGAAATCGGTGATCGCATCGAGGTGGTCCTGATGCCGGTGCGCGAGGTCTGTAACAGGCTGAAGCCAGTGGTCGATCAGGCCGCGCCGCTCGGTGTCGAGTGCCGCGCGTACACCGCCACATCCATAATGCCCGCACACAATGATGTGGCGCACCTTCAGCACTTCGATGGAGAACTGCAGCACAGCGAGGAAGTTCATGTCGCGCGGCGGCGCTAGATTGGCGATGTTGCGGTGGACGAACAGCTCGCCAGGATCAAGGCCGACAATTTCATTGGCGGGCACGCGGCTGTCGCTGCAACCGATCCATAGGTACTCGGGCGCCTGCTGGGCTGCGAGGCGGCGAAAGAAGTCCGGTTCAGCGCGCACTCGGGCGCTTGCCCAGTTCATGTTGTTGTCGAGCAGCGTCCGGATCATGAGGCGACCTTAAAGGGATTTCCCAGCCCCCGGCGGGCCGCGAGCCGTTGACCGAGGCTGATGAGATCCTCCTCGCTGAGGCGATGGCGCGCGATGGGCAGGACAACGGCGTTTTCCACGGCGATGTGCCGCTTCTGCTTCTGGCAGAAGGCGTCGATGGTCGCTTCCGCTTCTGCATAGCCGGCAAGTCCTCGCTGCTCGGCAAGCGCCGCGCCCACCATCGACTTGACGGCTGCCCCCTCGCTCATATCGGCGGCATGCTCAGCCGACAGCATGCCGAGCACTTTCTCGATCTGGTCATCGGGTTCGCAGCGTCGGCGCAGCAGCGGAAACAGGTCGTCTTCCTCATCGATCACGTGCAGCGGCAGGTCGCGGTCGAGGAAACGGTAGATTTCCCGCAGCGCGGCCTCGTCGAAGATCACCGACCGGGCAAGCTCTGTCAGGCGCGCACAGACATCGCGATGCCTGTAATGTTCGGCGAAGAACCAGATCAGTGGTTCGCGAAGCAGATCGAGCGGAATCGGCTCGATCAGTGTGAATTCCAGTGCCTTGCCCATGACCTCGTTCCTTTCCCTTAACCGGACGCTCGCGGCCCGCTTCTTATGGTGATCAGTGTGCGTGTCTTGTGGATCGGCGGAAGCTGGTGGGACACAATCAGCTCGAGGCTGTCGGCGAGTGGCGCCTCGCTGTCTCGCAGACGCGAGATGAGCTGGGTCCAGGCCTCATCATCGGCCTTCGAAAGGAAGGTCCGGATCGATCGGGCCAGCAGATCTTCCGCCGCCTCGCCGCTTTCGCTTGCGGCATGATCGAGCCGCTCGCGCGCCGTCGAACTCAGCGCGTCATAGGCGAGCCGGGCATTGCCGAGCGCTTCGCCCAGCAAGCCGTCGGCACGCTTGATCGTGCCCTCCCCGGTATCAAGCTCACCGGATTCCGTCAGACATAATCCCGGTCGGGCCGCAGAATCGCTGAGGAGCTGGTCGACGAAGACGGCAGCCGCCTGTGTCCAGGCACGCGCTTCGAGCTGCATGGCAATGTGCGGGCGGACATAGTCGAAGGGCAGCCGTTCGCCATCCGAGCGGTGGTCCAGTCGCAGGACATGCCAGCCATGCTCGCTGGCGACGGGCTGAGCGCCAATCGCGCCGATATCCATATCGACCAGCGCGTCCCAGATGACCCGGAGGACGTCGCCGGGGCCAAGCTGACCGAGGCTGCCGCCTTCCGATGCCGACGGACAGGCCGACCGGCTGGCCGCCACGCGGGCAAACTCAGATGGTTTGCCGGTCAGATTTGCAATCAGGGCCAGCGCTTCGAGGCGGGCCGCCTCCCAGGCTTGCGGGTTTGGCTCAGTCGGCGCGATCAGGATATGCGAGGCCTCCAGCAGCGGCGGCGAGCGAAAGCCCTCCGGGGCGCCATCATAGACCGCGCGGATCGCCGCCTGAGATGGCGGCTCGGCCTCAACCTCCTCACTGAGCACGGCCCGGATCAGGGCTTCCTCCGGTGTTTCCTCCTGCCCGTCACCATTGCGCTCGGGCTCGGCAACAAGGCCCAGCTCACGTCCCCGGGCCAGCAGGACGGCCTTTGCCGCCAGCGCCCGGCCTGCCAGCGCGCGGGCGTCCGACAGTGACGACGCCTGATGGTTCTGAAGCTCGGTGGCCAGAAGGCTTTCGGGCATCTCAACTCCGTGGAAGACGGCGCGGGCAGACGTCATGACGCCCTCCGCGCCGCCGTGGCGGCCGCCTTCGCTTTGTCACCACTGATGTCGCGGCGAGTACGGACAAGTTGCCAGCCCCGGCGCCCCATGTACCAGACCGGCGCCGAGAGCATGTGGACAAGGCGGGTGAAGGGAAAGACGAGGAAGATGGTCAGGCCAAGGATAAGGTGCGCCTTGAAGATCCAGTGCACGTCCGTGACATAGTTGGCCGCACCGGGCTGGAAGGTAAAAATGCTCTGCGCCCAGGACATGAACTTGACCATTTCCGATCCGTCGAGATGTTGCGACGAGAGCGGAATGGTGGACAGACCAAGGGCGAGCTGCGCCGTCAGGAGCGCCAGGATCGCCGTATCACCGAAGCTGGACGTGGCGCGAATGCGCGGATCGAACAGGCGCCGGTGCAAAAGGATCAGCGCGCCGAGTATCGCCATCATCCCGGCGATGCCGCCTGCGACGATGGCGAGCACCTGCTTGGCGCCATGGCTGATGCCGACCGCATCAAACACCTCGATTGGCGTCAGCAGCCCGATGAAGTGTCCTGCGAATATGATCAGCACACCGACGTGGAACAGCACCGATCCGAACATGAGTTGCTTGCGTCGCAACAGTTGCGAGGAGCCGGAGCGCCATGTGTAAGGTTCGCGGTCGAACCGCAGGACGGATCCGATGGCGAGCACCGCCAGCGCGATATAGGGGTAATAGCCGAACATGGCCTGGTCGAACCAGCCGGCTGTTGCGAGTGTTGTCACGTGTTCCTGTGCCATGTCTGGCCTCCTATGATTGCCGGGCTAGAAGCGCGCTTTTAGCGCCAGCCAGAATTTCGTCCTGTCCGCAGGGCCGGTGTCCTCGCCGCTAAAGACGGCGCCCTTTGCCTCGAAGGTCAGCCGGTCGCTGATCGGCATGCGGAACACCGCATCGAGTTCGGAGCCGTATGACAACCGGCCATTGTCACTGTCGAAGTCGTGATAGATGACGGCCCAGTTGGCGGGCTTTGCACCGTCGATCAGATCGAGACCGCCTCCCTTGGTGCCGATGCTGAGGTCGCGAATCCCCGCCGCCGGCGTGGTCAGGAACACATCCGCCCAGCCCTGGTAGGCGTGCAAGGTTGCGAGCGGCGTTGCAAAGCCGCGCCCGTCCGCGCCTTCGAGGATTTCCATGCCACCGACGAAGGTCAGATCGCCGCGCGCGAGACTCGCGCCATAGGACTGATAGCCAAGGTCTTGGGCTGGTCCTCGTCCGTCATATTCGCTCTGAAGCGCGAACCGCGCATTCAGGCCCAGCGTTCCGGCCTCGAGTTCCCAGGAGTCCGACCAACCCAGAGCGAGCGTCTGTCCCGAGGCGGCGGCCGACTCTTCGAAGTTTAGGAAAAGGCCGGTTGCCACAAAACTGCCTACCGCGGTCTCGACCCCGACGCGCACAATATGAGAGTCGCTCTCGAACTCGCCCATCGGGCTTTCGTCCCCGAAGATGCGGTGCACCTTGTCGATATAGACATACTCGGCAGTCACATTTTCCAGCCCTGAGAAACCAAGCCTCAAGGCATCGAACGTCTGCTCATTCTGGCGGAAGCCGACATTGCCGACAAAACGGGCATCATCAAAGATGATCCGCTGACGGCCAAGCGTGGCACTCGCCTCCTCGCCCTTCCAGGCGATCTGAAGACGGTTGAGTTCGAAGGCTTCCGGGTCTGCGATCACGGCCTTGCCCGGCATGGCATCGACCGTATCGGAGAAATCATCGGTGAGATGACCGACCGCTTCGCCTTCAATCAGCGCGCTCCAGCCATTGCCGAACTGCGCCTCGGCACCGAACCTGCCCGCAAGGGTGAGCGCGGTGGTGTCGTCAAGCCCATCCTGATTGACCTGCTCGGCTCTCAGCCTGAGATCGAGGATCGGCTTGACAGTCGGCGCGCTGTCCTGCGCGGCTGCCGGAAGGACGAACGCGAACGCTGCAACGCCCGAAAGCCAGACAGAGACCGCGCGATTCATGACCGCCCCCCCTGCATCGTGTTGAGCATGGCCTGCGCCTTCGGACAGCCATCGCTGGTCGTGCCGGGGCCGAAGGTCACCGCCTCCTCTTCCCACGCGGCATCAAGGGCTTCGAGATCATTGGGATCGTCATCCTGGATGGCCAGCAGCCCCTCGACCGCTGCGCGGTCTGCCGGGCGGTCGGAAATGGCGAGAAGCGCTCCGAACACGGCACGGTAGAGACTCCCACGCTTTTTGAGGCGCTCAGCAATCGCTTCGAGGACATGGGCTGCCTCGCCGATCAGCGAGGCGGCTTCATCGTCCGGCAGGATGGACAAGAACTCGAGGAACACCGGCAGATAATCCGGCAGGTCGCTGACCTCCATTTCCAGGCCGTGCGTCCGGTAGAGTTCAATGAGCCCCACCATGGCCGGCCCCCGCTCACGGCTCTCACCGTGGACGTGTTCGTAGAGGTGCAGTGACACACTCCGTGTCCTGTCGAACAGATCGACATATCTCGCTTGGGCAGCATAGAGATCGCTGGTGGCAATCTCTTGGGCCAGCTTGCCAAGCGAGCCGACGATCCGCTCCGGCACGAGGCCCTCCCCGCCGATCACATCGACGCAGAGGTGAGCTTCGTCCTGCAGCTGGGCTTCAGGATAGGAGAGAAGGCGCGACAGGGCGCGATAGGTCATAGCCATGGGTCAGGCCTCCAATGGTGTCTTGGTCTTGGCGCGCGGCCGCTTGTCCTTGCCGAACAGGCCGAGTTCCGTGCGTCCTCCCGAGCAGTCATTGCCGAAGGTGAAGCCGCAACCGCCGCGGAGGCCGTAAGCATCTTCGCTGGTCTCGCGGTGCGTTGTCGGAATGACGAACCGGTCCTCGTAATTGGCGATCGCCATGTAGCGATACATTTCGTCGATCTGGCGCGCGGTCAGGCCGACACGCTCGGCTGTCGGATGATCGATGACGCCCTCGACAGAGTTGGCCCGCATGTATTTGCGCATCGCCATCATCCGCTCGAGCGCGGCCACGATGGGCTCTTCCTTGCCGGCCGTGAGGAGGTTGGCGAGATAGCGCACCGGGATGCGCATCGAGGCGACATCCGGCATCTCCGAGTCGGTCTCCAGCGCGCCTGCCGCCAGGGCCGACTGGATCGGCGAGAGTGGCGGCACATACCAGACCATTGGCAGGGTGCGGTATTCCGGGTGAAGCGGAAAGGCCACCTTCCACTCCATCGCCATCTTGTAGACCGGGCTGTGCTGGGCGGCGTGAAGCCAGGCTTCCGGAACGCCGTCAGCACGGGCCTGCGCGATCACTTTGGGGTCGTTCGGGTCAAGGAAGACGTCAAGCTGCGCCTGATACAGGTCGTGCTCGTCCGGGGTGCTCGCCGCCGCCTCGATCCGGTCGGCGTCATAGAGCAGAACGCCGAGATAGCGAATGCGCCCGACGCAGGTTTCCGAACACACGGTCGGCTGGCCGACTTCCATGCGCGGATAACAGAAGGTGCACTTCTCGGACTTGCCGCTCTCCCAGTTGTAATAGACCTTCTTGTAGGGACAGGCCGACACGCACATCCGCCAGCCGCGGCACTTGTCCTGATCAATCAGGACGATCCCGTCCTCCTCACGCTTGTAGATCGCTCCGGAAGGACAGGCCGCCACACAGGTCGGGTTGAGGCAGTGCTCGCAGAGACGCGGGAGATACATCATGAAGGTTTCTTCGAAGGCACCGTAGATCGCCTTCTCGACGCCCTCGAAATTATAGTCCGCGCTGCGGTGCTCGAATTCCCCGCCGAGGATTTCCTCCCAGTTCGGGCCCCATTCGATCTTTTCCATCCGCTCGCCGGTGATCTTGGAGCGCGGGCGGGCGGTCGGAAACGCCTTCATTTCCGGCGCGGTCTGAAGGTGGGCATAGTCGAAGTCGAACGGTTCGTAATAATCGTCGATCTCGGGCAGGTCCGGATTGGCGAAGATCTTGGCGAGGATGCGCCATTTGGCGCCCATTTTCGGCTCGATCCGGCCATTCTTCTTGCGCCGCCAACCGCCGTTCCAGCGCTTCTGGTTTTCCCAGTCCTTGGGATAGCCGATGCCGGGCTTGGTCTCGACATTGTTGAACCAGGCGTATTCGACGCCGTCGCGGCTGGTCCAGACATTCTTGCAGGTCACCGAACAGGTGTGGCACCCGATGCATTTGTCGAGATTCAGGACCATGCCGATCTGTGCACGGATTTTCATTGTGCGCCCTCCAGTTGAGCCGCGGGGGTTTCGAGCCAGTCGACCTTGTTCATCTTCCGCAAAATGATGAACTCGTCGCGGTTCGATCCGACCGTGCCGTAATAGTTGAAACCATAGGCAAGCTGCGCGTAGCCGCCGATCATGTGCGTGGGTTTCAGGATTGCGCGGGTGACGGAATTGTGGATGCCGCCCCGCTTGCCGGTGATCTCCGATCCCGGCGTATTCACGATTTTCTCCTGGGCGTGATACATGAAGATCGTGCCTTCACGGATGCGCTGGGAGACAACCGCCCGCGCCGTCAGCGCGCCATTGGCATTGAAGACCTCGACCCAGTCATTGTCGACGATATCGGCCCGCTTGGCGTCGGTCTCCGACACCCAGACAACCGGGCCCCCGCGATTGAGCGTCAGCATCAGGAGGTTATCGGTATAGGTCGAGTGGATGCCCCATTTCTGGTGCGGCGTGATGAAGTTGAGTGTGATCTCCGGATTGCCGTTCGGCTTGTCGCCCTTCACATGCAGCGTCTTCAGGTCGACCGGCGGCTTGTAGACCACCAGCGTCTCACCAAATGCCCGCATCCACTCATGATCTTGGTAGAGCTGCTGACGTCCGGTCAGCGTGCGCCATGGGATCAGCTCGTGGACGTTTGTGTAACCGGCATTGTAGCTGACATGCTCGCTCTCGATCCCCGACCAGATCGGCGAGGTAATGATCTTGCGCGGCTGGGCGACGATGTCGCGGAAGCGGATCTTCTCGTCTTCCTTCGGACGGGCAAGATGGGTGTGCTCGCGTCCGGTCTGGACTTCCAGCGCCTCCCAGGCCTTGACCGCAACCTCGCCATTGGTTTCCGGCGCGAGCATCAGGATGGTCTCGCAGGCATCGATGTCGGTCTCGATCTTCGGCCGCCCCTTCGAAACCGTGTCATCAAGCACCGCGCCGTTCAGCGAAGCGAGCTTGTCAACCTCATGCTGCGTGTTCCAGCCAATGCCCTTGCCGCCATTGCCGAGCTTGTCCATGAGCGGCCCGAGCGAGGTGAACTTGGCGTAGATCTGGCTGTAGTCGCGCGTGACAGGTACCACTTGCGGCATGGTCTTGCCTGGGATCGGTTCGCACTCGCCCTTGTACCAGTCCTTCACGCCATGGGTCTGGGCGAGCTCGCCCGGGCTGTCATGCTGGATCGGCGTCAAGACAACATCGGTTTCTTCGCCGAGCACTTCAGGGGCGACTTCGGAGAAGATTTTGGCGATCCCCTTGAAGATCTCCCAGTCCGACCGGCTTTCCCAGGCCGGGTCTACCGCCGCGCCCAGGGGGTGGATGAAGGGGTGCATGTCGGACGTGTTGAGATCGTTCTTCTCATACCATGTGGCCGTCGGCAGCACGATATCGGAATAAACGGCTGTCGTGGACATGCGGAAATCGATGCACACGAGCAGGTCGAGCTTTCCGCGCGGCGCTTCATCGTGCCACGCAATATCTCGCGGCTTGTCATGGCCCATTTCGCCAAGATCCTTGCCCTGAATACCATGATCGGTGCCGAGCAGGTGCTTGAGGAAATACTCGTGTCCCTTGCCGGAAGAGCCGAGCAGGTTGGAGCGCCAGACAAACATATTGCGCGGCCAGTTGTGGGGGTCGTCCGGGTCCATGCAGGACATTTCCAGCTCGCCGGATTTGAGCGCCGACGCGACATAGTCCTTTGGCTCCTGTCCCGCTGCTTTGGCTTTCGCCGCCACGTCCAGCGGGTTGGTCTTCAGCGCAGGGGCCGACGGCAGCCAGCCCATGCGCTCGGCCTTGGCATTGTAGTCGATGAAGCTGCCGGCCCAGTCGCCCGCTTCTGCGGTGGGTGAGAGAATTTCGCCGACCGGAACTGTCTCGTAGCGCCACTGATCGGTGTGCGCATAGAAGAAGGAGGTCGAGTTCTGCTGGCGCGGCGGGCGCACCCAGTCGGTCGCGAAGGTGAGCGGTGCCCAACCCGTCTGTGGGCGGAGCTTTTCCTGACCGACATAGTGTGACCAGCCGCCACCGGACTGTCCGATACAGCCGCACAAGATCAACATATTGATCACCGCGCGGTAGTTCATGTCCATATGGTACCAGTGGTTCATCCCCGCGCCGATGATGACCATGGACTTGCCATTGGTCTTCTCGGCATTGGTGGCGAACCCCCGTGCGGTGGCGATGATGTTCTCTCGCGTGACAGTGGTGATCGCCTCGGCCCAGGCGGGCGTGTATGGCTCCATATCGTCATAGGAGCCCGCGAGATGTTCTCCGCCATAACCCTGATCGACGCCGTAATTGGCCATCAGCAAGTCGTAGACACAGGCGACCAGCGTTTCGGTGCCGTCCGTCAGTTTCATCTTTTTGACCGGGATGTTCCGGGTCAGGACATCCGGGTGATCGGTGGACGCAAACCCGTTTGAGGCAGTGTTGGCGAAGTATGGGAAGCGAACGCTGGCCACTTCGTCCTCGGCGCCTTTCAGGCCGAGCCGGAGCTTCGTTTCGGCCCCGCCGCTTTCGCGCTCCTCAAGGTTCCACTTGCCCTTGTCGCCCCAGCGGAAGCCGATCGAGCCGTTCGGCACGACGACCTTGCCGGTTGTCTCGTCAATAGCCACCGTTTTCCAGTCGGGATTGGCGTCCTCGCCAAGGGACTTGTCGAAATCGGAAGCGCGCAGGAGGCGTTCTGGTACATATCCGTCTTCCTGCGGCACAAGGCGCACAAGCAAAGGGAGGTCGGTGTACTGGCGCGCATAGTCGCGGAAATAGGGCACCTCGCGGTCGCGGTGATACTCGGTCAGGATCACATGTCCGAAGGCCATGCCGAGCGCGGCGTCGGTGCCCTGCTTGGCCGCCAGCCAGAGATCGGAGAATTTCGAGGCTTCCGAATAGTCCGGGCAGATCACGACGGACTTGACGCCTTTGTAGCGCGCCTCGGTGTAGAAGTGCGCATCCGGCGTGCGCGTCTGGGGCACGTTCGAGCCCCAGAGGATCAGGAAGTTCGAATTGTACCAGTCAGCGCTTTCGGCAACATCGGTCTGCTCGCCCCAGGTCTGGGGGCTTGCCGGCGGCAGGTCGCAATACCAGTCATAGAAGGAGCCCGTCACTCCGCCGATCAGTTGCAGGTAACGCGCGCCGGCGGCGTAAGACACCATGGACATGGCGGGGATGGGCGAGAAGCCGAACACACGGTCAGGCCCCCATTGCTTGACAGTATGGGCATTGGCGGCCGCGATGATCTCATTCACTTCGTCCCATTTCGCCCGCACGAACCCGCCCATTCCGCGTTTGGCGGTGTAATCGAGACGCTTGGCCGGATTGTCCTGGATCGACTTCCAGGCGGCCACCGGCGTCATCGTCTTGCGCGCCTCGCGCCAGCTCTTCAGCAAGCGTGCGCGGATCAGGGGATATTTCACGCGGTTGGCGGAATAGAGATACCAGCTATAGCTCGCCCCGCGCGAACAGCCGCGCGGCTCATGGTTCGGCAGGTCGTCGCGTGTGCGCGGATAATCGGTCTGCTGGGTTTCCCAGGTGACGATGCCGCCCTTGACGTAGATCTTCCAGGAGCAGGATCCGGTGCAGTTCACCCCGTGGGTGGAGCGCACGATCTTGTCGTGGCGCCAGCGGTTCCGGTAGGCCTCCTCCCAGGTCCGGTCCTCATCGTTGAGGACACCGTGCCCCTTGGAGAAAGTCTCGGTCTGCCGCCTGAAGAAGGTCAGTCTGTCGAGTGTATGGCTCATGTCGGTTATCCTTCTGAGATCGGGTCAGGCAACGGCTGACTTTGACGCCCGCTCAACGTCAAAGAGCAGGCCACCGCGGCGGGTGTAGACAAGGAAGGTCAGCGCGAGGCAGACCACGTAGAAGATGAGGAAGCCCCACAGCGCGCCATTCGGAGCGCCGGTCATGGAGATCGACGTGCCGTAGGCTTTGGGGATGAAGAACGCGCCATAGGCGGCGATCGCGCTGGTGAAGGCAATGATCGCGGCGCTCTCGCGTTCGGCGGTCTTGAGCTTCGACGCCGCATCCATGCCCGGCATCAAACGATTGATTTCCTTACGCATGATCGAGGGGATCATCTGGAAGGTCGAAGCGTTGCCAACGCCCGTCAGGAAGAAAAGCGCCATGAAGCAGGCAAAGAAGCCCCAGAAATTGCCGCCCTCACCACCCGAGGGAAGGAATTGCAGCACGCCGAACACCGCGACGATCATGCCAACGAACACCCAGAAGGTGACGCGCCCGCCACCCCATTTGTCAGACACCCAGCCCGTTCCGGCCCGAGAAAGCGCACCAACAAGGGGACCAAGGAAGGCAAACGACAGCGCGTTAACGTCCGGGAACTGGGTTTTGATGAGCAGGGGGAAACCGGCGGCATAGCCAATGAAGCTGCCGAACGTGCCGGTATAAAGAATGCACATTATCCAGTTCTGGGTACGCTTCAGGATCGAGAGTTGGTCAGCGAGGGATGCCTTGGCCGAAGCGATGTCGTTCATGCCGAACCAGGCCGCCAGGGTCGACGCGATGATAAAGGGCACCCAGACAAAACCGGCATTCTGCAGCCAGAGCTTGGAACCATCGGCGAGCGTTTGCGGTTCACCGCCAAGCGCGCCAAACACGCCCATGGTGATGACGATCGGCACCAGGAACTGCATGACGCTGACGCCGAGATTGCCCAGACCCGCATTCAGCGCGAGGGCGTTGCCCTTCTCCTTCTTCGGATAGAAATAGGCGATGTTCGCCATGGAAGAGGCAAAGTTGCCGCCGCCGAACCCGCAGGCGAGCGCCAGCAGCATGAAGACCATGAACGGGGTCTCGGGGTTCTGGATCGCCATGCCGATGCCCATGGCAGGCACGAGGAGCGAGGCCGTCGACAGGGTTGTCCAAAGACGCCCGCCGAAGATCGGAATCATGAAGCTGTAGAATATCCGCAGCGTTGCGCCCGAGAGCCCCGGCAAAGCGGCAAGCCAGAAGCGCTGGTCGACCGTGAAATCGAAGCCGATGGCCGGCATCTTGGCGACAACAACCGACCAGACCATCCAGACCGAGAAGGCCAACAGCAGCGCAGGAATGGAAATCCAGAGATTGCGACTGGCGATTTTCTTGCCGCTGGTCTGCCAGAACTGGTCCTCTTCAGGACGCCAGTCGGCGAGAACATGTCTCGGGGCTGGTCTTGCTTGGGTCATGGATCTGCTCCTCAAGGGAATTTGCTTTGGATGGGTCGGCGCGAGGCTCGGCCGCGCCGCCCTGGTTGTTCAGCTCACCGGTCGCGCTGACGCTGGAACGGGCTCTACGTCAGATTCTGGTTTCGGGTGCGGGGCGTCCGGAATGTCGGACAGCCACTTCTCGTTTGCGAGCGCTGGGTGTCTGCGGCGCTCCATCCTGCGGATCGCGACGTGCATCCAGATCGTCGAGACGGCGACGAGCACGAACATCAGCATGAAGGGGGCCGTCCAGACGCCGGTAAGGTCGAGCAGTACGCCGAACGAGATTGGCAGGAAGAAGCCGCCGAGGCCTCCGATCATGCCGACGAGGCCGCCGACTGAGCCGACATGGTGTGGATAATAGACCGGGATGTGCTTGTAGACGGCCGCCTTGCCGAGGCTCATGACAAAGCCAAGAATCACGGTCAGCGCCACGAAGAACCCAACCGACAGGCCGAAATTGAACTCGATGGGCCCTTCGATCCCGGACACGATATAGCTGGTCTCAGGATAGCTCATGATGAAGAGCACGATCAGCGACACGATGAAGGTCAGATACATCACGAAGCGGGCGCCCCACTTGTCCGACATCCAGCCGCCAAAGGCGCGGAAGATCGATCCGGGGAGCGAGTAGAGCCCGGCGAAGACGCCCGCCATGGTCAGCTCCAGCCCGTAGGCGCCGACATAGTAGCGTGGCAGGAAGCTGGCCAAAGCGACGAACGCGCCGAAGACAAAGAAGTAGTAGGTCGCAAAGCGCCAGACCTGGATGTTCTTCAAAGGCTCCAGCTGGGCGCCGGTGGATACCGGACCTTGGCCGGACCTGCGGCGTTCCTCGTGGACCGGGTCGGTCTTCGCCAGAAGATAGAACAGCACAGCCGTCACTGCGAGGACGATGGCGTAGATCCGTGCGGTGCCTTCCCAACCAATGGCAACCACTAGGAAGGGTGCAGCGAAGTTTGTGACCGCTGCGCCAACATTGCCGGCACCGAAGATGCCCAATGCCGTTCCTTGGTTGTCCTTGGAAAACCAACGGGAAACATAGGAGACGCCAATGATGAAGGACCCACCAGCCAGGCCAAGCCCAAGCGCAGCGATCAGGAAAAGCGGGTAGCTGTCAGCAGATGTCAGCAGCCAGACGCAGACCGCCGTGATCAGCATCTGGATTGGAAGCAGGACCCGGCCGCCATACTGCTCAGCCCAGACGCCTAGAAACATGCGGCTGATCGAGCCGGTGAGAACCGGCGTCGCCACCAGCAGGCCGAACTGGCTTTCGGTCAGACCGAGTTCCTGTTTGATCTGTACACCAATGATCGAAAAGATCGTCCAGACAGCGAAGCAGACGGTAAAGGCAAACGTGCTGAGCCCGAGCGCAGCTCCGGCCCCTTTTGCATTCTGCGTCCGTGTGATCGACATGTTACCCCATCAGTACGGCTGAGACTTGATGGGGCATGCATGGCGCGGCTCTGACAGTGCCGCCTTGATATTTGTGAAGCGGCAGCTTGTCCGATGTTCGCTGAGGCGCGGCGTTTGAAATCAATCTTCTGTGGGGTGACGAAGCTGCTGTGAGAGCCTGATCGTCGCCTCTTCCACGTACGACATTTGAACGACCGCGCTTGACAATTATCAAGCGGCGTTTGACAGTCGAACCAGATTCGCCTCAATCGTACGGCGTTGAAATTCACGCACTGGATCATCGTCCAGCGTCTCCGGAGGACGCATGCCCATACGAAATGCAGACGCTGAACGCGTCAGACACACATCATTTTTCAGAAGCGCTGACGATGCGACGTTCAATACAGCGATGAACGGCGCGTTCCTCCAGCGTTTTCCGGCGAATACAACACTGCTGATGGAAGGCGACCCGGTCGACTTTCTCTATATTCTGCTGGAAGGGGCGGTCGAGCTTGGCGCGGGCTGGAAGTCAAAGGACACCACACTGGCCATCCTGCGACCGGTCTCCACCTTTATTCTCGCCGCCGTGGTGCTTGAATCTGACGCACTGATGAGCGCGGTCACGCTCGAACGCTCGGAGATTTTGATGGTCCCCGGCGAGTCACTGCGCAGCAGCATGAAGCAGAATCCGGTTTTCGGTTTTGCGGTGTCTGAAGAGTTGGCCGGTTGCTATCGCGGTCTTGTGCGTTCGATCAAGAATCACAAGCTGCGCGATTCGACAGAGCGGCTGGCAAACTACCTGCTCACCCAGCGGGCGCGTCAGGGTGACAGGGATGAAATCACCCTGCCGCATGAAAAACGCGTGCTCGCCGCTCTGCTTGGCATGACCCCGGAAAATCTCTCCCGCGCCTTCTCCAAACTCTCTGACAAGGGCGTCAGCGTCGACGGCGCGCATGTCGGCTTCAGCAATGTTGCCGCACTGGTACGGCTGGCCAGGCCAAGCCCGCTGATCGACAATCACTACTCGCAGGATCGCAACACGATGGGCAAGGCGTACACTGAGCGTCAGCAGGGCGTCCTCGACCAGACAAAGATGCTCTAACCACCCGTCTGGGCGAGGTTCCTCGTATCGCCAGGATTGGCGCCGTGCAGACCGTGCGCTGCCGGCTTGAAGGTCAGCGCCTCGACGATCCGGGCCTTGAGCATTTCACACTGATCGTCTGCCTGAAGCAGATCGCGCAATGGGCGTCCGCCCTGGCCGAACAGGCAAAGCCGTAATTGTCCGCGCGCTGTCACGCGCAACCGGTTGCAGCCATCGCAAAAGCCGGGCGAATAAGGGGCGATCAGTCCGATCCGTCCGACATGATCCGGATGCGTAAATTCGATGGCCGGTCCATCATCAACACCCCGCGCCTTCGGGGTCCATCCACGGGACTCAAGCCACTGACGCAGCACAGCGCCACTGACATGCTGGTCCTCGAAAAAGGCCTTGTTGTCGCCGGTGCGCATCAGCTCGATAAAGCGCACCGCGACAGGACGCTCCCGGACAAATTCGGTCCAGGCCGAAAAATCATCGTCCAGCCCGTCGCGCAACAGCACGGCATTCATCTTCACCGCCTTTAGTGGCAAGGCCATGGCGCGATCTATGCCCTGAAGCACATCCCCCAGCCTGTCGTGTCCCGTGATCCGATGAAATGCGTCGCGGTCCAGTGCATCAACACTGACATTAAGGTTGGTCAGACCCGCCGCCACCCATTCATCCACATTCCGGACGAGGTTCCAGCCATTCGTGGTGAGCGCAATCTTGTCGATGCCCGGCTGAGCTGACACGCGGGCGATGAGCTGTGTCACATCCTTGCGCACCGTCGGCTCGCCACCAGTCAGGCGCAACTTGCGGATACCGAGCTGGGCAAACGCGCGCACCAGCCGATCCACTTCATCAGGGCGCAGGAAATCCATCGGGCCGGACTTGCGATACCCGTCGGGAAGGCAATAGGTGCAACGGAAATTGCAGACTTCCGTCACCGAAAGCCGCAAATAGCGGAACCTGCGCCCGAAGGCATCCGCCGCAATAGCGCCGGTGTGTGTCATCGCAAGGCTCCTTTCCAAGCACGGGAGGCGGCAGGGTTTCCCCTGCCACCCACGGCCGGGCCGCCATGGCGCGGGGAGGACGCGCTTTAGGCGGAACGGCTCGGAGCGAATTGAAGCCACGCTAGGCCACACCGTCCGGGCTGTCTTTGACGGGCCAGTGGCATGCGATTGATGATCGTCAAGTCAATGCCGCTGACGGGTCAAGCCGCGCGGCCGGGCCTCGGCGCCAGCAGTCTCGGCCCATAGACAATGGCGAAAACCGCGAACGCGCCTGCCCAGAGGGCACTCGCGACATGATTGGCGTGCACCTGCACTGGATATTCGAGAAACGGCGCGGCAACCCGCGCCAGCGCGCCCAGATTGACGAGGGCATAGATCAAGACTGTCCCCGCTCCGGCTTTCAACACATGCCCGGTATGGCCGAGGCTCGCCCGCGTCATGACGGCCAGCGTCATCACACCAATCGCGCCCGCGCCGACCGCGTGAACGCCCGCCACCCGCGGGATGACGGCCGGAAACAAACCGCTCAGGCCAAGCAGCAGCAGTGCCACCGCCGCCCAGGCGTAGCCGACATGCAGGATGGTCACGAGCGGTTCAGCGAGCGTGCGCTGCACCTGCCAGCGGGCAAGGCGTGCAAAATTCAAGACACCCGCGCCCACGAGCAGCGCTGACGCGACTGGCGCGCCGTCGAACAGGGCCCAGCCCGCCAGAGCGGCAAGCGATAGGATCAGCGCTGCCCCATCGAAGCGGCCGAACGGCGCCGGCATTGCCCCGCCCTGCTTGCCGAGCCAGTTGCGTGTAAAGCTCGGCGTGATACGCCCGCCGATCAGCAGGATGAGGAACAGAAGCGCAGCAAGCCCCGTCCGGATCGCAACTTGCGGCAGGCCGCCCGATGTAACACTCATCCAGTGAAAGCCAATATTGGCCAGTGCCAGCACGCTCACCGCGCCGGCAACCTTGAGGTTTCGCGTGTTCTTCCCGGCAATCACCTCTCGCCAGACGAGACATGCAAAGGCCACGAGGAAAGCGCTCTCGATCACGCCCGGCAGCCAGACCGGACCCGGCTGGAACAGCATGGCCGCCCGCCCGGCGACCCAGAGCGCCACCAGCGCTATCAGCGGCCCGCCGCAGACCGGCAGCCGCCCGGTCCAGTTCGGCACAGCGGTCAAAAGGAACCCCGCCACAATGGCCGAGCCATAGCCAAACACCATCTCATGTACATGGAAGACGAGCCCCGCCTCCACCGGCAGAGCGTCCGGCCCCAGCGCATAGGTGACGATCCAGAGCGGTACGGCGATCGCCGACCAGATCGCCCCGAAGAGGAAGAAGGGTCGCAGGCCCAGGCTGAAAAGGGCCGGTCCCTTATAGCCGCGTATCTGTTCGGCGCTGGTCGCCATGGTGCTTTCCTTTCACGGCCTCAGCCGCATTTCGAGTGGCCGCAATCAAGGCAGGTGTCACAGCCCTCCTTGCGGATCAGTGATTTCTGGCCGCATTTCGGACAGCACGCGGCATCCGAGGCGCTCGCTCGTGCGGGCTGCAATTCGCCAGCCTCACCGAGATGCTCGGCAACGATCCGGCCGATGGCGGCCGGCAGCGACGGCACATAACGCCCGTCCATGAAGGTGCCGCCGTGGGGATCAAACACAGCCTGCAGTTCCTCGGCGACGAAGCCGACATCGCCGCCGCGCCGGAACACAGCCGAAATCATGCGGGTCAGCGCCAGCGTCCACGGATAATGGTCCATGTTCTTTGAATTGACAAAGATCTCGAACGGGCGCGGGCCCTGGCCGTCATCGGCGTCATTGGCGTCATTGATCGTGACATAGACCGCATGCGCGCTCGGCGGCCATTTCAGTTTGTAGGTCGCCCCTTCGAGGCGACGTGCGCGCGGCGTCAGCGGTTTGTCGTCTTCAGAGGCCGGAGCCGGTTTTTCAGAGACCGACAGCACCGATCCCGTGATCGAATTCGGGCGATAAGTCGTCAGCCCCTTGCAGCCGAGCCGATAGCCCTCAAGGTAGACAGTCTTGAACGCTTCGAAGCTGATATCCGCCGGGCAGTTCACCGTTTTTGATATGGAGCTGTCGATGAAGCGCTGCGCACAGGCCTGCATGCGCAGATGATCCTGCGGCGTCAGGGTCTGCGCGCTGACGAACACGTCTTCGGGCGGCGCAAGCTCCCCGTGCAGTCGGTGCCAGACCCGAAGGGCATAGTCGGTGACGGGTTCCTCCACACTTGAGCCATCCGCCTGGCGCACCTTGCGTGAATAGGAGAAGGCAAAAACCGGCTCGACCCCTGAAGACACATTGTCCGCGAGCAGCGAAGTCGTGCCCGTCGGCGCAATGGAGGTCAGGCAGCCATTGCGCAGACCATGCTCGGCAATCAGCGCGCGGGTTTCCTCATCAAGCGTCTCAAGATTGGGACGGTTGAGAACGGCCTTGTCATAGAGCGGGTAGGCCCCCTTCTCCGCCGCCAGCCGCGCCGAAGCGCGATAGGCTGCGCGTTTGATCGTGCCCATCCAGCTTTCCGTCAACGCTACGGCTGCGTCCGACCCATAGGCCGCACCGCAGAAGATCAGCGCGTCAGCAAGGCCTGTGATCCCAAGGCCGATCCGCCGCTTGGCGCGCGCTTCAGACGCCTGCGCCTCCAGCGGATAGCGTGAAATGTCGATGACATTGTCGAGAAAGCGGATCGCAGTCTCTGTCAACTGTTCAAGCTCATTCTCGTCAATCCCCGCCCCGGCCTCGAACGGTGCTGCGACCAGCCGCGCCAGATTGATCGATCCGAGCAGGCAGGCGCCATAGGGCGGCAGCATCTGCTCTCCGCAAGGGTTGGACGCGCTGATGGTCTCGATGTCTGCGAGGTTGTTCAGCGTGTTCACGCGGTCGACAAAGATTACCCCCGGCTCAGCGGCGTCATAAGTCGCCTGCATCAGCCGGTCCCACAGATCACGCGCCGGCAGTGTGCGGTAAGGCTGGTCATCGAAGCGCAGCGTCCAGTCGCAATCCTTCTCCAATGCCGCCATGAAATCGTCGGTCACGAGCACCGAGAGATTGAAGTTGCGAAAGCGCGCGCCGTCGCGCTTGGCGTCGATGAAGGCCTCAATGTCGGGATGATCGATGCGCAGGCATCCCATCATCGCGCCGCGCCGCTGCCCCGCCGACATGATCGTCCGGCACATGGCATCCCACGTGTCCATGAAGGAGAGCGGCCCGGAGGCCTGCGCGCCGACGCCCATCACTGGCGCGCCCGAGGGACGGATGGTCGAGAAATCCATGCCGACGCCGCCGCCCTGCTGCATGGTGATGGCCGCTTCGCGCAGATGCTCGAAGATGCCCGGCAGGCTGTCGGGGATCGAGCCCATGACGAAGCAGTTGAACAGTGTCACATTGCGCGCCGTGCCTGCGCCGGCCAGAATCCGCCCCGCAGGAATGAAGCGGAAATCGCTCAGCGCCTCGCGGAACCGCGTGCGCCAGACCTTGCGATTTGCAGGCTTCTCCGCCTTCGCCACTGCATCGGCAACACGGTCAAGCGTGGCGGCGAGGTCGGCATCTTCACCCAAATCAGAGCGGAAGCGGTATTTCTTGTCCCAGATTTCCTCTGCGAGCGGCGTGTCAAAGGGCATGGCGATCATCCTTGTCGTTTGTGTGCTGAAGGACGATCAGGCTCTGTGATTCGGTGCGGCGTGACGCAGGGTGCGCGCACCTCGTCCCGCTTCGACGGGTGCCGTGCCAGCGTTTGACAAGGATCAAATGCGCCGGCCACGTCACTGCCCGCCTGCTGCGCCCCGCGTATAGGTCGCCATGTCGAAGTAATCGCGCCACACCGCAATCTTGCCGCCACGCATCTCGAACACGCCGCAGCAGGGCAGGTCCACGCCGCGTTCACCGAGCGTCGTGCGGTCCAGCCGTTCGGCCACCACTGTATCACCGGCGCTGACAAGGGTCAGGATGTCCCAGTCCGTTGCGGTCCAGTCCTTGATGAAATCACCGATGAAAGCCTTCAGGGCCGCATGGCCTCGGACCGGCTTGAACGGCATGTTATGGTAGATGCCATCCTCGGCAAAATAGCCCACCAACTCATCGACATCGAGCCGCGACCAGGCGGCAATGAAGTCACGGACGATCTTTTCATTGTCGGTCATCTCAGTCTCCCTTTGTGTTTTGCAATCTCAGAAGCTCAGGAACATCACGCCGGCGCCCGCAGACTGGGCGGGCGCGCCGGGCGGTCGGCGGATCAATGCATCGGAGGCGGCCAGTGAGCGCTGGCTGCCAGAATCCTGGGAGTCCGCAAGCAGGAGTCCATCGGCGGTCCATCTTGCCCGTAGGAAGGTTTCCCGATCACCGCAAGCCGGAAGCGGGTCCGCGCACAGGCCTGTCTCGAAGACGACAGCCGAGGCTGAATCCCCGCCACCGAGCCCGACCAGCACAGGCGCGAGGAAGAGCCGCGCCGTCACCAGCGCAGACGTCGGATTGCCCGGCAGGCCCATCACCAGGCGCCCGCCGGTCTTGGCCAGCCAGACCGGCTTGCCCGGCTTGATCGCCACTTTCGGAAATACATAGTCGGGCGCGGCGCCAAAGACGAAGCGCGAATAATCCCGCTCACCGACCGACGCGCCGCCAACCATGATGACGAGATCGGCATCGGCCAACGCACGCTCCGCCGCGTCGGCCATGACGTCCGGCGTGTCCGGCAGGCGCTGCGCACGCAGCACACATCCGCCGTGCCCGGTCACAAAGGCCGCGATGCCCGGCGACACACTCTCCGGGATCGCGCCGGGTGTCTGATATGCCTGTCCGGGCGCGGCCAGTTCATCGCCCGTCGCAAGGATCACCACGCGCGGGTGGCGATATACGACAAGCTCGCCGCGATCCGCCGCCGCCGCTGTCGTCAGCGCCCGCCAGCCCAGCCGCACGCCTGCAGGAACAAGCACTTCACCCGCCAGAAAATCGGACCCTGCCAAGCGGATGTTCCGCCCGGCCCCGTGAGGGCGCAGGAAGGTCACGCGATCATCGTCCCGCTCGGTGTTCTCCTGAACGATCACGCGGTCAGCGCCTTCCGGGACCGGCGCGCCGGTGAAAATCCGGAACGCTGAATGATTTGGCAGCGTCTGTCCGGGAGGCGACCCGGCGGCAGCCTCGCCAGCTACGGGCAAGCTGAACGGCAGATCGCCAAGTTCAGCCTCGCGCACGGCATAGCCGTCCATGGCCGACACATCCGTGCGCGGCATGGCAAACCGGGCCGTCACCGCCTCGGCCAGCACCCGGCCGGAGGCCTGAGCAAACGGCACCGTCTCAACACCGAGCGGCTGCGCGACGGCAATCACGCGCGCCAGCGCTTCATCGAAGGCGATCATGTCGTCTCAGCCTCCGCACGCCAGTCACCTGATTTTCCACCGCTCTTTTCCTCAAGCCGGACGGCCTCGATGACCATGCCCTTATCGACCGCTTTCAGCATGTCGTAGAGCGTGAGCGCCGCGACGCTCACGGCCGTCAGCGCTTCCATCTCGACGCCCGTCTGGCCGGTCAGACGCACGTCCGCCGCGACCCGGAAACCCGGCACGGCGTCATCCATCTCGATGGTCACCGCCACCTTGGCTAACGCGAGCGGATGGCAGAGCGGGATCAGTTCATGGGTGCGCTTGGCCGCCATGATGCCGGCGAGTTCCGCGGTCGTGATCACCGCGCCCTTCGGGCTGCGACCCTCACGCACCATGGCGAGCGTTTCGGGCAGACACCGCACGCGCCCGCTCGCCAGGGCGCGGCGCACGCTCGCGGCCTTGTCGCTGACATCCACCATGTGGACGCGGCCTTCGCCGTCGAGGTGGGTGAGCTTCGTCATGGGCATATCCCCCGATAGCGCTCGATCTGGCCAACCAGAGAGCAGGGCCTGAACCGGCTGTCGAATTCGAGCGCAAAGACATAACCCCAGGCGTCGCGACAGGCGCCGGTGGAGCCCGGAACGCAGAAAATGAAAGTCTCGCCCGCCTGCCCGGCAAAGGCGCGCGACTGAAGCGTCGACACCCCCACCGTGCCGAGGCTGACCTGATGAAAGACGATCGAGAAACCATCCATCTCACGACGGAACAGCGGCTTGATCGCCTCCGGCGTCACATCGCGCGGGGAAAAGCCGGTCCCGCCCGTGGTGAGGACCACATCAATGCCCGGATCGGCGATCCAGCGCGTCACGACCGCGCGAATATCAGCGACCTCATCCTTCACAATGGCGCGCTCGACCAGCGTGTGCCCGGCCGCCTTCGCCCTCTCGATCAGGAGGCCGCCGGACGTATCGGTGTCCTCATTGCGGGTGTCAGACACCGTCAGCACGGCAATGTTCAGCGGATAAAAGGTAAGGTTTTCGTCAATCCCCGGCATCTTCTTCATTCCATCTCTCCCGATCCTCGGTGTCTTTCTTTGTAGGCTCGATCCAGCGGGTCCCGAACGGCCCCTCTTCGCGTTTCCAGAACACAGCCTCCGTCTTGAGGCGATCCATCAGATAGTCGGCGCACTGAAAGGCCGCGCGGCGATGGTCGCTCGCCACCGCCACCAGCACGATGATCTCACCAGGCACCATGGCGCCCGCCCGGTGGACGACCGAGACGGCGTTCACATCAAAGCGTGCGGCCCCGTCATGCGCGATCCGCACAAGAGAGGTCGCCGTCATGCGCGGATGATGATCGAGCACGAGCCGGTCGAGCGGCTCGCCCTCCTTCGTCACCGGGCGGACGACACCCTCGAACGATACAAGCGCGCCATGCCCGCCGCCGCGCCGGCGAAGCTCATCAAGCCATGCGGCAGCATGGATGGGATCAAAAGCAAGCTCTGCACGGACATGGTCACTCATCGTATTTCTCTCAGTACAGCGCGCCATGCGCGCCGAGCACCGACGCGATCACGGTAACGAGGCTGAGCGTCATGAGGACAAGATGCCCGCGCCAGACCAGCGCCATGGTCTCTTCGGGTGCTCGCAAGGCCCGCTCGGCAAACCATCTGTGCAGGAATAGGGGCTCGAACACGAACAGGACGAGTGTGAAGACAAGCCAGATCACCACCATGGCATGCATCCACCAGAACCCCGGATCGAGGAACCGGTACCAGGCGTCCATCCGATGGGTCATCCAGAACCCTGCCACCCCGGCCAGTGTGACCGAAATCTTCGCCTGCCATGAGAACGCGCCTTCGACCTGCTCGAACAGGCGTGCGCGGTCCTCTGGCTCTGCCAGCCTGCGTACGCCCGGAAGGAGCACCAGCGTCACGAACGACACCCCGCCAATCCAGTGAACGATGGCGGCGACATGGATCGCGCGAGCGAGGGTCAGGTCGTCCATCGCGATGCTCAGCCGCCGGAAACCGGGCTCATGAACTCAACAGTGTCGCGCGGGAAGACGATGTGGGTATCAAGAACGATCTCATCATTGACAGCCGCGCGCACGCTGCGTTCCAGGATGGCCTCGGCCTCGTAGCGCTCCGCCAGCAGCCGGCGCAGCGCAGTGACCGTGACGCCCTCATCCGGCACCGTGACATCGGCAGGGCCTCCAAACGGCCGTTCAATCTGTCCATAAAATCCGATCTTCACGTCACTCTCCATTCCTGTGTTGATACCGGTGACCGGCGCCTCAGAGCGGCGGCAGCGGCGATACGCCGAGGAGCGGGCGATGCAGGACCACAATGGCGGCCCAGACGGCCGGGACGATCAACAGACGCCAGCTCAAAAGACCAGACCATCGCGCCTGCCCTGTCATCAGCGCGGAAAAGGGGAAAAGGCTCGTGCCTGCTGAGACCTGTCGCCATTGGGCCCCCGCGCGCTTGCGGGCCCGTCGTTCCATTGCGAGCACGCCGACCAAGGAAAAGACGCCCATGGAACCGAACAGCAGAATATGCGCGAGATCGCCATTGACCGTGAGATGGGCGAGCGACCACAGAACCAGCGCTAGCAGCAGCGGGTGGCGCGTCACCGCCAGAATGCCGGGGCGTGATGAATCGTAGGCCTTGCCTGCACGTCCGCCGAGGCTGAACGGATTGGCAATGGCGGCGCCGCAAACAGCCAGCCACAGGGCGATGGCCATCAGACCGTTGGCGAGCCAGGCCCGCTCCGGCGTCCAGGACCAAAACCCAATATAGGGCGCGCGCCCTGCGGCGATGATGAGCCAGGCCAGAAGCGTCAGCGACACAAGACTGTAAAGGCTGAGATAGGCGCGCCGCCCGATCAGATCCGTGAGCCGCGTGCGGATAGCCGGACGCGCCGGCAGCGCATGCGTGACGAGAAAGATCACGCTCGCGGAGATAAATTCGGCCCAGCCGTTCACACATCGCTTCCATCAGGTCATCAATCATTTCAGGCTGTTGATACTGCCTGTCATCGTCTGGTGGCATGACATTGATCAGGTCGCGACCAGTTATATTCTGACGGGCGGCGCGATGATTGTCCTGTGAGACAGAGCAGCCAGGCGGTAATAGGAAAGCCGCCTGCGGACCCTGGGACCGAAGATCAGTATGCCCGTTCTTTTCGCCGCCTTCCTTGTCACGGCGCTGCTCTATGCCAGTGTCGGCTTCGGCGGCGGCTCGACCTATAACGCGCTCCTGGTTATGAGCGGGGCGGATTACCGCGTGCTCCCGGCCATTGCGCTTGTGTGCAATGTCATCGTCGTCAGCGGCGGCGTCTGGCGGTTTTCGCGCACGGGCGACCTGTCACCGAAGCGCCTCATGCCCTTTCTTGCCGCCTCGGTTCCCGCCGCATGGATTGGCGGGCGCATCCCGGTCAGCGAAACCCTTTTCATTGGCCTTCTGGGCGGGGCGCTGCTCCTGTCAGGGGTGCACCTCGCGTTTCAGAAAGGCGCTGAAACAGCGACGCTTGAGCCGGTCGCTCAAAGCCGCAATCACAGTCTGTTCGCGGCTGGCATTGGCGGCGCCATCGGCCTCCTTTCGGGCATTGTAGGAATTGGCGGCGGCATCTTCCTCGCGCCGGTGCTTTACCTGATGCGCTGGGGACGCCCGCGCCAGATCGCCGCCGCTAGCAGCCTGTTCATCCTTGCGAACTCCCTGTCGGGTCTCGTCGGCCAGCTGATGAAGCTGCAGGATCTGGCGCTCTTATCGCTCGCTGCGCCTTATTGGCCGCTGCCCATCGCCGTCCTGATCGGCGGTCAGGCTGGGTCATGGCTGGCGGGCTACAAGCTCGATCCCGCCATTGTTCGACGCCTGACCGCCCTGCTCATCCTCTACGTTGCTGCCCGTCTTCTCTGGCGCTGGGTTGGCATGATCTGATGCCGCCGCATAACCTCGAGGAGCCCCGACTTTGACTCCGCGATCAGCGCTACAAACCAGAACCGGACTCTACCGCAACGACCACTTCTCTCACGCCACTTTGGCAACTGTGTCCCATTCTGTTCAATCATAAATATACCACACAAAACATTGAAAGTATGAAGTTTTTTGACTAGCAGAAATGTCGATACCGCAACTTGTGCCGTCAATCGGAGGCGTTGATCGAACTCTCGGAGCTTATTGTTCCTCTTCGGTCGACATCTGCCAGAATTCGAGCTGTTCAGCACCCTCTTTATCCAAATCATCAGCCGAAGCAAAAACGCCCTGCTCGACCACATTTCTGTGCGTATCCAGAACGCTCAATAGCGCAACGTCTTCGATAGCGGGCGCAGGCGAAGGTAACAAAAGTGTCCTTGGCAGAGCATTCCTGTGGACCGTCTCATGCGGCCCGGGACGCTACCTGCGGCGTCTGGTTTACCCTCAAACTGCCATCCAGCCTTGCCAGGCCGACACCGTGGCGAAATCCTCGCGAAAAGAATCACGAATCAACGACAGCGGGTTGATCGCTTCGCCCGATGATTTGCCAGAAGCACACAAGACCCAATGCTCCATAAGCCCGACCCGTTCGACATTCCCACAACGCTGGGTGCCTATCTCGATCTCGATGCCCTGATACTGCGGCTCCTGCGGCCAAAGGGAGACTGCCATCTCCTCGGCAAGGTGATTGGAGAGACCGAGCGAAGCTATCGCGTGATCTTTCCGATCGGTGAGCGGCTGCACCAGAAATGGGTGCGCAAGGGCGACACTGTTCATCTGACACCCTGCCGATATTGCCCCGACAAATAGGCCTGACGCTTGGAGCCGTGGCACCCATGCCCTGAAACTGCGCCTCAACCGACGAGCCGACCTGCGCCGACGAGGTTTGACCCGCCGTCCCCGAAAAACCGTCGCCCGGGTCGTGGCTTTCCCCTTGGCAGGACGGGGGTGACGCTCTTGGCCTGGCCCCGGGCGGCCAACCCGCAACGGGCTTGGCTTTGAAGCCGCCTAAGTCCGTCATCGTTCCCCTACCAAGCCCATTGCGCGCCGGCCTCTGACCCGGGGCTTTCCAGGCCGCGTCACCCCCGCCCTGCGGGGGAAAGGACGCGGAGTTTGGATCGAAGCGGGAGGCCAGCATGGGCACGCAATCATCGGGCAATCAGGCACGCGGCAAACGCCGCAGGTCGCGGGGGCAGGATCGGGCTGATCTTTATCAGAGCGTCACGACCCAAGTGATCGCCGATCTGGAGGCAGGCACCGCGCCCTGGGTGAAGCCTTGGAACGGATCAGGCCATGCAGGCCTTGGCCTGCCGGAGAACGCCGCCACGGGCCGGGCCTATTCCGGGATCAACATCCTTTTGCTCTGGGCTTCCGCCATGACCCATGGCCGCTCCTCCCATGTCTGGCTCACCTATCGCCAGGCTCAGGGCCTGGGCGCGCAGGTGATGAAGGGCGAACGCGGGACGACCATTGTCCATGCGGGCAGCTTCACACCGGACGCTGAAAAGGAACGGGCGCAGGCCGAGGGCGGCGAGGCTCGCGAGGTGCGCTATCTCAAACGCTACACCGTCTTCCATGTGGATCAGGTGGAGGGGCTGGAAGGCTTTGCTTCCGCGCCGCCTGAACCCATTGACCCGGAGCATATCCACGCCCGCGCCGAGGCGCTGATGGCCGCCACCGGGGCGAGCATCTGCCATGGCGGTGACAGCGCCTATTACATGCCGGGGCCGGACCGTATCCAGCTGCCCCACCATGCAAGCTTTACACTTCCCGTGGAGTACTATGTCACCGGCCTGCATGAGCTTTGCCACTGGACGGGCCATGCCACCCGCCTTGATCGCCAGCTGAAACTCTCCAACGGCTCGAAGGACTATGCCCGCGAGGAACTGGTCGCCGAAATGGGGGCCGCCTTCCTGTGCGCGGCCATTGGTGTCACCCCGGCGCTGCGCCATGCCGATTATCTGGCCAGCTGGCTTGAGGTGCTGCGCGAAGACAAGCGCGCCATTTTCAAAGCCGCAAGCCTCGCCTCGAAGGCCGCCGATTTCATCCTCGAGCATGAGCATGCCGATGCCACCAAAGAGGTGGCGGCATGACCGGGCCTCGTTTCTACCTGCACCGCATTCGCCTGAACCAGGGCGGCTATGACTGCCTCGGGCGCTACTGGGGCGCGGGCGCGACCCTCTACATGTTCGCGCGTGAGGATGATGCCCATTCGGGCTATCTGCGCGCCGTAACCCGCGAGGACGCCAAAGCACAGGTGCGCGCCGCCCATCCCGGCGCGCGGTTCTTCCGGTGAGCGCTCCAGCACACCCGCCGATGGGCGCGCGAACCTTGCCGCGCCCGTTCCAGATCACCGAGGCGCATCGCGTCGTGCGCGGCCTTGAGCCCGACACGCTGGGGCTCTGGTGCCTGCCCGTCATGGGCTGCTGGCACCTGTTCGCCAGCCATGGCGAGGCCTGCCGCGCCCGCACGGCCTTCCTGCAGGGGCGCGCGCCGCGCTGACCCCAAACCCTTTTTCCCACCGCCAGACCAAGGAGCATTCCAATGGCGACCCCAACCCTGAAAACCATCCCCCTCACCGACCTCAAGGTCTCCCCGCTCAATATGCGCCATGGCCGCAAGGCGCCCGACATATCAGACATCCTGCCATCGGTGCGCGCCTCCGGCATCCGCCAGCCCCTGCTGGTGCGCCCGGAAGGCAAGGGGTTCGGCATCGTGGCGGGCCGCCGCCGCTTCTTCGCCCTCAAGGCCGTGGCCAGGGAAACCGGCAAGGCCCTGCGCGTGCCCTGCGCCATCATGGCCGAGAGCGATGATGCAAGCGCCATCGAAGCTTCGCTGATCGAGAACATCGCCCGCCTGCCCGCCACCGAGATGGAGCAATACACCACCTTTGAACGCCTGCATGGCGAGGGGCGCAGCGTGGAGGAGATCGCAGTGCATTTCGGGGTCACCGAGACAAAGGTGCGCCGGGTGCTGGCGCTGGCCGCCCTCGATGAGGGCATACGCGACCTCTATGCCAGAGACGAACTGGACGTCGCGACCGTGCGCGCCCTGACGCTTGGCTCAGCAGGCCAGCAGGCCGAATGGCTGCGCCTCTACCATGACGCGGACGACCACGCCCCCATGGGTCGGGCCTGCCGGGACTGGATCACGGGCGGAACCGCCATCACCACCGACAAGGCGCTCTTTGACCTTTCCACCTATGACGGGGCGATCACGGCAGACCTCTTTGGCGAGCATGGCGTCTTCGCCGACACCGACACGTTTTGGCGTCACCAGTCCGCCGCTGTCTCGAAATTGATGGCCGACTATCGCGCAAACGGCTGGCGCGATGTGGAAGTGCTGGAGCGGGGCCGCTACTTCGCGCGCTGGGATCACGAGACGCGCAGCAAGGCCAAGGGCGGGCGCGTCTTCATCGAAATCCGCCATGACGGAACAGTGACCTGCCATGAGGGCCACATCACCCGGGCCGAGGCGCGCAAGGCAGAGACCGCTGCCAAGGCGGACACAGAAGCCGCGAGCAGCAAACCCGACATGTCTGGCCCCTTGTCGGACTATATCCTGCTGCACCGCCATGGGGCCGCCAGCGCAGCGCTCCTCAGTGGGCCCGGCGTCGCCCTGCGTCTGGCGGTGGCGCACATGATGGTCGGCTCCACGCTGTGGGATGTACGGCCCTATTCGCCAAGCACCCGCAAGGAGAGCACACTCGAAAGCCTCGCAGGCTCAAGGGCGGCCAGCACGCTGCAGGCCGCGCGGGACGCCGCTGCCGAAACCCTGAAGGCGGCGGGCTATGCCTGCACCACCCGGCGCAATGGCGATGCCCATGGGCTCTGCGCCCTGTTCGCCGCGCTTTTGAAACTGGAAGACGAGGCCGTGCTGTCCCTGCTTGCGCTCGCCATGGCCGAGACGCTGGAAGCGGGCACATCCACCGTGGAGGCGGTGCTCCATGTCTGCGATGTGGACCTGTCTGAGAGCTGGGCGCCGGAACCTGCCTTCTTCGACCTGCTGCGGGACAAGTCTGTCATCAATGCGCTGCTGGCTGACATCGCGACCGAGACGCTCGCCGCCAGCATGGTCACTGACACCGGCAAGGCCCAGAAGCTTGCCATCGGCAACCGGATCATCGGCGAAGGCTGCGCGGCCGATCCGGACTGGCGTCCCGGCTGGATGCACGTCCCGCCAAGGCCGGTGGTCCAAGGCCGCCCAAGCGCGCCTGCCGAGGCGTGGGCACGCGTGTCAGCCCTGTTCGAGGCGACCGGGACCGGCAGGGGGTAAAAGCGATCTCGAAGATTGCGGCGGCCCGCGTCACCGGGCCGCCGGCCAGACGGACTGCTGGCGCAGGCTCATTCCGGTCCCCGCCCTTCGGGCCGCGCGCTCACCCGGGGCCGCGCCCCGACCTCGCTGGCCGCAAGACACGCCGGTGCCAGGGCGGCCCGGCCCCTTGAAGGCCCGGGCCACGCCTGTCCGTGCGGGGTGTCTTGCGGCGGGAACCTGCGGCGGCGCTTCCCATTGGGGGGCTGATCGCCCCTTCAGGGGGTCGCCGCCGCCCGCTCACGCGGCAGAGCTTTGTCGCTTGCGAGCCTGTGGCACGTGTGTGTGTTGCAGACGCACGGAGCGCTCGTGACAGCGTCTTGAGCGGTGCCAGATCCGCCACCTGTGGTTCGGCAGGAAATCGCCGGAAGACGACACATAGCGCCTCACTATCAACGACTGCTATAGGCGCAATTTCAGCCATGGCATTTCAGGACGATCACGGCATTCGTGGCGCTCTCGGGACCTTCAGTTTTGGAAGCTGAAGGTCCCTGACTGACGGAAATAATCAGAATTTCAGGCGAACCCCGCCATTCAGGATAAATCCGTCATTGCGCGACCAAATATCGGTGGTCCATTGGCCCTGCGGCGATCTTGCCGTAAGGACAAGCGGGTCTTCCTTTGTCTGGCGCACATCCAGCAGGTTTTCGGCATTGATAAACCAGCTTGCTCGTCCAACCGTGACTTGTCCCAATAGTCCCAGGTGCAGATAGGGCTCGCTGGTCGTCCGGAACGGGTTCCCATCGAGGCGCTGTTCACCGGTGTAATAGGCTTCAAAGCCAACCAGCCCGCGCCCATGCTGCTCCCACATGGCGACGAATCCTGCCGAATGCCTTGGCGTGAGCTCGATCTCACGTCGCCCGCCAAGGGGGTCTTCTTCGGTTGCATCAAGATAGAGATAACTGCCCGTGATCTTGAAATCATTCCAGAAATACCGAAGCAGAACCTCTGCGCCGCGAATCTGGGTTTCCCCATCGGTATTGACGAGCTGCACCCGGTCCAACGCGCCTCCAGGTATTGAAGCGAAGGCTTCAAGTTCTGTCACACCGTCCACATTCGATCCGAAGATGCTGACATTGGCTTCCACCGGCCCGGTCCTGTAGCCCACATCGATTGAGGCGGTCTCGGCGGCCTCTTCTTCAAGGCCTGTGAGAGGTGAAAGGCGTGACAGGCCGGAGGCTTCGATCTCCTCGACAAAGGGCGTCGGGGCAAAAAAGCCCTGGCCATAGGACGCCCTGATGGTCCAGTTGTCCGGCTTATAGAGCACTGACGCACGGGGACTGAACTGGCTGCCATACTCACTATGGTCGTCAAAACGCCCACTGAGGGAGACCGACAGATCATCACGCAAATCATGATCGATCTGGGCAAACACTCCGGGCACGTCATACGTGTAATCAAAGACGGGAAACGTGTCTGACGTGTAGGCCTCAGACTGAAACGCCGCGCCGATGGTCCAGTCTGTTCGTTCGCTGCCACCGGCCAGTGAGGCCTCGATCAGATAGCTTTCATGGCGGTCATCTTCGATCAGGGAGCCGAAACGGTGCTCATGATCCTGAACCATGGCCGATCCACGCAGATTCAGCTCGATGCTCCCGGACAGCGGCGAATTGGCGACAAACCCGCCATCAAGGCGCGTCGTGTCCTGATTTTGCGGGAAAGCTGTTCCATCGGGCACGGTGCGCTCCGGCAAGGTGCCGCCGTCGCGCTGTTCGCTCATATACCCGATTGTGGCGTAGAGCGTTGAGCCGTCGGCGCCGTCCCAGAAGAGCCGGGGACGGGCTGACCAGCGTTCATAGCCGGGCATATCTATCCAGCCATCGCTGTCAAAATCCTGAACTGATTGTCGGTTCGCGCCCGTTGTCAACGAAACCGCGAACTGGTCGCTGACCGGGGTTTCGAAATAGCCGGTCAGATCCTGTCCGTCCTGGGTTGTCAGGTTGACCAGCACTTCGCCTGCAGCCTCCACGCCTGGGCGCCGCGAAATCAGGTTGATCACACCGCCGAGGGCCGAAGCGCCGTAATAGGAGGATGCCGAACCCTTGATCACTTCGACCTGGGCAAGGTCAGTGGGTGGAATCTGGAGCAGGCCGATTGAAGCGGCTTGTCCGCCATAGAGCGGCAAGCCATCACTCAGGAGTTGGGTATAGCGACCATAAAGCCCCTGAAGACGAATGTTCGCCGCGCCGAGTGCAGGCGATGTCGTCTGAACGCGCACTCCGCCGGTTTCGGCGACCAGCATGGAGATATTGCCGGGGCGCATGATGGCCTTCTCTTCAATCTCCTCCCGGCCGATCACTTCGACGCGAATGGGCAGGTCATTGACAGTCCGGCCCGAGCGGGTCGCTTGGACGATCACTACGTCGAGTGTCTTGTCGTGGCCATGCTCGCCATCGCCCTCATGATCATGATCGCCGTGGTCATCATCGGCTTTGTCGATAGCGAGAGGTTCCGGTTCGACTGACTGGGCGGCTGCGGGCCCATAGCCACAGCCGATGCCGGATGCGGCCAGTGCCAGCGCCGTTTGGCGCAATATATTTATCATGGGATTTCGTCCTTTTGAGATGTCTGATGCTGGGCGGCGTCAGCGCTTCGGCGCGCTGGCGACAGGGTGCAGCGTCAAACTCTCGGGGGACGGAACAGACTGTCCGGCGGCGATGGGCCTGCGCCCAGTAAAAGGGGCGGGTTCAGCTTCTCAGGCGCGGTGGTTTTCGCGAACGCGCTTCTGTCAGAACCACTCCATTGAACATGGCAGTTTGGGCAGTGATGAGCCTGATGCTCAGGTTCGCCCCTGGCAGGCTCCTCTCCCTGGCCGGTCTCCAAAGACAGCTCAGTTGCGCAATGATCGGCCGATGCCACATCACACTGCTGCGCGCACGCTATCGGCGCCATAAAGAGCGCAAGGCTGATCAAGGCGGGAAGCGCTGCCCTGAATAAATGGAGGATCAACCATTTGTGATATTATTTACAGTTCGAAAAGGCGGGAAGCGCTGCCCTGAATAAATGGAGGATCAACTGCAAAGTCATGCATCGTTGTGTAGCCTGTTTCCGGGCAGGCAGAAAGCCCGATGTGAAGGCTGGCACTCAAACTCCCATGCCAGACAACCCTTCAGGCATCTTCTGCCAAGCGGCTCGATTGGAACGATTTTCTACTTGAAACACCAGTATTGGCTTTTGTCTCCTTGCAGGATGAACCTGTCATTCGGTAGCCACATCGACAAAGGCAACGAAGGACTCAAGTCAGCCGGTCTGAACCAAGGAGCTGGGTCTGCAAATGGCTGGCTCCTGATCGGCATCAGTCATTCAACCAAGACGCCTCAGCAGGTTCGAGATCGTTTTTGCGAGCGTCAGCATCTCGACAGATTGCGGGCCCAGTTGCGCGCCGAGACTGGCGCGGAGGTTTTCGAGATCGAAGATAATTTCGCGGTCCTCGGCGGATCGGACATGGCTTTCGATCCATCCGACACAGGCCAGCCGAGTTCCGCTGGTGACAGGCTTGACCTGGTGCAGGCTGGTGGAGGGATAGAGAACAAGGTCGCCGGCTGGCAGTTTGAGGCCTTGGGTGAACCCAGCATGCTCGATGGACAGTTCCCCACCCTCATAATCTTCGGGATTGGACAGAAAGAGGGTGAAAGAGAGATCGCTGCGAATGCGATCGGGCTCACTGCCCATGAACGCATTGTCCACATGCAGGCCGTAGCTGCCGCCGGTTTCGGTCTTGCTGACGAGGAGCTTGGAGAAACGCTTCGGCTGGGCGGCCGCGCGCAGGACGGGGTGGCCTGAAACAGACGCCTGAAGCCTGTCGCGAAGGTCCACGCCCGTGCGCGAGGAGAGGTCGGCCTGGTGGTTGTGCTTGACGACCTTGGCCACGCTTCCTGCCGTCGAGGCGCCATCGCGCCAGGCCAGCGTGGCTGCGAGCGCCCTGGCTTCGGAGAGTGCGGGCGGGTCGAGCACCCCGGAAATCGTGATCAGCATCGGACACCTACTTGCGAATGAGTATCATTTCCGCCATAGGCATACAGGAGGAATTGGATCGGCGAAAGGAAGTGTACCATGGAGATAAAGATCAATCGCTGGAGCCAGCTCGGGTTTGGTGCAGCCTTGGCAGGTGGAACCCTGGCTGCGTGTGGCGGCGAACCGGCCGAGGCCCCTGCGCCGGAGCCTGAAACCGTGGCCGAAGCCCCGATCGCACCGGCCAGCACCGTCGGTGAAGGGGAAGCTGGCGGTGAAGGAGAGGGCGAAGGCGGCGAAGGGGAAGGCGGTGTGTCGATCTCTGCGGCGGCCACGGACCCGGTTGTCTTCAATTCGGCATTGGCGATCGCCGAGGCCCACGTCATCGCCGCGCGCGATGCGTTTGCGATGGGCGAAACCGAAGCGGCCGCTGAAATGTTCGGCCATCCGGTGGGTGAAGTCCTGTTCGACTTGCAACCGGTTCTGGAGGCCCGCGGCGTGGACGATTTCAGCCAGCTCTTCATCGATGCCTCGGCGGCGATCTTTGACGGCGAGGACGAAGGCCAGATCAACGCCCGCGCCGATGAAATCATAGCCGCCCTCAGGGCTGCGGCTGGCAAGGCACCTGACAATGGTTCAAGCGAGGCCTCGATTGCCGCTGGCGTGGCCGCTGACCAGATCGAGCGGGCTGCGGACATGTACCGCGCCGCCGCCGAGAGCGACCGCTACGAGCCGTATCTGGATGGCTACGGCTTCTACAAGGCCGCCGAAGCGGCATTCCTCGCGGCGGAGGCTGACATCGAGGCGGAAGACGCAGAGGCGGCGAATAGGATTCGCGAAGCGCTTGCTCTGTTGGAGGACGCTTATCCTTCGGCGCTCCGCCCAGACGCGCTGGACGCCGATCAATCCGCGCTCACGGTGGCGGCCTCGGGCGTGATCCTGGCTGTCAGGAACTGAGTTTCAGAGCTGATCCTGGCGTTGGCGTTCCGCTTACTCACGCGGAACGCTCTGGCTCATTTGCCAAGCTCCCATTCCAGCTCGACCTGCCGTCCGGAGAAGAATTCGAGTGTCGCTGACAGTCGCGTCGCATCCGACACGGCGCTTTCAGGAAACTGTGCGCGAAGGGCGGTGACCTCGGCAGGGCGACGAACGCGCGCCACGACCGGCTCGCCAAGCGGGACCGCATCGGTTTCCAGTACGAAACGAGCCTGTTTCAGATTGGGCGTGCCGCCTTTGGCTGAAACCAGCAAGCGGAGCGCTCCGACGGGCTGTCCATCCGCATCTAGCGCCAAATGCGGGACGGCCGTAATCGCACCGTCCGATTTGATGCTGAGGGCTTTTTCCGCCGCCGGCTTCTCCGGCCCCTGCAAGCGCTCATACCAGAAATAGCCGAGAACCATCGTCACCAGGAGGATGGGCATGGTAGCGACTTGCGCGCTGCTGACCCGGCTTGATTTCAGACGTTTCCAGGTCAGCCAGACACCGCTGACCGACAGTCCCGTCATGAATACCCCGAACACGAACCAAATGAGTTTGGTGGGCAAGCCGCCAAAGAAACCGAAGTGCAGCGGGTCAGCGGTCTCGTTGAGCCAGGCCACCCAGCCGATTTCGCTGGATCTTTGCACGCTGATCGGTTCCAGACTGACCGGGTCGAGAAAAACGCCATTGGCCCGGTCCCGCAGGATCGGATTGCCCACACGCCCGAGCACGGCGAGCGTGCCATTGGGGCTGAACGGATACTGGATTTCGGTGACCTTCAGTTCCGGATAAGCGGACTGAGCAGCCGCTATAATCGCGTCCGCGCTGCGCTGTGGCACCACGTCGCCGAACTCGGCCAGCCGTTCCGCGCCCAGGGCCGGGCGTTCGGGCTGGAACTGTCCACCACCCGCCTGCGCCCCGAATTCGGCCAGATACCAGAGACTGGTCACGATCATGACGATGAAGAACCAGGAGCCCCAGAGCCCTGCGGCCTTGTGGGCGTCGCCGACAGCGATCCGTGCACCCTTATTGAATCGGATACGCGTCATCAGCGTGCCCCAGTTCCGGCTGGTCCTGAGCCCGGTGTAAAGCGAGATGGCGAGGATGAAGGCCATGGAGGTGACCAGAGGCAGGCCGATGAAATTCGGCATGAAGAGATAGCGGTGCAGGTCCCGGAAGAAGCGCTGCACCGTCAGGGGATGCGTGGTGCCCGTCACCTCGCCGGTCCACTGGTCCACATGAACGAAGATCCGCTGGCCAAATGCGTCGGTCACGTCTGCGCGGTAGGCGAAATGCTCCCCATCCATCGACTTTATTCGAGCGATCCGGCCATCCGGGATGGCGGCCTGCACGGCCTCGGTCATCTCGCCCCAGCTGACCTTCTCACCATCGGGGCTGACCCGCATGTCATGCTGGACCAGCCAGTCGATCTCGTTCGACACGGTGGCCATCGTGCCCGTGGCGAGGATCAGCGTCATCAGGAGCGCGAGGTGAAACCCGACCCATGTGTGCAGCTCGTAGCGCCGCTTGCGCGCCGTCTTTCGTTTCGGGCGCGGCCGTGTTTCCTCGCGTGTTTCAGTGTCAACCGCCGACATGGATCAGAACCGCCTCGACGCTTCCAGGAAGACCGAGACCGGCTCACCCGGAAAATGCCCGGTGCGATCCAGGAAACCCGACGCGGCGTATTCCTCATTCAGGACATTGTCGATGCGCAGCAGAAAGCGATAGGGTTCGGGTTCCCAGATGATTGAGGCGTCGAACACCGTATAGGGCCGGACCTTGGTCCCCTCCAAATTCTGACGGGCATCCACGTAATCGCCGCCAAGGGCGAAGGCCAGTTGGTAGCGCGGGATCTGGTAGCGCGTCCAGAAGCCGAACTGGTGTTCCGGCGCATTGGCGAACCGGTCACCCACGGCGTTGCGGATGCCATCGGTGCCGTTGTTTTCGGTAATGCGGGTGTCATTGTAGGCATAGGCGGCGGTGAGCACCCAATTGTCGGTTATGTCTGCGGCAATATCCGCCTCGAAGCCCTCGCTGGTGACTTCGCCGAACGCAACCAGTGCGCCCGGAGGGGCATCGGGATCGGTGTCAACCTGCGGCAGATTGGTCTGCTTGATCTGGTAGATCGCTCCCGTCGCCTGGACCCGCCCATCCATGAGGCCGAGCTTGACGCCGCCCTCAAGGATGTCCCCGCGCACCGGATCCAGGAGATTGCCATCCCGGTCAGCACCCGAGGGCGGGACGAAACTGTCGGCGGCCTGAGCGTAGAGCGAGACCTCGTCGGTAACCCTGTAGACCGCGCCGAGCCGGTAGGTGACCGCCTCGTCATCGGCTTCCTCGACGAGCAGGCCCGCGCCTGTATCGATGATCTGGGCGTCCTCGAACTGGTCGAAGCGCAATCCACCGGTCAGGATGAACCGGCCGAGCGTGATCTCGTCGAGAAGATAAGCCCCGAAACGGGTCTGCTCGGTTGTGCGGCTGCTGCCGAACACATTGGTCAGTATGTAAGTCGAACGATCGGAGTTTCCGTAAGCCGGTTCCGCCAAGCCAAGCGGATTGGGGGCACCGGCCGGGCGGGAGACATTGTCGCCGCGCGCGCGGTTATAGGTGAGCGTGTCCTCATCGGTGTAATAATCTGTCCCGAACAGGACCCGGTTTTCGAAGCCGCCGATCTCGGCCGACCAGACCGCATTGGCGCCGATGGAGAGGCTTTCGCCGTCACGCAGCTGGTCGCGATATTCGCGCACCATGACCGTTTCGGCGTCGGCGGGGTCTGTGACGATGTTCAAATCGGCATCGAGGAAGTTGCCGGCCGTATCCTGGCGCGGGAAAAGCCCGCGCGGCTCGTGATATTGCTGGGTTTCTTCGCGGTCATTTAAACGGATGCCGCCGTCCCAGGCGAGACCATCGAACAGCTCACCCTCAAGCTGCGCTTGGTAAACCGTTGAGCTCAGCCGCAGGAAATCATCGGGCTCATTATGGTTCCAGCGGCGATCGGTGATGAAATTTCCGAGATCATCTGTGGGAACACCGCGCAGGCGGTTCGCGGCAAGGTCCTGATCGTAATGGGAAACCTGCAGCGTGAGATCGGCAAAGCCGAGATCGAAGCCAAGCCCCGCATCGCCGATGAAAATCTCGCTGCCAGCATTGCGCCGCGCCGTGTTCTGATCCTCATAGAAAAGGCCGAGCCGACCGGCCGGGCCACCCTCGGTGACCGCTCCGGTCATCTCCAGAGAAGCGCCATAGCGGGCCTCGGAACCGACAATGACGGAGCCCAGCGCGTCGAACTCGTCGGATGGCTTCTTGGTGATGTAGTTGAACAGACCGCCCGGGGCGCCCGGGCCATACAGCATGCCGGCGGGCCCCTTGAGGAACTCCAGCCGCTCGACATTGAAGAGCTGCGGTACTGAAAAGCCCGCATAGGGATCGCCGCGAAGTCCGTCGAAGAAGATCTCTTCCTGGCGGAAGCCGCGCGCTGTGACACCCGCATAGCTGAATGTCGAAACACCAGAGAGGTTGCGGTAAAGGTCCTGGGAGGAACGCGCGCCCTGATCCTCGATCAGCTCGTCGGTGATGACCGCGATGTTCAGGCTGGACGAGAGCGGCTCGGTCGGCAGCTTGCCGGTCGATGTCTCGTTGACCCGGTAAAGCTCAGCGGCGCGGCCGGTAACAATGATGGTCTCTTGGCGTGCTTCGCCCTCTTCATTCTCATCGGACGACGTCTCCTGCGCCCAAGCCCCCGACATCATTAACGCACCGAAACTCACGGCCAGGCAATTGAACTTCAGCATCACACTTCCCCTGCTTTCAATGGCGTCCGCCGCAGCGGATCGCCAGACGCTCCTTCGATAACGACAGCACATAATCGGCTCAATTGAGAATGTAAATGCGCATCATTCTCAATAATTGCCATTGCCTCGGCCGCAACATCCGTCATCCAGTCTCACCCGGTCAGAAATGAATGACCGGATCGGCAACAGTTGCAGCCTCTCAGCGGTCGTTTCGTATCCGGCAATTCAGGGCCAAACCCGGCCGGATTTCGCCGATCTTGACCGTTCGAAACCCGACGTCCGAATGGCTCCTGAACCGACGGTTTGCCAGTGCCGAGCCGTCCGCTCAGGACGCGGCTACCGCGACCGTTGATGATGTGGACCGAGCCCATGCGACCCGTGCCAATGGCAAAGCACACGGTCTTGCAGCCCTCAATCTGAAAGATGAAACCATCCTGGCGCTGCTTGTCCTCACCATGGTCGCGACGCTGGAAGCGGGCATTGCCACTTCGGAAGCCGTCCCCCATCCTTTGATGCGGCCCTGTCGGAGAAAAGGGCAACGGGGCCCGTCTTGTTCAACCTCCTGCGCCGGAAATCCCACGCAGCATATGCGTCAATTGCCAATAAGGTTGACATCCTATAAGATGTCTCAAATATATTCTGATGAAACTGGTCATGGACACGAATGTGCTTGTCGCGGCGTTCCGGAGTCGCCAGGGCGCGAGCAATCTGCTCCTGCGCCACATCTTCGAAGGCCGATTGACACCGCTTTGTTCAACAGCGCTGTTTCTGGAATACGAGTCTGTCCTGAGCCGATCAGCGATGCGGACTGCAACGGGCCATGGGCTGGGAGAAGTCAGGACGATCATGGATGCGATCGCCTCCATGGCAGAGCCGGTGGAATTGTCCTTTCGCATGCGCCCCATGCTGAAGGATGCCAGCGACGAAATGGTGCTGGAGACAGCTTTCAACGGTGGCGGAGCGATGATCGTCACGCACAATGTGCGCGACTTCGAGGCCGCCAAAGTGTTCGGGATCGAAGTGGTTCGACCGGGCGCGCTTTTGAGGAAACTGAGTGATGACTGATACAGTACGCTACAAGTATCCGCTTCAATTGCCGGAGTCGCTCAAGGAGACCGCAGCCAGGCTGGCCAGGGAAGACGGCGTGTCGCTCAACCAGTGGATTGTTGCAGCCGTCGCGCAGAAGATCGGTGCGGTCGAGACCGCCGCCGAATTCCTCGCGCGTCGCGCTGCCGACGCCAATGTCGAGGCAGCGGTGGCCCTCCTGGACGCCGCCCCCGATGTGGAGCCGGACGACGAGGACCGGCTCTGAACCTTACAGCGCTCCGACTCACTGGACGCGCGTGGCTCTGAGCGCGGCGGAGCAGGTTGGGAACCCGCTGGCGCGAGCTCAGCGAGCGACTTGCTGCCCCGCGGCCAGTAACGCCGTTGCTTGAACACAATTTCCCCTTCGCGCCTGCCGGGTTTGAACACGGCTGTCGCCGTGCGCTGGTCTGGCAAGAATGCGAGATTATAAACGGCCATCATCGAACCGGCTGAACGACTTTCTGGCGCAGCCGACCCGATGCACGCGGCGCTTGCAGAATGGATCACCCAGTCGATCCCGCATCCAAAGCCGGTTCGCGGTGAAATCGAACAGGCGGCGGCGGCCCTTCGCTCCGGTGCGCCCCTTCCCGCGCGGGATAGCACCTGGCAGTGCCTGGCCATTGAACGCTCCTCACCGCGCGATCTGCAAGACCCTCCCCGCCTCAGTGCGACAGGCCTGACCGAACGCCGCGCGGGCCTCAACCGGCTGGCACCGGTCCTCCACTTGTGTTCCGGCCGCTTCGCGATGCGCCCCGCGTGCCGCCCGCTCCATCGGCTGCGCATCGGCGGGGATCGGCCCTGCCGAGCACACATTGGAGCAAACCCATGTCAGCCATCGGCTATGTCACCCACAATCCCGAAAAGGGCAGCTATCGCGGCACCCTGAAGACCCTCACCATCTCCTGCGGCATCGAGATCATGCCCAATATGGAGAAGACCCGCGAGGCCCAACCCGACTTCCGCGTCTTCACCGATGAGCGCACAGAGATCGGGGCCGGATGGACCCGCACGGGTCAGTCCTCGGGCCGGGAATATGTCTCGCTGTCCTTCGCTGCGCCGGAACTCGGCAATCGCCGCCTGTTCGCCAATCTCGGCCCGGCCGCAGGCCAGGACGACCCGGACGTCTTCGCCATCATCTGGAACCCGGAAAGCTGATCCGGGACGCGCCGCTCAGGCCTGCGCCTGGGCGGCGCGATCCGGACCATGGAGAGACCCCATGCGCCTCATACTCGACCATCACCGCACCTCACTTGTCAGTCATTGGAAGGACGAAACCCGGGACCATGCCCCGGTCATCAAGCTCTTCACGCCGTGGGCAGGCGCGACCTGGCTGATCAGTGAACTCCGACCCGGTGAGACACCTGACGAAGACCTTCTCTTCGGGCTCTGTGACCTCGGCGTCGGCTGCCCCGAACTCGGCTATGTCGCACTGAGCGAACTGACCAGTTTGCGCGGCCCTGTGGGCCTTCGCGTGGAACGCGATGTCCACTTCGAGCCGCAGGCGAGCCTCAGCGTCTATGCCGATGCGGCCCGGTCTGCCGAGCACATCACCGAGGACCGGACCGCGCTCAGGCTTGCCTATCGCCGCCAACTCGCCCAGGCGAAACTGACCGGTGAGCGGGTGCGCGGCGCGCTTATTGGCGATCTCAGGGCCGCCTTCATCAGGGAGGGCTGACGCTCCTGCGGAGCGGCCCGTGACCAGATGGGCCGCTCCCGACGCGCGCACCCGGCATGGCGTTTGCGAGGACCGCCTGAGGAAGGAGCACGCCCATGGCCCAGCGCACGATTCAGTTTTCCGTGGTCGTCAGACCGAAAGACCCGAGGCATGGATGCGAACACTATATCCATGCTTCCTTCTATCCCGAGCCCGAGGACGCTATGGCCGACGCGCTGGCGGCCTGGGCCCTGGATGAACCCCACACAGACGGCGAGGTCGTCTTCATCGCCCCCGGCCTCGGCTGGGATCCGCGCATGGGCGCGCGACCGAACGGCGAAGAAACGTGGCTGTTCCGGAATGTGGGCGGCCAGTAAGGGGGCCGCTACGCTCCTTTGAGGTCTTTCCCCCCTTTTTTGCTGACGCGCTGCCCCGGAGGCGGCCTGTGCGGGGGGTCAGGCCTTGCGCGCACGCCTGTCAGGGGAAGGGATTTGATCGGGCCTGCGTCCAGGGCTTAACTGGACAGGCTTTTCGAACGGGCAGCCTGGATCGGCATGATGATCCATGACCCCATTCGCCTTCAGATTTGCCCCTCAAACGCCGTCTTGCTGTGCACGATCGCAGGTTTCGGCGAGCGCTTTGAAAGCGCGCTTCAGTTCCGCCGGGTCCCAGGCATCGAGCCCCGCCTCCATCACCAGAGCGCCGAGATACCGGCACGCCTCATCGCGGAGGCTCTCTCCCTTCTTCTCCAGTTCTGCCGCGCGCCTTTCATGGGCGCGGAGCGTGGCGATGGGATCCTATTTGCGGGGCATGGGCTATTCCTTTCTTCGTTGGAAATGGAAAGGTAATCGGGCGTTTGAGAGCCGTCGCGGGATACGGGTTTGCGACGGTACCAGCCGTCTGGACCGGCGCCGCGACAGCGGCGGTGGACACAGCAAGGAAGTCGGCCGAGAAACGGGGTCTCGAGACGACAGATCCACCCTGAATCGTATCACACATGACGCACAGGGTGCGGGTCAGCGCGATGTGCAGTGTTCATTGCGAATTGCGCCAAAGCCGGTGGTTGCGGGCAAATGCTGGCAGGGGGATACAGGCTGCCTGAAACCCCAATCCTCACAAGGGTCTCCGAGTAGCCCCCGGGGGCTACAATCGTATCCACGCTTGCAACATCTTCGCGCCGGCGGTCTGAACGCCTTCGAGCCAGCAGATGCCGTCCCGGCCCGGGAGGCGTCCCATGGCTGAGTGCGACCGGGTGCAATTCCGCCTCGCCAAGGCGCGCTTTGGCCGCCTGAGCGAACTCTCAGACCGGTATGGCGTATCCCCCAATCTCATGGCCAAGCAGCTCATCGAGGCCGTCCTCGATGGGGAGGGCGTGATCCCCGAAGAGACGCTGGATGACCTCCTCGTCATCCGCGCCGGGATTGAAGCCATGTTCTCCCGCTCGGCCCGCGAAGACGAACTGGCCGACGCCGTCGAGCAGCTCCGCGCCCGCCGCGAAACCTCATCCCACCTGTACGAAGAGGGAGGCGAAGCATGACCGCGCCCACCCCCAACACACCGCTCAAGACCTTCCTGCGTGGCGGCCAGGTCACGCTGCATACGCTGCGCATGTTCGGCCAGGTCATGCGCTTCATCGGGCTGGCCATGGTGAGCCTCTGGCTGGTCATCGCCTCTGCCGGAACCATGGCGAACACCGCCCCCGATGAGCGCCACTACGCCATGAAGTGGTACGAGGCCTGGGCCTATTCCAGGGTCACCGACCCCGCCAGGATGAAGCTCAACATGCTCACGGGAAGCGGTGAACACGCCCCCTTCCCGGTCGCCGACATTCTCGCCCATCCGGTGGTCATCACCCATGAACAGAGCTTCCGGAGGACGTTCGTCTTCTGGTCCACCATCGGCGGCGCGGCGGGCATGCTCGGCTTTGTCGCCATCGTCTGGCTGTTCCAGGGCCGGGGCGGGCTTCTGACCCGCACACGGTTCAAGCGCGGCGCGCGCATGGCGAAACCGGCCGAACTGAAGGCCGAAGTGCTCGCCCACAATCGCGGGGTGCGCAAACGCGTCCCGGCGCTCAAAGATGCGCAGGCCTATACTCTCGCCGGGGTGCCCTATCCGCTCGGGTCCGAGGTCCAGCACACGGCCATTTCCGGCACGATCGGGTCGGGCAAGACGCAAGCGATTTCCGGGCTGCTCGATGAAATCAGGGAACGCGGCGACCGGGCAGTGGTGTTCGACCTGACGGGGAGCTTCATCTCGCCCTTTTACCGGCCCGGCAAGGACGTGATCCTCAATCCGCTGGATGCCCGCGCGCCCGCCTGGAGCGTGTTCTCCGAGGCCCGGACCAAGGCCCATTTCGATGCGATTGCGGCGGCCATGATCCCCCGCGGCAACCATGGTGACCCGGTCTGGGGCGACAGTGCGCGGCTGGTCTTTTCCCTCGCCGGACAACTCCTCAAGGGTGACGGCAAGGCAACGAACAAACAACTGGTCGACACGCTCCTCAATCTGGAACTGGAGCGTCTCTCGGCCTTCTTCTTCGGCACGCCTGCCGCCTCCATCATCTCCGCCGACAGCGTGCTGCTACACCTCATCACGGTTCTGCGCAGTGCGCACCGGGAGTCGGACAGCGCCGAAGTTGAGCACTCAGAAGCAGTGCTTGGAGTGCCGCGTACAGGGGACGAGCCGCAGGATGAAAACTCAACCACCAGGTGAACTCGGTTGATCTCTATTTGACCTATGCGCTTGGTTGCACTGCTTTTCGGTCGATCGTTCGGCGTTGAACGCAAATGCCTGACTCATCCTGGACTGAAGCCCATACCCATCGCGGTGCCCTGACTGCGCTGCCTCCCGGAACCATGGGGGCAATCCGGCGAAGCCAATTGCGCGAACTCGTCCCCCTATCCGACACGACAATCTATGAAATGGAGCAACGCGGAGAGTTTCCGCGGCGCTTCTATCTGACGTCGCGCTGCGCCGCCTGGGATTTGAAAGAAGTGCTGGTGTGGCTGGAGCGCCGACGAGCGGCAGCGCGCGATGGTCGCGGGCCCCAAAGCCCCGCGCCCGATGTTCGGCTGCGAAAGGCGAGACCCGTCAGATAAGGTTGCCTTCTCCATAGATGTCGAGATCTGGTGGAGACAGCACCGGTGCACGGCGCTCGCCCGCGACCCAGGCATCGATCATGTCAGCCCACTCCTGAAGCATGTGTCGCCTTTGCGCGCTGTATTCCGCCTTGTTGTAAACACCGCGCGATGAGGCTGAATCCTCGTGCGCCAGCGCTTTCTCGATCCAGTCCCGGTTAAACCCCAACTCATTGAGCAATGTCGAACCGGTGCGGCGCAAGTCGTGTACCGTGAACGGTTCAAGCGGCACGTTTTCTGCGGCTGCCCGTTTGTGAATTTGCGACGTGATCCGGTTGAACGTCGCATTCGACACATGGCGGGTCGGATCATACCGGTTGGGGAAGAGATACCGCGATCCCCCGGCGCACGTCTTCAACGCGACCATGATGTCAAGGGCCTGGCCAGACAGGTAGACGACGTGGTCCTTGCTACGCTTCATCCGTTCCTTCGGGATCGTCCAGGTGGCCGCTTCGAAATCGACCTCATCCCACTGGCCATAGGCTGCCTCGCTCTTTCGAACGAGTGTTAGCAAGATAAGGCGCAAACCCAGCTTCAGCGGCGCATCAGCAGCAACCTCCTCAAGGAGGTTGTGAAACAGTCGGATTTCCTGTGGCGAAAGCGCCCTGTCGCGCGCCTTGATCGAGGCAATCGATGAAGGTGCCACATCATCGGCCGGATTCTTGAACTTCGCCCCATGGAGATTCGCGAAACCGTAGATCTGTTTGACGATGTCGCGAACGTGTAGCGCCGTTGCCGGCGCGCCCCGGACCTTCACCTTATTGCATAGGCTACGAAGGTCGGCTGCCTCGATTTCCGTCATGAGCCTCGAGCCAAAAAACGGAAGCACATCGCGCTCAAGAATGTGTCGGCGCATGGCCCGCGTGCTATCGGCAAGATCAGCATTCTCAATCCATTGCGCGGCATGGGACGCAAAACGATCGCCCACTGTTTGCTGTTCCTTGAGTCGGCGCTTCTCCAATGCAGGTGAGATACCGTCCGCAACTTTTCGGCGCGCCTCCAAGCAACGCTCCCTGGCCTCCGACAAGGTGATCCCGCCGCGGCCATACTGTCCGATCACGTAAGTCTCGCGCCGACCATTGATCCGATAGTCATAACGAAACGAGACGGTACCGGCTTTCGTGACAAAGACGTACATGCCGTCGCGGTCGGAGACCTTGAATGCTTTTTCCTTTGGTTTCAATCGCTTAAGCGCTGTGTCGGTTAACACGATACCACCTCATCCCAAGAGCGATACCGCAGCTACCTTTTTCGCGGGCCCCGCTCATTTTTATCAGTATTTTCGGGACACTAAGTGCGCTTTTAATACCGTCACATGCGTCCAGAGCCTTACGGTACCGCGCAAGCCTGCCCTGGACAACGGAAAATGTACCGTTTCAGATGCCGTCAGATGTTTTCGCTAGAGGGCGATTGATGGCGATAGTCTCCGGTACCGTCATCTTTATAAACTTTTGTTTTTATGTGGTTTTTCGACCGGAATCGATAGGTGTCGAAGGGGTGCCTTCTACTCCCACTCGATGGTACCCGGCGGCTTCGAGGTCACGTCGTAAACGACACGGTTGACGCCCTTGACTTCGTTGATGATGCGGGTCGCGACGCGGCCCAGGAAGGCGTGATCGAAGGGGTAATAGTCTGCGGTCATGCCATCGGTCGAGGTCACCGCGCGCAGGGCGAGAACGGCCTCATAGGTGCGCTCATCGCCCATGACGCCGACAGTGTTGACGGGCAGGAGCACGCTGAAGGCCTGCCAGATCTCGTCATAGAGCCCGGCCGCCCTGATCTCCTCAAGATAGATCGCGTCGGCCTTGCGCAGCGTGTCGGCCTTCTGCCGCGTGATCTCGCCGGGGATGCGGATGGCGAGGCCCGGGCCGGGAAAGGGATGGCGGCCGATAAAGCTTTCGGGCAGGCCAAGTTCGCGTCCGAGCGCCCTCACCTCGTCCTTGAAGAGTTCGCGCAATGGCTCGACGAGCTGCATGTTCATGCGTTCCGGCAGGCCGCCGACATTGTGGTGGGATTTGATCGTTGTGGACGGGCCGCCATGCGGCGAAACACTCTCGATCACGTCAGGATAGAGCGTGCCCTGGGCGAGGAAATCCGCACCGCCAATCTTGCGCGCTTCTTCCTCGAAGACATCAATGAAGAGCTTGCCAATCGTCTTGCGCTTTGCCTCGGGATCGGACACGCCCGAAAGCGCGCCGAGGAAGGTTTCGCTCGCGTCGACATGAACAAGCGGGATGTTGTAATGGCCACGGAAGAGCGCGACGACCTCTTCGCTTTCGCCCTGGCGCATCAGGCCGTGATCGACATAGACGCAGGTGAGCTGCTCACCGATCGCCTCATGGATCAGCACTGCCGCGACCGACGAGTCCACACCGCCCGACAGGCCGCATATCACGCGCCCCTGCCCGACCTGCGCGCGAATTTTCGCGATCGCCTCCTCGCGATAGGCCGCCATGGTCCAGTCGCCTGTCATGCCCGCAATCGCGTGCGTGAAATTGCGCAGCATGCGGGAGCCATGGGGCGTGTGGACGACTTCGGGATGGAACTGGGTGCCGTAGAGCCGCCGCTCCGGATCAGCAATCACGGCAAAAGGCGCGCCGGGCGACTTTGCCACCACGCCGAAACCGGGGGCCAGCTCGACCACATGGTCGCCATGGCTCATCCAGACCTGTTCATGGCCATCGCCCTCGAAAAGCCCCGCAAACAAGGGTTCGTCGGACACTTTCTCGATGAAGGCACGGCCAAACTCGCGCGAAGTGCCGCTTTCCACTTGTCCGCCAAGCTGGCTGACCATCACCTGCTGGCCATAGCAGATGCCGAACACCGGCACGCCAGCCTCGAATATGGACGGGTGTGCGCGCGGGCTGTCAGCGAAGGTGACGCTGGCCGGCCCACCTGACAGGATGATTGCCATCGGCGCATATGCTGCAAGAAAGTCGGCATCGACACGGTTGAACGGGTGGATCTCGCAATAAACCCCGCTCTCTCGCAGGCGGCGCGCGATCAGCTGGGTGACCTGGCTTCCGAAATCGACGATAAGGGCGCGTTGATGTGTCTGGACTGTCATCCCTGCCGATTAGCTCAGTCGCCGCGCGGAGGGAATAGGGCAGACGGGCTGAAGCGTCGATCCGCCCTTCCCGGCGCCACGGCCAATCATGTGTCGCAAGGCGCCATGCACAACCAGGCTGGCTGGGGCCGCCGGCGCGAAAACGGCCATCGAGTTCACGAAGGAGAGCCGGGTGCGTCGGTGGCGGAGAGGGCGTGAGCTGGACCACCCGCATGAAGCGGGTGGTGACTGTGTCACTTGCCTTGGTCAGACTTTCCCCGCTTCCCCGGCCTTGAGCCGGGGCCTCCCAGCGAAGGCTCCGAGCAGTTTCGCGGAGGACCCGGCTCTGCAGCCGGGCACGCGGTCCATGTTTCTCACAATCTGTTCCCGCACCGTATCGCGCAGCTCATCCCGAGCGACATCACGCCTCATCCTGAGCCAGCGCGAAGGATGGAAACAGAGCGCCAAGCCCTCATCTGCCCTCGCCAGCACAAAAACTCGCCCTGCTTGTCCCACACGGGCGCGGCGCGCTTATACTCGCCCCATGTCAGACGGGCCGGCCTTCTTCGAACACCTGCGCCAGCAGGCAGGTCAGCTTCATGCGCGCATTCTCTCGCGCGACAATATGCAGCTCGCGCCGGCCCTGATCAGCAAGGCCGCCGCGCGGCGGCTGAAGGCGGGCATCCGTGCGCTGGAAGCCTATCTTCGGCGCGTCCTCCTCTTGTTGGCGCTGGAGATGGAACCGGGTCTTGCCGCAGAAAACCGCGCCGGAGCGGCGTATTCCAGCGCCCTGCCTGCAAAACGCCGCCGGCCGGGCCTGGTCCTCTTTCAGCCGGCGCGCGACAGGTCCGGCGCGCCATTTCCTGCCAGCGGTGCACGCATGCCGCTGACAGGGCGCGCGCTCGTGTCCGCCGCGCTGCTGCTGGCCCGGCTGGCCGCGCTTGGCCAACTGATCGAGGCGCCGGGGCCCCATGCCCGCCGGCTGGCCTGGAAACTCGCGCGCCGGCGCGCAGGTCTCATCCTCGCGCCGGGCCTTGGGCACAGCGATGTGCCGGCACGGTTTGGCACGCAAGTGTCCTCGCTATATCGCGCAATGGAGCCGGCCATTCTTGAGGCCAGCCGGGCGCGTCCGCCCCCGCTCGGCCCCAAACCGCGGCCGCCGCCGCGCATCCGCGCAATCTGACTTTCAGCGGGCAAACCGCAAGGGACAGACATGCCCCGGGGCCGCAGCCCCGCTCCGGGCGCACCGGCATGGCCGGTCAGGCCGTGCGGCGCAGGAACGCGAAGAAAAAACCGTCTGTCCCGGCCGAAAGCGGGGTCAGGCGGACGCTGGCGCCGGGGCCTTCGCCCGCCTGCACACAGCGCGCGCCCTCTTCGCTCAACAGGCCGCTGTCAATGGCGGCCCCGGCCGCGCTTTCGGCGGTAAAACCGGGATGGGCGGAGAGGAAATCCAGCACACGGTCCTCATCCTCCTCCATCAGAAAGGAGCAGGTGACATAGACAAGCCGTCCGCCGGTTTTCACATACCGGGCCGCCTCGCGCAGGATTTCGGTCTGTTCCTCCATCCGCCGGGCAAGCGCTCTTTCCGTCAGGCGCCATTTCGTGTCCGGCTTGCGGCGCCATGTGCCGGTGCCTGAACAGGGCGCGTCGATGAAGACGCAATCCATCTCGCCGAGCAGTGGGGCCAGCCCATCGGGCGTGTCGGGATGTATCATCTGGACATTGTGTGCGCCCGACCGCTTCAGCCTCGGGATCAGCGCAGAGAGCCGGCGCCCGTCAACATCATAGGCAAAGACCTGGCCCTTGCCCCCCATCGCCGCCGCCATGGCCAGCGTCTTTCCGCCCGCGCCGGCGCAATAATCGAGCACCTGCTCGCCGGGCTTCACATTCGCCGCCGCCGCCGCGATCTGGCTGCCGGCATCCTGCACCTCGACCCAGCCCTTCGAATAGGCCGGGATGGACTCAAGCGAGGTTTCGCGTTGGCTCGGATCGCGCGCAGGGATGTGAAACGCGTTTAGCAGCAGCGGGGAAGGCACCGCGCTCGCCGTGCGCAGCGCCTTTTCGGCTTTTTCGGTATCGGCCTTCAGCGTATTGACGCGGATATCGACTGGCGCGCGCCGGGCCATGGCCTCTGCTTCAACGCTGGCGCGCTCGCCGAAGACGCGGGTCATATGCGCGCTGAGCCATTCGGGGAAATCCCCGCGCACATGCGCCGGCGCGGCCGGGTCGGGCGCCATGACCAGAGCCTCGCGCTCGGCATCGCTCAGCGGTGTGGGGCCGTGATCCTCATATGCCGACTTCTCGATCTCGCGCGGATTGACATCCCAGGCAAAGCGCAACGCGCCGAGCACCAGCGCGCGCGGATCGTCGGCACCCATCGCATGGCCAATCGAATTGCGCCGCCGCAGCGCATCGAGGACAAGGCCCGATACCCAGGCCCGATCTTTCGCACCGGCATAGCGCGCACGCTTGCCCCAGTCGCGCACGGCGACTTTCACGGGCGTGCGCCGGTTCATGACATCGTCGAGCACCTGGATCGCCGCAGAGATACGGCCGCCGAGTTTCATGAGCAGGATTTCCTTGTCCGCATCGCCAACCGGTCGTGGTAGCCTGTGACAGCCAGCAAGAAAAGAGCGAGGAGGCCGGCATGATGCAACAAGACGGCGCGGGGCTGCGCGAAGCCGGCCCGGCCGATGCGGCAAGACTGGCTTCGGTTCTCGCCGAGGCCTTCCGCGACGATCCTGTGATGAACTGGGTCTTTGGGGGTCCACGCGCGATCCCGGCGCTTTTCCGTATGGTCATCCGGCATGTCTATCTTCCTCATGGCCGCGCATTTCTGATCGGCGGGGAGGGTGCCACACTCTGGGCACCGTCGGATATTGCGCCGCATGTCCCCCGCACAGCCATGCTCGCCCTGATGGCGCGCGCGGTCCTTTTCGACGGCACCGGAGTCCTCAAACGGGTGTCAGCGCTGCAGGAGGCGATGAGCCAGCACAAGCCTGAAGCCGCACATCTCTACCTGTTTGCGATTGGCGTGCGGCGGGGCGCACGCGGAGAGGGACTTGGCGGGCAATTGCTCGATCCGGTCCTCGCCGAATGCGACGCGCGCGGCGAGGCCGTCTATCTGGAAAATTCCAACCCGCGAAATCACCGTTTTTATGCCAGCTGCGGATTTGAGACTCAGGCCATCTTTCACGCCAAAGAGGGCGCACCGCCAATGGAGGCAATGTGGCGCGCGCCGCATTAAGGCGGCGAATCCGGGGCGCTATGCATCAGTGTCAGGGGTGTAGAGTTCGACCATGTCCCGGTTGAGATCGAAATGGCCGGTCGTGCGCCAGTCCTCATGGTCGATCTTTCGGCGGATTGCGTCGCGGATGTCTTCGAGCATGCGCCGGCTGTCGTCGACAAGGTCGATCTGCCGGCCATCCGATGTGCCGATGCGCAAGCGGAAAAAGTCCTGCTCAACGCGCAATTTCAGCGACACCCGGACCGCGAACCAGGCGGCCACACAGAAAAGGAGACTAGCCACAATCAGCACGATCCCCGGCATGGACGGGAAGCTGCCACCGGAAAATCCCATGGCCGCCAGCGCCAGGATGCCGATAAGGAAACAGGCTGCGGCACAGACCAGCCACAAACCGAGCCGTTGGCGATTTCGCGGCGTATCCCAGGGGCGGAACCGCTCCTGTCCGATCGCCATGGTCGCTATATTGCCAAGTGTGACCGTATCATCGCCGAGCTGGAGGCTGTGTTCGAACAATTCCCCCGTCCGCGCGCCCTCCTGGTCAAGTCTCAGCCGTTCCATCCCGCCTGTCCCCCGCTGCACCTACCCCTGTAATCGTGACCCTGGCACGCACTCTTGTCCACAACATGATCGCGGCTGCAAGGCGTGGGGGGCGCGTCATCCGACCCGCCCCCCACCCTCGGCTAGAACGGAATTTCATCGTCCAGACCCTGGCGCGAATAATCTTCAGCCGGGCCTTCCATCTGGCGCGGACCACCGCCGCCCTGATCATAGCCTGCTGATCCGCCGCCGCCGCCCGCACCACCGGGGCCGTCAAGCATGGTCAGATTCGAATTATATCCGCGCAGGACGATCTCTGTCGTGTAACGGTCCTGCCCGGACTGGTCCTGCCATTTGCGCGTTTCCAGCTGGCCTTCGAGATAGACTTTTGAGCCCTTGCGAAGATAGCTCTGGGCCACACGGACCAGGCCTTCGGAGAAGATGGCCACGCGGTGCCATTCGGTCTTTTCCTTCCGCTCGCCCGTGCTGCGATCCTTCCAGTTTTCAGATGTGGCGATGGACAGGTTGCAGACCTGACCGCCATTCTGAAACTGGCGCACTTCCGGGTCGCGGCCAAGATTGCCCACGAGAATGACCTTGTTTACCGATCCCGCCATATTCCTGCTCCGATCCTTCGCCTGCTGATTCTCGGGGCCTATCCTAAACGCTGCGAACGGACCTGTCGCGGCCCGATACAGTGTTCATGTTTAGTTCCAGACTGGCGCGTCGTCAAGCGCCAGTATCAGCCCGCCGGCAGGTGCCGGAGATGGCGCGACGGGCCATCCGGCCCCATTCCAGGAAGGGGAAAAGCATCAGAGCCCGGAAATTGTCCCCCGGGCTGCCGGGAAAGCCGAGCGGCTCGCGGCACGGGCCGGGGCAGTAATAGGTGCCGAACAGCCGATCCCAGAGTGGCATGATGAAAGCCAGATTCCTGCCATAGGCATCGGGATGGTCGGCATGGTGCCAGCGGTGAAAGCGCGGCGAGGCAATCAGCCAGCCGAGCCGGCCATGGGTCCAGTCGATATCCATATGCACATATTGCTGGTGAAGAGCCTTCAGGATCACGATGGCGATGATCGATTTGGCATCCGCGCCGAGCCAGCTGGCCGCAAGGACATAGACCGCCTGGGCGAAGACATGTTCGAGAATATGCCCGCGATACCAGGACAGGTAATGCAGCTGGGTATCGGAATGATGCACAGCATGGATCGGCCAGAAGAGCGGCGTATGGCGCAGGCGATGGCTCCAATAATCGATGAAGTCGATCACCACCACGGCAATCAGAGCCGGGACGATCATCGGCAGGCCGGCCCAGGCCTCCTGCGGGACCGACGGCACAGGCAAGACGCGATAAGCGGCCTCTGCCCAGCCGATCATGATCAGGGCGAGAGGGGCAGCCAGCGCATTGAAAGCGATAAAGGCCCAGTTGACACGGGCGCTGCGCACCAGTTCCGGCGACCAGCTCAGCGCTTCGCGCCCGCGGGCAAACCAGGCCAGCACGGTGAAGGCAATGAACTGGATGAGATAGATCCCAGCGAGCGCGCGCGCACCATCCCAGGAAATGCTGACATCGATCATGGTGAAAATGTCCTTTCCCGGAAGCGATTAACAGCACTGGCTTTCGGAACCGTTGAAACGGGTGCGCGATTTTTCCGTTCGACCTGCAGTGCAAGCCCCGCCCTGGCGCTTGGCGGGGAAATTGCGCGCAGGTGCTGGGCTTGTCGGCCTGCCAGTCTTATGTTCAGCGATCGCATCACCGTTTCGAAGTCAGGATCGTCCCGGCATGGAAAGTCCCTTTATCCGCGTGCGCGGCGCCAAGGAACATAATCTGAAATCCGTGGATGTGGATATTCCGCGCGGCGAACTTGTCGTAATGACAGGGCTTTCGGGGTCCGGAAAATCCTCGCTGGCCTTTGACACCATCTATGCCGAGGGCCAGCGGCGCTATGTCGAAAGCCTGTCGGCTTATGCGCGCCAGTTCCTCGAACTGATGCAGAAGCCCGATGTCGAAAGTATCGAAGGGCTCTCGCCCGCGATCTCCATCGAGCAGAAGACGACCAGCCGCAATCCGCGCTCGACCGTGGGAACCGTTACCGAGATCTATGACTATATGCGGCTGTTATGGGCGCGCGTGGGCATTCCCTATTCGCCTGCGACCGGCCTGCCGATTGAAAGCCAGACCGTCAGCCAGATGGTCGATCGGGTCATGACACTCGAAGAGGGCACGCGGCTTTACCTGCTCGCCCCGATCGTGCGCGACCGCAAGGGGGAGTATCGCAAGGAATTTGCGGACCTGCTCACCCGCGGCTTCCAGCGCGTCAAGGTGGATGGCGATTTCCACGAACTGGAAGACCCGCCAAAGCTCGACAAGAAATACAAGCATGACATCGATGTGGTCGTCGACCGGATCGTGGTCCGCGAAGGCATGGAGCAACGCCTCGCCGAGAGTTTCGAAACCGCGCTCGGCCTCGCCGATGGTCTCGCCATGGCCGAATTTGCCGAAACCAGGGAAGGCGAGACCGCGCCGGAGCGGCTGACCTTCAGCGCGAAATTCGCCTGTCCGGAAAGCGGTTTCACGATTCCGGAAATCGAACCGCGCCTGTTTTCCTTCAACAATCCGACCGGCGCCTGCCCGGCCTGTGACGGGCTCGGCGTTCAGGCCAAGATCGATGTCGATCTCGTCGTCCCCGACCGCGACCTGACACTTGTCAATGGTGCGATCGCGCCATGGGCGCGGCAGACCTCGCCCTACCAGACCCAGACCCTGCAGGCGCTGGCGCGCCATTACGGTTTCGATCTCCAGAAGCCGTGGAACAAGCTGGCCAGAACAGTCCGCAACATGATCCTCCATGGCACCGGGGAGGAGGAGATCGAATTCGTCTATGATGACGGGCTTCGCCGCTATGAGGTGACCAAGGGTTTCGAGGGCGTGATCCCGAATCTCGAACGCCGTTACCGCGAAACCGACAGCGCCTGGGTGCGCGAGGAGATCGCCAAGTTCCAGTCATCCCAGCCCTGCCCGGCCTGCGGTGGCAAACGGCTGAAACCCGAGGCACTGGCCGTCAGGCTGGCCGGGCTCGACATTTCACAAGCGGCGGAATTCTCGATCCGCGACGCCGGCAACTGGTTCGAGACAGTCTCGGGATCGCTGTCTGCCCAGTCGCGCGAAATCGCCGCGCGGATCCTCAAGGAGATCAATGACCGGCTGAAATTCCTCAATGATGTCGGACTGGAATATCTCACGCTCAGCCGCGCTTCAGGCACGCTTTCGGGCGGTGAGAGCCAGCGCATCCGGCTGGCCTCGCAGATCGGCTCAGGCCTGACGGGCGTTCTCTATGTGCTCGACGAGCCGTCCATCGGCCTTCACCAGCGCGACAATGACCGCCTGCTCGAAACACTGAAACGCCTGCGCGATCTTGGCAATTCGGTGATCGTGGTCGAACATGACGAGGATGCCATCCTGACGGCCGATCATGTCATTGATATGGGGCCGGCGGCGGGTGTGCATGGCGGGCAGATCGTCGCCCAGGGCAAGCCGCAGGACATTATCGACGATGCCGCCAGCCTGACCGGGGCCTATCTGTCCGGCAAGAAGGAAATCGCGATTCCGAAGAACCGGCGCCTGCGGAAGAAATCGAAACAGGTCACGGTGAAAGGCGCGCGCGGCAACAATCTGCAAGATGTCACGGCCAGCCTGCCGCTCGGCCTGTTCACCTGTATCACGGGCGTGTCGGGCGGGGGCAAATCGACCCTGATAATCGAGACACTGTACAAGGCGCTAGCGCGCAAGCTGAACGGGGCCTCTTCGGTTCCCGCCCCCTATGACGGACTGGACGGCCTGCACCATCTCGACAAGGTGATCGATATCGACCAGAGCCCGATCGGGCGCACGCCGCGCTCCAATCCGGCGACCTATACCGGCGCGTTCGGGCCGATCCGCGACTGGTTTGCAGGCCTGCCAGAGGCCAAGGCGCGCGGCTACAAGCCGGGCCGGTTCAGCTTCAACGTCAAGGGCGGGCGCTGCGAGGCCTGCCAGGGCGACGGGGTCATCAAGATCGAAATGCACTTCCTGCCCGATGTCTATGTCACCTGCGAGGTCTGCGAAGGAAAGCGCTATAATCGCGAGACGCTGGATGTGACCTGGAAAGGCAAGTCCATCGCCGATGTGCTCGACATGACGGTTGAGGATGCGGCGAAATTCTTCTCCGCAGTCCCGGCCATCGCTTCGAAGATGGAGACGCTGAACCGGGTCGGCCTGTCCTATATCAAGGTCGGCCAGCAGGCGACGACGCTGTCTGGCGGCGAGGCCCAGCGGGTGAAGCTTGCCAAGGAGCTGTCCAAACGCGCCACCGGGCGCACGCTCTATATTCTCGACGAGCCCACCACGGGGCTGCATTTCGAAGATGTCAGCAAACTGCTCGAAGTGCTGCACGAACTGGTCGATGCCGGCAATTCGGTTGTGGTGATCGAGCACAATCTGGACGTGGTCAAGACCGCCGACTGGGTACTCGATCTCGGCCCCGAAGGCGGCGATGGCGGCGGCCGGCTGGTGGCTGAGGGAACGCCCGAACAGGTCGCACAGGTCGAAGAGAGCTGGACGGGTCGCTATCTCGCCGAAACCTTCCGCCGCCAGGACGAACGCCGGGCCGCACAGAAAAACGGGGCGAAATCCCGAAAGACCGGCAAGAAGTCCAGGGCGGCTTGAATGGCAGGACTGAACCGCGATTTCCATTGCGATGAGGACGGGGCCGCCCAGAGGAGCCGCCTATGACGGCGAGATCCGATTCGAATGCGCGTTTCTGGGACAGGACCGCCCGGAAATATTCTCGCCAGCCCATTTCCGATCAGGAAAGCTATGAAAGAAAGCTGGAACTGACCCGCGAACGGCTCCGACCCGACATGCATCTGCTTGAATTTGGTTGCGGGACCGGCTCAACCGCAATCTGCCACGCTCCTTATGTCGAACATATCCTCGCCACCGACATTTCCGGTAAAATGCTGGAGATTGGCCGGCAGCAGGCCAGCGACGCCGGCATTGAGAATATCATGTTCGAACGCACGAGCTTCGAAGACCTTGATCGTCCGGATGGTACATTCGACGCGATTCTCGGCCTCAATATTCTTCACCTGCTCAGCGATCCCGAAGCGGCGGTCCGCAAGGTCTGGCGACTTCTCAAACCGGGCGGTGTATTCATCTCCAGCACGGCCTGTGTCGGGCAGATGAACCCGCTGATCCGACTGGTGATCCCGATCATGAAACTCGCCGGCAAGGCACCGGACGTGACGATTTTCCGCAATGACAGGCTCATCGCCATGGTTGAGGCACCCGGCTTCCAGATCACCGCGAACTGGCGCCCAAAAGAGGGGGCGACGGTGTTCCTGATCGCCGAAAAGCCCGCAGCCTAATTCACGCTAACCAGGATAATGATCAGGACCAGCGCAAAGAGTATCGATGTGGCTGCGCCGATAAGTGTCTGCGGGGCAAGTCTGTCGGATTTCATCTCTTTCATCACGAGCCAGAGACTACCGGCCGTTCAGAATGTGTCAAATCCGTGGCAGGGGTCACGCAAGGTCAGGCTTCCTGGTGAAACTCGCCATAGGCGCGGAACCGCCACAAATATCCGGGCACGATGGCTTCGATGCTTTCCAGTTCCGTGACACCGAGATCGGCGAGGGTCAGGGCGTCTTCGGCGACCACATTGTCAGATTTCAGCATCTCCACCTGGTCGCCGGTGATGGGCGGAGGGCCGAAAACAGTGTGCATGGGCAGGAAAGGTGCGCGCCAGATGGCCCCGAAAGTCAGGCCCATGGGCTTGGCGATGAAGAAAGGCAGGGGTAGCTTGCCGCGCGGTCGGTCAATCGTCTCGAAGATGAAATCGTAGATTTCGTTCATCGTATAGCTGCGCGGGCCGCCAAGTTCATAGGTCTTGCCGGCGGCATCCTCACGAGAGACGGCGGCCAGGATCGCCTCGGCGACATTGCCGGCATAGACGGGCTGGAAACGGGTCTTGCCACCACCAATGGCCGGCAATGCCGGTGAAAAACGGGTCAGGCCGGCGAACCGGTTGAAGAACTCATCCTCCGGACCGAACACGATCGACGGCCGCAGGATCACGGCGTCGGGAAAGGCGTCACGCACGGCTTTTTCCCCCTCGGCCTTGGTGCGGGCATAGTCAGCGGCGCTCTCCTCATCGGCCCCGATGGCTGACATCTGCACGAAACGCTTCACGCCGGCCTCACGCGCCAGTTCGGCGATGTTCAGCGCGCCGCGCGACTGGGCGCCCTCGAAACTCTGCGATCCCTTCTCGAACAGGATCCCGACCAGATTGACCACGGCATCGGCACCTTCGACAGCGCGCGCGACCGAATCGCGGTTGCGCACATTGGCCTGGACGATATCAACCCAGCCCGGCGTTCCAGCAAGGCGCACATCCTGCGCCAGATGCGGGCGGCGCACGGCAACCCGGACACGCCAGCCCGCCTCGACCAGTTTGCGCGCAGCATACCGCCCGATGAAACCCGAGCCGCCAAACAGTGTCACGAGGCCTTTCGACATGGGAGATGTCCACTTGCGTGCTAGAATTCTGTGAGTTCCGAAGCCTTGCCTTTCAGCATGACAGCGCGCGATTGTCCATGCGGCGCGTTGGGCCGCGAGCCCTACTATATCTGGAAGACGCGGGTGGGCCGGAACTGGCCGGCGCGCACCTCGCCCATGGCCACGGCCCTGTCGCCATCCATCGCGAGCGCCAGGCGGTCTTCGCGGGCCGAGCGCACATCAGCGCGCCAGTTCTCCATCGCATGGGGGAGGAGTTTGACGGTCCGGCCCTGGCGGATGGCGCCCGCGTCCCCCGGCGCGAGATCGACCGGCGGGACATCCTCCAGCGCCGCTTCGAGTGGCAACAGGGCCTGATCGCGCGCCTGCGGGCCGTCCATCTCTTCGAGCGCGTCCGGCGTGACGGCATTATCCAGCGTGAACTGTCCGACACGGGTGCGGCGCAGCGCACTGATATGGCCCTCGCAGCCCAGATCGAAGGCAAGGTCGCGGGCCAGCGCGCGGACATAAAACCCCTTGCCGGATGTCACATGAATTGTGGTGTGGTCACTGTCCGGCATCTGCGTCACTTCGGCCGAATGCACCATGACCGGCCGGGCCTGAAGCTCGAAATCCTCGCCCTCACGGGCAAGGTCATAGGCGCGCTCGCCATTCACCTTGATGGCCGAATATTTGGGCGGCACCTGTTCGATCTCGCCGACAAAGTCTTCCAGGGCCGATTCTATCGCCTCCTGGCTGGGCCGCGCCCCGGACCGGGCGATCACTTCGCCTTCACGGTCCTGAGTATCGGTGGACGCGCCCCATTCGACGGTAAAGACATATTCCTTTTCCGCATCCATCGCCCACTGGCTGGTCTTGGTCGCTTCGCCGAAGGCGATGGGCAGGATGCCGGAGGCGAGAGGGTCGAGTGTGCCGCCATGACCGGCCTTCTGCGCATTCAGGAGCCGCTTGCACAGGCCGACCGCCTGGGTCGAGGTCATGTCGATGGGCTTGTCGAGGGCGAGCCAGCCATGAACGGGCTCTCCCTTCCGGTTTTTCTTTCGGGCCATGAAGTCTCTGTCGGTCAGTCGGCGCTGGGACGGTTCGAACGCAGCCAGGGCGGGTGGAAAGCTTGCCATGACATGATAAGCCATTGGCCGGCGGCGTATGACAGACTGCAACGGATCGGACAAGCCTCGCGCAGGCGCCCGGAGCGCCCGCAGCATGGCGGCGATTTCAGGAAGGGCGCCGCGAAGGCGCCAGCCAACGCTCGCCGGGACGCGCGAATGGCGCTAAGGCCCGCGCAGACTTGCAAGGAGTTTCAGACCATGGCCGACACCCCACCCTTTACGCTCGGCTGGGAGGAATGGCTGGCTCTTCCGGGGCTGGGGCTTCCTGCCATCAAGGCCAAGGTCGATACCGGCGCACGCACATCGGCGCTGCATGCCGAAGCCATCGAGCCGTTCGGGCGCGCCGACAAGCCACAGGTACGCTTCCTCATGCGGCCCAATCCCGACGATCCGTCGATTGAGGTGACCTGTTCGGCAAAGGTGGTCGACCGTCGCAATGTCACCAGTTCTAACGGGGAAAGCGAGCTTCGTTATGTGATCTCGACCGATATCGAGATGGGCGGGCGGAGCTGGCCGGTGGAACTGACGCTGACCGATCGCGGATCCATGTCCTACCGGATGCTCCTGGGGCGCACCTCGATTGAAGAAGACATGATTGTCTCGCCCGCGCTGTCCTTTGCGCAGCCCGAACTCGATTACAGCGTCTATGGGCGGATGCCGCGCTGGCGCCCGGTCAAGCGGCCCCTGCGCATCGCGCTCCTGACACGTGAACCGGACAACTACTCCTCGCGCCGCCTGATCGAAGTCGGCGAGGCGCGCGGGCATGTGGTGGAGGCGATCAATACGAGCCGTTGCTATATGAAAATCGACAGTTTCAGCCCGCAGGTCCATTATGACGGGCGCTCGCTGGAGCGGTATGATGCCGTGATCCCACGGATCGGTGCATCAATGACCAGCTATGGCATGGCGGTGCTGCGTCAGTTCGAGATGACAGGCGCGCATTGCCTGAATTCAGCCGAATCCATAGGCGCCTCGCGCGACAAGCTGCTCGCCCATCAGCGCCTGGCCAGTGCCGGAATCAATATGCCCGTCACCGCCTTCGCGCACAGCCCCAAGGACAACAAGGATATTGTAAGCCTGGCCGGCGAGGCGCCAGTCGTCCTGAAACTCCTGCAATCGACTCAGGGGCGCGGCGTCGTGCTGGCCGAAACCCGAAAGGCCGCGGAAAGCCTTGTGGATGCTTTCCGCAATCTCGATGCGAATTTCCTCGTGCAAAGCTTCATCAAGGAAGCGGGCGGGGCCGATGTGCGGTGCCTCGTGATTGGCGGCAAATGTGTCGGCGCGATCAAACGCCAGGCGCAGGACGGGGAGTTCCGCTCCAACCTTCATCGTGGCGGGGTCGCCAGGCGGGTGCGCCTTTCAGCCGAGGAACGCCGCATCGCGGTGCGCGCTGCGCGCTGTCTCGGCCTCTCTTTCGCCGGGGTGGACCTGCTGCAGACGGCGAATGGACCCGCGGTCCTCGAGGTGAATTCCTCTCCGGGACTTGAAGGCATTGAAACCGCGACCGGCCGCGACATTGCCAGCTCGGTCTATGAGCATCTCGAAGGCCGTATCCGGCCATTGTCGCGTGTGCGCGAGAAGTCGAAACGCGTCAGCGCGAGCTGAACAGACGTCCCCGCTCGGTGACCAGAACAATGGCGAGCGAAACCAAACCGAGAACGGCAAAGCCTGTCATCACAGGGATGACCGACCCGTCATAGCGCGAGCCGATCAGCCATCCGATCAGGCTTGAGACGGTTGTCGTCGCAAAGCCCTGCGCGGCACTGGCCGTTCCGGCAATCCGGCCGAGCGGTTCCATGGCCAGTGCGTTGAAATTCGAGCCGATCAGGCCGAAACAGGCGAAAATCAGCGTGAACAGGGGATAGAAGATCCAGAATTTCTCGCCGAACAGGTTCAGGGCGGCGACCATCAGGAAAGACAGGAGGCAGAACCCGATCAGCGCGCCATGGCTTATCCGGCGCATGCCGAACCGCTCGACCAGCCTGGAATTGGTGAAATTTGCCGCCGACAGCATCAGCGCAACACCGGCAAACCAGAGCACAAACGTCTCCCCGGTCTTAAAAACTTCCGTATAAATCTGCTCGGCCGTGCCAATAAAGGCGAAAAGTGCCCCGAAGATCACCCCTGACGCGGCGACATAGCCGAATGTCACTGGCGTGCGGATCACTTCAGAATAGTCATTGACAACCGAGCGGATATTCAGGGGCGTGCGACGCTCCGGCGGCCGGGTCTCTTTCAGACGGAAATAGGTCCAGGCAAGCATCCCTGCACCTGCCAATGCAAGAATGCCGAACGTCCACTCCCAGGGCGCCACGAACAGAACCAGCTGGCCGATGGACGGCGCCAGGATCGGCACAATCATGAAGATTGTCATCACCAGCGACATGATCCGCGCCATGCCGCGGCCCATGAAGGCGTCGCGCACAATCCCGACGGCCACGACGCGGCAGCCAGACGCGAAGACACCTTGCGCAAACCGCATGGCAAGCAACATGCCGAACCCGGTGGCAAAAGAGCAGAGAAGTCCGGTGATCGTATAGCCTACCAGGGCCACGAAAAGCACCGGACGGCGACCATACCTGTCAGACAGCGGGCCATAGGCGAGCTGTGGTACGCCGAAACCAAGAATATAGGCATAGATCACCAGCTGCTGGTCATTGCCGCTCGCGCCAAGCTCGGCGGCGATATCGTCAAGCGCCGGCAGCATCACATCGATCGCCAGCGCATTCAGCGCCATCAGGGCCGCGATCATCGCCACGAATTCGCCCGTGCCGATTGGCAGGCGCACCGGTGGCGGCTGGCTCGTTTGCGGGGGCAGTGCGGCTGTACCTTCGGCCAAAGAGGCCTCCATGGAGTTTTATCGGGCCGGTTTGCGCCTGCGCGCGGGCCATGGCAAGCGCAGCACGGTCTTTCAGCTGCGGAGTATGAGTTCGCTCACCGGCGCCGGAAGTTCGCCGCGCCGCGCTCGCTGCTCCGCTGTCAGCACCATGACGAGGGTGAGACTGTCGGTAATCCTGCCATCCAGGCAAAGGGCGAGCAGCTCTGCGAAACTGACATATCGGATCGCAAACTCCTCGCTCGGCTCGGGCGCCGCGCTGCCGGGTTTCAGATCCCAGGCGAGGAAGCAGACGGCTTGCTCGTCGGTCACGGAATTGGACACATCGAACCGTGCAAGCTCGCGCCATTCGCCGGCCGTGTAACCTGTCTCCTCGGAAAGCTCGCGCCTCGCGGCCGCGATTGGCGCTTCATCAAGCGGTCCGCCCCCCTCCGGCAGTTCCCAACTATAGGTATCGAGCGGGAAACGGTGCTGGCCAACCAGGGGGATCTGCCCGTCATCGCGGATCGGGAGGATACCGACGGCGCGGTTCTTGAAACCCACCACGCCGTAAACACCCGGCGCGCCGCTGGGATGGATTACCTCATGATGGGTGACACGGATCCAGGGATTGTCACAAGTGGTCTGCGCCGAAATGACCTGCCAGGGACCGATCCGCCGGGGCTCGGACACTTACACGATCAGGCCGCTTCAGCGGCTTTCTTTTCCAGCTCACGCTTGAGCTTGCGAGCCCGGTCGGACAGCTGGTCCGGCTTGGCCTGCGCCAGGAACGCGTCGAGGCCGCCAAGCTTGTCGACCGTACGCAGCGTACGCGCGGCGATCCGCAGACGTACAGAGCGGGCGAGCGCTTCCGAAAGGAGCGTGACCTGGACGAGGTTCGGTTCGAACCGGCGCTTGGTCTTGCGCTGGGAGTGGCTGACATTGTTGCCGACCATCGGCTTGAGGCCGGAAAGTTCACATTGGCGCGACATGGGCAGGCCCCGTCATCTGGATGCAGGTTCATGGAATTCGGAAGCGCGGTGAATAAGGTGGGACGCGGGCCCCGTCAAGCCGCCTGTCGGGGAGTCTGACTGTTTTTTCAGTGTCAATCAGGGCCAAACCGGGGCAGTCTCATTCAGCCTGCATTGAATTTGGGGCCGGTAGAAGGCAGACACACATAGGCTTCCTCAGGAGGACTGGCCCAGATGAGACCCTCGCTGATTGCAGTGGCCCTGGCCGCTTTCGCGCTTGCCGCACCCGTGTCCGGCGACACCGCGCCGGTGCGCACAGATACGCCGCTGACCCTTGTGCGTGACGGCCAGCCGATGAAGCTGACCTACCAGCTCAAGGCTTCGGCCTGGGCGATCATCCTGCCGATCACGGGCAAGGCGACCTTCCATGTCGATCTTGAACCGGACACTTACCGGATCACATCGAAGGTCAAGACCACCGGTCTGGCTGACCTTCTGGTCAATTATGATCTGAGCCTGTCGGCCACCGGCTATGTGCGCGACGACCGGCTCGACAGCTATGCCTTCGTCTCCCAGAATCGCGACGGCAAGAAGAACCGCCGCGTGGAACTCACCTATGGCGAGAGCGATGTCGACATGACGGTGCGCCCGGTATTCGGCGATCTCGGCCATCCCCCAGCCACACCCGAGCAGAAACTGGACGCGCTGGACCCGATCACGGCGCTGATCAATTTCGGGCTTACACCGCGCGAACCAGGCGGCAATCCCTGCGGAGGGCCGATCAAGGTGTTTGACGGGCGCCAGCTGTCCCACCTCCACCTGAAATATGCCGGCATGAAAGAGGTCCGCTCGGACGCCTGGCGCGGCGAAGCGATCGAGTGCCATGTCCGGCTCGACAAGGTGGCTGGCTATGATGAAGGCGAGACGGATGAACAGCAGAACCTGTCGGGCATCGACGGGCCGCTGCGCATGTGGCTCGCGCCGCTCGGCAATGGCGCGACGATCCCGGTGCGGATTGAGGCTGACAGCGAGGATATCGGCAAGGTCACGCTACAGGCCTCACAGCTGAAATTCGAACCGGTCGTGCGCGAAGAGGCCGCGGCAATTGGCAATCGCGGCGGCTGAGCGGGCTTGGACTTGCCTTGGAATGCGCCAGCCATCTGGTCGTTGTTATCGATCTACACTGCGCGGGAACGTATGTCCCGAGACAGGACCTTCCATCCAAGGCGAGTTCTGGTGCGATAGATCAACAACCATGGGACGGGACCAAAGTCGGCGAGCCGATTCACGCGGGCGAATAAATGGTGGGCACCACGATGACTGGGGCACTCGATATCATTTTCATTAATGTGTTCAGCCATCGCGTTGGGGATCAATCTCCACAAGCGGACCGCTGAGATAGATGAACTGATATCCCCCGCCGGCGGTGTCGCCTTCGCCGCGCACGAGGAGGCGGGCCTCGCCGCGATGGGCGCCGGCCGCTGCCCCTTCCAGCGTCTGCCCGCCATGGGCCTGCAGCGCCGGGCGACGAAAGCGCCAGTCCTCCAGGCTCAGCTGAAGCGCGGCCAGTTGCGCCCAGTTCGCCTGAACGGGAATGTCGGTGTCGAAACGGCCTGCCTCACTGACAAAGACGAGCGTGACCACGAACTGGTCATGGATCCGGGCCACGCCGATGCCGGCATGGGTGATGTCGCGCGCAAGCGTGTTGGTGCGGTGGCCCGGGCTCGCCATCAGGCCATTGTGAAGCATTTCGGCCACTTCGCGCGGATCATAGTCGCCACCAGCATAGGCCACATTCTCGCGCGCGGAACTGTAGACAAGCCGCCGGTCCAGCGCGGCGATCCGGTCACTGAGATTGCGTCCGCCAGCTCCGTCATGGCCATAAGTCCCGTTCCAGACCTGGTCGAGACTGTGAAACCGCGCCGGGACGCGCAGGCCTTCGCTCGGCAATAGAGGCGCAAGTCCGCGCGTGGTGCGCTCGCCATTCACCCGTTCCAGAAACTCGGCCTCGGCCTTTTCATCGAAACGCGCCAGCGCGGGCGGGCGCGCCAGGCAGTCCGTGGCCAGATCAACATAAGCCGCGAGGGCTGCCGGCCGCGCGCCGGGTGAGAGGTCACAGGCGCGCGCCTGCGGTGCAATCATCACCATCCACGCCAGCGCCGCCATCATGGCCCGCGCGATCATGCCAGCCCCTTCGCCACGCCATCTGTCTCCAGCCGCTGCAGGATCGGCGCAAGCATCCGCTCGACAGCCGCCTGCGTCGGGCGGACATTGCCATAAGCCGGGAGTCCCTCATCGGCGATGACCAGCCCGGCGGAGAATTTCGCCGGGAAAGTGTGGCGGTAATGGGCGGGCCGCACCGTGCCGAGATACTGGCTGAGCACGCTTTCGACGCTGCGCCCGCGCTCCAGCACATCACGGCGGATCCGCCGGGCCAGGCGCAGATCGTCGGGCGTGTCGACATAGATCGACAGGTCGATCAGCGGCGCAAGCTGCGGAAGGGAGAGCGCATGTATGCCCTCCAGCAATATGACCGGCGCCGGCGCGACATGTCGGGTCTCGTCGCTGCGATCATGGCGGGCATAGTCATAGACTGGAATCTGTACGCTCTCACCCGCTTTCAGGTGCGCAAGATCAGCAAAGAGGCTGGCGGCGTCCTTGGAGGCCGGGTCGTCATAATCAATGGCCTCGGCCAGCGCGGCGCGCTCGGTTTCGCTCGCCGCCTCGCCATAATGGCTCATCGGCCAGTAATAGGCATCCTCATGGATCACCGCGACATGCGGGGAAAGCCGGTTCGTCAACGCATCGACGAGAGTCGACTTGCCCGAACCCGAGCCCCCGGTTACCGCAACGAGATAGGCGCTGATTGTCATATTCACCGATTATGGGGCAAGGCCTGCCAGGTCCAGACCCGGCCACAGCTTCAGCGATTGGCGCCGGGCACCCATTTGACATCGCCAGCGCCATTTCCATTTGCCGCGCGCGCTGCCACGAACAGCCAGTCCGATAGCCGGTTGGCATAGGCCAGCGCCTGCGCGCTGACATTCTCGCCCTCCACCGCGGCGAGTTGGGCCACGCCGCGTTCGGCCCGCCGGGCCAGTGTGCGGGCCAGATGCAGGTGCGCTGCCAGCGCCGAGCCGCCGGGCAGGACGAAACTGTCGAGCGGCGGGATATCCGCGTTCATGGCGTCAATCTCGGTTTCCAGCCGGTCGACCTGCGCCTGCACGATGCGCAGGGGCTCCCATTCCAGCTTGTCGCCGTGATCGGGCGTGGCCAGGTCGGCGCCGAGATCAAAGAGGTCATTCTGAATGCGGGCGATGGCCACCGCCAGTTCACCATCGGCATGCAGGGCGGCAAGGCCCAGGGCGGAATTGGTCTCGTCAATGGCGCCATAGGCGGCGACGCGCGGGTGCCATTTCTCGACACTCTCGCCGGTGGCAAGGCGAGTCGTTCCCTCATCGCCTGTGCGGGTATAGATCTTGTTGAGCTTGACCATTCACCTTCAGCCTAACCGAAATTGATAGCGCCCGTCACCAGCCCGAGAACAACGAGAAGCATGATCGCGATGAATTGCACAAGCACCCGCATCCGCATCAGCTTGTTCGAGCGCGAGGCCTGATTCTCATCGCCGCGCGCGAGATTGACCAGGCCGAGAACAAGGATGATGAACACACCGGCCAGCGCGACCCAGAATGCGATTGTCAGGACGGTTTCCATATTTTTCCCCTGTGCCAAAGTGCCGTGCGATGCATCGCCCGCCCCTTCAATTGACGAGCCCGCCTGTTCTGGCAAGGGGGCGGGGCAAATGGACCAAGCCCCTTGCATAAAGTTGACGCAGGCGTCATAAATTTCCGCAAAGGAGCGCAAAGACACAATGGACCTGGCAGGTACCCGCAAAATCGTGATCGTCGGCGGCGGACAAGCCGGCGCGCAGGCTGCGTTCTCACTGCGCCAATGGGGCTATGACGGGGCGATTACCCTGATCGGTGACGAAACTGCGCTGCCTTATCAAAGGCCACCTCTGTCAAAAGCGTTTCTCAAGGGCGAGATGCCGGAAGAGCGTCTCTTTTTCAAACCCGCCAACTGGTATGAGGATAATCGCGTCGAGATGGTCATGGGCGGCCGCGCGCAGGCCATCGACCGCGCGCAGCGGACCGTCCGGCTCGCCCATAATGCAGAAATCGAATATGACGCCCTTATTCTTGCGACCGGCTCGCGCCCGCGCCAGTTGCCCCTGCCCGGCGCCGATCTTGGAAATGTGCACGAGCTGCGCACCGTCGCCGACGTGGACCGATTGCGCCCGGAAATGATTGCAGGCCGACGGATCGTGATCGTCGGCGCGGGCTATATCGGTCTCGAAGCCGCCGCAGTGGCTCGTCAGATGCAGCTTGAGGTCAGTGTACTGGAAATGGCGCCGAGAGTGCTGGCGCGCGTGACCAGTCCGCTGATGTCGGAATTCTACGAGACAGAACATCGCGCCCAGGGCGTTGACCTGCGCACCGGGGTACGGCTGGAGGCGGTCCTTGGCGAGGCCGGCACTGTGCGCGGTGTGCGGCTGGCCAGCGGGGAGGAAATCGCGGCCGACCTGGTGCTTGTCGGTATCGGCATCCTGCCAAATGAGGAACTGGCCGCCGAGGCGGGCCTGCCCTGCCGCAACGGCATCCTTGTCGATCGCGATGCGCGCACAGCCGACCCGCGCGTGTTTGCCTGTGGCGACTGCGCGCGCCGGCCGCTCGTCCATTATGGCCGCGATGGCCGTCTGGAAAGCGTCCACAATGCCATCGAACAGGGCAAGCTGGCGGCCGCTGCCATTCTTGGCCGCAAACGCCCGCCCGAAGAGGCGCCCTGGTTCTGGTCAGACCAGTATGACCTGAAATTGCAGATTGCCGGCCTGAGCGAGGGCCATGACACACTATGTGTGCGCGGCGAGCCGACCGAGAGGAAATTTGCAGCTTTCTACCTGAAGAATGGCCGCATCATTGCCGTCGATGCGGTGAATGCCGCCCCTGAATTCCTGGCGTCGAAACGGCTGATCGTTTCGGCGGCACAGGTTGACCCGGAACGCTTGACGGACATGTCGGTCTCGATGAAAGAAATCGCCGCACAGCCTGCGGCCTGAAGAGGATAAAAGAAAACCATGGTGAAGATCATCTACAAGGACCACGCCGGAGAGGCGCGAGAAGTCGAGGCACAGCCGGGCGAGACCGTGATGGAAACGGCGATCAAGAACTCGATCCCGGGCATCGACGCCGATTGCGGCGGGGCGTGTGCCTGCGCCACCTGCCATGTCTATGTGGATGAGGCCTTCATCGGCAAGGTTGGCAGCCCGGAAGACATGGAACAGTCGATGCTGGATTTCGCTGAGAATGTGCAGCCCAATTCGCGCCTGTCCTGTCAGATCACCGTCTCGGCGGAGCTTGAAGGCCTCACGGTGACGACGCCGGAAAGCCAGCATTAGGAGCCGGTTTGCCAGCTTATACAGAGTTTCTCGCCTCTCTTGTCCGGCTGCCGAAAGGCCGGATAGAGGGGCATATCGGTGAAGACTGGATGCAGGGGCGTACCACTTATGGCGGCCTGACAGCCGCACTGTGCCTGGAATCGGCGCGCGCCCTGACGGACATGCCTGTGCGTTCCGCGCAGATCGCCTTTGTCGGTCCCGTGGCCGGCGATGTGGTGATTTCGCCAAGCGTGCTGCGCGAGGGGCGCAACACCCTGTTTGCCAGTGTCGACATGGTCTCGGAAAAAGGGGTCATGGCGCGCTGCCTGTTCGCGTTTGGCCGGGCGCGCGAGAGCCGGCTGGATTTTTCGAAACTGGACGCCCCGCAGGTGGCCGAGCCTCATGCGGTGCCGTCCTTTTTCGGCGAACGGCGCCCGAAATTCGCCGAGCATTTCAATGTGAGGCTGGCGGCTGGCAAACCGCCCATGTCGGGCGCGAGCGAAGCCGATATGGTGCTCTGGCTGCGCCACAAGGACGAAGCGACGCTCTATGATGCCACAACGCTGCTCTCGCTGGCTGACGCGCCGCCGCCGGCTGCCATGTCGATGATGACCGAGCCGGGCCCGATCAGCTCGATGACATGGATGGCGGAATTCCTGACCGATACTGTCGACACCACTGGCGGCTGGTTCCTGGCCCATCATGTGGCGCAAACGGCACGCGACGGCTATTCGAGCCAGTCCATGCGGCTGTGGAACCATGCCGGAGATCCGGTCATGGTGGGTCGCCAGACCATCGCAGTCTTTGTGTGAGCAGGCCGAATGCTTGCCAGGTGGTCGAAATTCGCAGCTCGCCAGTCGCGCGGGCTGCGAGCTCCTGCAAGTGTGGAGCGTCATGGGGCCGGCCGCCTCGCCTTTCCGACGAATTCGTGGCAGCGTTGCATCGAAGAGAGACAAGCCGATTGACGCCGGCTGGAGAGCGGTGAGAAGTTGCGCCCATGAAACAACATATCAAGGCTGTCATCTGGGATTTCGGCGGGGTGATCTCGACTTCGCCTTTCGAGGCATTCAACGCCTATGAAACCGAGCGTGGCTTGCCGAAAGATTTTATCCGTTCGGTCAATGCCCGCAATCCCGACGAGAATGCCTGGGCGAAGCTCGAACGCTCGCAGGTCGATGCGGCCGCTTTTGACGAATTGTTCCGCCGCGAAAGCACGGAACTTGGCCATGAAGTGCCCGGCCGCGATGTGCTCTCGCTGCTATCAGGGCGTCTGCGCCCGCGCGTCGTCGAGGCCCTGAAAGCTTGCAAGGTGCACGCGAAAGCCGGGTGCATCACCAATAACGCCCCCATCGGCAAGGGCGCGTCCATGACGCAGGATGAGGGGCGCGCTGCAGAGGTCGCGAAGGTTTTCGACCTGTTCAGCCATGTCATCGAGAGCTCGAAGCTCGGCATCCGCAAGCCCGATCCGCGCATCTATGCCCTGATGTGCGAAGCCCTCATGGTCGAACCGCGCAACTGCGTCTATCTTGACGATCTCGGGATCAACCTGAAACCGGCGCGCGCCATGGGCATGACGACGATCAAGGTGCTCTCGGAAGACCAGTTGCTGGCGGACCTGTCAGAGGCGACAGGCCTCGAACTCGGCTGAGGACGGCCTCACGGGGACAGATGGATGCGTGGAAGCATGCAGGGGTGGCTGATGGCGGGCCTGATGGTTTTGTCGGGCATAAGCGCTTGCACGCCCGCCGAGGACGCGACGCCGCGCAGACTGCCCGATGAGACGCTTATGGAGACGCCGCCGCCACCGCCGGCGCCTGAATTACCGGCTGCGGTGATCGACACGCGTGAGGCCATTCTTGACGCGGCCCGTGCCGGCTCGCTCCGCCGACTCTCGCGCCTTGCCGAAGCCCAGCCGGCCTTCCTGTCCAATTTCGGCGATGTGCCGCATGGCCGCCACTGGGACCTGATGCGCCGCACCGGTTTCGATCCCAATCGCACGCTCGTGGAACTGTTCGAAAAGCCGCATGCGGCCAAACAGGTGGGTGAGGAGACCTGGTATATCTGGCCGGACCTTGCTGCGCGCTCGAGCGCGGAACTCCAGCCCGAGCGGCTGAGTTTCAGGGACAAGGCGCGTCTGGAAACCCTGGTGGGAGATGCGGGAATAGAGGCCATTCGTGGCGGCAGCCCCTATCCCGGCGTGCGCACGGCCATTTCCGAAACCGGCACCTGGCACTATTTCCTGCATGAAGTGCCAGAAGAAGGAGACACGCCATGAGCGACATGATCGGAGCGGACGCCTTTGTCACCCGCCTGCCCGGCTGGGCAAAAACCAGTGAAGGGCGCGACGCGGTCCAGCGCCACTACAAATTCGCCGACTTCAAGACCGCCTGGGGATTCATGTCCGCAGTGGCGCTGCAAGCCGAACAGATGGATCACCACCCCGAATGGTCCAATGTCTACAACAATGTGCACGTCACCCTGACCACGCATGATGCCGGCGGCGTCACCGGGAAGGATATCGAGCTGGGCGAATATATGGACGCGCTCGCCCAGCGGCTTGGCGGCTGACCGGCGGGCTGGACATTGGGCGCAAAGCCCCCATTTGCTGAAATTGCACCCGGCGCCGAAACCACCGGCCATGAATCCGCCTTTTCTCCATTGGGCGGGCAACACACCCGAAGGGAGCTGACCGCCCATGCACGACCTGCTTGTCGCGCTCTACAGCTATTTCCTGAGCCCGCTGATCACGCTGATCTTCTTCGTCCTGCTGGCCTATGTGATTTTCGGCTGGCTGGTCGTTGGGGGCGTCGTGTCGATGCAGAACCCGACCGCGCGCCAGATCTATCAGGTGCTGGCAAGTGTCGTGGAACCACTGGCGCGGCCAATCCGGCGGATCGTGCCACCACTTGGCCAGCTGGACCTGTCGATCTTCGTGCTGGCGCTCGGCCTGCTCTTCCTGCGCGACTGGTTCCTGCCGACCATCATAGGCGCCTTCGCCTGAGCCAGAACCCGGCCCTGAGCCTGATGGGTGCTTACCACATCAGCGCCACAGGCCGGCCCGTCAGTCCCCGCCGCCGATCTTGTCCTGCGTCTTCGTGTCGAAGTCGCTGGCGTCGTGGCGTTCGTGCAGCTGGGTTTCCGACGGGCCGAACGCGCGATTGACCATGCGCCCGCGTTTGAACGCCGGGCGCTTCATCAGCATGTCGGTCCAGCGAATGACATTCGTGTATTCATGCACCGACAGGAACTCGCCCGACTCGTAGAGCAGTCCCTTGGCCAGTGCGCCATACCAGGGCGCAATCGCGAAATCGGCAATGGACAGCTCATCGCCGGCCATGAACTCATGCTCGGCCAGGTGGCGGTCGAGGACATCCATCTGGCGCTTCACCTCCATGGCGAAACGATCGATCGGATACTGCATCTTGTAGGGCGCATAGGCATAGAAATGGCCAAATCCGCCGCCGAGATAGGGCGCCGAGCCCATTTGCCAGAACAGCCAGTTCAGCGCCTCGGTGCGCTTGTGGTGATCTGTCGGCAGGAAGGCGGCGAACTTTTCGGCGAGATAAAGCAGGATCGAGCCGGATTCGAAGATGCGGGTCGCCGGATCGGTGGTGTGATCGGCCATGACCGGGATCTTCGAGTTCGGATTGATCTCGACATAGCCCGAACCGAACTGGTCGCCCTCGCCGATATTGATCAGCCAGGCATCATATTCCGCGCCGGAATGGCCCGCTTCCAGCAGCTCCTCCAGCATCACTGTCACTTTCACGCCATTGGGCGTGGCGAGCGAATAGAGCTGCAGCGGATGCTTGCCGACCGGCAGTTCCTTGTCATGCGTGGGCCCGGCAATGGGACGATTGATACTGGCAAACCGCCCGCCGCTTTCCTTGTCCCAGGTCCACACTTTCGGCGGCTGGTAGTCTCCGGTCTCGCTCATCTCGTCGTCTCTCCTGTAAGGCCTGTTGAAGCGTCGGCCATGAGCTAACCCTCCCGCCCGCAGGTCATGCAAGCCCGGATTTTGCATCACGGGCGTTTATCAGCCCGCAGGCGCTGCGGCCAGGCCGGCACTCTTGCTATGATGCCGCCTTAAATCAGGGCGGCCTTCAGGTGGTTTGGGATTCTGCCGGTTGCTGGCGATAGCGCCTTACCCGAATGTCTGCCTGCTCCTTGTGGCCGGCAAACCCTTCCAGAGCGCAAAGGCGTGAGCAATACTCGCCCATCATCACCGACGCTTCGCGGGTGACACGTTGATAAGTGCAGGTCTTGATGAACTTGCCGACCCAGAGCCCGCCTGTATAGCGCGCCGCCTTCATGGTTGGCAAAGTGTGGTTGGTCCCGATCACCTTGTCGCCATAGGAGACATTGGTCTCCTGTCCCAGGAACAGGGCGCCGTAATTGGTCATGTTGTCGAGAAAATAGTCCGGATCCTTAGTCATCACTTGGACGTGTTCCGAGGCGATCTCGTCGGCGACTTCGACCATTTCTTCATACGAGTCGCATACGATCACCTGACCATAATCGCGCCAGGCCGCGCCGGCGATTTCGGCGGTCGCCAGCCATGCCAGCTGGCGTTCCACGGCCTCCATCGTGCGCCGGGCGAGGTCTTCGCTATTGGTCAAGAGGATCGCCGGGGAGTTCGGCCCGTGTTCGGCCTGGCCAAGCAGGTCAGCCGCGCAGAAATCCTGATCCACACTCTCATCGGCGATGATCAGTGTTTCGGTCGGCCCGGCGAACAGGTCGATGCCGACCCGGCCAAAGAGCTGGCGCTTGGCCTCGGCCACGAAGGCATTGCCCGGCCCGACAATCATGTCGACCGGCGCGATGGCCTGGGTACCGATCACCATGGAGCCGATAGCCTGAACCCCGCCCAGCGTGTAGATCTCGTCGGCGCCGGCCATGTCCATGGCGACCACGATCGCCGGATGCGGGCGGCCATTGAAGGGCGGCGCCGTGGCCACGATGCGCGGCACGCCTGCGACTTTGGCGGTGATCACACTCATATGGGCCGAGGCGATAAGGGGATACTTCCCGCCGGGCACATAGCAGCCCACCGAATTCATCGGAATGTTCCTGTGGCCAAGGACGACGCCGGGAAGCGTTTCGACCTCGACATCCTTGAGCGCATCACGCTGGATCTGGGCGAAATTGCGCACCTGTTCCTGGGCAAAAGCAATATCGCTTTTGGCCTGATCGTCGAGTGCGTCATAGCACGCATCAATTTGCGTGCGGGTCAGCCGGAAGCTGTGCGGGCTCCAATTGTCAAACTTCTCAGAGAGTTCGCGCACGGCTGCGTCGCCGCGCTGATCAATATCGTCGAGAATGTCTTCGACCGTGGCGCGCACCTGCGCACCGGCTTTCTGTTTGATATCCGGATCGATGCCTTCTTTCAGCCAGCGCACCATGGCCAGTCCTCCTGTGATTGCAGAGCAGAACCTAGCATTTTTGCGGGAGAAAGCCTCAGCCGGTGCGCTATCTTTCGCGCGCCACTTTCCGCCGGAGCGGTTATTCGCCCATTGTCGCATTCTAGGCCTTATCGGCGGGGCTTGGGCAGGTCGATTTCGAAGCGGATGGCAATCGCGCGGAGTGCGAACACGCTCAGGGCGCCTGCAATGAGGGCGAGCGATGGATCGAGGTCGAAATGGCGTGCAGTCCAGAACACGGCCCCGCCAAGCAGCGCTGCCGTCCCATAGATATCCTCGCGCAGGAGCATCGCCTTCTGGCCACAGACAATGTCGCGAATCAGCCCGCCAGCCGTCGCGGTGATCGCGCCCATGATCGCCGTGATGACGAGACCATGGCCGAGCTCAAGCGCCTTTGACGCGCCGACCATGGCGAAGAGGGAGAGGCCGACGGCATCGATCCAGACCAGCGATTTCAGACGCCTCCAGAAACCGGGCGCCAGAAAAGCGGCAAGCCCGCCAAGTGCGGCCACCATCAGCGCCGGCCTGTCATTCAGCCAGAAGACGGGCTGGTTCAGCAGCAAATCGCGCAGTGTGCCCCCACCTATGGCAGGAAAGAAGGCGACCACAACGATACCGAACAGGTCCATATCCTGGCGCACAGCCGCAAGCCCGCCACTGAGCGCGAAGACGAAGACGCCCGCCAGGTCAAGATTACGGACGAGCCATTCGGCATCAATCAGCATTCGACCACATTCACCGCCAACCCACCCTGGCTGGTTTCCTTGTATTTCGAGGACATGTCGAGCCCGGTCTGGCGCATCGTCTCGATCACCTGGTCGAGCGAGACGCGCATCTGGTCAGGCGCATGCAGGGCAAGGCGGGCAGCATTCACAGCCTTCACCGCGCCGATGGCATTGCGCTCGATACAGGGGATCTGGACGAGCCCGGCAACCGGGTCGCAGGTCAGCCCCAGATTGTGCTCCATGCCGATCTCCGCAGCGCTCGCCACCTGGCCCGGCGTGGCGCCCCAGACTGCTGCGAGGCCGCCAGCAGCCATGGAGCAGGCCACCCCGACTTCACCCTGGCAACCCATCTCGGCGCCGGAGATCGAGGCGCGCTGCTTGTAGAGCAAGCCAATGCCACCGGCCGTCAGCAGGAATTTGCGGACATTGGCAGTACTGCACGGCTCGCCCCGGCAATAATGGCGGATCACCGACGGGATGATTCCGGCCGCGCCATTGGTCGGCGCGGTCACGACCTGACCGCCGGCGGCATTTTCCTCATTCACCGCCATGGCATAGACATTCAGCCAGTCGAAAAGCTGTTCGCGCTCGTTCGATTGCGGGGCGGCGAGGAGTTTCTGCCAGAGGGCGGCAGCCCGTCGCTGCACCTTGAGGCTTCCGGGCAGCACGCCTTCGGTGTTGAGCCCCCGATCGACCGACGCCATCATCACATCGGCAATATGATCAAGCCGGCCAGAGGTCTCTGCGCGCGTGCGCATCGCATCCTCATTGGCGAGGATCACCTGATGGATCGCCAGCGCGTGTTCCTGGCAGATCGCAAGCAGGTCGGCCGCCGAACCAAACGGATGCGGCACATCGGGCCCGGCCGCGACCAGGTCGCCTTCAACGGGCGTTTCCAGCTGTTTCTGCGAGGCAATAAAGCCACCACCGGTCGAGTAATAGACCTGTTCGCGAAGCAGACCTCCCGCGCTGTCAAAGGCGCTCAGCTTCATGCCGTTCGGGTGAAGCGCCGGCACGGTCTCATAATCGAAGACGATATCGCGCTCAGGCACGAAGGCCACATCATGGTGTCCGGCGAGCCGGATACGCCCCTCGGAATGAGTTGCGGCTTCCTCGCTCTGGGCCTTGTCAATATCCAGCGATCCCGGATCATGTCCGGCCAGACCGAAAATCACGGCCCGCGGCGTCGCGTGGCCGCGCCCGGTAAAGGCCAGCGAGCCCTGCAGCTCAACCCTGATCGCAGCGATCTCCTTGAGAGTGCCACGCGCCTCGAACCCGGACATGAACCGGCGGGCGATCCGCATCGGCCCGACCGTGTGCGAGCTCGATGGGCCGATCCCAACGCGAAAAACATCAAGAACAGAAAGCACAGTGTGGTTCCAATCTCATTTGGCGGTCATTCGATGGGCGGCATCGTCGCGTTTGAAACCATGCGCCAGGTGCATCAACATGTGTCCCATCTTGCCCCTGCCAGATAGGGTGGCCCGGCGCGGCGCCGCAGGCAGGCGGGCAGGGACCAGATGAAAAGTGTGGTCGGTGGCGATCCTGGCCTTGTGATAAATGAAGATTTCAAGCCGCAATACCTCGCGCCGAAAAACCGAACCCCCGCAATCCTCGACCGGCTCGATAACATGGGCTCGAGCCCTGGCGAAGATGCCTCTGCGAAACAGAAAATGGCACTGGCAATCCGGCGTGACGCTTTCGATAATCTTGCGAATGTCGCAAGCGCGGCTTTCGCCAGATTTGTCGGGCGCGACGCAGAAGAGGACCGCCGGACAGGCACGCAAGGGCTTTTGTTCGATCAGTGCTTCCTGTCCGGCCAGCGCAGCCTCGCCGTGCGGGGCCTCAGCTTCGCATTGCCTTCGGAATGCCGCTGAACGCGCCATGATGTTCGCGGACGTTTGCAAGCGTTTCTAACCGCTCTGACCGAGCGTTTCACTGTGGGGCCACTTGTACAAAGCCGAGTCCGAACGGCTTATCCCGAGCTTGTCGAAGCATCGAGAAGCGCGCACTTCCGCCTTGCTTCGAGACTGGCGCTCAGGCTGCGAGCCGCTTCTTGCGGCGCGCTTCCAGCTTGTTCAGGGCGTGAATATAAGCTTGGGCGCTGGCAACAAGCGTATCGACATTGTGACTGCGCCCGACGGCCATGATCCCTTCGCCATTCAGGCGCACCGACACATCGGCCTGAGCGTCTGTGCCGCCCGTGACCGTATGGACCTGGAACAGGTCGAGCTTGCCATCATGCGGCGCCACCATGCGGATCGCCTTGAACACCGCATCGACGGGACCGTTGCCCTCTGCTTCGCTCTCATGCGGGGCGCCATCGATATCGACCTCGATCCTCGCCGTCTGAGGCCCATCCGTCCCGGCAACGATGTACAGCCGCTTCAGGACGATACGCTCGCCTTCTGCAGCCAGCTGCTCGTCGACAATGGCGATGAGGTCGTCATCAAAGACATGTTTTTTCGCGTCTGCCAGCGCCTTGAACCGCCTGAACGCATCATTGAGGGCTTCGGGATCGAGCTCGTAGCCAAGCGAGGAGAGCTTGTCGCGGAAGGCGTGACGGCCAGAATGCTTGCCCATGACAAGGTTGGATTCCGACACGCCGACATCTTCCGGACGCATGATTTCATAGGTCTGGGTGTTCTTCAGCATCCCATCCTGATGGATGCCGCTCTCATGGGCGAAGGCGTTCTTGCCGACAATCGCCTTGTTGAACTGGACCGGGAAACCAGTCACGCGTGAGACCATCTGGCTGGCGCGATGCAGCCGTGTCGTATCGATCCCGCAGGCATAGGGCAGCGTATCGGCCCGCACACGCATCGCCATGACAATCTCTTCCAGCGCGGCATTGCCCGCGCGCTCGCCAAGCCCGTTGATCGTACATTCCACCTGCCGCGCGCCATTGGAAATGCCGGCGAGCGAATTGGCCACGGCCAGGCCGAGATCATTGTGGCAATGAGTGGACCAGATAACCTTATCGCTGTCGGGTATGGCCTCGATCAGGGCCCTGATCAGCGCGCCATATTCTTCGGGGTGCGAATAGCCGACCGTATCAGGAACATTGATCGTGGTAGCGCCGGCAGTGATCGCTGCATCGATGGTTTTGCACAGGAAATCGAATTCGGTGCGCGTGGCATCCTCGGCGCTCCATTCGACATCATCGACCAGGTTACGGGCCTGGGCAACAGAGCGCCCAACCGCTTCCAGCACGGCATTCGGGCCCATTTTCAGCTTGTGCTTCATGTGCACGGGGCTGGTGGAGATGAAGGTGTGGATCCGCGGGCGCGCGGCATGGCGCACCGCCGCGCCGGCACGGTTGATATCGCCCTCGCTGGAGCGGGCGAGACCGCAGATGATCGCTGTCTTCGACTGGCGCGCAATGTCGCTGACAGCCTCGAAATCGCCTTCGGAAGCGGCCGGGAAACCAGCCTCGATGACATCGACCCCCATCTCTTCCAGCAGGCCGGCGAGTTCGAGTTTTTCGCGATGGGTCATCGACGCGCCGGGGCTTTGTTCGCCATCGCGCAAGGTTGTGTCGAAGATCCGGATCTCAGGGAGTGTGTCTGTCATGTCTGCGGCTCGGAATTTGTCTTGAGGATGTCTGAGTGAATGATCCCCTGGCCGAGCGCCAGCCGTGTCAGGGCCGGGCAGGTTCCGGCCAGGGGCCGGTAAGCAGAAGAGGACGGGGCAAAAGATTGCGCATGAGCGACTATTTGTCGGGCTGTACGTGAATGTCAACCTCATCGACGGGCGCAGAAGACATGTTTTGCTCAATCTGGCGCAGCCTGTCGCGCGCATAGAGTGCCATGACCAGCCACAATGCGATCGCAGCCAGGCCAGCCAGGATGGCAAGAATGGGGTTGCCCTGCAGGGCCTGAAGGATCGACGCCCCGAAAAATGTGATCAGCAGGATTTTCACGCTGGCGCCAACGGCCAGGCCAGCAAGATAATGGAGAAATCGCGCCTGCGTGGCACCGAAGATCATGTTGACCAGCAGGAACGGGCCTGTCGGCACGTTGCGCACGATCGCGCTGGCGAGAAAGGCATTGCGCCCGATGAACATCGAGAGGCGATTGGCCAGTGCCCCGCCATGTTCGCGCACGGCCGCCTCACCGACAAGGCGGCCAGTATAGAAGGTCGTGGTCCCGGAAAACAGGGTCGCAATGAGGGCATAGAAGGCCCCGTGCAACGGCCCGAAGGCGAAGACGGAAATACCGATCAGCCCGGCCTGGGGAAAACCGACATAGGCCAGCACGATAAACAGCAGAATCAGGCTGGGCAGCCCCCACCAGCTATTGGCGACCCCGGCCATGGCCTCGCGGATTGCCGCAGCATCGTACAGCGCGCCCGACTTGCCGAGCAGGAACAGCGCAAGGATCGCCGCAAACAGGGCGAGCGAGACAAGCATCGCGCGCGCGCGCGTCTTGTCGAGCCGGCGCAGAAAGACGGGAAAGCGACTCATCTCCAAGGCATTGGGGCGAAGGGCCCGGCGCCGTCAAGCACCTGCCGGCATCGCACAGGGAGAGCGCTTGAGCCGCCGGGCTGCGCATCACCCCTGTTGAGCGCGGTCGTTTCAGCCTAGGTTTATCGCATGATTTCACGTATCCTCTCTGCACGAGGCGCTGGACTGGCATTGGCGCTTGCGATGTCAGCCGGCTTTGGGACGGCCCAGACAATCGGTCCCTCGCCGGCATCCAAAGGCGATGCGGCACTTGAGCGCGGAGACTATGGCGCCGCACGACGCCATTTCGCTGAGGACTGCGAGGCCGGAAGCGTAGCGGCTTGTTCCAGTCTCGGCGATCTCTACCGCCAGGGGCGCGGTGGGCTTCAGGATTATGACGGCGCCGACAAGGCCTACAGCAAGGCCTGCGAGGCCGGCTCAGCCTATGCCTGTAACCGGCTCGCCTATCTCTATTTCCAGGGACAGGGGCTTGAACGCGATTATGCCCGCGCCCGCGAGCTTTATGAACAGGGCTGCGAGCTGGAGGATATCAGCGCATGCGCCGGATTCGGGAACATGCTGGTCGCCGGCTTTGGCGGCAAGAAAGACCGGGTGAAGGGGCGTGAGATACTGACCCGAGCCTGCCGTGCAGAAAACGAATATGCCTGCACCCAGGTTCGCCGCTATGGCATGGTCCGTAATCGCTGAACGAGCGATTTGAAACTTCCACATCAGAAAAAAACGGCGCCCTGCCCGGGCGCCGTTCCTGTTTCGAATCTGGGTCAGGCGGATATTACGCCGCAGAACCCTCACTGCCAGAGATCAGCTTGGGACGCTCATGCGTCGATGACTGGCCGATCTCTATCTTGCGCGGTTTCATCGCCTCAGGCAGTTCGCGTTTCAGCTCGATACGAAGCAGCCCGTTTTGCAGCTGCGCGCCAGTCACGATAACGTGATCGGCCAGCTGGAAGCGACGGATAAAGCCCCGTTCGGCAATGCCGCGATGCAGGAATTCGCGCTCATCGTCGGTTTCCCCGGCGGTTTTCTTGCCCGCCACCGTGAGCATGGCTTCTTTCAGCTCGATATCGAGATCATCTTCGGAAAAACCGGCCACCGCAATTTCGATGGCAAAACGGTCATCCTCGACGCGTTCGATATTATAGGGCGGGTAGCCCTGGGCACCGTCCAGGCGCGAGGCGGTGTCCATCATGCTGGCAAGCCGGTCGAAGCCGACCATGGTGCGGTAAAGGGGGGAAAGATCGATTGTGTTCATTTTGACAGTCCTCTCATACAAGCAACTGTTGACGGCCATAGGGCCGTTGGTTTGCATTCGGTCGCGAAAACCTGCGGCCCGCAAAGGCGCCGCATTCGCAACCGGTGACAGCCTGCTTGGCAGCGCCGCCACACCCCTTATCTGTGAACATACAGACGGAGTTCAAGATGCCCGAGGGAGGCAAGATCATGCTTGCAAGACAGTTCGGTATGGCCGCGATACTGGCCGGTGCGCTGGTCGCCTGCGGCCCCGCAACAGACGATACCGCGACAGGCACGGCGCCGGCCGAAACCGGCGAGGCGGCACAGCCAGCAGCACCCGCCCCCGGCATGGCGGACACGACGACCGGGGCGGAAGACGGAACGTTCGCATGGGCAATCTCCGGCGACTGGCGCAGCGCGGAAGATCGTGCGCGCGACACCGCCCGAAATCCGGCGCAGACCCTTGCCTTTTTCGAGGTCGGTCCGGGCGACACAGTGGTCGAGCTCTGGCCCGGCAGCGGCTGGTACACGCAAATCCTGGCGCCCTATCTTGCCGCCGGCGACGGCCAGCTCGTCGCTGCAGCCTGGGATCCCGATGCCTATGAAGGCGAGCGCCGCGCCGGCATCGAAGAGCGGATTCTCACCTTTACGGAGACGTTCTCCGATACGGACCTCTACGGGGCGATAGAGGTCTCGGCGTTCTCCGATGTCTCGCCTGCCCTGACAGCGCCGGGAAGTGCCGATACTGTGCTCACCTTCCGCAACCTGCACAATTGGATGCGGGGGGGCTATGCCGACAAATTCTATCAGGATGCCTTCGAAGCGCTGAAACCAGGCGGCATTCTCGGCATTGTCGAACACCGCCTGCCCTCGACCATGGAGCAGGACCCTACCGCTTCGAGCGGTTATGTTCATGAGGATTTCGTCAAGGCCGCCGCCGAGCGGGCCGGTTTCGAATTCGTCGCATCCAGCGAGATAAACGCCAATCCCGCCGATACAGCCGACCATCCCTTCGGCGTGTGGACCCTGCCGCCGGTCTCTCGCACGCAGGATCGCGACGGCAACACGCCGGACGGTTTTAATGCCGTGACATATGACGCGATCGGTGAAAGCGACAGGATGACCCTGAAATTCCGCAAACCGGAATAGGCGGCGCGCTTCCTGCGCTGGCGGCGCGGTGCTATGGCGCCGCCATGCGCGAACTCTTCCCGACACTGATCCATGAGGCCCGCCTTGAAGAGGCGAGTCTTGTCGATGAACTGGAGGCCGCCGTCTGGATGCTGGAGGAGGGCGACCAGGCTGGCCATGACTGGTGTGAACGCAAGGGGTATCCCGGATACACATCCTATGCCTCACTCGACGATCTCCCGGATCGCGCGCCGGCCTTCAGCGCGCTGAAACGCTTCCTCGACGGGGAGGCGGCGAAATTCGCAGGCCGGTTGTGCTGGGATCTTGGCGGCATGTCGCTCACCCTGGACGCTCTCTGGGTGAATATCCTTGGCGAAGGCATGATTCATTCCGGGCATATCCATCCCGGCTCGGTGATATCCGGTACCTGTTATGTCGCCATGCCCGAAGGCGCCGGTGCCATCCGGTTCGAGGATCCGCGCCTGCCAGCGATGATGGCAGCGCCCCAACCCGCCGATGATGCCCCGGAGGCGCTGCGCCGGTTCGTGTATCTGCGCCCGGATGCGGGCACGGTCTTGATGTGGGAGAGCTGGCTGCGCCATGAGGTCATGGCGGGGACCAGCGAGGACCCCAGGATCTCGGTGAGTTTCAACTACGCGCTGCGCTGAACTGGCCCGCGATTTGCGACAGAGGTCGATCTTGACGTGCTGCACTGCACAAGCCACTGACACCGCCAGGTCAGTTTGAGGGACAACATAATGGATATCAGCAAAATCAGTCTCGGTCAGAACCCGCCGGACGATATCAATGTGATCATCGAAGTGCCGCTCGGCGGGGAACCGATCAAATACGAGATCGACAAGGCGTCCGGCGCCATGTTCGTCGATCGCTTCCTTTACACCGCGATGCGCTACCCGTGCAATTATGGCTTCGTGCCCCACACGCTGAGCCTGGATGGCGACCCTATGGATGTGATGGTGGTCGGCCAGCGGGCACTGGTGCCAGGCGCGGTGGTTCGCGCCCGGCCCGTCGGCGTGCTGCTCATGGAAGACGATGGAGGTGTCGACGAGAAAATACTCGCGGTTCCCCATCAAAAGCTCACCCGCTTCTATGAAAAGGTTCACAACTATACCGACCTGCCCGAGATCCTGGTCGATCGGATCGTCCATTTCTTTACACATTACAAGGATATGGAGCCCAATAAATGGGTGAAAGTCCAGGGTGTCGAGGGTGTGGAAAAAGCACGCGAACTGATCACCGAAGCGGTCGAACGCGCCAAAAGCGAAGCGTAAGCATCTGACGGCCGGCAGGGTAGTTTATTACCGGATGCGTCCCCGGAAACGGAAACTTGCTTCGGGCGCGGGCGTCCCCGCGTCCATCGATCCTTTCGGCGCAAGGCAGATGAACCGGACATTCGGATCATAACCCGGCAGGGGCGAATAGGTACATTGCGCCATGCTTGCCGGGCGGATGGGGCTGGATGAGAAACCGGTATCGGTGGGATAGTTGAAGCTCAGCCCCGAACCTGTGTCGACGAACAGGACCGGATCGGGATCGCCGTCGAACGGGTCGAAATCGCCATTGAAAAATTCCAGCTCATCAGGAATCCGGTCCACAAGAAAGATCGTGTCCGGATCACTGGGGCCGCTGCTCGCGTTTCGCAAAGTCAGCGTATAGGCCATGTCTTGGCCGGGCAGGGAATATGCACCCGCGCCCGACGGATCCCAGAGCTCCTGGCTCTTGTCCGCCTCAAGCTGGACCGGCCGGTCATCGCGGAACGCAAAGACCACGATCTCTTCATTGACATGCGTGCGCGAGGTGTCGCCATCGACGATCTCTTCCTCGACGCTGAGACGGATAAAACCGTTAGGCAGAGGATCGGCGCCGACCAGTGTCGCCCAGCCGCCCTGACCGCCATTCTCCCCGACCTGAGTGGCGACCGCCGAATCGAAATCCTCCGGCACGCTGTAGCCGCTGCTGGCATTTGTGCCGATGCCGTTGATCGCGTTGGCGCCGAGCTGGAAGCGATAGAAGATGTCATTGACCGTCCCGGTGCCGGCTTCGGCAATTATGACGCCAATCGTCTCATTGGCCCGTGTTGTGGAGATCTGCCCGGTATGCTTGGCCACGCAGATCCCGTCGGCCTGGCCGGCCTGGAAGGGCGGGTTGCCGCGACCGTCGCAGTCATTGGCGAACGGCGCGCTGGGCTGCGGGTCATTGGCAGACATGATTCCGACAAGTGCGACGGGTGAGGCATAGGTGCCGGCAATACTCGATGTCACATCCTCGAAATCGGCGACATTCCAGCTGCCATTCACAAGACCGGTCGTGCGGTCCGACAACACGCTTAACGCCTCGAACTGGCGCCCATCGGGCAGCGTGTGCAGCCCGGTCTCGGCGATCACGCAGTGCACCGTGCCCGGCGTGGGATTGTCGACCGGATTGGCGCCTCCGGTCATTTCCTGAATCTTCAGTTCGAAACTGCCGGACTGAACATTGCGAATACGTGGCAGGGCCGGCTGTGAGGCGACCGAGACGGTCACATAGATGCAGACGGGTATTGCCGAAGTGTAGCTATTGTCCAGCGCCACCGTCTGCCAGACTGCGCCGACATTCTCGATCCTGCGGAACTCCATTTCGCCGGAAAGTGGCGCTGCTGTTGCAGTTGAGACAAAGACAGAGCCGAGAGCACCAGCGCAAATGATGGCGCGGCGTATGGCCAGACTGACTCGTTTCGATAGGCGCATATTGTTCGCTTCCCGCAAGCGTTGTAGAATAGATTCATTCTTTGTTGTGAACCGGCGGTTAAGACATCGCGCCAGTCGCCTTGCGCGATATGAACCAGCCTCGCGCAACGTCACACATGGCCGAGCAGGGCCTGTCGCGCTAAAACAGACTGGAAACAGGTCTTATGCGGAGGAGATCAGCCATGGCCGATGGCGACATGCAGACTTTGGAAGCCTTCCGGCAGGAAGTGCGCGACTGGCTGGAGGCGAACTGCCCACCCTCGATGCGCACGCCGATGAAGGATGACGAGGTTGTCTGGGGTGGGCGGCGCGAGCCCTTTACCAACCCTGAAAGCAAGCTCTGGCTGGAGCGGATGGGCGAGAAGGGCTGGACCGCGCCGATGTGGCCGGCCGAATATGGCGGCGGCGGGCTGAGCCGAGAGGAGAACCAGATCCTTCAGCAGGAATTGCGGCGCATCAAGGCACGCCCGGCCCTCTTCTCCTTCGGTCTCTGGATGTTCGGACCGGCCCTCTTGGAATTTGGCAATGAAGAGCAGAAGAAGCGGTTTCTCCCGGACATCGTGAAGGGCAAGACGCGCTGGTGCCAGGGCTATTCCGAGCCAGGCGCAGGCTCTGACCTGGCCGGACTTCAGACCCGCTGCGAGGACAAGGGCGACCATTATCTCATCAACGGCCAGAAGGTCTGGACCTCCTATGCCGACCAGGCCGACTGGATCTTCTGCCTGGTGCGCACCGACCGGACGAAGAAGCATGAGGGCATCTCCTTCATCCTGTTCGACATGGAGAGCGAAGGCGTCGAGGCGCGCCCCATCAAGCTGATTTCCGGCTCCTCGCCTTTCTGCGAGACCTTCTTCACCGATGTGAAAGTGCCCAAGGACCAGCTGGTGGGCCAGGAAGGTCAGGGCTGGACCATCGCCAAACGCCTGTTGCAGTTCGAGCGGTCCTCCATCTCTGCGGGCGGCTTCGGCGGCACAGGCGGTTCGGGCATTCTCGGCCCGGAAGACTATGCGAAGATGCATGTGGGAACAGACAGCGATGGCCGGATCGCCGATGGCGACCTGCGCGGGCGGATCACCGATCACAGGATGTATGCCAAGGCCTTCTCGCTGACCGTGCAGCGCTCGACCGAGCAGGCCAAGGCGGGCCAGGAAGTTGGCCACACCGCCTCCATCCTGAAATACGGCGCGGCCAAGATGAACCAGGACCGCCATGAGCTCCTGATCGAGGCGCTCGGCACCGAAGGTCTCGGCTGGGACGGTGAGGGTTTCGAGGACAGCGCGAAAAAAGCCACGCGTGGCTGGCTGCGTTCGAAAGGCAACTCGATCGAGGGCGGCACGAGCGAGATCAATCTCAATGTGATCTCCAAGCGCGTCTTGGGGCTCAAGGAGCACCAGTAATCGGGCGCGGCTTGCCCTCATCCTGTGCGATATTGATGGATGAGGGTGAGCAGCTCAGCCTTTTGGACTTGCCCGCCTCACCTTTCGACTGCGGTCAGGATGGGGCACCTTCTGGAGTAATTTCGATGACTTTCGTCCTCACTGAAGACCAGCAGATGCTTCGCGATACTGCGATGAGCTTTGCAGCCGATACACTTCCCGTCAGCCATTTGCGTACCCTGCGCGACGCCGGCGCCAATGGCGTGGACCCGATGGCGCGCGAAAAACTCGCCGAGCTCGGCTTTTTCGGCGTTCTGATCCCGGAAGAGCATGGCGGCTCGGATTTCGGCCTTGTCGGCATGGGCCAGATCCTGGAAGCGCAGGGGCGCAGCCTGGCCGCCACGCCGCTCCTGCAAACCGGCGTTATCGGCGCCTCGGCGCTGACGCTTGGCGGGTCGCAGGCCCAGAAGGCCGAATGGCTCCCGAAAATCGCCGCCGGCGAGGTGCTGACCGCGCTCGCACTCGATGAGGGCGCCCATCACAATCCGGCGGGCGTCGCGACCGAGGCCGAGCGCGACGGGCAGGGCTACACGCTCACCGGCGCCAAACGCTATGTGCCCGACGGCCACCAGGCCGATCTGTTCATCATCGCGGCGCGCACCCATGGCGAACCGGGCGACACGCACGGGATCAGCCTGTTCCTTGTGCCGAAGGATGCTCCCGGCCTAAGTGTGCAGGCACTGAATACAGTTGACAGCCACGGCGCCGCGCATGTCACGCTGGACGGCGTTCATGTCGATGACGGCCAGCTGCTCGGCGACGGCGACAAGGGGCTCGACCTGCTGGAACCCGTGCTCGACCGTGCGGCGATCGCGCAGGCCTCCGAGGCGCTCGGCTCGGCCCAGGCCGCTTTCGACATGACGCTGGAATACCTCAACACGCGCAAACAGTTCGGCCAGCTGATCGGCTCGTTCCAGTCGCTGCAGCATCGCGCGGCGAAAATGTTCACCGAACTGGAAATGACCCGTTCCTGCGTCGCCGCCGCGCTCTCAGCCGTCGATGAGAAGGCCAATAATGTGGCCGAGCTTGCCAGCCTCGCCAAGGCGCGCGCCAGTGAAACCGTGCATCTTGTGTCCAATGAATGCGTGCAGATGCATGGCGGTATCGGCATGACCGACGCCCATGACAGCGGCCTCTACATGAAGCGCGCCCGCGTGCAGGAAGCACTGTATGGCGGCGCGAGTTTCCACCGCGACCGGTATGCCCGCCTGAACGGCTATTGAGGCGGCGAGGCCGGGAATGAGCCTCGCATCCCAGCGCGCGCCACTCTATGCGATGGCGCTCGCCAATTTCGCCGTCGGCACCGGCGCGCTGATGATTGCCGGCCTTGTGCCGGACATGGCGGGCGATCTCACCGTGTCGGAAGCTGCGGCCGGCCAGCTGATCACGATCTATGCGGTCGTCTATGCCATCACCGCACCGCTGCTGAGTGTGTTCACATCGCGCCTGCCCAGAAGGCGGGTGCTGCTGATCGCTGCCGGCGGCCTGGCCCTGACGAGCCTTGCGGCGGCTGCGGCGCCGGGGTTTTTCAGCCTGATGGTGATCAGGGGCGCGACCGCCCTGTTCGCAGCGCTCATCACGCCTGTGGCGGCCTCGGTCGCAACACAGATTGTGCCACCGGGGCAGATCGGCTCGGCCATTGGCATCGTGTTTGGCGGCTTTGCCGTCTCCACAGTGCTCGGCGTGCCAGCCGGGGCCCTGATTGGCGGAGCCTTTGGCTGGCCGGCGGCTTTTGTCATGGTCGCCCTGCTTGCCGGGCTGGCCTTCATCGCGATTGCCGTGTGGCTACCGGGCGACATACCGGCGACACCGACGCGGCTGTCGGAGCTCGGCCGGACCCTTACGGACCTGGATGCCCTGGCGGCCGTGGGCCTGACCGCGATACAGCTGGCGAGTGCCTTTGTCGTGTTCGGTTATATCGCAGTCATCTTCCAGGTGGGGTTCGGTGCGGATTCTACAGATATTTTCTGGCTGCTGATGGTGTTTGGCCTTGCCAGTGTGGCCGGAAACCATGCTGGCGGCGTGCTGACCGACAGGCTCGGTCATGACAAGGTAATGCTATATGGGCTCGCCGCCCTGCCCCTGCCGCTGGTCGGATTGTATCTGGCCCCTTTGGGTTTCTGGGTCAGCGCTGTCGTGATGGCGCTCTGGGCATTTCTCGGTTTCATCTTCACCGCGCCGCAACAGGCGCGCCTTGTCAGCCTGCATCCGGGCCAGCGCACGATGATCCTGGCGCTGAATGCCTCGGCGATCTATATCGGCAACTCGATTGGAACAGCGAGCGGCGGCCTGCTCCTCGCCATCAGCGGAACAACATGGATGCCTCTCGCCGCCGGGCTGACCGGGCTTGCGGCCTTCTTTGTCTATCTCGCCACGCGCCGGATCGGCGGCGATCAGAAAGTTGCGTCCTGATGGGCCATCCAGTCGACGATCTCGTCTATGACCTGCTCGTTGGCCACTTCCACCCCAGGCATCGCCGTGCCCGGCGCAAAGCCTGAGGGATCGGTGAGATAAGCCTTGAGGTTCTCGCGTGTCCACCGGCCGGGCCGGCCGGCAAGCGCATCGGAATAGCCCGCAAAATCCGTCTCTGCGATCGGGTCACCATAAAGCCGGTTGAGGCTGGGCGCCCCACCATGGTCGCCGACCTCCAGCGAGTGACATTCAGTGCAGCGCGCCATCGCCGTTTCGACCTGGGTTTTCAGGCGCGCAGGGATCGCGCGGTTTTCCAGATATTCGGCGAACAGCCGGGCTTCCTGCGCCTGATCCACCGCAGAGAAGAAGATCAGTTCCTGATTGTCGGTCCAGATCACGAGCCGGCCATCGCTGTGCTGGTGAATGTCGCGCGTGCGGATATCGAGCGGGATGCGCTCATTATAGAGCACTCTGTCGTTCTGGATGCGCACACGGTGCAAGGCGCGGTCATTCAGGCTGGCGAAAAGGAAGTCGCCTTCCCAGGCCGGATCGAAGCCGGAGACCTGTGTCAGCCCCGAAACAGCCACTGAGGGCACCCAGGCCATCAGGGGCGGTTCGAACGTCTCATGGCGGCCATAGGACAGGGTGTTCGGCATGGGCGTGCCCGAATAGGCCGTGCCGAGCGTTTCCAGCGGCCAGCCATAATTGGCGCCGTCGATGATCCGGTTGAACTCATCCCCGCCGCGCGGGCCATGTTCGGCGATATAGATGTCGCCGTCCCGGCTGCGGACAATGCCCTGCATATTGCGATGGCCCATGGAGACGATGCGGCCCTCGCCGGTGTCCAGATCGATGGCGAGCACCTTGCCATATTCCGCCGCCGGATCCTGGGCAATCGGCGCGCCGGGCCCGCGCATGCCGTCGAAATGATAGTCTCCGCTGGTCAGATACAGCGTCGATGGCGGCGCGAACGCGAGCTTGCCGCCAGCCATCTGGCCTTCGACAGCCAGATGACGCTCTTTAAGCGCCAGGCAGGGCGAGGTGCGGTAGAGGATCTCCCAGTCGCCCGGGCCAGCCTCGACCTCGTCTATGGAGACCGTCTCGCGGGGAAGCTCCAGCTTTGCCAGCGTGTTCGTCGTGCAGCGTTCCTCGCCATGAAACTCGGAATAGGATACGATGAAGCCGCGACCCACCGGGCCGTCATAGTGCAGGATATCATTGTAACGAAGATAGCCGAGATGGAAGGCGAGTCGATCGCCCTCCGCATCGGCAAGCGCGAGATAGGCCGCTCGGCCATTGTCCGGTGCCGTGACACCTGTCTTGCGGATCTCGCTGCCCGAGCGCGCAGCAAAGATCTCTCCTGTATAGGGAAGCAGCAGCACATCCTCGCCGAATGAGGTCAGCCCGCCGCCTTTCTCATAAAGGCCGACATCGCGGCGTCCGCCCAGACCGGTCGGCACCACACCGACATCCGATTGCAGGCCGACCAGGATTGACGCATATCGCTGAGGCTCCACGGGCGGAGGGTCGGCCGGCGTGAAAGGTTGTGTAAGCTTGCGCTCGGCCTTGCGGATGATATCGGCTGGAAAGATGTTCCGTTCAGCCGATGAGAAGCCCAGATAATAGATCAGCCCTGCAATGGCGCCGCCTGCCGCCAGGAAGGCGGCCCAATGCGCCCAGCCAGGCAGGCTCTGCCAGACATTGACCAGGCTGGTGGCCACACTCTTTCTCACCGTGTCAGTCATGACTTACCCGTTCTGTCCGTCCCCATCTCACTGTTCTGTGCAATTTCAGGGCCGGGCTTGCGGGTCCGGACCGCAAGGTTGGAGCCGGCGCTGGGGCACGCGATAGACACCCACAGGGCCGGGCATGAAATGCGCGCAGACCGGCTCTGCTGTTCCATATTCGGCAAACACGGCCTTGAATGGCTCAGCGGCTCCGCTATCGGGCTTTCGAAGTGTGAGCCATGACACATCGGCCCTGGCCATCATCGCCTCCATGCGTGCGGCATCGGCGGGATCCAGGCGCGGAGAATAATAGTCTGCCCCCGGCTGGAAGGGTCGGCGCACTTCGGGGATGCGCAGCCCCCCCGACAGCGCAGTGACCCTGATATCCGTCCTGCCCAGTTTTTCGAGATAGTAGCTGATAATGATGTCTCCACTGGCACTGGTGAAGACATGGGTGTTGGCGGGGCTGTGCCGGGCAATCATGTCGGCTACTTCGCGCCAGGGTTCCTTTCGGGTAATTTCTGGCCTCGCAGCATGATAGGCCACGGCGCCGCTCGAGAACACAAGCACCATGACCGCCGCCACACTGTTGCGAATGCGCCCGGCTGGAAAGGCGAGCGGCGCCATCGCACTCAGGACAATCCAACCGATCTGGGTGGGCAATATGATGCGCTGCAGGAAGACCGGACGCGACAGATAGGTCACGAGAAGAAACAGGCCGAACGCGCCGATTGAAAGGGCCAGCATCAGCGCGGCATTCGACCGCACAAGCCTGTCCCGGCTCGTCCAGGCATAGGCAAGACCGAGCAACGGCCAGGGGGCGAAGATCAGGAGCCTGAGCAAGAGGTCGGCCCGCCAGCTATCGAGCGCGTAAGAGGCCCCGTAGATGATCGACACCGCATCCATCGCATCAGCAAGACTCGGCGCGACGATCCAGAAATCGTTCGATCCGGGAACCGCATAGGCAAGGAATATCCACAGCGCCGGTGCGGCGGGAATGAGAAAAGCTGCCGCGCTGATCAGGTACCGGGTGAGAATATCCAGGCGGGCCCGGCCGAGCGCCAGCCAGATCGCGACATGGCTAAGGCCTGAGAAGGCCAACAGGAGCATTGAGGAATAGTGGCTCCAGAATGTCAGCGCGGCGCCAAGACCAAGCATCAACCAGGGCCAGGAAACCAGCGGATATCCCCCGATTTCCCGCTTGTCGACGAGTTCCCGGACAATTCGCGCCGATGCTGCGGTGACAATGGAGAAGCTGAGGACCAGCAAGGCATAGGTGCGCGCCTCCTGCGAATACTGGATTTCCGCAAAGCATAGCGCAAACAGTGTCGCGGCCACGAGACCGGTGACATGCCCGTTTTGCCCGGTCACGCTCCAGCGCGCGGTCAGATACACGAAGGGAATCGTCGCGACATTGATCAGGCTCGACAACAGGCGGATCGAAGTCACGCTCTCGCCGAACAGATCGACCCAGATATGAAGTACAAGATAGTATAAAGGGGGATTGAACTCGGTGAGCGCAATATCGCCTACAAGGTCGCCATAGGACTGGCGCGCGAACCAGAGACTGTACGCCTCGTCAATCCAGAGCGATTCCCGCTCAATGCCGACAAGGCGGATGACAAGCGCCAGGACCATGACAAGCGCCACCATGGTGATAGCCGAGACATCGCGCTTTCCGGCCGCGCCAATCCTTGGTGTCAGGCCAATAGCCATTTGCCCTGCGTCCCCGATCTCCCGCGCCACAAAGGGACACGGATGAACAGGAATGACGACCAGAGCCAAATTTTTTCAAGAAGATTCTCTCTTGAGGAGAGCAACCTCAAGGTCAATTAGGCTTCTTTACCTTGTTCAATTCTGTTTTCCCGCTGAAGATTTCCGCTTCGGCTTGGCCGAAGTCTTCGATTTCGACTTGGGCTTGGTCTTGCTCTTCTTGGCGCGGGCCGCGATAAGTTCTGCAGCCTGCTCCAAGGTGACCTCCTGGGGCGAGACATCCTTGGGCAGCGTGGCGTTGGTCTTTCCGTGTTTCACATAAGGCCCATAGCGGCCCTCATGGACCGTGACCGCGCCGCCTTCGCCGGGATGTTCGCCAAGCTCGCGCAGGGGCTTGGCCGCTGCACCCCGCCCGCCGCGCGGATTGGCCCGTTTCTCGGCAATCAGGCTGACAGCTCGATTGAGGCCAATCTCGAACACATCCGACACGCCCGGCAGGTTCGCATAGGTCTTCTGGTGCTGCACATAAGGACCATACCGGCCGATATTGGCCAGGATCGGCTCGCCATCCTCGGGATGCGCGCCCACCTCGCGCGGCAATGACAAGAGCATCAGCGCCTTGTCGAGATCGACATCGGACACTTCCCAACCCTTCGGGATGGAGGCGCGTTTCGGCTTTTCGCCGTCATCGCCCTCGCCAAGCTGCAAATAGGGGCCGAACCGGCCAGACCGCAGCGTGATTGCGAGGCCCGTTTCAGGATCGCGCCCAAGCTCCTCGCCATCGGGACTGATCGTCTGCTCGCCTTCATCTTCGACGGAAAAGGCCCGGGTGAACTTGCAGTCGGGATAGCGCGAACACCCGACAAAGGCGCCATGACGACCGAGCTTGAGGCTCAGCTCACCTTCCGCACAGAGCGGGCAGAGCCTCGGATTCTCGCGAAGATTGCCCTCTCCATCAACGGCGGGGAAAACATACGGCCCCAGCGTCTCGTTCAGGGCGTCGAGCACCTGGGAGACGCGCAGCTCTTTTGTCTCGCCGACCTGCGACTGGAACTCCTTCCAGAAATCGCGGAGAAAGGCTTTCCAGTCGAGTTTCCCGTCAGAGATCACATCGAGCTTTTCTTCCAGGTCGGCGGTGAAATCATATTCAACATAGCGCCGGAAGAAATTCTCCAGAAAGGCCGTGACCAGCCGGCCCTTGTCTTCGGGAATGAACCGTTTGCTGTCGAGCCGGACATAGTCGCGATCCTGCAGGACCGAGATGATCGAGGCATAGGTTGAGGGCCGTCCGATGCCGAGCTCTTCCAGCCGCTTGACCAGCGAAGCTTCCGTAAAGCGGGGTGGCGGCTCAGTGAAATGCTGCGAGCTGGCCGCTTTCAGAAGGTCGGCATGCTCGCCCTCGCGCAGCTTTGGAAGGCGCTTGTCATTCTCGTCCTCGGAGTCCTCGTCGCGCCCTTCGGTGTAGAGCTTGATGAAGCCATCGAAGACCAGCACCTGGCCTGAGGCGCGCAGGCCGGCCCGCTGGTCTGCCGATTTCAGGTCGATCGTGGTGCGCTCGAACTCCGCCGGCATCATCTGGCTGGCCGTGGCCCGTTTCCAGATCAGCGCATAGAGCTTCCACTCATCCTCTCGACCGGAATATTTGTCAGGATGAAGCGAGAAATCTGTCGGCCGGATGGCCTCGTGAGCTTCCTGCGCGTTTTTCTGTTTCGATGCATAACGCCGCGGCTTTTCCGGCAGGTATTGTGCACCATAGGAGGAGTGGATCTGGTCGCGCGCGGCGTGATAGGCCTCCTCGGCCATATTGACGCCATCGGTTCGCATATAGGTAATGCGGCCTTCCTCATAGAGTTTCTGCGCCGCCTGCATGGTCCTTTTGGCGGTGAAACCGAGCCGGCGTGAGGCATCCTGCTGAAGGGTGGAGGTGATGAAGGGGGGCGGCGGATTGCGCTTGACCGGCTTGGCCTCAACCGAGGCGACCGTGTAGCCGCCGACCCGGACCGCTTCCAGCGCGCCCTCGGCAGCGCCGGCATCCGGCAGGTCGAATTTCTTCAGCGTCTTGCCATCAAGCGAATGCAGGCGGGCCTCGAAACCGGTCCCGTCCGGCGCGCGCATGTCCGCCTTGACCTGCCAGTATTCCTGCGGCTTGAACGTCTCGATCTCCAGCTCGCGCTCGCAGATCAGCCGCAGGGCCACAGACTGGACCCGGCCGGCCGAGCGCGAACCCGGCAGCTTGCGCCAGAGCACGGGCGAGAGGTTGAAACCGACGAGGTAATCGAGCGCGCGGCGCGCCAGATAAGCCTCGACAAGTTCGTCATCGAGCTGGCGCGGCTGCTCCATCGCCTGCGTGACGGCAGACTTGGTGATCGCGTTGAAGACCACCCGTTCGACATCGACATCCTTTAGCGCGCGGCGCTTTTTCAGGACTTCGAGCAGGTGCCAGGAGATCGCTTCGCCCTCGCGATCAGGGTCAGTCGCGAGGATCAGCTTTTCCGCGCCCTTCACCGCCTCGGCGATCTCGCGGATCCGGGCATTCGACTTGCTGTCGGCCTCCCAGATCATTTCGAAATCATTTTCCGGATCGACAGAGCCGTCCTTGGACGGAAGATCGCGGATATGCCCGTAGGATGCGAGCACATGATAGTCCTTGCCGAGATATTTGTTGATGGTCTTGGCCTTGGCCGGGCTCTCGACGACGACAACTTTCATGGGCGTGGCACACCTTTCGCGGGTGGCTGTTTCAAGGTGGCGGAAAGTGGGAGAGCAAATGCACCAAGTCAAGCCGTCCCGCAGCGCAAGGCGGCAGGACGGCAATCATGCACGACCCGGTCGCGATCAGAAGGAGACCAGTTCGAAGGCCTCGTATTCGTCAATTGACAACACGCTGCGCGCCGTGGCCGAGCCCATTGCATTACGAACCGCCTCTGACAGGTTGATCCCGTCCTCGGCCTCCGCCACGCCAAGCAGGACCACCCGGCGCTGCGGAGAGGTCGTGCTTCCGGTACAGGTGTCGGCCCTCATGCATGGCGTGTCGGCCGTGAATTCGCCCAGCGTGAGCCCATAGAGCTCCGGCGGGTTCTGCTCAGCACAAAAGCCCGACAGGCGTTTCATTTCTTCGCCCAGCGTACCGGCGCGGCGCTGCGACAACACCCGGTTTGCAGACACTTCGCCTTCGAATGAGGCAGCGCCCAGCGCGACGGCGGCGTCGCCCTCACAGAACTCGCCGAGGAACATCGGACGGCCAAAAATGTAAGAAAACTGCGCTGGCTGGCCATTTTCCTGTTCTATCTCGCGCGCCGACGCGAAGGCCCAGGAGAAGCGGTCTTCCAGCACGTAAATCCGCATATCGGCCCGACGCCCGGCGCTGTCGGCGCCGCTGAACAGGGCGGTGCGCTGCCAGACGCCTTCATCAATCTCCTCGAAAACCGGCGCGGTCGCCGAGCAGGGCGTCGCCCCCTCGCCCAGAACCAGCCGGTCCCAGGCGGCAGAGCGGGCATAACTGGCATCCAGCGTTTCATGGCCTTCGCCGCGCCCATCATCATCGCCGGTGCAGATCACCTTGCCGGTGCCGCGCTCGATGCCGAACGTCCCGGCCTGATTTAATGTCCCGGCCTGATTTCCTGTCTGGGCGGTCGCCGGCGCGGCGTAGGCACAGGCCAGCATCGCAGCAGCAGCGCAAAGCACATATTGTTTCATGAAGAGCCCCCTGTGGCAGTACAGCGCCATTGAGCCTAAACTTTACAAGCGATCAACTGAAAAGCGGCTGCAGGACTGAAATCGCACGCAGCGCTTCTTCCCGGTCAGTCTGCTGGCTGTCGGAGCCATAGCCGTAATCGTCATTGTCGCCAGTATACTGGACGATGACCCCGTCGCGGCGCGAATAGGCGGAAACCTGCCGGTAATAAACGCCATAGCGCGCTTCCGGCTGGGCTGGAAACCAGTTGATCTGGCCGCGTACAGGCACGAGCCCCTGATCGCCAACCAGAGCCTTGGCGCCATAACCCGTGCAATTGACGATCACCGGTTCATCGAGCGCCATGAGCGATGTCCGGGCCGGGAAGCGCCGGCGAAACATTCGCCCGCCATGGCTGAGAAAGTCTGCCTTCAGCCGTTCGGAATATCGCGTGACATTAAACACCATTCGCTGCCCGCTGCGCACCCGGTGCACGTCAAAGGGGTGCCGGCCCGGCCCGGGACTCCGACGGGGCGTCTTGAGATCAGACAGGCGCCGGCCGAGATGCAGGAAATCATGGCTCGGCGCCAGGCGCGGCGCCCGGTTTTCGTCGAATAGTGAATACTGCCGGACATATTCCACCGGGTCGCCGAGCCGCCCGACAAATCTGCGATGGGTCGCGAAAGAAGCCCGCGCCCATCGCTCCCAATTGGTGGCGAACGCCTCCGGGGCAGCGCTTGCAAGCGCGATGCGGCTGGACGGGGACCAGACTCCCGTAGCCTTTGCCGAGCCGGTCTCGGATGGAAATTCGCTCGCATAGATCGTGACTGGAACGCCATGTTCGACGAGGCGCAATGCCGTTGTCAGCCCGATCACGCCGGCACCGATTACCGCGATCGCCGCCGGCCGGTCGCCCTGGAGCGCGAGGGCAGCGGCCTCTTCGGCGCAGCCCCAGGACAGCGACCAGCCCGCCCCACCATGTCCGTAATTATGCACAAGCCGCTTGTCGCCGAATGGTTCGGCCTCGATTCGCGGCCCGGCCGGGCGAAACGGCCGGGTACACACGGTCATCCTCACCAGCCGGTCTGCGCTCAGCTTCAGGGGGCGAAACGGGGTCGGCGGGGCAAAACCCGCCCGCATCTGGGATGCAGATGTCTCAGGAAGGGCCGTGGTGCAACCCGCTGTGAGCGAGGCGGCGCCAAACATCATCATCTGCCGGCGGCTGAAAGACATGGTCGCGCGGGGTTCCCCTTTAGACTTCCCGGAAAGGACTATCTTGCCGGAGCGGACCTGTCATGTCTTCACTCGCATGCATTCATCCCCTATCCCCCTATCCTCAGACCCGAGGACATCCGCCATGATCAAGACCTGGGACAAGTCCCGCCTGCCGAGCCGCCACGTCACCGAAGGACCGGCGCGGGCGCCACATCGCAGCTATTATTATGCCATGGGGCTTTCGACCAAGGATATCCGCAAGCCTTTTGTCGGCGTGGCCTCCTGCTGGAACGAGGCCGCGCCGTGCAACACTGCGCTGATGCGCCAGGCGCATGCCGTCTCGGAGGGCGTGAAGGCCGCCGACGGGACGCCGCGCGAATTCTGCACCATTACAGTGACCGATGGCATCGCCATGGGCCATGAGGGCATGCGCTCCTCGCTCGTCTCGCGCGAGGTGATCGCCGACAGCGTGGAGCTGACCATGCGCGGTCATTCCTATGATGCTCTTGTCGGTGTGGCGGGTTGTGACAAGTCCCTGCCCGGCATGATGATGGCGATGCTGCGCCTGAATGTGCCGAGCGTGTTTCTCTATGGCGGCTCGATCATGCCCGGATCCTTCGAAGGACGTGACGTGACCGTGCTGGACGTTTTCGAGGCGGTTGGCGCAAATGCAGCCGGCTCGAACGACATGACGGCCGAAAAACTCCAGGCGCTCGAAAAGGTCGCCTGTCCGGGCGATGGCGCGTGTGGCGGCCAGTTCACGGCCAATACGATGGCCTGCGTCAGCGAAGCCATCGGACTTGCCCTGCCGCTCTCATCAGCTCTGCCTGCGCCCTGGACCGACCGGGACGGCTACGCGAAGGCCTCAGGCGAGGCGGTCATGCACCTGATTGAGTCCGGCCTGCGCCCACGCGATATCTGCACACGCAAGGCGTTCGAGAATGCTGCTGTCGTCGTGGCCGCCACGGGCGGGTCGACCAATGCCGCGCTGCACCTGCCGGCCATGGCGCATGAATGCGGCGTCGAGTTCACGCTGAAGGATATGGCGGAAGTGTTCCAGCGCACGCCCTGGCTGGCCGACCTGAAGCCCGGCGGCCAGTTCGTCGCCAAGGATTTCGGACAGGCCGGCGGCGTGCCCATGCTGATGAAAACCCTGCTGGAGGCTGGCCTCATCCACGGGGACTGCCTCACCGTGACGGACAAGACATGGCATGAGTATCTCGAAGACATCACCTTTGACACCGCGCAGGAGGTGATCCGCCCCGCTTCCAATCCCTTGTCGGACACGGGCGGCGTGGTCGGGCTGTGGGGCTCGCTCGCACCCGATGGCGCTATCGTGAAAGTCGCCGGCATGACCAATCTGCGGTTCACTGGCCCGGCGCGCGTGTTCGATGGCGAGCAGGCCGCATTCGAAGCCGTGGAAGCGCGCGACTATAATGAAGGCGACGTGCTGGTTATTCGTTATGAGGGTCCGAAAGGCGGGCCGGGCATGCGCGAAATGCTGTCCACGACGGCCGCGCTCTATGGCCAGGGCATGGGCGACAAGGTCGCGCTGATCACGGATGGGCGTTTTTCCGGTGCCACACGTGGCTTCTGTATCGGTCATGTCGGCCCCGAAGCGGCAGACGGCGGCCCGATCGGCCTGATCGAGACGGGCGACATGATCATAATAGATGCCGAAAAAGGCACGATAGATGTGCGCCTCACCCCGGCAGAGCTCGAAGATCGCAAGCGCAAATGGCAACCGCGAAAGACCCTGTACACCTCGGGCGCGATCGCGAAATTCGCAAAACTTGTCGGCCCGGCCCACAATGGCGCAGTCACCCATGCCGGTTTCGAGGGCGAAGGGCATGTCTATGCCGATATCTGAATGTGCTGGCCGGTCAGTCCTCTTCGGCCAGCATTCGCTGTAGCGTTTCCAGCCGGTCGGCCTCGCGCGCCGGTTTGTCCCAGCGGATGCGGTTGATGCGCGGAAACCGCATGGCCAGCCCGGATTTGTGACGCGGGCTGCGTTGCAGCCCCTCGAAGGCAATCTCAAGCACCAGCCCGGTATCCGCGCCCATCTCCACCGCGCGGACCGGGCCGAACCTGTCGGTCGTGTTTTCCCGCACGAATTTGTCGAGCCGCCTGAGCTCCTCATCGGTGAAGCCGAAATAGGCCTTGCCGACGGGGGTCAGCCTATCCTCTCCGTCGCCCTGCCAGACGCCAAAGGTGAAATCGGAATAGAAGCTCGACCGTTTGCCATGCCCGCGCTGGGCGTACATGAGGACCGCATCGACGAGGAACGGATCACGCTTCCATTTGAACCAGTGACCGCTCACCCGTCCGGCGAGATAGGGGCTGTCCCAACGCTTCAGCATCAGGCCTTCGATCTCCGGCGCCGGCGGGGCATTGCGGGCCGCTTCCAGGGCAGCGAGATCCTCGAACGGGACGAGCGGCGACAGGTCGAACCGATCAGTTTCCAGTCGGGACACAAAGGCTTCAAGGCGCTTGCGGCGGGCGGAGAATGGCGCGCGCCTGAGGTCTTCACCGTTCTCAACCAGGAGATCATAAGCGCGGATGAAAGCCGGGCGGTCCTGCATCTGGCGCTGGCTGACCGTCTTTCGGTTAAGCCTCTGCTGGAGCGCGTTGAAGGGTGCGACCCCACCGCGCGACGCCCGGATCAGGAGCTCACCATCGACAGCAGCCTCGAAATCCATCGCCACGAGCAGATCGGGGAAGGTGTGGCTGATATCCTCACCGGTGCGCGTATAGATGCGCCGCGTTCCCGCGTCGCTGACAGCCTGTACGCGGATACCATCATATTTCCATTCTGCGGCGAAGATGTCCGGGCGAATGCGTGTCGGGTCGATTGCGCCCGGATCGTCCCGCGCCTGTTTCGGCACCAGTGGATGGGCGAGCATGACCGGTCGGTAGGGCGCACGAATATCGGGCTGCGGCCTCGGAGCTTTGCCCTCAAGCCAGGCAAACAGGCTCTCATAGGGCGGTGCGAGACCGTGCCAGATTTCCTCGATCTCGTTGATATCGACGTCACCGAACCCCGCCAGCGACTGGCGCGCGAGCCGGGCTGATACGCCAATCCTTAGCCCGCCGGTCACGAGTTTCAGCAATGCCCAGCGTCCGCGTGCGTCGAGCCTGTCCAGGAGTTGCTCAACGAGCCCTGGCCCCTGCGCGCGGCTTGCCTGCCTCAGGGCGGCGACGACATCCTCCAACCGCGGTGCCGTCTCAGTACTCGCGCGCGGTTGCCAGGTCAGGCTGACAGTTTCGGCAAGATCGCCAACATAGTCATATGATAGCGCAAACAGGACCGGATCCATCCGCGTCTGCGCCAAATCGCGAATCGCCGCCGGTTTGACCGATGCGATATCGAGATCGCCGCAAAGGGCCGCCAGCGCCCAGCCACGCGAGGGAGTTTTTGTCTCCGCCCAATAGGCACGAAGCAACGCCAGCTTGGCGTTTCGCGATGGTGTCAGGACCAGATTGTCCAGAAGGCTGGCAAAATCTTGCATGGATGAATGGACTCAAGCGGCACTACGACAAATGGTTGATGTCTTAAGCTTTTGACAGGTCTCCTGCGATCATTAGTTTAGCCAACGGGAAGACAAATAACGGGCGCAATCCGCCGGCTGTTTGCAGGTGAACACGGGCCGCATGTTTCGGCGACATGTAGAAAAACAGGTTCGGGCAACTGCAGGGCAAATAGCGGATCGAGCAATCCTGAGACCGGGGCGGCTTCAGGATCGGCTCACTTGCACCTGTGACAAACGGGGCAGCGAGTATGAAAAAGACGGCCGACAACCTGATCAGCGATCTGGCATCGACAATCGCATTCTACGAAAAGTCCAAGACCAGCGATGGCGAACTGGAAGAATTGTGCAATGTCGCAGAAGCGGCGATGAACATGCTCGTCATATTACGCCGCCACCAGCTCGAACGGCGCGGCGATGAGGAAAGCCTCGTCAGCTGAGCCGGTCAGTCGCTCCCATCGAGCCCCTCAAGGGCAAATGGATGGAGCGGTGAGCAGGTGTCGTTGGCGGTCGGCTTGCGCGAACGCAGCTGGTCAGCAGGCTCCTCTGCCTGGCCCGCGAGTATGGAAACACTGGCCGTGCGCAGCCAGCCGGACTGGTGCAGGATCATGATTTTCTGCCAGATCTTGCGCGACAGGTTGGTCGTCAGTTCCTCAATCTCGTTGACCGACTGGATGACAAGTCCGTCACGGCTGGCCGAGGTGTACAACGCGGCCAGCTTGCCTGTGATCGACAGCATCTCGGCGCAGTAATCGAGATAGCGCGACAATTCGAACGCGCTCATGTCGCGCACGGGCGAAGACTGCGTGGAGAGCCCGTCATCTGTGCCGGTGATGCGTGTCGGGTCCTTGGTCAGCTGGTGCATGTCGATGACATGGGCGATCGAGCGCAATTCGTGCAGGTCCGCGAGGATCCGCGCCCGCTTCACCCGCGCTTCGAGATTCAGCAGGAACCAGATGCCAGCACCCGACAGAATGGTGATATTCAGCATCGCCTCAACGCCCTGGAAGGCGTGGAAGGGATCGGCATCCAGGTCGGGCGTGCGATAAGTGTAGACGCCATAAGCGAGGATCAGGCCTGCCGCGACGAGAATAAGCGCGATCCCGATACGCATGAGATAGGCCGGCTTCGCCAGGCGCCTTGCACGCCCGGCATCGCGCCGTCCGATCTCGATCAGCTCGTCGCACACGCTGACAATGCCGCGATTGGCAAACCGCTCCTCGATTCGCACGCGCAGCGTTTCGAGCGTCGAGACGATCTTGTCAGGATCCAGCGAGCGATAGGGCATTCAGTGCCTCAAAGCGTGTTCAGCGGCACAGTTCAGGGCGCGCATCGCAGAGTGATGTGACATTGTCCATCCAGTCTGTGTAGCCTTGAAGATTGGTGTAGCGCCCGCGATAATCTCCCTCGCAAAATGCGCCCTCAGCATTTTGCTCGACCACGGAAAGCACGCCGACCACCACTTTTTTCCCGTTCGCCTCCGTCACATAGAGCGGGCCGCCACTGTCGCCGATACACGGACCCGAGCCATTTCGCGACGAGATGACAACGAGGCCAGGGCCGGTCGAAACCACGTTAAGCGGCGCACTGAGCAGGACCGGCGACAGCGACTCGGTAAAGCCTGTCAGGCCCCAGCCGGCCATTTCCGCCGTCGGATAGTTGAAGGGTGTGAAGGGCTTGTCAGTGATGGCGACATTGGCGACCGGCACATCGCCCAGACGTGCCGCATCGTCTTCCGAAAGGCGCAAAAGCGCGATGTCATTGGTATAATTCGCCCGTTGGCCATCATAGGCTGCGTGGCAGATCGACATATCGGCCTCGGCGACGAAGGCGTTATCATCGTCGCGAATATTCTCGACGCCGGCAATGAACCGGATCTCGTCATAGCCTTCATCGACGCAATGGGCAGCCGTCACGAACCAGCGTTCGCTGAGCCGCGTGGCCCCGCAATGCCCGCTGGCCACACTGCCGCTCTCGCGGATGTTGCGCGGCTCCATCTTTACGATCCCCGGGAAAGCGGTCAGCCGGGCGGCGATCCCGCCGACAGCCGCCGTTCCGAAAGCCGCCGATTCCGGCTGAGGCCCTTCGGGCGCCTCCGGCAGGCTGGCCGAGGCGACCTCGGCAATCGTCGGTGTAGGTTCGCTTTCGGTTGGCAGGCCGCAGGTGGCCGCGTTGAATTGGGCAAGACTGATGATTTCGGCAAACGGGTCGGCGGGCTGTGATGCCTCCACGGTCTCGCCCGTGTCGGTCTCGCCAGGGCTGGCGTCCGCTCCATCAACACCAGACTGCTCCGTCAGAGGGGGAGACGTATCGTCGGCGTTCGACGCCTCGGGAGTGCTGGTCGGCGAGGTCCCTGTCTCACTGCCGGCATCGGCCTGATCCTGCGTCTGATCGGGCGATTCAGCCTCTGGCGGCAATGCCGGCTGCGAGGTCTGCTGTTCGCTCGTATCCTTGCCGCCGCGATCAACGCCCGGCACCTTCACCGCATCGCATCCAGCCAGCATCGCCGCGGCAGCCAGCGCTGCCATTCCCGATGATATCCGCATCACCCTGTCCTCCTCGCGTCCTTGCGCCAGAGGGTTAACGCGCGCAAGCCGCAGGGCGTCAATCCCCTTCCTCATCATAGCCGACCAGGTGCAGGGGTCTTGCGCGCCGCCCTTCGAGCTCGGCCCAGCGCACCAGCGCATCCTCGCGGCCATAGGTGATCCACAATTCCTCAGGATCGACCTCGCGCACAGTGTCGGTCAACTCGTCCCAGTCGGCATGGTCGGAGATGATCAGGGGCAGTTCGACACCGCGTTGGCGGGCTCTCTGACGCACCCCCATCCAGCCCGATGCAAAAGCGGTCAGCGGATCGGGAAAACGGCGCGCCCAGGCATTGGCGAAGCTGGAGGGTGGTCCGATCACGATCTTGCCACGGAAACGCTCGCTTTCGCCGCGCTGGCCCTTTTCGAGTGTGGCCGGCTCCAGCGGCCCCAGTCCGATGCCCTCTGCCGCATAGAGATCACACAGCGCTTTCATCGCGCCATGAATATAGATCGGCTCGTCATGGCCGGCCTCGCGCAGATGCGCGATCAGTCTCTGGGCCTTGCCGAGCGCATAGGCGCCGACCAGATGGGTGCGCCCGGGCTGGGCCTGTAGGCTTTTTAACAGTTTTGAGATCTCGCCGGCCGTGTCAGGGTGTCGAAAAACCGGAAGCGCAAAGGTCGCCTCCGAGATGAAGACATGCACATTGGGGACGATCTCGAAGGGCGCACAGGTCGGATCGCGCCGGCGCTTGTAGTCGCCCGTGGCCACCATTCGCAGCCCGCGATAATCGACGACAATCTGTGCCGAACCCAGGACATGTCCTGCCGGGGCGAATGAGACGCGCACGCCATTGATCTCCACACTCTCGCCATAGCCGAGCGATTGCGTGCTCCGCGCAAATCCTTCGCCATAACGCACCGCCATGATCTTCAGGGTTTCGGGCGTCGCCAGCACATGGCCATGACCGGCGCGGGCATGGTCGGCATGGCCATGGGTCACGACCGCCCGCTCGACCGCGCCGCGCACCGGATCGATATAAAAGTCGCCCGGTGGGCAATAGAGCCCGGCTTGCGTCGGACGCAGAAGGAGATCGGGGCGAAGCATCACGGGTGGGATATGGCGCGCTGGCCGGGCACTGGAAACTGCCGCTTGTCATATCATGCTGCAAGGTCACACTGTTGCCCCATGCGTGAGGGACTGATCTGTTTGCAACGAGCCAAGCCAAGTGGAGTGTTCCCTCATGTCCCGTTCGAAACTGATCCTTGCCGGCATGGCCTGTCTGGTCGCCGCACTGCCCGGCGGCGCCGAGGAGGGCGGCGACACGCCCGAGATGCGCGCGGCGCTGGCAGCCGGCTACAAGGCGGCTTTCACTTGTTCGGCGACCTATAATGCCGGCCAGTCCATGGCCGAGATCGAGGCCAATGAGTTGTCAGGCATTTATCCTGACTATCGCGAAACCATGGCGGCGGTGTCCGGTCCGGTGATCGATGATGAGACGAAGACAGTTTCGGTCAGCTATCTGCGATCAATGCCGCCGCGCATCGCCGCCTATCGGCCCGGGCTTGGCTGTGTTCAGCTGCCGATCGGAGCCAGCCCCGATACCCTCCAGTTCCTGCCTGGATTTTCCGGCTGGAACTGGCCGCAAGGCCCGGACGATTCCAGCGCGATCGGGGCCGATGTGCACATGACCTTCCCGGTCCATGTCACCGACAAGCTCGAAGCACCGATCAGCTTTGCCTTTGACGGCGAGACCTATGGCAAGGGCACGCAGACCAGCGCGGTGGTCATCGCGCGCGCCGGCGAAATTGTTGGCGAGCGGTATGGCCGCGGCATTGATGCCGAAACGCCCCAACGCACCTGGTCGGTGGCGAAATCCATCGCGGCCACACTCATTGGTGCAGCGGCGAATGACGGGTTGGTCGGGCCTGACAGTCATGCGCTGATCGAGGCCTGGCAGGGCGGGGCGGACCCGCGGCGCGACATCACGCTTGCCAACCTGCTGCACATGGCCAGCGGGCTGGATTCCGGCGAACGCGGCTCGCGCACGGACCGGCTCTATTTCGGCGGCGCGCGGGTGATCGACCAGGCGCTGACCGCCCAGCTTGAGGCGGTTCCGGGCACGCGTTTCAAATACGCCAATAATGACACGCTCGCAGCCATCCGCGCCCTGCGCGAAGCCATTGATGACGAAAAGACCTATCGGCTCTACCCCTATCAGAAAGTGCTCTGGCCCATCGGCGCGCGCCGGACAGTGCTGGAGAGCGACTGGGACGGGGATTTCATCGCCTCCAGCCAGGTCTGGACAACCGCGCGCGATCTCGCCCGGATCGGCGAGCTTTATCTCAATGACGGCAAATGGGGCGACACACAGATCCTGCACCCGGACTGGCTGGAATTCGTCACGGCCCCGGCGCCAGCCCAGCCCGATGGCGAATTCGGCTATGGGGCGCAATTCTGGCTGTTGCCCGATGCGCCAGGCGTGCCCGCCGACGCCTTTGCGGCCATTGGCCATCGTGGCCAGTATCTGGTCATCATTCCCTCACGCGACCTTGTCATCGTACGTCGCGGCTATGATGAGAGCGGCGGCACCCGGTTCGATATCACCGGCTTCACCCGCGATATTGTCGCGCGCATTGAAGCCGCCGAGGCGAGTGCGGCTGCCGAACAGGCCGCTGCAAGCGCTGCGGAAATGGAGCTTTCGCAACCGGTCGAGGAATAAGGGCCGCGCGAGGACAGGGAAGGGCAAGGCAGGGAGGCTGGAACCGGCCACCTTCGCCCCTCCTTCTCAGGCGTTCTCGCTCTCTTGGACGAAGCCTTTCCAGCCACGCATATAGGCGATGAACGCCTCGCCGAGCCCCTCTTTGCGCAGATGGTCTTCACTCGCCGGCAAAGAGACCGGCTCGAAACCGGGGTCAGCCTCGACGAGACCGGGAAAATCATGGTGCAGGATCGCGCCTCGCCCGATCACCACAAAATCGAGCCCGCATTCCAGCGCCTTGCGTGCGCCAGCGCCGGTCTTGATCTTGCCCGCCGCACCCAGGCGCACGGAACCGCGTTCCAGCTCGGTAAACCAGTCAAGAAGCGGCTTGTCCTGGAACGCCTCTTCCTGCGGCATCTTGAAGACATCCCAGAGCGACATGTCGAGATAATCGATCTGCCCCTCATGCATCAGCCGCTGGGCTACAGTCCGAATCTCTTCAAGGCGCAGGCCGAACCGTTCCGGTGAAAGGCGCACGCCAAGGCTGAAATCTGCCCGGCATTCGGCCCGGATGGCGTCCACCAGGTCGAACAGGAGGCGCGAGCGGTTTTCCAGGTTGCCCCCATAAGCATCTTCGCGCTGATTGATTTCCGGGCTCAGGAACTGGCAGAGAATATAGCCATGGGCGCCATGCAGCTCGATGCCATGAAAACCAGCGGCATCGGCGCGTTTGGCGGCGGAAACGAATTCCTCCTTGAGACGCTCGACGGCGTCCGCGCTCATGGCCATAGCGCCGAATTCTCCATTGTCGGAGGGGCATTCGGGGGCATGGCCGATCAGATCTGTCGGCGAGCGCATCCCGGCATGGTGCAGCTGGACAACCGAGTGGCCGCCATTGGCGTTGATGGCCCCGGCCAGGCGCTCCAGTCCGTCAAGATGGCGGTCGTCATAAATGCCGAGCTGGCCGGGAAAGCCGATGCCATGGGGCGAGACCGCCGCCGCGCAGGTCATGGTCAGGCCGAACCCGCCTTCCGCGCGCCGGGTGAGCCAGTTGAACTCGTCATCGCTAAGTGTCCCATCGGTATGACTTTGCGAATTGGTCAGGGGCGCCAGCATGAAACGGTTCTTCATGGCGGGTCCGTGATCGAGGGAAAGCGGGGTAAACAGATCGGTCATATTGGAAAGGCCCCTGTGTGTGACAACTGGCCGGGATAGGAGAAGCTTCCGCGCCCAAAATCAATCCTGCCCGAGGGTGAGGCCTTGCCAGTCCGGGCATGAGCAGGGTCAATGCGCTTATCAGTTTCAGGAACAGGACCGGAGGAGAGATCATGGCAGACGGTAACGGGCGGCTAGCGGGCAAGTCCGCCATCGTGACAGGTGCGGGCAGCGGTATCGGGCGGGCGAGCGTGCTGGCCTTCCTGCGCGAAGGGGCGCAGGTGCTGGCCGCCGACAGGGATGAGGACGGGCTCTCGCAGACGGCGGCGCAGGCCGGCGATGATGCGCCGCTCATAACCATGACGGCCGATGCCGGAAGCGAAGCCGATGTTGCAGGACTGGTCGAAACAGCCCTGGAAGACTTTGGCGGTCTCGACATCACCTATGCAAATGCCGGTATTTCCGGCGGTGCAGCGGGCCTCGCGGAGATCACGCCGGACCTGTTTTCCGAAATCCTGCGGATCAATACGATCGGTCCCTTCCTCCTCGCCCAGAAGGCCGCCCCGCACATGATCGCGCAAGGAACGGGATCGATGGTCATGACAGCCTCGGTGGCCGGGCTGCGCTCTAACGCCGGCTCGCCCGCCTATTCCGCCTCCAAGGCCGGCGTGGTCAGCCTCGCGCAAACTCTTGCCTATCAGCTGTTTGGCACCGGCGTGCGGGTGAATGCGATCTGCCCGGGACTGATCGAAACCGGGATGACCCGGCCCATTTTCGACATGGCGCGCGAGCGCGGATCGGAACACAAGCTCGGCCAGATCAACCCGCTTCGGCGTTACGGCGTGCCCGCCGAGATTGCCGAGGCGGCCCTGTTCCTCGCCAGCGACGAGGCCTCATATGTGAACGGCCAGGCCCTTCCGGTTTGCGGCGGACTGTCGGCCGGCCATCCCTTTGCGGTGCCCGGCAAGGCCTGAGCTGGCAGGCCCCGCTTCAGCCGGCTGTGTCCAGCGTGCGCAGCTCCAGCGCGTGCTGGCGCACGCTGGCGCGCATCTCTTCCGGCAGTGGGATAAGGCCTTTCTCAGCCAGGTATCCCTCTGGCCCCCACGCGTCCTCGCGAGTGAATTCCTCGATGAAATCTGTCAGTCCCGGCACAAGCGGCACATTCTGCTTTTTCACATAGAAATACATCGACCGTGAGACCTTGTAATCGCCGCTTGCGATATTCTCAAAACTTGGCGTCACCCCACCAACATCGGCAGCTTTCACACGGTCGCCATTCTGTTCAAGGAAAGAAAAGCCGAGCACGCCGACTGCGGCAGGGTTCTTGATGAGTGTCTGGATGATCTGTGTGTCGTTCTCGCCGCTGTCGATCCACGCGCCATCGGTCCGGATGGTATGAGCGCGCTTGTCGAAGGCGTCCCCGTCCGTCTTTTTCAGATCAGCCAGTTCCTGCAGCTCGACCGCGCCGCCCTCCATGGCGATTTCGACAAAGGCGTCGCGTGTGCCTGATGTAGGCGGGGGGCCATAAACGAGGATATCGGCATCCGGCAGATCAGGCGAAATGTCGGTCCAGCGATCATGCGGATTATCGACCCAGCCACCATTTCCGTCCGGAAGCTGTTCGGCCAGTGCGCGATAAATCTGTTCCTTGGTCATGTCATAGACCGGTCCGGCCTTTGAATTGGCAAGTACGATCCCGTCATATCCGATTTTCACCTCAACCAGTTGCGTGATCCCTGCTTGCCGGCAAAGCTCAATCTCCGAGGGCTTTACCCTTCGTGAGGCATTGGAAATCGATGGCTGGTCCGGCCCGACCGACTGACAGAAGGCCTTGAAGCCGCCGCCCGTCCCGGTGGTCTCGACAATTGGTGTGGCATGGCGGGTCGCTGCGCCGAACTGTTCGGCCACAGTGGTCGAGAAGGGCGAAACGGTTGAGGAGCCGACAATCCTGATACGGTCAGCCTGACCGAGCGGCGGCGGCGCCGACACCTCCTGGCCGTCAAACTGGCGCAACTGGCTTTCACCGCAGGCTGAAAGCACCGCGACGAGGCATGCCATGAAGCAAAGCCGTATCGGACCCATATGCGTATCTCCCATCTTGAATCCTGTAATGTCCTATCCGCCGAATGTGACAGCGGCAAGAAATGTCGATGGCGGGGCGTTTCAAATCCGGGAAATTTGACCGAACGGCGCAACCGCGCGGCAAGCGCGGCCTGTTAGAGATACGTTGCAGCCACCAGCCGGGGAGCCTTGCATGATCATCCTGACCCTCATTGCGAGCCTCTTCGCCCTCCTCGCCGTCCTGCTTCTCTTCGCCTGGCCCGTCTTCGTGGCGGCTCCGAAGTACAGGCTTGAAGCGATCCGGTCCCCGGAAATGCGCTTTCTGGCCGGCGGCGCGGCCAGCGTCGCCATAGCGCTGCTAATGGCGCCGTTTGCCGCAACCGCCTTGATTTCCGGCACCGGAGCGGTCCAAGTCTTTGCCGAGAATATCGACGCGCTCTCCTTCGGCCTGTAAGAGACTGGCACGCCAGCCGTGCCTGGCCGGCGGACACGCGCTGTGACCGATCAGAACGGAGGGACGCGTGCCTGCAACCAAATCCAATCCCGGCAACTATTTCGAGGATTTTCATCCCGGCCGGGAGCTCATCCATGCGACTCCGCTGACGGTCAGCGAGGGTGATATTTCGCTTTACAGATCGCTGACCGGCGCGCGCCAGGCGCTTTATTCCAGCACCAGTTTCGCGAAGTCAGCCGGTTTTGCAGGGCTCCCCGTCGATCCCCTGCTCGCCTTCCATGTCGTTTTCGGCAAGACCGTGCCGGATATCTCGCTGAATGCGGTTGCCAATCTCGGCTATGCGGAAGGGCGTTTTCTGCGCCCGGTCTTTCCCGGCGACACGTTACGCGCGGTTTCGAAGGTGATCGGGCGAAAGGAAAACTCCAATGGCAAGACGGGCATTGTCTGGGTTCGCACAAGCGGTCTGGACGCGGATGATCAACCGGTGATGAGCTTTGTGCGTTGGGTTATGGTCCAAAAGCGCGATCCCGGTTCGCCAGCCCCCGAAGCGATAGTGCCGGACCTTGCGGATGTGGTGGCCTCGGGCGATCTCGTCGTCGGGGCCCATTACGGCACCTGGGACGATGCACTGGCCGGATCGCCTCACCGGTTCGAGGATTATTCGCCCGGGGAGAGGATTGATCATGTCGATGGCATGACTGTCGAAGAGGCCGAGCACCAGATCGCCACGCGTCTCTATCAGAACACTGCGAAGGTCCATTTCGATGCCCATTCGCAGAAGGAAAGCCGGTTCGGCAAGCGCCTGATTTATGGCGGGATCGTTATTTCGATCGCGCGGGCGCTCAGCTTCAACGGGCTGGGCAATGCCTGCCAGATGCTGGCAGTAAATGCCGGCACGCATGCCGGGCCGCTATTTGCCGGCGATACCGTTTTTGCCTGGTCTGAAGTCCTCGACACAGCAGAGCTGAGCGACCGTGCCGGCGCCCTGCGTCTGCGCCTTGTGGCAACAAAAGACCATCCCTGCAGCGATTTCCCGCTACGCGGAGAGGACGGAAAATACCATCGCGATGTCCTGCTCGATTTCGACTATTGGGCAGCGATTCCACGGAGGTGATTGCGCTCCGGCCTAATCGAGCTGGACACGATACGTGACCGTGAAATCAGGTGTCGCCGATCCCGCTGCGGCATTGAAAACGCCGTCGAATTCCAGCCGGATCGTTCTCACCGCCGGGTCGAACGCGCCGCTCGGCACAATCGGCGTGCCTGCGGCGTTGAGGAAAGTGATCCCGTCCGAAGTGCTGGCGAGACTCGTGAAGGAGAGTGACAGCCCGCTGGCATCGGCGCCAGTGCCGTCGGTGAAGATGACAGGTGAGCCGGACCCGTCGAGATCGCCGGTGAACAGCGTCGTCTGCGGATCGATATCGTCAGCAATTGTCATCGAACCATCATCGACACTGCCGCTGCCCGAATTGGTGACTTCGATCGAATAGAGCAGCCAGGCGCCGGGGATCGCCATCGGGTCCGAACTCGACAGGGGATCGGTCTCCACGCTCACCGACTTGGTGGCCGACAGGTCCGGAAGCGCACTGGCCAGGCAGACATCATCGACATGCCAATAGTCGAAATCGGAACCCGAGCCCGATGTCTGCTGGAACCGGATCTGTAGTCCGCCATGGCGCGCATTGGCCGGAAGCGTCCAGGTGCGGTTGAAGATCTGTCCCTGCGTCCCACTCCCGGTGAATGACTCCAGAGTCACCCAGCCGCCAGTATCGTTCAGATAGGACACAACCAGATTCTCTGACCCATCCGGGTTCTCGCTGAATGTGTCCGCGCCCCGACGAATCCAGGCCGACAGGGTTTCCACGTTGTTTGCCGCGACCGGAACGCTGGTGACCGTGACCGCATTGTGGCGCAGGAAAAGGGAATTGCCGGGCGAGTTGGAGGTTGCCCCGCTTGTTCCCGCGCGGGTCGCATTCGAAAGGCTCCAGGCCGCAAGGCCGCTTTCGAAATCGTCGCAACTGTTCGGGCCCAGCTCTCCGGTGGGTGGAGGGGTGCCGGTCTCGGTGAGCGTGACATCGTCCACATGCCAGTAGTCCCAGCCGGGCCCGGACCCGCCCAGCTGATGAAACCGGATCGCCGATGCGCCATGCAGGGCCCATGCTGGCAGGTCGATCAGGACATTGGTGACCGCCCCGTCGGCCAGCCCGGTCGCAGAGAAGGACTGGAGCGTCGTCCAGCTGCCGCCTGACGACCGGGCCTGCAAATCGAGGTTCTCAATAGTGGAGTCGGGATCCTCGCTGAACGAATCCGCACCCTTGCGCACCCAGGCTGTCAGCCGCGCGCCGGTGACACCAGACAGGTCAAGGTTCGGCCCGGTAACGAAAACCTCTCCGGCATTGGTATACATCGAACAGACGCCGCCGCCGGCTGTCTGAGTGCTTGTGCCCGATCGCCCCGTGGATGTCGTGGTCCAATTGGCCAGCAGGCTGGCACAGCCCGCTCCGCCATTTTCGAAATCGTCAGAAAACAGTATGTCGCCCGGCGCCGCATGGACGCTGCCGGCACGAAGGCAAAGGGACACCAAAAAGAAGACGGCCGCGAGACGCATGATATGACTTCGATAATTATCAGTATTCTATGTAACTGTGTTAATTCCATGTGAAGCATCTGTTTTGACTTGGGAGGCTTGCCAGCTGCTCACGCTTCGCTATCTGCCAGAGATGAGTGGTTATCCCCCTTTCGACGGACTGGCAGCAACGGCGGCGGCCCTGATCGTGATCCTGTCAGCGATTGTCAGCCTGCTCGGATCCGGCACACGCCGACGCGCTGTCGAACTTGGACAGGCCACGACGCTCGACATCTGCGAACTGACCGGCATCACTGATCCCAGCCAGTTGCAGGATGTCTTCGGCCCACCGGATATGGGCCGGGTCTGGCGCGGCATCACCATGAAGGATATCCAGCGCGAACGTCGACCGCTCGGCCATCTCATCTCAAACGACTCGCTTGACTGGGCAGGTATAGGTGTCGCCGCCCTGTCGTTTTTCTGGCGTCATCCGATGATAGAGTTGTTGTTGATCGTGTTCGTCGTGCTTCAGGTGACCAGCTGGTTCGCGGCGGCGCGCCTTCCCAGATGAAGAGCAATGAGATGGATACGCAAGATGGCTTCCGGCGCGAGCCAAATGAGGCTATTTCCCCTGCGATGAGAGTCTGGAAGATGAATGGGGCGGGCAACGCCTTCGCCATATTTGATGCACGCCGCCAGCCCTTCGAGCCAACGAGGGAACAGATAAGCTCTGTCGCGAAAATGATGGCGGCCGACCAGATCATCGCCATTGAGCGCGATGCCGAGAAAGACGCGTTCATGCGCATCTGGAACGCCGATGGCAGCGAGGTTTCGGCCTGCGGGAATGCCTCGCGTTGCGTTGCCTGGCTCCTTTTACGCGAAAGCAAGGGGGACGGTGTGACCTTGCAGACCGCCGCCGATCGCCTGCAGGCCTGGCCGGCGCCTGGCGGCGATATCACGGTGGATATGGGCTCGCCCCTGCTGGGCTGGGCCGATATTCCGCTGTCGGAAAAAATGGATGTGCGCGGCGTCGATGTGAAGATCGGGCCGATGGACAATCCCTATCTCTGCCGCCCGTCCGTGGTCTCCATGGGCAATCCGCATGCGGTTTTTTTCGTTGAGGATGTTCACGCCTATGACATTCCGGCCATCGGACCGCTGGTGGAATGGCACCCGTTATTTCCCGAAGGCACCAATGTCGGCTTTGCTCAGGTCATCGACCGGGAAGCCATCCGCCTGCGCGTATGGGAGCGCGGAGCGGGTCTGACCAAAGCCTGTGGCACTGGCGCTTGTGCGGCGCTGGTCTGCGCCGCCCGTGCCGGTCGCACGGCCCGGCGGGCGACGCTTATACTCGATGGCGGTGAACTGGATATCCACTGGCGCGAGAGCGACGACCATGTGCTTATGACCGGCCCGGTCGAGCTTGAGGCCACATTCGACGTGTAAGCTAGGGGCCGCTCTCCTGATCAGCCGAGGTCGGGTTCGTCATCTTCTTCGAACAACTCGTCCTTGCTGACGGGCTTGTCCTCGACCTTCGCATTCTCGAGAAGGAGATCGACCACCTTGTCTTCATAGATCGGCGCGCGCAGCTGGGCCATCGCGTTCGGGTTCTTCTGGAAGAATTCCACGACCTCGCGCTCCTGGCCGGGATAGTTCCGGGCTTCCGCGATCAATGCCTGCTGGACTTCCTGCTCGCTGATCTGGACCTCGTTGAGCCGGCCGATCTCGGCCAGGACAAGACCGAGGCGCACACGGCGCGCGGCGATCTTGCGATAATCTTCCTTCAGTTCGCCCTCGTCGCGCTCGGCTTCGGACTCATCAAGCCGGCCTGCGGCCTTTTCCTGCTCGAACTGTTGCCAGATCTGGTTGAATTCCTGTTCGACCATGGCGGATGGCAGGTCAAAATCGTGTTTCTCGTCCAGTGCGTCGAGCAGGCGACGCTTGGCCTTGGCGCGTGAGGCCTGGTCGAAACGCGCTTTCAACTGGTCGGTGACCATCGCCTTGAGCTGCTCGAAGCTCTCCAGGCCAAGCCCCTTTGCGAATTCGTCGTCCATTTCAGGCGGCTTGGGCTCGCGAACCTCTCCGACCTTGACCTCGAAGACGGCCTCCTTGCCGGCCAGGTGCTCAGCCGGGTAATCCTCCGGGAAGGTCACACTGATCTCGGTGTCGTCGTCTGCCTTCACGCCGACAAGTTGTTCTTCAAAGCCGGGAATGAAGCGCCCGGCGCCGATCACCACGGCCTGTCCTTCCGCGGTGCCGCCTTCGAAAGGCTCGCCATCGATCTTGCCAACAAAATCGATCACGACCGCATCGCCATCGCGCGCCTTCGCAGTCTTGCCGCGGGCCTCAAACTGGGTGTTCTGTTCGGCAAGATTGCTGAGCGCTTCCTCGATATCCTCGTCCGGCAGTTCGGCTACCGGGCGCTCGATCTCGATGTCTTCAGGATTGGCCGGTTCGAATTCGGGCATGACATCGAGGTGCATCTCATAGGCGAGGTCGGCCCTGCCTTCGAGCACATCCTCCATCTCCGAGCCCATATGGATATGAGGATCAGAGGCCGGGCGCACATCGGCATCCTCAATGGCTTTCTGGTTGCTTTCCTGGACCAGCCCCTCGACCAGCTCGCCCATGATGGACTTGCCGAACATCTTGCGAATATGGGTGGCGGGCACCTTGCCCGGACGAAAGCCCTTCAGCCGCATTTGCGGGCGGATCTCCTCGATCCGCGCGTCCAGCTTGCTTTGCAATTCGGCCGCTGAAACCTTGATCTGATACGTGCGGGAGAGGCCTTCGACCTTCGTTTCGGTGACTTCCATCCTGGGTGTCCTTGGGGCTGCGATGCGACGCGCGCCCGTCTCAATAGTGGTTATTGGGGCTGTGCATGAAAGCGCGGTGTATGTCACAGCGCAGCGCGCCTGTCCACGGACGGTTTCAATGCAGAATCAGTGGGCCCCTGGTCCGGCCGGAACAGGGGCTCTGGGCGTTTCCGGCACGGTAAGTGAGCGCAGATCGAATGTTGCCATTGACGCGGTGCCCCCGCCCGATTAATTACCCCGTCTTTCCAATGACGTGCCCAGATGGCGGAATTGGTAGACGCGCACGGTTCAGGTCCGTGTGCCTTCGGGCGTGGAGGTTCGAGTCCTCTTCTGGGCACCAGTACCATATTCGTGTGCATTCTTCAGCATCCGCAGGCGCACATAAAAATCAATAAAATCAGTAACTTAAGAGTTTTTCACGTCCGCGAACGTTCTCTCGCGTCTGCCTCCGTCCTGACCGAAGTATAGTACGGCCTCTGGTAGTATGGTACGGATTGGGGGTGACTAAACCTGTCCGTATCATACCAGTCCACTGACGGACCTGAAAATTCTACGCGTGAAGCCCGCAGGCAAGCCGCGTCGCTGCACCGATAGCGGCTATCTGTTTGTCGGAGTCCGGCCCAATGGCTCCCGGCAGTGGCGCTTTGCCTGCAAATTCGACGGCGAACAAAAACTCATGGCGCTCGGCCCCTATCCGGAAGTCTCGCTCGCCAAGGCCCGCGAGCAGCGCCGTGATCTCCAGATCTTCCGGTAAGCCGGCGTCACGGCCCGCTGCGAGCATGATCCGATGGCAGGCCTGCGAGGGTTTAGCTACGAGAAATTCGCAACTTAACATCAGGTGGTGCTATGATTAACCAAACCGTTCTGAAAACCCGCTTATCAATTGCCAAACCGCGCGAAATACTAGTCCAAAACCCCTGTTTTCACGGCCATCCCAACAGTTTTCGAACCTGTGACCCGCAGGCCGGGAGTCCATCAGAAGGGTGAATCGCGTTCAATGGCTCGCGTTTTCGATGTGTCGACCCTTCAATTCTGCGGCTCCAGCCAACCGAACCAGTCCTCACCAAACGCGATGGCGAGTCCCCAATAAAGACCTTTGCCGTGATAGCCACTTGGGTCCAGATCACGGTCATGAAAGCCAACGAAATTATAGCCCAGTGCAACACGCACCGACTCCGCCGGTTTCAAGGCCATACCAACGCCGAGGCTGGAATCGTAGGCCTCTCCCCATCCTGTTGAGGCGAGCGCCGCGCGCACTTCCATGTCCCAGACCTCGTCTACGCGGTAAACTGCGCGCCAGCCTGCGAGCTGCGCCGAACTGGCCGATCCGAAGCGATCGTCCCAGCGGGCCGCAAGACGGCCTGACAGGGTCCAGTCCTCATCGGGCTGTTGGTTAGCGTGAAGTGAGGCAATGTTGACGCTACGGCGTGAATTGGCTGCGAGTTCCGTTCGCCACTGATAGAGCGCCAGCATGTCGGTGCGACCATGCTTCAGGGGGCGCACAGCCAGTCCGGTCGTCAGCTGAACGCGCTCGCTGTCGGGGCCGCCAAAGATATTGTCGCGCGCCGCGTCAAGTTTCACTGCGCCCGTCCATTCCGGCGTAAAGCGCTGTGCCCAGCCGAAGCGTCCGGCATAGAAGTTGGACTGATCCGAAGAGCGCACTTCCATGCGAGCTGAGCGGCGCGAATCCTCGAAGCGGCGGTCGGCAATCGCCAGGGACAGGGCCTCGAAATCGCGGCCAGCGGGCTGATTTTGCGGGGCATTCGCTTCATTGGCCCGATCAAAGGTCTGCACGATTTCCAACTGCGGCTGGATGGACAGGCCCTTGACAATCTCCCAAGCCGAGCGGATGCCATAGGCTGCTTCGCCATGACCGCTGTCCAGCGCGCCACCCTCGCGCCATTCGCCGTACACATCGGTCTGCGGCAGGACGGAGGTCTCGACACCGATCGTCGTCGCATTCCGGCCCTCGAATGACTGGTTGGCCGTCAGACCCTCCGCAGCTGTCTGGTCAGGCAGCTGATCAAGGATGCGGTGATTGGCATAGAGGCGGGTATCATCGCGGATCAGTACATCAGAGCCAAACTCCACTCGAGTGCGATTGTCCGGCAATGCACGCTCGAATTCGAGGCGATGTGTCGCCGGACGACCGAAGATGTCATAAGGCCGCTCGATCCGGCCAACGACGGAGCCATAGCCCTCATCGCGGTCGCCAGCATCATCGATCGTGTAGCGGGGCCCGAACGATAGGGCCCAATCCTTGTATTGCGTTGAGAACAGAGCGCCGATGCCCGCCCGGGTCTGGTCGGTATCGAGATTGGAGGAGTAAGCCGCATCCAGCTTCATCGCAATTGTCTTGTCGAGCTGGGTCGACAGGGCCGCGCGAGCCTCGCGGCGTCCCGCCAGGACAGGTGAGCCGATATTGCGGAAGTCTGTTTCGGCTTCGGCATATTCGGCGCGCACATCGCCGATCCGGGTCTTGGCCTCAATGCCGAGCCTGTAGGCAAGGCCCGATGTGTCGCCGCCCGCTTCCAGCTCCGTATCGGAAAGACCCGCCTCGGCATAGGCCCGTCCAGCGTCGAAAGTGCGCTCCAGCCCGACAGAGACGGTGAGGTTGCGGTCGATTTCGGTGGTGGTTTCATCGAGCGTGGCGCCGGCAAAGGCAAGCGTATTCTCATCAACGAGCGTCTCGCTGCGGACGCCGGCGACGAGCGCGTCTGCCTCCTCACCTTCGGTCTCATAGCGTGCCAGCAGGAAGACCGGATTGCCCTCGCTGTCAAAAGCCGGAAGTGGCTCTTTTAGGATCAGGCGTCCGCTGTCATCGTCGAGCAGGTAGTCGCGGAACAGCACCAGTGTCCGCTCCTCAATGATGAGGCCCGGATTGTCCTTGGCGCGCGTTTCCACGATAAGCGTTTCGGAATTGGTGACGATGGGCGCGCCTGGCAGGACGATTGACAAGGCCGTGCCCTGACCGCGAATGCGCTCGACACGTTCGCGCTCGCTCGCTTCGGCAGCAAAGCCCTGCAGCATCCAGTTCTCGCCGCGCCTCTCGGCGTTCACACCTGTCAGCGTGCGCTGGGTGCGGAACAGGCGCTGGTCGCCGGTCGCATCGGTGCGGAAATCGCCCCACATGACTGAGCCGTTCTCATTCTCGACGCGGACATAGAGCTTCGAGCGCGACTGAGCGTCGAAGCCGCGCAGGCCGGCGTCACCATAGATCGGATAATAGGCTTCCGGATCGATGTCCCGGAACAGGCCTTCTGAACGCGAAGCCTCACTGTCATAGGCCAAGGTCAGGAGGACGTTGCCCCGCACCATGCCCTTGAGGAAAACAGCCACACGGCCATCTGTCTCCATCGAGTTCGGGAATCGATCATCATCGGCAGGCTCAAGCGCGGTTTCAAGGTCGTAGACCGAACCAGTCAGCTCGACCAGGCCAACAGCGATCATGTCGCGCATGGGCGAGGCAAACGTGACCTCGGTTTCCGCCTCAAGCCCACTCGCATCCACCGCCGTTACGCGGACCTCGCCGGGCGTGTCGGGCGCAACGAGTTCCACAACCGCCGCACCAGCTCGCGTGCGGACCTGAAAGCCCGGCGTCGTCGGCTGCACATCATCGCCAGCAAACTGCACGATCCGATCAGTACCAGGAATCTCCGCCTCAAGCGTTACAAAGCTGGTGCCGACAGCCGGGGCTCCGCGCTTGTCGATGAGGCGCAGCGTAAGCTGTGCCTGGCTGAGACCATCCGCATCCAAGACCTCAACGGGCGGTTCGATGACGAGCTTTGTCGCATCACCGGGACGAATCACTTCGGCGGCCGCAAGCACGCGCTCATTGCCGAAATCATCCGTGCCGCGGACGCTGAGACGGCTGGTGCCTACTGGTAGCTCCACGCCATACCAGGCCGCAAGCTGAGCACCCGCCCGCGCGTTCTCGATCAGGGCGCCCAGGCTGTCCTCCGTGACCGGCTGGTCGTTGATGTAAAGAATGGGGCGCGTGCCAGGGCTTACGGCGACAATGACGCGACCATCACGCGAATAGGTCGCGCCCGTGCGCGCGTCGGGCAGCGGCCAAATCCAGACACCGTCCGATACATCGACGCCTTCCAGCCCTTTAGCCAGCGTCTCGGCATCCATATTGCCAGGATTGGAAGCGGCACCCGCCTGCGGGCCGACAGGTCCATCTTCGCCCGCCCAGGTGGCATCATCACCGGCCTCGACAAGCCCCGGCGCCCCGGCAAGGCCAAGAACGCCGCTCGAAATATCCCCATCTGGTCCAGGCTGGACATTCAGGTCGCGATAGTCGCGCTGGCCGGTTGTTCCGATCAGTCCCTGATAGGCCAGGGCGCGGTCGAGCATGGCATCGCCGGACAGGCGCGCAGCCCGCTCTGCCGCAAGCATCGCGAACTCAGAGCCTGCTCCGCACTCCATGCCTTCCGGGCAGGTGAGAGGAAATTCGGCCCGGTGCAGTTCACCGGCCATCAGATCGACGAAACGCGCATGATCGTTGATAGTGCGCGACGAAGCGAGCGCACGCGGCTCGAACCCGTCCGGCAAGCTCGCCTCGTCCAGACGCGCGATGCGCGTTCCCGGACGCAGGCCATAGAGCGAATACTGGCCAAGCTCGTCTGTCTCTACCCAGGTGCCATCCTCCAGCCAGATGCGGGCGCGCGGCAGACCAACCTCGCCTTCATCGCGCAGGCCATTCTCGTTGGCATCGACGAATACCGAGCCGATCAGATAGGCGCGGTCCGAAAGGAGGCCATCATCGCGCAACTGGACGCGCTCCGTGGCGCGGCCGGAGGTTGCCGTGAGACCGCCACCTGTGCGACCATTGGCAATCGCCACGTTGCTCAGGCGGCCCGGACGTGCATCAGGTCCAACCTGCAGATCATAGGTCAGGGTCACTGACTGGCCTGCATCCAGGCGCGGCACGGCAAAGTTCATGATCCGAGGCTCAGGTCCACGTTCGACACGCACAGGCACGTCATCCAGGCGTGCGCTGGCCTCGACATAACGAAGGCCGGGCGCAGGCGCATCGGTGATGGTGAGGTCGAGCAGCGCCATCGGTGCGGTATTGGTCAGCACCAGCGTGTAGCGTAGCTGGTCGCCGAAACGGACGATTTCGGTGTCAGCCTTTTTGGTTAGCTGCAACTGGCCGAGCGACAGGTCCGGGTCGAGCGGAACGTCGATTTCCGGCTCCAGTGTATTGGCATGCGCCGAGAACAGGCCCGATCCGGTCATGCCATCAAAGCCGTCGCGGCCATAAGAGGCGGATTCCACCGCGAACCGGCCGGCAAACACGTCCGGAGCAACTGTAGAGGCGAAACTGTAGCCCGAAGGCGCGCGCACATCGATGTAATAGTCGCCATCCCCGAGACGCGGAATCGTATAGAGTCCGTCCGCGGCGGTGACTTGAGCTTCATAGGCCGCGCCGGTATCGGGATCGATGGCGGGGGCGCCCGACGCATCTCGGAGGAACACCTCGGCGCCGGAAACCGGCCGCAGGCTTGCGGAGTCGAAGACCAGGCCACGAGGTTCCACGATCGCCACGTCTCGCAGCATCACGGCCGCACCCGGGTCGAGGATGGTGGCCTGCAGCGTGTCGCCGGAGACCGACCTCAGGACGCACTGTGTGGCCAGCGCCGGCGAACAGTCCGAGCCATTGCCTTCATCGTTACGCGACAGGCGGAAAGCGATCTCGGAACGGAAGCGACCGGAATTGCGTGCCGTTTCCAGCAGGCGGACATTCAGAATATCGCCCGTGTCCAGGGACTGTACACGCACACGGATGAATTTTCCGCCATAGGTGTCTTCCTGCACGGCAGCGCTGCGATTTAGAGAGGTCGAGAAGACTTCCAGATACACCCCATCGCGCGCGGCGAGATATTCGAATGTGTCATCCAGGCGGTAGACATAGGCATCCACGAAGCTCGCATCCTCGGAATGGACGGGACCGGCAGCGCCGCCACCGCCGACGGCCGTGCCGGAGCGGATAAGTGCCCCGGTGGAAGCGCCGATGGCGGCACGCGCCTCGGCGCTCGGCTCCAGAAAGCGGATCTCAGCGCTTGTGTTCTCCGGATCAAGAGAATTGCAGGTCTCATTGGAAGAGATATCGACCTGGCCGTCGTCGTCGAAATCAAGGCTCACACGGTTGGTGATGGTCGTGCCCTGCGTGACGGCATTGACCACCTCGACGGCAAAGCTGAACCGTCCTGACTGGTTTTGGACAAGCGTTTCCACCGGCAGAAAAAGACCCACCGAGTAAATGTCATCGCCGTCGTGATAGGTCGAATAGCTTGTCAGTTCGGTCTCTTCCGCGCCGATAGCTCGCACGACAACGCGCGCGCGCGCAGGTGAGGGCCGAATCTCATCGTCCGCGATCAGGCGTGTATTCGCAGGGATCGGATCCTCGATGAAAAAGCCTCGCTGCGCTGTGCCATCGATGACATAAGTACGTGCATATGTGCGCAGCTCTTCCAGATTGATCATTTCGAGCGTGTAATCTATGCGGCTGCCAGAATAGATCGGCACCGAGCACACCGGCAATGCGGTCTTGGAGAGCCGCAGAGGCGTGGTGGTCACGGCTGTCACAGTGTCAGTGCGCTGACGCACCAGAGTGTCGCGTGCCTGCGAGACTGCTATGACCGTGTGGCCATGCTGAACGCCAGGGGCAGCCGTTGCGGGCATACCGCCAGCCACGACGAGCGCGATTGACTCTCCCGGGGCGAGGGAGGGGGTTGTCGTCAGAACGGGTTCGTCGAGATCTGCAAGACCGTTTTCGTTAAGATCGTGGATAATCGAGGCAGCTTCGAGCGCCGACGCGTCGGATAGGGGCTCCAGTGCCAGTCCGTAGCGATCGGAAATGTTACCTGTATTGGTCAGGAGGTGCGGAAAGGAAATGCGCTCGCCGGGAGCGGCTTCAAGGGCATTGTCATTGTCAAGCTGGAAGCCCGGTGCTGGCCGCACCCGCAAAGTGGCCCAGCTGGACACAACCTCGTATGCGCGATCCTCACCGGCAACAAAGTAGGTGGCGCTGGCCTGGTTGCGGATGATTTCACCCGCCTGAGTTGTCGCGAAGGCTGCAGTCTCAAGACATACGAAGCCGGTCAGCGCCGCAAGGGCGCCCGTAAGCCACTTCCACATTTACTTCCACCATCACTTGCCGTCTCTTTGGACAGCTTGACTTTACGACACCAGTTTCCTGGTTTTTCTATTGAGAACTGGTCGCCTGAAAAGGAAGGAGAGCGATCAGCCTTATGCAGCCAATATCGCTCTCCTTGGTAAATACCGCGTTTATGCCACTACAGGTTTATTCGATTTCTGTAGAGAAGCGCAGCGTGATGCTTTCGCCGGAGCCGATCTGCGTCGCCGTCAGGACCGGGGTCGCACCACCGCCGAGGGTGAATCCCACATCGCCGGCCGACGCCGCACCTTCATCGTCACCGACCGCATCTGTCAGGGATGAGAAGGTACAGGCCGCTGTGGCCGTGGTGCCTGCATCGCCGAAGCAGACGCGCAACGTGCCAGCACGATAGGCGGTGAAGGCCGGCACGAAGTCGTTGATATCAACTTCGGAGACCGTGTCCACACCGGCATTGCGGGCAACCACCTGCCAGACCGCACAGTCTCCGGGCGCAGCCGCAGAGGCCGTCGCAGTGAAGGCGACATCAGGACCAAGGTCCGCGGTAGCAACATCCGCGCAGCCCGCGTCAACCGAAGCGGTCTTGGTCAGACGCAGCTGCGAGGTGATCACTTCGGTGCGGTCAACATTGGTCACCGATGTGCCGCCATTGTTGAAGCTGGCCGTGACCGTGGTCAGGTCGAGCTGACCATTCGGCGCGCTGGTCGGAGCGAAGGTCCGCACGACAAAGTCCATGCTCTCACCCGGCAGCAGCGGAAAGGCAAGGCTGGCATCCAGCGTCACCGCCTTGGGGTCGCCATTGGCATCGACGATATACAGCGTATCACCATTGGCCAGGCTACCGAGCGGGGTGTCAGGCGCACCATCTCCATCTGAATCGACGAGGAGGTTGTTCGACCAGTTCGAGGTGCCGTTGGCCGCAGCCAGAGTGACACTTTCGGACGTGTTACCATCATTCTTGACAGTGTGGGGGTAGTCCACCGAACCGCCGGGCTGCACCTGGCCACCATTGTCCTGCAGAAGAGTGATCTCTTCCTGGGCGCTCACGTCCACAGCATCAAGCTTGATGTCACTTGCACCGGAATTGACCGAGGTGACGAGGAAGAAGATACCATAGTCGCCGTCGCCATCGCTGTTACCATCGACGACCATATTGCCGGCATCGTCTATCGCGAAAGTTCGGTCGGCAAGCGCGCGATGCTCCACTGTCGGAACAGTGACCTGCGCAGTGTAGCTGAAGCTGCCACCCGCCGCGATGCTCGGTGTAGTGGTAATTACACTGCCGCTGGTATCGCGGAACACCACGTTCCAGCCATCCGGCAGGGCGCCTAGGGTCGAAGTCGCGCTTGTCCAGGAACCGCCGGAGCTGAGCTGGAAGCTGTCCGGAACCTGGCTGTCATTCTCGATGGCCAGGTTGAAGGACACCGTCTCGCCAAGATTGGCCGGCAGTGTCGTGACAGGAGAGCCATCAAGCGCGTAAGCGTGTGTGTTCACACCGCTATTGCCGTCAGCCGCTGCGTTGGTCAGGTCGACCGTCGGAGCAAGGATCTCGAGCAATTCACCTTCTGTGGAGTCGCTGGCGGGTGTCACCGCCGGATCGTCAGCCGAGGTGGCAATGAGATCATAAGTGCTCGCCGTGGCCGTTGCGCCGGAGGCCGGCAGCTGGGCACGAACAACGACCGTCAGCGATTCGCCAGCCGCCAGCGGGCCGGTATCAACGCCACCGGGACCATTGGTGTTGAGCAGCTGGGCCGTGCCGCTCTCATTCCAGATCGTGAAAGAGGTGCCTGCCGGGAAGCCGGCGACATTGTCGACCAGCAGCTCGAGCGTGTCGGTGCCATTGCCGGTATTTGTGATAATGTGCTCGAAGAAGACGAGTTCGCCGGCCTGCGCTGTATCGACTTCCTGGCTGTCATTAGCCGTTCCGTCATCATCGCCGCCATCATTGACGTCTGCCGCCGCGCCCGTGCCGGTATCGGTCGCGGTAACGGCATAGGTTTGCGGGACGAGCGTGGTCACCTGCGTTGAGGGAACCGAAGGACCATTGGGATCGCCGTCGCCATCCGTATCGCCGCCGGCATAAGCCACGTTGCGTACCGCTGCGCCGGCACCGAGCACGTCAGGATCATACTGAACCGTGAAGTTGATTTCGACCGAGGTGCCCGGGGCCAGCTCGGAGTCGAACCCGTACACACCGCTGACAACGCCGGAAACACTGCCATCGGTGTTCAGGTCGATACCAAGCGTGCTTTCATCGGTGTCAGTGATGTCGCCGTCAGAGTTGAAGTCGAGCAGGGCGACTGTCTCGTCGAGTGCGCCGGAGGCGACATCCTCGTCATTGGCGTTGATGGCGGTGCCGAAGCCAGATGCCGTCACCGAGCCTCCGACCAGGGTCGTACCCGCCGGGATGCCGTCGAAGATCACCACGTCTTCGGCGGTCGCGTTGCCGGTGTTAGTCACGGTAACCGCATAGGTGATGCGGCTAGTGGCTTCGTCGTGGACGGCCGACTTGTAAACATTCAGCACAGCGTCGCTGGTGACCGTGACGCTGTCTTCGTTGGTGCCATCGAGGCCATCAATGCCCTTACCGGTCGTCAGGTCGGTGACGATGCCGTTCGAGGAAGTGACGGACAGAGTACTGTCGAAGGTCGCACCATCGGCCGCCGTCGGGATGAGACCCGCTACAACCAGGCTGACTTCTTCGCCAGCATCCAGCGAAATGCTGGTTGCGAGCGGTTCACCAGCGTCCACGACGCCATTTCCATTCGAATCGACATAGACTTCAAGTGTCGAAAAGTCGCCAGAATCGGCGCGCCCGGCAATATTCTGGGCTACAGCAACCGTGTACGTGTCGGTGCCGTTACCGGTATTGCTCAGCGTGTGCTGAAAATAGGTCGTCTGGTTGGAAGCGCGCGTTGTCGTCCGGTCGGACTCGATCGTCGCAAAGTAGACTTGTGTCACCTCAACCGAGGCGAGGTTCGACTGGGAAGTGTAGCGGTTGCCGAGCGCGTCCTGATAGGTCGCGGTGGCCTGGTTCTGGATGCTCTGCCCTGCTTCAGTCAGAGCGGCTGCCTGTCCGGCAATAGCCGTCATTGCGAAGAGAGAAGCGCCGCTCATCAGAGCAATCTTGCAGCTTCTGGCAAGGAAATTCGGTGTCATTGGGTCAGCCCGCGGGTTTGTTGAGGACGCACGGAACATGCCCCCTCCCCGCTAAATAGAACGTTAATTGCCCCGCTACTTTGAGTGGATACCTGACCGGACAGAGAAACAAGGGGCGCGGATTTCGCCGCGCCCCTCTTCAGAAAAGACTATTCCCAGAGGTCTATTCAACAATTGCGCTGTAGCTGAACGTCCAAGTCTCGCCCGGAGCGATTGCACTATCGGGGCTCCAGCGCACAACGTCATACTCGCTGACCGGGACCTCGACTTCACCCTCCTCGGTTGCAACAAGAATAGGTGGCTTGCTCCAACTTGCACCGTCATCGGCGCTGACCTGGAAGGGCGCAGCAATTCCGGTCGCATTGCTGCCGGCGACGAACACCATTGAGGACGGGATCGGCGCACTCACGACCAGGCCGGACAATTCGCTGTCGCCGAGATTCTCATAGACCAGCTCATATTCAACCTTATCGCCTGGCTCGACATCCTCGGCAGAACGACGAACCATTTCGCCATCGGCATCGGGTTCCAGCACATAGGCGTTCAGCTGGCTGGCGAGCGGACCCTCCTGCGCCAGGCTGGCGGCGGACAGCCCCAATGCGGCAAGGCCAAGGGCCAGATATTTCCACACGATGTGATCTCCTATTCGATCCTGACTGAAAACTCTACTGTCGCTGTCTCACCTGCCAACAGGCAGAAGGCCTCGCTTGATCCATCATTGTCGATGTCCTGCGGATTGCCGAGGCTGCAGGTGAACTCATCGTCATCAATGGCGCAGGATCCTGTGCCGGGTGCCGGTTGCTGAATGATTAACGGACCAGCCTGAATTGCAGTAAAGGCTGGCGCTGCATCACTCGCCTCAACGTCGCAGACCGGCTCTGTCCCTGAATTGATAACCGTCAGCTGCCAGATGACGCAATCGCCGGGCTCGGCGCGCACCCGGGCATCATCGAATGGCCCGTCAGCACCGCCCGCGCAGCCGGCATCAAGCGCCCCAAGCTTGGTAATCTCCAGCGTATTGGAGGACACCGTGGTCACATCCACCGCCTCTGCGCTGGCATCGCCATCACTGGACACCGCACGCAGTAACAGCGTGTCCATCTGTCCCGAAGCCGTCTCGCACGGCGCGGTGACACGCGCGCGCACGCGCGACTGTTCGCCCGGTGCAAGATCGAAGGCCGGAGCGCCCGCGTCATTATCGACAAGCGCCTCAAGCGCCCAGTTTCCATTCATCAAGGTTGCCACCTGGCTACCAACCGTGAGCGCGCTCAGGGATACGAAACCGGAGGCCTCGCCTGCGCCGTTGACTTCTGTCGGCAGGAACATCTCGCTCGAAAGAAGCGACTGCGAGGCCACCGACACGGTGACGATCTCGCCCGTGCCGCCCGTATTCAGCAAGACATGGGTGTAGTCTTGCACGCCACAGGCGCGCAGCTGACCCGTCTGGTCCGGCGTCAGGGAGAGGCCCGGCACGCCAGCAATCGTCACAGCATAGTCCTCGACCTCGCCATCCGGCGCGGGCCCGAAGCTGGCAAGCCCGGCCTGGCTCGACCAGCGGAAGCGTGCAAAGCTCGCCCCCGACGCATTTACGCGCGGCGGCGTGACGCTGAGGCTGATCGTGCCATTGGTCGAGGACGTGAACCGGACATTGCTGGCCACCTGCTCGCCGGCGTCGGAGAAGTCGCCATCGCCATTCCAGTCGATCCAGGCATTGAGATAGCCTTGCCCTGCACTAGCCTGCTGGACATCCAAATCGATCGTGGCCGTCGCGCCCGGCACAAAAACGGGCAGCGTCACGCCATCATCCACGTCGCCGTCCGCTGCGGCGCTGTCATAATCGGCCAGTTCGTCGGTCACGCTTGCGCCCAGTCGAAGGCCACCCTTGATAACATGTTCAGCGCCGCCATAGCTCGTACCCGTGATCGGAGCATCGGAATAATCCATGAGCCCCGGCTGGATCGTCACCGCATAATCTTCCACCTCTCCATCCGGGGCGGCGGATGTGCTGTCGAGGCCCTGGGTGGTGGACCAGCGGAAGCGGGCAAAGGTCTGGTTCGTCGTCGCGGTGAGCGGCACGGAGACCGGCACGCTGATCGTGCTCGTCCCTGCGCTCGCGCTTTGCAGATCACTCGCCACCTGCTCGCCCGCATCGGCGAAATCCCCATCGCCATTCCAGTCGATCCAGCCCTGCAGATAGCCGTCATTCGCCGAAGCCTGCGTGACATCCACACTGATCGTCGCGCTCTGGCCCTGTGTCACCGTCGGGAAGGTGACGCCGTCATCGGCGTCGCCTGCGGCATTGGGGTCGTCATAATCGGCGGCTTCGGCAGTCACTGCCGCGCCAAGCTGAATGCCGGAAACGATTGTGTGCATTGCGCCGCCATAGCTCGTGCCAGCCAGCGGGGCGTCGGAAAAGTCCGGATTCGTCGCGTCCCTGTAGTCAAAATCCGAGATCAGCGGCGTTGCGCCGGCACCATTTGCGGCCGTATCGCCATCCAGGTCGGCCAAAGTGAAGACCGTTCCGTCATGTGCGGTACCGTTGACATCGCTGTAGTCATCGCCGGACTCCAGCGCACTGACCAGACCGTTCTGACCGACGCTGGAGTCAATTCGGCCATCCTCATTGGCATCGGGTTGACCGAAACCGCTTTCAACAAGATCCGATATCCCGTCGGCATCCGAGTCGAGGTCGAGATAGTCGGGAATAGCATCCCCGTCGGGCTCGCCACTGTCGGTGTTCACAGGCGACAGCCCGCCCGGATAAGCTGAATCCGCGCCGTTAAGTCCCACGCTTCCCGAGGGCAGCGTGTAACCTGCAGTGCTCTGGGCCTCTATATTGTCGGGTATTCCGTCATTGTCGCTGTCCAGGTCGAACATGTCGCCGATCCCGTCACCATCACTGTCCGGGACGATTGAAAAGGCAAGCGTATAATTGGAATTCAGATTGATCGAATTCGTCGTATTTACCCGAAAAGCGGTTGCAGGAACCGAGGATTGAAAGACAAATCCGTTCGAGTTTGATCCGGTTTCCGAACCGTCTGCGTATACGCGGTGAAACACACCATCTGAACTGTAATAATAGCCCGCATCTATAGAGCTCGATAGCGTGTAGGGCGCGCCGTCGAGCGACTCCATGCCATCAAACTCGCCCGCATCGGTGAGGCTGGATCCGTGGCGAACCTGCAGGAATACGCCAAGGCTTCCCGACACAGTGAAGTCCGTAGACTCAGCGCTGGAAACCGTCAGCGCGCCGGAGCCAGCGTTCGTATTGGCATTGGTCCAGCTCAGAATGACGCTGCCGGCAGGCACGCCCAGCAGGCTGCTGATATCCTGAGATCCGTCATTGCCGATGATCCCGGAGCCCAATCCGATATCGCTTGCCCTAACGGTCACAAAATCGAGCGGGGCTTCGACACTGTCGAAGATGCCATCATTGTCATCATCGACATCACAGCTGTCGCGAACGCCGTCACCATCGGTATCCGGCCCTGCTGAACACGGGTCAAAAACGCTGAGGGGCAGTAGCGTCACCGCATAGTCCTCGACCTCGCCATCGGGGGCGGCGGTTGTGCTGTCGAGGCCGCTCGTGGTGGACCAGCGGAAGCGGGCGAAAGTCTGGCTTGAGGTGGCATTGGCGGGGACGGTGACGGGCACGCTGATCGTGCTGGTGCCTGCGCTCGCGCTTTGCAGATCACTCGCCACCTGCTCGCCCGCATCGGCGAAATCCCCATCGCCATTCCAGTCGATCCAGCCCTGCAGATAGCCGTCATTCGCCGAAGCCTGCGTGACATCCACACTGATCGTCGCGCTCTGGCCTTGCGTCAGGGGCGGGAAAGTGACGCCGTCATCGGACGCACCATCGCCGGAGGCATCGGCGTTCGCGATGGAGGCCAGTTCCGGATCGACCAACGCCCCAAGGCGAAGTCCGCCGCCAAGCGCGTGAGTTGCTTCGCCGAAACTCGTGCCCGACGTCGGCGCATCGCTCCGGTCAAGCGACGGGACAATCTCGATTGCATCACTCACCGCAGGGCTGGTGCCGCCTGTGGAGTTCAGATCCGAAGTCGTATTTGTGTAAGTGCCCTGTGTTGCGGCCATCACGTCGAGACTGATCGTGCAACTGCCATCGGCCGGTACGTTGCCGTTACGGACAAGGATGCCTGTATCCCCCGCGACAGGCGCGGCGCTGTCGCCCGCATTGCGGACATCAGCGCCTGAACAGGTCGAGACAATATCTGGTGCAGGCGCCACGCTCATCTGATCCGGTGCCGCCGGAAACACATCCATGAATCCGGGATTGGACAAGGTGACGGCCACAGGATTCGGGTTGGTCAGCGTGAATGTCATCCGCGTCGGCCAGTTGACCGCCGCCTCGTCGTCCTCGAATGTTTTGGTCCACGACAAAGGCTCGAGAACACGAAGCTGGGCCACGTTCGACGGGTCACCCGGCTCCACAGTCTGGTTCGAAGAAACGCCGCTCGTTTGGTTATCATGCAATCCCGGCGTGTCCGACGTCACATCCACGTCAATATAGCAGGTTCCGCTCGGCGGCATTGAGATATCGCTTAGCGTGATGCTGCCTGCACCTGGTGAGCCGCCATGTATCATACCAGAACACGTCCCGCCGACATAGAGCGGCGCTGCGAGCTCCATATTCGCGAAGATATCGCTCACCGACACGCCGTTCAGGCCCGTCGGAAGGATCGATGAATTATTCGGATTCTGAAGCGTAATCCGCATCCGGCTCGTGCCGCCCTGAGCGATTGTCGGCGACAAGAAGGACTTGCTCACCGTCGGCGCCGTCACCACGGTCAGGGTCGCTTCCGCGGGATCGGGGTTCGTTGCTGCCGACAGGGTCAAGAGATCGCCGACAGCAATCTGGTTCGTGTACTGCCCCGGTGCGGATGCCGTCACCGGAACGGTGATCCGGCACACGTCTTCCGCGACCAGCGTGCCACCATCCATGCGAATGAAGTCATTGCCGCCGCTGCTGCCCGTCGTGATACTCGCACCGGCGCAGTTTGTCGTCGGGCCGCCCGCAATGGTCAGGCCCGACGGCAGCGTGTCAATTAGGGCCGGGCTGGAACCGGTCTCATTATTCGGCGCCACATTCGTATTGTAGAGGTCGACAATCACATTGGACTGCTCGCCCACCGCAATTACCGCAGGCTCAAACCCTTTGGCCACGTTGACCTGACGCCCCACCGTCAATGTAGCAGCAACGCCCAACGGGTTTGTCACGCCTTCACGGGTGATCAGGTCCCCCGCGTCGATCCGGTTGATGTGGTTGCCGCCCTTGAAGGCTGTAATGTCAAACTCGAACCGGCAGATCGAACCCGCAGCTATAGAGGCATCCGACAAGGTGATGGAACTGTCGCCCGCATTCCCGCTGAACACCCCGCCCAGGCAGCCGCTGGAATTCGGGTTACCCGACAGGTCCGTGAAGGTCGGATTGACCGCCGTATAGAGGCGCAGATCAGTGCTTGAAAATTCATCCGTCAGCGACACGCCGGTCAGGTCGACGGCAGTAGGTTCGATATTCGAAAGGGTGATACGAACGCGGGAGACGCCCCCTCCATTGATAGCTGGCGTCAGGAACTCCTTGTTCACGGTGACAGATGATGCGCGAACGGTGATGGCATCAGATGCGGTATAGACATTCTGCATCTGGTTCCACGGCGCCGGCTGACTTTCATCCGTAGCAAAAACATTTGCCGGACCGCCAGTCTGCGGGTCACCTGGAATGGTATTGTTAAACGCCTGCGTTGTCGCAGGTGGCGTCAGCGGCGGAGCCTGGACATCGACATAGACAGAACACTCAGCCGTCGTACCCGTCCCGCCCGGCAAGGATCCATTGTTCAACTCGACCAGAGAGGCGCCCGGGACCGCCGTCACAGTGCCGCCGCACCCGTTCACAAGATTCGGATGGGTCGCCACCTCGGATCCCGTCGGCAAATTGTCAATAATTCGAATGCCGGTGGTACCGTTCTGATCGTAGCTATACCGTCGAAAAAGGATGCGGAGGCGGCTGACGCCATCCGGACCCACAACATCCGGAGCCCAGGTTTTGAAGACACGAACCCCAGGATAGACGTAGACTTGGCCCTGGACGATCTGGGAATATATGTTTCCCGTCGTGGCGGGCGTATCGAAGGTGATCGATCCGATCGGTATGCGATTGTAGCGCCAGCCAAAGGGCGCAACCTTGGCAGCCGTCCTGAGGCCCACAGTGATCTGACAGCTCTGCTGTGCAGGCACAACGGCATCCGCGACCGTAATCAATGTCGAATCGGGCGCGGCCGTCACCGTTCCGCCGCAACTGTTGGCGAGCACGCCCGCGCCGACCCTGAACCCCGATGTCGGGCAATAGCTCCCCGAACACATCATCGCGTCAAGATCGTCCGTAAGATCAAGATTCGTCACGTTTGCGGTGGACGAAAAGTTCTCGAAGTTGAACGTCAGATTGACGGTATCGCCCTCATAGACGTTGCGCGAAAATGCCTTGGAAACCTCAAGCACGCGCCCCGAAACGATCAAATTCGCATTGGTCGCCCCAAATTCATAGCCGACCAGGTCACTCGCAGGAATAGCATTGGTGTAGGTGCCATCTGCATTGATCGAGACCGTCGCGGTGATCCGACACGATGAAGCAATAACACCGGCCTGCTGATCCGTGACCCCCGGAAGCGTTGCCCCTGAGATGTCGAGGCTGGTCGAGTTGTTTGTGACCGATCCGCCACAAGTGTTGCTGTCAATGGACTGAACCGTCATTTCGCCGCTGGCCGGCGCGAGCGTCGGCATGATGTCCGTCAGATCAAAATTGCTGACGGGCGTCACATTATTGTTGACGAAATCAATTCTCAGCTGAGCCGTCGTCGTGTCGTTCAGGTTGATCTCTCTGGATGTCGTATTGTCAAAGTACTTGCGCAGGTAAATTCCCGTGCGCGTGTAAATCCGACCCTGAATTGTGGCCGTGTTACTTGCCCCCTCATTCGTCGATATCTCTCCAGGGGGGATCTGGTGCGTCACGTTGCGGTTGTAATACGGCAGCGCCGCATCGCGCGTCGGCGTGACATCGAACTCGATCTGGCAGGAACTGTTGGCCGGGATGGTGCCGTTGCTCACCACGACCTCGGAGGTTGGCCCGACTGCTGAAGTTCTGGCCGGCCTGGGATTGATGGCGATATTGGCCGCGCCGCACGTCGTTGATTGCGTGCCGTCAATCGCGCGGACATTGTAACCATACTGATAGAGGTCGTGGGTGAAGTCGAGCCCGGTCAGGGGAACGGGGTTCGGGTTGTTCAGCGTGATAATCCGCCGGACGGTCTCATTGCCCTGAATGTAAATGCTGCCAATGTCGAGCGACATGGAGCCGGTTATATCCGACAGAATAACGGCGAGCGTGCCTTCTGTTGCCTGGGCGTTAGAGTCCGGCAGGCCGCCCGTTGTCGCCGTGACCGCACCGACCGGGATGGTGTTGACGTAGGTTCCCTTCGCACTCGAATAGACGCTGACCTCGATTGTGCACGAACCGGGATTCGTGCCGTCGCCGGCTGGGATCGTCCCGCCGCTGAGCGTGACCGAACCGGCCGTCGCGCCGTTTGTGGCATTCACCGTGCCACCGCAACTTGAAACGATGTTCGGATTGGTCGCCACGAACACATTGTCCGGGAAGACATCTGTCAGCGAGGTGTTCACTGAGGGCGAGAGGGACGAATTCAGCAGCTGGATCCGCAGTCGCGATTCCTCACCCGGATAAACTGTGGCGGGCGCAAAGCTCTTGTTCGCGTCGATGGCTGCCACGGCCGGCGAGGCCAGCGCCACCAAGGCTGACATGGCCGCCGCAAAACCACGCAGAATCCTGAAACGTGCCGCCATGGGTGAACCTCTGTCTAGCCTCGGTGAGGTTGTTAATCGGGTCGAAACAGTCGTATGAGATCAAAACCCATATCGAAAGTTGTATGGATATTGCGAAGTTCGTCTCGTTTGGAAAGGTCCGTTTAATGAGAATGTCAGTCGGAATCTTCCTCGCACTCTGCATGGCTGCATGCGGACAGGAAAACGACGCGCAGGCGCAGGACACGCCAGCCTTCTTGATCGAGCCTGACGCCGGTGAGCCATTGCCCGGCACATTCGCCGCCGCCGACGAGTTTGAGAATATAGAATTGGTATCATCGACCGGGATCCAGCTCGTTCGCAGCGCCAATGGCACCTTGTTTATCAATGGTATCGAGATCGGAACATGTATGGCTGGCATCGGCGTCTTGAGCGCCGATCTTGCTGCTGAGCTGGATTGTACCGAAGCTGGCTTCGAACTCACGGCCCATTCGGATGGAGAAGCCGCCGTCACGTTCTCGCTACATGACGCGGTCAATTTTCAGATCAAAGAAGCTGCAGGTCAGTCCGATTTCGAGCTGGCCGAAATTTCTCTGGTCCCATTATCGGAACCAGCCATGGCGTTCATCAATCAGAGCGACCTGCCGCAAGCATCTGAGTGATCATGCGCTGACGTTCGAGCCGCGATACGCACCCTGTGGCCGAGCGGGCGTACACACTCGTCGAGATTGTCATTCTGGAAGAGATCACCGATCAGGCGCACAACCGCAGATTTCGCTACGATCCCTCATATGCGTCTGTTCCATTGGGGTAATTAAGTCCGCACACAGCGAAGGTTTAGCCAGAATCGCAAGAAGATGGCGCTTGCTTGGCACTTGCGTTTTGAAAAGCGGGATCGGCGCGCAGCGCGCCCAAAACCACAAACACCTGTTTCATAAAGTGACCGTCCCGACACATAGGTGACGAAACGTTCCGGAGACATGGGTGACACTTTTCGCTTTGGCGGGAGGTGTCGATGCCATGGTAGGAGCGTTCAATCATGGAAGAGAGACTACGGTTCGTCGCGCGCCGCCTTGAGGGTGAGCGGATGAGCGATCTGTGCCGCGAGTTCGGGATATCCCGGAAGACCAGTTACAAGATATTCAATCGTTACAAGGATGAGGGCCTGGTCGCCCTGGAGGATCGCTCGCGTCGTCCCGTGCGCTATGCCAACCAGTTGCCCCACCAGCTGGAGCGGCTGATCATCGAGACGCGCCAGAACAAGCCCAGCTGGGGCGCACGCAAGATCCGCGAGGTGCTGGTGCGCAAGCTGGCAGGCGATGTGCGCATTCCTGCCACGTCCACCATCCATGCGGTTCTGGACCGGCATGCGCTGGTGACGCGAAAGCGGCGCAAGACGCGCCAGAGGGCGGTTGGAACCCCGCTTTCATCGGGATCGGTTCCAAACGCCCTCTGGTGTGTCGACCCCGGATCAGGTCCGGGGCAGGCTTCAAGGGCGAGTTTCGCCTTGGCAATGGGCAATACTGTTACCCCCTGACCGTCACAGACCATGCCTCGCGTTTCATCCTGGCCTGCCAGGCCCTGGAGCGCACGAAGGAGGCCGGCGTCATCGAAGCCTTTCATACGCTGTTTTCAGAGCGCGGTCTGCCCGGCGCCATACGCTCCGACAATGGCGTGCCCTTTGCCAGCCCCAACGGGCTCTACACCCTCTCCAAACTCTCCGTCTGGTGGCTGCGCCTCGGCATCGCCATCGAGCGCATCAGGCCGGGCCATCCCCAACAGAATGGGCGCCATGAGCGCATGCACCTCACCCTGAAGAAGGAAACCACCCGGCCTGCCCGGGCCAATCACCTCGCCCAGCAGGTGCGGTTTGATGATTTCGTCAGCGAATTCAACACAGAGCGCACCTATGACGGCCTGCCGGACCTGGACTATCCCTTCCATGACACCGACGCCTTGATCACCGCTTGCGGCCGCCTCTGCATTCACCGAAAGAAGATCAACATCTCCACCGTCATGGCAGGCCAGCGCGTCGGCATCACCGAAGTCGATGACGGCATCTGGCTTGTCAGCTTCATGCACTACGACCTCGGATACGTTGACCTCGAACAACGAGCCCTGCAGACAATCAACAACCCGTTCGGAGAAAAAGTGTAACCCATCTCTCCGGAACAATCTGTTACCCATGTCTCCGGTCCGGACACTGGCACAGCTGTCTTCATTGAGGCGATGATCGGTTGATTTGCCAATGCTGGCCGCAACTGAATGCTCTTTGGCCGAGCGGGAGCTATCGAACCGCGGTCTGCGAGAGATATCTGGGCGAGCATTATCAGAGACATTGGAGCATCAACCATGTTGGGACTTGCCCGTAACCTTCTGCGCACGCCGGCAGTGTTCGCCCTCGGCGCGCTCTTCCTGGCCGGCTGCGCATCCGGCCCCGAGACTGTGGTGGATTACGACTCTTCGGTTGACTTTGCAGGGTATGAGACCTTTGGCTGGGCGGGCGATGATCCGGTGGATACCGATGGTTTGGACCGCACGATCAGTCCCTTCATCAAGCAGCAGATCCAGGACGCTGTCGCAGCCGAGCTCGCGCAGAAGGGCTATGCGATGGTTGCCGATGAGGCGGAGCCGGACTTACTCGTGCTGATCACGCTGGGGCGCCGGGACCAGTTTGAAATCGATACGTTTGCCGAAACCCAGTATTCCTATGTACCGCGCACCGGGCGCGCCGTAGGGTACGCGCCGGGCGTTTATGGCTATGGCTACAAGACAACGGGCCAGACAGTCGAGCAGTTCACCGAAGGCTCGATCTCGATCGACATCTTCGACAATGGCGTCGGGCGACCGGTCTGGTTTGGCCATGCCAGCGATGAGGTCGATCCGATGATGAGCCGCAATCAGGCCAGAGACATGGTCCTGGACGCCATTCCCATGATCCTCGAGCCGTTTCCGCCCGAAGGCTCCTGAGCGTTGACCGCGCGGTTCTGACCGAACTCACCTGCACAAACCTGCTTCACAGAAGAGGCGCACTGCGCCGGGAAACATCATGATTTCAACCCGTTTTGTCTGGCCGTTCGCTCTTGTCCTTGCGTCCTGCCTTGCCGCCCAGGCGCAGTCGCCAATCATCGTCTCCGACAGGATAGACGAGCCGGCGGACGCTTCGCCGCAAGAGGCCATGGCAACCGATGATGCGCCGACGGCCATGGAATTCCCGCGGACACTGACCTTTCCCGAGGGGGGCTTTACCATCTACGAGCCCCAGATAGAGCACCATGCCGGGTTCACTGAGGCGACCGCGTGGAGCGCGGCTTCGTTTCGCCCCGTGGGCGGGGAGCCGACCTTTGGGGCGATAAAGTACAAGGCCAGCATGGTGGTTGACCGTGAGCACCGGCTGGTGACCGCGTTCGACCGCGAAATCCTGGAAATCCAGTTCGCGGAATTGGGTGAGGCCGAGGCGGCCGAGCTTGAAGAGACCTTGCGCGCCAATATCGCGACCGAGCCGGAGACGATGCCGCTGGATGTGGTGCTCGGCTATGTGGCCGATGGGGCCGCCGCAGATGTCTCCATCGAGGTGTCCACAGAGCCGCCGACCATCCTCCATGCGACGAGCCCCACCATGCTGGTCGTCCTGGACGGCGAACCGATCAAGGTGCAGGTCGAAGGGGCCGACGGCCTGTCCCTCGTCGTGAACACCAATTGGGATCTTTTCTACTCTGAAAAGACCGGGCCCTGCGCCCTGTTGCTGGGCGATGCCTGGCTCGGCGCAGCTACGCTTGACGGCCCCTGGCTGGCCACCGACGCCCCGGCCGGACTGTCGGCCCTGCCCGATGATGATCGCTGGCAGGCGGTGAAAGCGGCTGTGCCGGGCGAAACGCTGGCCAGCGCGGACACGCCGGACATTCTGGTCGTACAGGCGCCGGCCGAGCTGATTGTCACCGATGGCCCGGCGAAGCTCGAGCCGATCCTGGGAACCGAGCTGGCCTTCGTGGCCAACACCTCCAGCGATATAGTGTTCAACGCCAGCGATGATCACTACTATTTCCTGACATCGGGGCGCTGGTTCAGGGCGACTTCACTGGACGGCACGTGGAGCTTTGTTCCCACCACGCCTCGATCCTTCCAGCAGATCCCGGCCGACCATCCGCGGGCAAGTGTGCGGGCATCCATTGCCGGCACCCCTGAGGCGGCGAAGGCCGTGGCCGAGGCCCAGGTCCCGCAAACCGCTGAAGTGTCCCGGGAAACCGAGGCGCCGACAGTCACCTATGCCGGCGATGATCCGGACTTCGAGAAAATCGAGGGCGTCGATGTCTATCGCATCACCAACACGACTTTCGATGTGTTCCGGATCGGTGAGGTCTACTATCTCTGCCATGACGCGGTGTGGTTCGTTTCTGACACGCCGAACGGACCGTGGTTCGTGACCGAAGCCGTCCCGACAGCGATGTACGATATTCCGGCCAGTTCGCCGGCGCACCATGTCACCTATGTCCGGGTATACGAGACCACGCCGGACACGGTCTATTTCGGCTATACGCCCGGGTACAATTATACCTATGTCAGCAATGGCGTGGTGGTCTACGGCTCGGGTTATTACTGGGGCACCTACTACGCGCCGTATGCGTATGCTTTCGCGCCTTACGGGTACTATTCCCCCTATCCCTACACCTATGGTCAGGCGAGCATCTACAACACGGGAACCGGGAGTTACGTCCACGGGCATTACGCCTACGGCCCCTATGGCGGCTATTGGGAAGGCAATCGCTACAACCCCAATACCGGGCGGTATGGCGGCGGCGTCTATGCCTATGACTATGACACGGCGGTCTATGAAGGCTGGTCCTACAATCCCCGGAATGATGTGAGCACCAGCACCAGCCAGGCCATCCAATGGTCGGGCGGCGACAGCTATGAGACCTGGGGCGATACGGTTGTCCGGCGCGATGACAATTGGGTCCGGGCAGAGCGGTATGGCACGGAAGACGGTTTCCGCCGCGAGGTGCAGACCTCGGAAGGCGGACAGGCCGTCCAGGTCGGCAATACCGAGGGGCGGGCAACGGTTGGCCAGACCGGGGATGGCGACCTCTATGCCGGCGCGAATGGCAACGTTTTCCGCCGCACCGAAGATGGCGGCTGGGAGACGCGCTCCGGTGGCGAATGGTCGAGTGTGGATACGGCGTCGGCCGGAGACACTGTCCGGACCGAGGCAAGCGCGCGCGGGATGGAGCCGATCACCCTTGATCAGCCTGAACGCCTGACCAGCTTGCAGGGCAGCCCGCCCTCGACCTTTGACCGCCAGCGCCTGGAGCGTGACAGCCTGGCCCGTACCGGCGGCCGGTCGCAGTATGAGGCGTTCCGCTCGGGCTGGTCTGCAGGCCGGTCATTTGAGGGACGGCGGCGCTGATCATTTGCTATCCCCGCCACGACTTTGCACACTGCGTGGTCGCCATGAGACGTCTGATCACTGTCCTGGCCCTGTCCGGAGCGCCCATGGCGGCGGCGCAGTCAACCGGCGGGGTGTTCGGACCTGTTGTCGATGAGGGTGACAGTGCCTGGGACTTCCGTGTAAGCCATGATCCAGATAGTGAGAACACGGCGGTGCGACTGCACTATCAGCGCGCGATCGACAGCGATCTACGCTGGCGCTTGATTGGACAGGTCCGATCGACTGAAGACGCCGACTTCGACCCTGATCACCTGACCGCCCAACTCTTCTGGCAGGTGACGCCGGACCTTCAGTCCTACCAGTCGGGTTTCCGTTTCGATGGCCGCTACCGTTTCGACGATCGGCTAGGCCAGATCACAGTCCATTGGATACATCAATGGCGGCAGGTCGATGACTGGACGCTGCGCTTCATAACCGGCGCTACACTCGAGATTGGCGATGACGCACGAGACGGTCTCGCCATCCAGACGCGCGCTTCGGCGATGCGCTCGCTCGCCTCAGGACCCAAACTCGGCGTTGAGCTTTTCAGCCAGGATGGATCAACGACCGACTGGCTGGACCTTGAATACCAGAGACACGAGGCCGGGCCGGTTGCGGTCTGGTCTCTCAGAGACGGGTGGGGCCTCTATACAGGCGCCCTGTTCGGCGTCAGCGAGTCGGCTCCGGACGCCACATTTCGTGTGCGGGTGACCCATGCCGACTGAACTGTCACTTATCTGAGATAAGTTCCCTTTGGCCGAGACCGGGGTTTGGCGTTATGCTGCGCCGCACACTCCCAAATGATAGCCATCTCGATCACACTATGCACTCTCAACGTCCGAGAACCCCGACTGACCCATTGGCAGACCGTTTCGAAGTTGGGTGCTGTTGGCTTGACTTGGTGACGGGGAGGCGGTGAATGGCACCCCCTCCTGAAAATATGGCAGTATTCACCATGGATACACCGGCCTTGCCGATGAACTATCCTGGTTTCGTCTTTCGCACGCTTTGCGAAGACGGCTACGAAGCGGATGCACTTCTGAAGGGCACAAACCTGGAACCAGCGCTGTTTGCAGATCCGTATTTCCGCACGGATTTCCTGACGCTTCGACGCTTCATACTGAATGCCCAGGAACAGACGGGCGATCCGCATCTCGGGGCCCGGCTCGCGCTGAGATTCGATGTGACCTATATTGGGTTCCCAGCCTATGCCGCGATGAACGCGCCGCGACTCGAGGACGGCCTGATAGTGCTCAGTCGCTTTGTTCATCTGACCTTCCCGGCAATCGGCCTCAGCTTTCCGGACCGAGAGTCCGGGCTCACACCGGATGAGACCGAAGTACGCTTGACGCCCAAGCTTCCGCTCGAGGAAATCGCCTATTTCGTGAACGCCAGCGCGCTCATTGTGCTGAACAGGTTGCTGCTCGACATGCTTCGGGTCCCGCTTGTCGCGACGCGCGCGGAAACAACCATCAGTGAGCCAGAGGGGTGGGCTGAAATCGCTGAACAGGTCAGCCGCGTGCCCATCCGGTTCGAGGCACCCGAAAACAGGATCATCTTTCCGGCCGAGCTGCTGGAGGCGCCGCTGCCTTGCTCTGATCCGATCAATCACGCCAAGCTGGTGGCGCTGTGTGAAAAGTTCGCAGCAGACGCGGGTCACAACGCAACACCTGTCAGCCAGGTCCTGGCTTTTCTGGAGAAGGGTAGCAATGTCGGGGTGCCGCTTTCCGAGGCCGCGAGTGGTCTTGGATACTCCGAGCGCGGTCTTCGGCGTCAACTGGAGCGGGCCGGAACGACCTATCGCACATTGGTTGACCAGGTGCGGGAGCGACGCGCCCGGGAAATGCTTTCCAGCAGCACCCAGCCCATACAAGCCATAGCCCACGAGCTTGGCTACGACGCGCCGTCCAACTTTGCGCGCAGCTTCAAGCGGTGGACCGGCAAGACACCAAAGGCCTTTCGCGAGGGGCTCCAGAAGCGGGGAGACAAAGGTCAGAACTGAATACAATCTGGCCTGACGGGAGCTGTGCATTCAGTCTGATCGGGGACTATCCAGCGGGAAGTCTTTCCGGGTTGAGGTACAATCCCATGCACAACGTTGTTCGTTTCGCACATCGGGCACTTTTTCTGGCCGCTTTCACGCTCTCGCCGATCGTGGCGTCGGCCCAGGCCCAGGACCAGGACCCCGAGGCCGAGCCGACCGAAGCTGTTGCACCTGAGGCAACGCCAACCGCGCCGCCAAACATCCTCATTGTGCTGTTCGACGATGTGGGATTCACGGGCTTCGGCGCGTATGGCGGCGATGCGCAGACCCCGAACATCGACGCCCTGGCGCAGTCGGGCACGCTCTTTTCCCGGTACTATTCCTCGCCCTTCTGCGGACCGAGCCGCGCAATGCTGATGACGGGCATGGACAATCACCAGACGGGCATGGGCACGCTGGTCGAAACCGTGACGCCTGAGCAGAGCGAACTTCCCGGCTACTCCATGATCTGGGAGGACGATCAGGAGACGATTTCAAGCCGTTTGTCTGACGCGGGCTATCGGACCTATGTTTCGGGCAAGTGGGGCATTGGTGCCAAGGGCAAGAACCTGCCCGACCGTTTCGGGTTCGACCGCTCCTACGTGATGGATTCCACCGGCGGGAGCAATTACGACCACACCCACTACCTCCCTGGGTACCCCAAGGTGTCGTGGTACGAGGATGGTGAGCCCGTTCAGCTGCCCGAGGATTTCTATTCGTCTCGCAACCTCGTGGACCAGATGATCAGCTACATCGACGAAGGCGAGGCGGATCAGCCCTTCTTCGGCTTCCTGTCACTTCAGGCGGTTCACATCCCTGTTCAGGCTCCAACTGAGTTCATCGACGAGTATGACGGTGTGTTCGACGCTGGATGGGACGTGATGCGCGAAGAACGCTGGCAGCGCACAATTGAGCTTGGCCTCGTGCCCGAGACGACAGTCTTGGCGCCAGTGCACGAAGACCACCGCGCCTGGGATGACCTGTCGCCAGACGAGCAGGCGGTCGCTGCGCGCCAGATGCAGGTGAATGCGGGCATGATTGAAGCGGCCGATTACCATATCGGACGCCTGCTGGATCACCTGGAGGCCACCGGACAACTGGAAAACACGATTGTCGTTGTCACCTCCGACAACGGCCCCGAGTCCGGTGTCACGAAGTTCGGCAATGCCCTCTACGATTTGCTACTGAGCGGAATCCACGCCCTCGAAGGGTTCGATACGTCTCCTGAAAATATGGGCCTGCCTGGCAGCCTGACGGCGATTGGTCCGGAATGGGCCTCTGTGTCAGCATCTCCGTTCAACCTCTACAAGTTCTACTCCAGCGAGGGCGGGCTGCGCGTGCCGCTCGTGATCGCCGGGCACGGTGTGGAAAACTCCGGCATCACGGATGCTTCGGTCCATGTGGCCGACCTGATGCCGACCCTGCTCGACGCCGCCGGTGTCGAGTACGACGCCGATGCCCTGTACGGGCAAAGCATCTTTCCCGTTCTTGCCGGCGAAACAGACGAGACGCGCGGCGCGAGTGAGAGCTTCGGCGTTGAGGTCAGCGGCAATGCGGCGCTCTACCGCGGCAACTGGAAACTCGTCCGCACGGCGCTGCCCCGGGGCGATTTCACATGGCGGCTCTTCGACCTGTCGGTCGATCCGGGCGAAACCAATGACCTGTCAGCCGAAAACCCGGAACTTTTCGCAGCGATGCGCGCCGAATACGCAGCCTATTCGTCAGAGACTGGCGTTCTCGACCTCGCGCGCGAAGATTATGCCCAGGCCCAGCTCTTCAGCAATCTTCTGAGCAAGATCATCGGAAAATACTGGCCGCATGCGGCGGCCTTCATGATTGCCGTTTTGCTCGCACTTTTCCTGCTCTTCAAGCTGGTGCGTGGCCTGTTTCGCCGGTCGCACGCGTAAAGCCCTAGCCAGCGCGAATAGCCATATCTTCTGACGATTGAACCGGAGCCAGCCACATGGAATGGATCGCGTACACCTTGGCCAGTCTTTTGGTGCTGGCCGTCCTCGTCTACTTCTTCCTCCCATCGATCCTGCGGGTGATGGGCCTGCACCGGCACTATACGATCCCGGACTTCGACCTGTCCGGCCGCCGGGCGCTTGTAATCTGCACCAGCCATAGCCGGCTCGATCCGAAGAACCGGGATACCGGCGCATTCGGATCGGAATTCACGGTGCCCTATTATGCCTTCATCAATGCGGGGCTGGATGTGGACATGGCGTCCATCAAGGGCGGCGAGATCCCGATCCAGCCGGGCTCCTGGTCCTGGCCGCTCGCCTGCGAGGATGACAAGCGTTTCATGGCCGATCCGGACGCCATGGAGAAGCTCAGGAATTCCAAATCCATCACCGAAGTGAACCCGGACGATTATGACGTGATCTTCATGGCTGGCGGCTGGGGCGCGGCCTATGACCTGGCTCAGAGCGAGGAACTGGCCGATCTCGTAACACGCGCCAATGCGTCGGGAAAAATCCTGGGGTCGGTGTGCCACGGCGCGCTCGGCCTGGTCAGCGCGAAGGGCCTGGACGGTGATCTGCTCGTCAAGGGCCGGCGCGTCACGGGTGTGACGGACAACCAGATTCATACGTTCGGCATTGCGGTGACGCCCAAGCATCCAGAAGAGGAACTGCGGAAGGCCGGTGCGCTCTACGAATGCCAGCACGCCTGGCTTGACCCGCTCGCCACGCACACGACGATCGACGGCAACCTGGTCACCGGCCAGAACCAGAACAGCGGTTATGAGACCGCGCACCGCATTCTCGAGAAAATGGCCACCCAGGGGAACCGATAGTCGGAGGCGGACGCCGGACTGGCCCGGGAGGCGAAAGTGGCAATCCGCGCCCATATTCCGCGCCTGAAATGGCAGACACTCGAGAGAGAAGCTTTCGGCCTCATTTACGGTGCCATCATCGTCCTCAGTCTCCTGATGGCCCTCTCTCCCGAGCCGGTTGCGCCTTTCAAACCGGCAGCCGTCCTTTTCGGTTCGGTCCTGGCGATGACCCTGGCAAGGGCCCTCGCCGCACTGATCGCCCACTCGATTGAAACCGGCGAGCGGATGCTGCGCTTTCCGGCCATGCGTGAGGCCTGGCGCGGCAGTCATCCGATCCTCTTCGTGGCACACCTGACGACCGCGCTTTTTGTTGCGTCTGGTCTCGGCTGGCTTTCGCTCGGGACGGCGATGCTCGTGTCCCAGCTTTTCTGTATCCTGATCCTCGTGATCTTTGGCGCCAGGGTCGGCTGGGTGATCAGTCATGGGGCCTCGCTGCCAGTGCTGGGCGCCCTGTTCGCCGGGGGGCTCGGCTCTGCGCTGGCCTTGCTGAAATACGCCATTCAATGACGTCAGTGCTGACAGGAGGATGACCGGTATGGTCAGGATCAAGATTGCTGCAGGCACCATCGCTGCGGTGATCGTCGCCCTGGTGGCGACGGCGATGTGGCGAGAAACACACTCGTTTGCGAGCTCAGACGCCGGTTGCACTTTGGGCGAGGCCGAGCTTGGCGGCTTTGTCGACATTCCCGGCGGCGGATTCACAATGGGCGCGCAGGCCCTCTATCCCGAGGAAGGCCCGCCGCAGCGCGTGTTCGTTTCCCCGTTCCGGCTGCAGGTCCATGAAGTGACCAACAGCCAGTTTGCTGAATTCGTGGCGGCGACAGGCTACGTCACCGAAGCGGAAAGAAATGGCGGCTCGGCACAATTCCGGGAGACCGATACGCCAAGGAACCTCTTGTCCTGGTGGCGCATCGATGCCGGGGCGAGCTGGAAAACGCCAGGCGGCTCCGGGACAGACCTTAAGGCATTAGGCCTCCATCCCGTCGTGCATGTGACGCTCAGCGATGCGCGCGCCTATGCAGAATGGGCCGGCGGGCGAATTCCCACCGAAGTTGAATGGGAATACGCGGCCAGTCTCGGCCTGTTTGATCCCGACGATCCTGAGTCGGGCATGCGCGCGCCGGACGGCACGGCCCGCGCCAATGTCTGGTCAGGACTGTTCCCGATACAGGATACAGGTCGAGACGGATTTGCCGGAACCGCGCCCGTGGGCTGTTTCCAGCCAGGTCTCACAGGCGCATATGACATGATCGGGAATGTCTGGGAGTGGACAGACAGCCCCTTCGCGCCGGGGACCGTCCGTTTCACGATCAAGGGCGGGTCGTATCTTTGCAGCGAGAATTATTGCCGGCGCTATCGCGTGGCTGCGCGCGACAGTCTCGAGTTCGATTTCAGCTCTGCCCACATCGGGTTTCGCATCATCCGGGACAGTCCGACCAGGGGGTGATCGACCCGTTTGCGGACGTCTGGAAAGTGGTCAGAACGGAATGTTCTTTGGCCCGTAGCGAGCTGTGCACACCGCGCCGCGAGAGCATATTTACGCTCACACGTCGCCGATGCAAAGCCCCCGGACGCAGGCGACCTGGCTCACAGCAATACAGGCAGCTGATCAGGGAATCTTCAAATGTCGCTCAAACGGATCATTCTTCTGGCCGCCGTGGCCTTGCCCGGAACGGCTGCTGCAGAAAGTGACTGGGAGTACACGGCCAAGCTCTATGGATGGTTTCCCGGCGTGACCACGACGGTGGAAACACCCATTGGCGACGTCGAAGCGGAAGTGGATTTCGATGAAATCCTTGAAACGCTCGACCTGGCGTTCCTGGGCGCTTTCGAAGCCCGCAAGGGGCGGCTCTCCCTGATCGGCGACCTGCAGTTCTTTGACGTTTCTGCAGAAACAGAGCGTGCGCCGGGTGCCTTCACCGGGGCTGATATCGATTCGCAACTGGTGATCTTCAGCGCGTACGCAACATATGCGCTGGTCGACAGCGATGACCTGCGTTTCGATGTCGGCGGCGGCCTTCGCTACAATGGGTCCTCCGTCGAGGCCCAGCTCGTGGAAGAGGGCGGGACAAGTGGCCCGTCCTTCGAGGATGATGGCGGCTGGACGGACATTTTGCTTGCAGCGCGGGTGCGCAGTCAGTTCAGCGACAAATGGTACGGGACAGGTTATGCTGATGTCGGCGGTTTCGGCATCGAGGACTCCTCGGAACTGACCTGGCAGGTCTCGGCAGGTCTCGGGTACGAGTTCAACGACAGATGGTCGATGGTTGGCGGCTACCGTCACTATTCGGTCGAACATGGCGATGATCTTGTGACCGCAACGGTCGAAGTCTCCGGGCCGTTTCTTGGCGTAGACATCGCATTCTGAAGCCTGCCTTTGGCAAGCATGGAGTGACCCGGAGGCGCAGATGGATATGGCACTGAAAGTGGCGGCTGGGCTTCCAGCGATGGCCTTTGTGCTCTTGGGGCTGTCCTGGTGGATCGTTCCGAGCTTCGCGTCGGCCCAGCTCGGGATGACCTTGCAGGACGGGATTGGGCTGAGCAGCCAGATCGGGGATGTCGCCTCATTCTTTCTGACGGGCGAAATGGTCGGGCTTGCCCGCGAGACACTCGCAGACGATGAGGCGCTTGCCGAAGAGCGCACCTCGATCGGCGAGCAGGCGGGCGCGGTCATCATCACGCTTGGACAGAGTGTCGCCGGTCTGTCGGAGTAGCGCCGTGAAACTCGAACCCGATGGAAAGTCGCAATGAAGATGCCCATGAACCGATCATGCATTGGCGCGCTCCTGCTCGCGGCGGTGTGCGCGGCCACGCTCGGCGGCTGCCAGAATCTGCGTTTGGCCATGGCCATAGCCGGCTATGAGCGCACCTTTGACACCTATTCGCAAACCGACACGACCGTCACGGACGTGACGAACATGCAGCACGCCGATGGGCGCGAGGCACACTTGGTCTCGGCCTTCTTCGGGCTCGATAACGGGCTGCCGGAGCGGCTCTCCGACCGCGTTGCCTGCGAAGGGGCCGGCGGCGCCGATGGCATGCCGGTGATCTTCTCCCACGAGGTGGACATCGCAACCCTGGAGCCGGGGGATCTCCGCATCACGACCCAATCGGGCGCCGAGTATCAGGCAACCTGCCTCACCCTCGCGCCGGCCGATGACCCGGGCGAGTTGCGCACCGCCCTCCTGGCCGGCGAGTATGGCAGCGCGGAGGATGAACCTGCGACGGTTGAGATCATCGGCAATGTGCTCTCCCTCGACGGCACCGTGAATTTCAAGGGTGCCCGGGTGGACGTCATACCGCTGGAAGATGGCCCGTTCCTTGTCTTCGCCGAGATCGTCCCGGAAAGCCAGTGGGACCTGGGCGGCAAGGCCACCACCTCGCCCTGGGGCGGCGGCAATCGCTGTCCGGTGGGCACCGAGCAGGTCGTGCGCGTGGCCTGGAATGGCGGCATCACCAAGCCAGGCGGTGACCCGGCGGATGATGACGAGCCCGTGCTCTACCGGGTCTCGACGGTCGCGGCCGACGGCGCGGATGCCGAAATCGCGCCCTTCGCGCTCGCCGACCTCAAGGATGGCGACAATAACCATCTGCTCTGCCTGGACACCACCGACACGGTCACATCCGTCTCCTTCCCCGCCGGGCATGTCACCGATCCGCGGGAAGACCTCAATCCCGACACCGCCATCGCCCTCCCCCGGAACTGAGACACCAAGGAAACCCGCCATGACCCATTCAATCGATGTCTATTGGTCGTTCCGCAGCCCATACTCCTATCTCGTCACGCCGGACCTTTTCCGCCTGCGCGAGGATTTCGAGGTGGAGGTCAGGCTGCGCCCGGTCCTGCCGATCGCGGTGCGCACCAAGGAAACCCTGTTCACCGGCGACCAGCGCCGGGTGAAGTACATCATCCTTGATGCGTTCCGCCGTGCCGAATTCCTCGGCATGGCGTTCGCCAGGCCGTCTCCGGACCCCATCGTCCAGGATATGGAGACCTTCGAAGTCTCAGACGACCAGCCCTACATCTATCGCCTTACTGGCCTCGGCATCGAAGCCGAAAAGCGCGGCAAGGGCGTCGATCTCGCCTACCATGTCTCGCACCTGATCTGGGGCGGCGAGCCGAACTGGAATGAGGGGGACAAGCTGGCGACAGCTGTGGCCAAAGCCGGCCTCGACCTCGCCGAACTCGACGCCGCCATTGCCGCCAGTGATCCCATGCCCGACATCGAATCCAATCAGGCTGCGCTGGAGGCCGCCGGGGGCTGGGGCGTGCCGACCATGGTCTTCAATGGCGAGCCTTTCTTCGGCCAGGACCGGATCGACACACTGCGCTGGCGTCTCGAGAAAAGCGGCGTTCCGAAGCGATGAGCTTCCGGATCACCGGATCGGATCACTATGATCGGCGAACGAATTCTCGCTGAGAAAGTAGATTTGATATCAACCACCCATTTGAAGTTGGCTCACAACCCGCCCGTGGAACAGCGGCCTTCAAGTCAAAAAAGAGGCCGGGAATTCTGAAAGAAACTTACAGTCGAAGTAAGGCGTCCGCGATGCGTTCGAAGGCGATCGGAATTCATAATCTGTGATCGCCCCAAGCAATAAACTGGCTGCCGTTGGAGCAAGTGCTCCGCTGGCATGAACATTCTTAACGGTAGGCTGAGGCCAGGGCGCGAAAATCAATAAGATACTGAGCATCACAAGATGTGAACCAGCGCCCATCCGCGCTCAGTTTGATCTGTCCGAAAAGGGAACCTCAACGGACACTGGCAATATTTACTCCGGCCGGCTCAAAAGGGCCAGGGCACTAACGCGCTCGCGCGCGAGGAGAGCGTTGCGGCGTCGGGGATGAACATGAAGGTTTGATGTGAGCCGGGCAGCGCCCGGATGGGCCGGGAGCGCCCGTCTGGAGGCTCCCATGAGCAACATCAACGACACCCAGCCGATCCATCCCCTTCGCCAGCGCATGATCGAGGACATGACCCTGCGGGGGATCAGTGCCGGCACGCAGAAGCACTATATCCGCACCGTGCGGACCTGCTGTTGCCATCTCGGCATAAGGCCCGGCGAGCTGACCGGTGAGCGGGCGCGCAGCTACCTCCTGCACCTGCAGGGCACGGGGGCGTCCTACATGTCCATCAACGGTCAGGCGACGGCGCTGCGCTTTTTCCTTCGTGTCACACTGGGGCGCGGTGACGAGCTCGATCGGGTGCCTATCATGCCGCGCGCCAAGTCGCTCCCGACCGTCCTGACGCCTGAAGAGGTCGCCCGCATTATCGCCTGCGCGCCAGGCCTGAAGTACAGGACGGCGATCAGCGTCACCTATGGTGCTGGCCTGCGCGCATCCGAGACGGTCGGCCTCAAGGTGGCCGACATCGACAACCGGGCGATGACCCTGCGCATCGAACAGGGCAAGGGGCGCAAGGACCGTGTGGCCAAGCTGTCTCCGCAGCTCCTGGAGATGTTGCGCAAATGGTGGCAGGTCGCCCGGCCACAGGCCTGTGTTCGACGGGCTTCCGCGGCCTTCGGCCACGGTCCCGTCTCACTCCCAGCCGCAGCGGTGTGATGTGCCCGATCAGTCCGCGCCAGCTCTCACGCCAGTTCCGCTTTGCCGTCGAAGCTGCCGGGATCGACAAGCCGGGGAAGATTACCCTCCATACGCTGCGCCACTCCTTTGCCACGCACCTGCTGGAGGCGGGCACCGACATCCGGGTCATCCAGGTCATGCTCGGTCACGCCAAGCTTGAGACGACCTCGATCTATACCCGGGTCTCGCCGAAGATGCTGCAGGAGGCGATGAGCCCGTTCGACAGCCTGCCGCCGATCGAGCCGTCGGACTGACCGGACATGCCAAGACCGGCGATCGAGGTTGCGGATATCCTCCGCGGCCTCGGCCCCGCCCTGCGCGAGGGGCTCTGCCGCGATCAGCACAAGGCGGTGAACGCCATCCTCGCCTGCCGCACCGCCGAACTGGGCGGGCATGTCACCCGCTGTGAGGACTGCGCGGCGATGGAGGTCGCCTATAACTCCTGCCGCAACCGGCACTGCCCGAAGTGCCAGGCGGCAGCATCACATGACTGGCTGGAGGCCCGGCGACAGGACCTCCTGCCGGTGGCCTATTACCATGTCGTGTTCACGCTGCCCGCCGCGCTGGCGCGCGTTGCCTTCCAGAACAAGCGTGTCGTCTACAACGCGCTGTTCAAGGCCGTGTCCGAGACCCTGATGACGATCGGCGCCGATCCGAAGCATCTCGGCGCGAAGCTCGGCGCAACGCTGGTGCTGCACACCTGGGGATCGGCCATGACCCATCATCCCCACATCCATGGCATCGTGCCTGGCGGCGGCCTGTCGCCGGATGGCACGCGCTGGATCGACTGCCGCAGGAACTTCTTCCTGCCCGTGCGCGTGCTATCGCGCCTGTTCCGGCGGCTCATGTGCGAGCGGCTTGCCAACCTGCAGGCTGCTGGCAAGCTCAGCTTCCACGGCGATCTCGCCCATCTGGCCGACGTGGAAGCGTTCGCGAGCCTCCTGAAGCAAGAGCGACGGCGCGACTGGGTCGTCTATGCCAAGCGGCCCTTTGCCGGGCCGCAGCAGGTGCTCTCCTACCTCGCCCGCTACACCCACCGGATCGCCATCTCCAACAGCAGGATCACGGCCTATGACGGCCAGCGTGTCACGTTCCGGGTGAAGGATTACCGCAAGCAGGGCGAGGCCCGATACGGGGTCATGACACTCGACGCCAGCGAGTTCGCCCGGCGGTTCCTGCAGCACGTCCTGCCCGACGGCCTGCACCGCATCCGTCATGTGGGCTTCCTCGCCAACACGCAGCGCCGCACCCTGATCGCCAGGGCCAGAGAGCTGCTCGCCGACCGGATCCCGCCCCAAGCGCCAGAGCCCGAGGCGACATCTGAAACCGAAGCGCCAGCAGCCGGCCCTGCGCCATGCGCCTCTTGCGGCGGGCGCATGATCCTCATCGAGCTCATCACCCCGGCCTCCCGCCTGCGCAAGAGGCCCGCCCCGAAGGGGATCGACAGCTCATGAGGAATAGCGTGAGGATTGTTCTCTTGAAAACCCTGACGCGCGCTGCTCACGGCGACGATGGAACACTGCGCGCTGCCAACAGGCCTGGCCGCAAGGTGACCGTGACCAGCGTCTCGAAACCAGCATTTGGACGTCTACAGCGACCGATACCGGACCTTGTTCAGCCCCGGCACGGCAGAAGGCGCACGGCGCACCACGCCAGGGCCTTCTTCAAATCCCCATAGCCAGCCCAGCTGTCCGCGCGTCAGGCATTGAGCTTTCCACGCCGCCCGCCAACACGCTCGGCCCTGAGGCATGCTCAATGCGGGCGGCATGAAACCTAAAGAAAAAAACCTTGTCGGTCAAAGGTGAATTGAAGCAGGGTGCATATGTCCTTTCGGCGCGATCGAAGGGACTTGGCGAAGCCTCTTCTTGCTCCGCTATCCCTCCAGCACACTCCGGAGAAATACGTCGATCCGGGCAGCGGTTTTGACCTTCACGTCGTGGTGTTCGGAACGCGTGTAGTGTTTGCTTGCGACGCCGGCGGTTTGGCCGTGATTGTGCCAGATCTCCAGCCAGCGTTCGTCGACCTGATGGTCGATCAAGTGGGTCTTCATCGTGCGGCGATGGTCTCTTGGATTGAATGGGGCCATGTCGAGCTTGGTATAGAGGCGGCGCACGCTTTGGCGGATGCCGTTGAGCGTGATCGGCTCGTCGGGCGTGTTCCCATTCGAGAAAAGCCATCTCGCATTGCGGCTCGACATGGCTTCTGAAACTGCCAGCGCCGGTTTGGCGCGCTCCGTCAGTGGCACGGCGTGGGGGCGGCCATTCTTGGTTTCGGGAATGCGGAGCCAGCCATCCTCGCCCCACCAGCCTTTCTCGGTGTGCGCAACTTCCGTGACGCACAGCCCTCCCATAGCAATGATAAGTTGGAGGACGCCGTGGGCCGATGAGGATGGATCGAGGCTGTTCCAGCATGCTCTTAACTCTTCGATTGACAGGACGCGGTCACAGGGTGATTCTTTCTGCCCGGCCGGCACAGACGCGATCGGATTTTGCGTCAGGCCGTAGTCTCGGCCTTCGCCGGTCCAGTCATGGCGTTGTTTCAAGCCCCAGGCGAAGGCGGCGTGGAGTTGGCCGCGGAGATAGTAGGGATAGAAGGGCGCGGTTTTCCGGCGCTCGCGCAGCCAGGCTGCAGCGTCGTCGGCGGTAATCTCCGATGCGCGGGGAAGGCGCCCGTGACGCTCGGTCAGAAAACTGACAAACGACCGTGACCCCCGCCAGAAACTATCGGCATAGGTCTCGGCAGCGGGTTGCCCACGTGATCGCATGCGCGCGACATAATCTTCCAGCAGCGCGGTGACGGGTAGGTCGGTGCCGACATCCGACCTGGCCTCTGAAGGCTGTGCGCTGGGGATGTCTTCCTTCGGCTCAGTTGTAGTGCTGAAAGCATCGGCCCGCCTGCGCGCTTCGGCTAGTGTCACTTCCGGAAAACGTCCGAAAACCCTGCGAACCGTTTTTCCGTTCTTCCACGCAATCACCGAGAAGGTCTTCTTGCCTGACTTCCCAACGGGAACCTTGAGAGATGGCACCAGGAGGTCGGAATAGGTCCCAGGCACTTGGTCTGCCTGGAGCCACTTAGCGGTCAGATTCAATCGGTTCACGACCCACGATCCTTACAAATTCCTTACAAAACCCGATTGAGGGCCTGCAAGCGCCTTACCAAAGACAAAGTGGAACTTGTAACGCCTTGTTTTTCCGATGGAAAATGGTGGGCGGTACTGGGATCGAACCAGTGACCCCTACGATGTCAACGTAGTGCTCTACCGCTGAGCTAACCGCCCGTAGCGGGGATCGGTTGCCCCCGCAATTCGAGAAGACGCGTCTATCGCCCCTGATGGCGCCAGCGTCAAGTCTGAGCGTGCGTGAGCCGTCCGCCTCAACAAGATCGAGGATTTTTCACACGGCCCTTGCGTCCCTTCTGGTCTTCGGTTTCATGCCGGCCTGGCGCCCGACGAGGAGGAAGAGCTTGGAGGGATTCGCAATTCCGGCCCTGATCGGGATGGGCTTGACCGGAACAGCGCTTGCCGCCATGCGCGTGACCGGCCTGCATGCAGAGCGAGGCGCCCAGGCGGCGGCGCTCATCGCGATCGCCCTGTTCTATATCGTCTTTGCAGTCGAACATGGCGGAGCTGCCGACATCGCCGTTCAGAGCCTCCTGGCGCTCGTCTTCGTGGCGCTTGCACTATGGGGCTTCCAGCGCTCGCTATGGTGGGTGGTGGTCGGGCTTGGCGCTCACGGAATCTATGACGTCGCGTTTCACGGCCACGCGGCCAATCCTGCACCAGACTGGTGGGGGCCATTCTGCCTCGGTGTTGACCTGGTGCTGGCGACCGCACTGGCCGTCTGGATCCGGCGTGGCGAGGTCCGCGCCTGAGCGGATCAGGCGGCCATGACCCGATCGACCTCTTCGACGATCTCACGCAGGTGGAAGGGTTTCGAAAGCACCTTCGCGCCGGCCGGGGTGGGCGCGCCCGACGCCAGCGCGACGGCAGCAAAACCTGTAATGAAGACGATTTTCATGGCCGGGTCGAGCTCAGCGCCGCGCCGTGCCAGTTCTATTCCGTCAAGGCCCGGCATCACAATGTCGGTTAGCAGGAGGTCGAACACCTCCCGCTCCAACGCCTGGAGCGCTGCGTCGCCATCGGCAAAGTCCTGCACATCGTGCCCTGCGCGTTTCAGCGCTGCCGCCAGGAAGCGGCGCATTGAATCATCGTCTTCCGCCAGGAGGATCTTGGTCATCTCTGTCCCTGAGTTTGCCGCTTGATTATAGGATAATAGCCCGGTTTGAGTAAATCACCGATAAACGCGGCGCAGTGCGGGCTTGACCTTTTGTCCGTTCCGCAAACCATATCGCTCATGTCCGTCGCTGCACCGCTTGATACTCCGGGGCCTGGCCGCCAACCTGGCTACACGGCGCCTTTTGCGATTGTGCGCCCAGAATCGGGTCAGTTGCCGCTCATTCTGGCCTCGCCACACTCCGGGACGGTCTATCCCGACAAGATGCGCGCCGATCTCGGTGTTCCGCTGATTGAACTGCGCCGCACTGAAGATGCCTTTGTCGATCTGCTTTTTTCCAACGCCCCGCAATATGGCGCGACACTTCTGACGGCGAATTATGCGCGCGGCTTTGTCGATCTCAACCGTGATCCGCTGGAGCTCGATCCGGAAATGTTTATCGACGGTCCGCCACGCAAATGCGGTCGACCAGGTCCAAGGGTCAGGGCCGGGCTGGGCTGCCTGCCGCGTGTCGCCGCGCGCGGACAACCCATTTATCGCAAGCCAATGCGGCGAGCCGAAGGTGAGAAACGCCTCGCTGATGTTCACGACACGTATCACGCTGCGCTGTCTCAGGAGTTGGCGGCCCAGCTTGCGCGAATCGGCACCGTTGTCCTGATCGACTGCCACTCAATGCCCTCGTCACAGCCCGGACGCCGCCAGCTGGCCGATATTGTGCTGGGAGACCGCTATGGCAGCAGTTGTTCCAGCCGTCTGACCGGCCTGGTCGAGCGCGAATTTCGTCGGCTTGGATATTCGGTGGCACGCAACGCACCATATGCCGGCGGCTACACCACGCTTCGCTATGGCAGGCCGAGCATGGATGTCCATGCCCTACAGATCGAAATACGCCGCGATCTCTATATGGACGAACGCCGCGTCATCAGGGCTGACAGTTTTGGACCTCTTCAGGCGGACCTTGAGCAGGTTGTCTCTGCAATCGGCCGGTTCGCAGGCCGGCTGACCGGGCCTCAAGCCTGAATTTCTCCCAAGTCCTAGCAAAAAAAACGCCGTGCCCGAAGGCACGGCGGATCAGTTAAGGGAGGAAACGCCAAGAGGCGTTGCACCGAAGTGCAGGACCGAAGATATTGTGCGACGCAAAAAACGCAACCCTTTTTTGCCGCAGCCGCGAACAAAACGCAGTTGATTCTTTCGGCTCATGCATGTCGGCACGCGGCTTGCTCACCCTGTGTTCAGATTTCCAGAAACGGGACGTTCCGTTTCGCGAGCATGCGTGAGGAGAAGATTATGGCCGACGATATCGACCTGCATGTGGGCAAGCGCCTGCGCCGTCGACGCAGGCTACTGGGCATGACACAGCAGGACCTTGCCGGCCAGGTCGGCGTGCGTTTCCAGCAGATCCAGAAATATGAGTGCGGCGCGAACCGGATCACAGCTTCAAGGCTGTACGACCTGTCGCGCGCACTGAATGTGTCGGTCCAGTATTTCTTCGACGGCATCATCCCGGTCGATACCCCGGCGAACGCTGCCAATGATGCAGAAAAGCTCGAAGGTGATATTCTTTCACAGAAAGAGACGCTGGAACTGGTGCGAGCCTATTACCGGCTTGGCGAGCGGCCACGCAAGCGCCTGCTTGAACTGGCCAAGGCGCTTGAGGAAGATTCCAACAATCAGGCCGGCGGCGCGGCTTGACCTGACCGGCAAGGGCGCGCAAACCGCGCGCTCAATGCCTGCTCCGATCCAAGATCCAGAGGCGACCCGTCGCCTCATCCACCGGCTGGCCGACGCTGCCGCGATCGCCACACTGCGACATTTCAGGACGCGGGCGGCGCCCGACAACAAGGCCGAACGGGATTTCGATCCGGTCACCGAGGGCGATCGGGCCGGGGAGCGGGCCATGCGCGCGATCCTGAAAGACGCGCGCCCCGAGGATGCGATTATCGGTGAAGAATACCCCCCGCTTGACGGCACCAGCGGCTGGACATGGTATCTTGATCCGATTGACGGCACCCGGGCGTTTGTCGCCGGACTTCCTACATGGACCACTCTTATCGGACTTGCCGGCCCTGATGGCACGCCTGTCTTCGGCTGTATCGACCAGCCGGTGCTTGGCGAACGCTATGTTGGCTGGCCCGGCGGCGCAGCGCTTTACAACACCGGGGGCAATGAGACTGCACTTGCTGTATCGGCCTGCCGCGACTTGCGCCAGGCCGTGATCTCCACCACCGATCCTTTCATCCTGACCCCTGCAGAGGAAGGCGCCTGGACGCATCTGCGCCACACTGCGAGGCTCGCGCGCTACGGCCTTGATGCCTATGCCTATGCCCGGCTGGCCGCCGGCACGATCGATCTCGTGGCCGAAACCGGGCTGAAGCCCTGGGACACGGCTGCCCTGATCCCGGTCGTGCGGGGGGCAGGCGGGCTCGCCATGGACTGGAGCGGACGCCCGGCTGGCCATGGTGGCCAGATCGTCTGCGCGTCAAGCGAAGCGGTGATGGAGCAGGCGCTGCTGGCGCTGCGCCGGAGTGCGCAGTGAGCGGCTTGCCATGGCCGTATAGCGCGTCACAATTGGCGACGATGGAAGGACTGATCAACAAGAGGGGAAGAAGGACATGCGCACACGCATCCTTTGTGCAACGATTGGCGCGGTGGCTATGGTCTCGGCCTGCGCCACACAGGACAGTATCGCGATGAATGGTATTGATCGCGACAAGGACATGGTTGATCGCAGCGCGGCGAGCAACGCATCGACTAAGGCCGCCCCGGAACGAATCGATCCCGACAATGATCCCTATCTCTGGCTGGAAGAGGTCGAGGGCGAACGCGCGCTGAGCTGGGTGCGGGCCCAGAATGCCCGGTCGCTCTCCATGCTCGAAAACGACCCCCATTATGAAGCCGCCTTCGACGATGCCCTGAAGGTGATGACGTCCGATGAGCGCATCCCCTATGGCTCGGTTCGCGGCGGTATGGTCTATAATTTCTGGCAGGATGAGCAGAATCCGCGCGGCGTTTGGCGCCGCACGGCGCTGGACAGCTATCGCAGGGAGCAGCCCGACTGGGAGACCGTGCTCGATATCGATGCCCTGTCGAAGGCGGAAGATGCCAATTGGGTGTTCAAGGGCGCCGATTGCCATCAGGCCGAGAATGGCGCCACGATCTGCCTCGTTTCCCTGTCCAATGGTGGCAAGGATGCCGTGACGCAGCGCGAATTTGACCTTGCCACGAAACAGTTTGTCGAAAACGGCTTCGTGACGCCTGAGGCCAAGCAGGGCGTGGAATGGATCGATGGAGACACGCTGCTTGTCGCCACGGACTGGGGCGGCAACGGCTCGACGCTGACGGAGAGTGGCTATCCTTCCGTGATCAAGCGCTGGACGCGCGACACGCCGCTTGGAAGCGCGCAAACTGTGTTTTCCGGTGACAGGACCGATGTTGGAGTCTGGCCGATGACCCTGAAAATGCGCGATGGGCGCATCGTGCAGGGCGCCGTCGAGGCGGACACTTTCTTCACATCCAGCTACTGGATCTTCCCCGAAGATGGCAGCGAGCCGGTCCAGATACCGATCCCACCACGCGCCACATTGCGTGGCCTGTTTGCCGGCGAAGTCCTTTTCTCGCTCGAACAGGACTGGGTGCCGGAAAGGATGGGCATCCAGTTCAATTCCGGCGACCTGCTGTCCTTCGATCTCGACGCCTTCCTGGAGACTGGCAAACTGCCGCCGGTCAAGATGGCATTCAGGCCGCGTGACTCTCAGGCATTGGAAAGCGTCGCTGTGTCGAAATTCGCCGCATTGGTGGCCATCAGTGACAATGTCGTCAGCAAGCTGGTTCGCCTCAACCCGATTGCCGGCGGCTGGCAGGTCACGCCCGTGGAGCTGCCCGGGCAAGGCGCTGCAAATATCACCTTCTCCGACCAGGACGAGGAGGAGATCTTCGTCAATTATGAGGGCTATCTGACGCCCGACACACTCCTCGAATTCAGCGCGGCGAGCGGCAAGGCTGAGACGCTCAAATCGCTGCCGCCGAAATTTGAAGCTGATGGCCTCGTCGTCGAACAGCATTTCGCGACCTCGGTGGACGGGACGAAGATCCCCTATTTCGTGGTCCGGCCTGAGGATGTGCCCATGGACGGATCCACGCCGACCATCCTTTATGGCTATGGCGGGTTCCAGATCTCACTGAACCCCAGCTATTCCGGCACAATCGGGCGGCTCTGGCTGGAAAAGGGCGGGGCCTATGTCGTTGCCAACACCAGGGGCGGCGGCGAGTTCGGCCCGCAATGGCACCAGGCGGGCCTGAAGACCAAACGCCAGGTCATTTATGATGATTTTGTCGCCGTCGCAGAAGACCTGATTGACCGCGGCCTGACCTCACCCGACAAGCTCGGCATCATGGGCCGTTCGAATGGCGGCCTTCTGATGGGCGTGATGCTCAACCAGCGCCCCGATCTGTGGAATGCTGTCGATATCGGTGTGCCGCTGCTCGACATGCTGCGCTATCACAAGCTGCTCGCCGGCGCGTCCTGGGTCGATGAATATGGCTCACCCGACATCCCCGAAGAGCGCGCCTTTCTCGAAACCATCTCCCCGGTCCACAATTTCGATCCCGAAAAGGACTATCCCACGCCCTTCTTCTACACATCGACCAAGGATGACCGGGTGCATCCCGGCCATGCCCGCAAGCTGGCCAAACAGCTGGAAGATGCCGGCAAACCCTTCTATTATTACGAAAATATCGATGGGGGACATGCCGGCGCAGCCAAGCCGGAGACCATGGCAAAACGCGTCGCACTGGAATACACCTATTTCGCCCGGCGGCTCATGGACGGGCACGAATAGGCAGGCATCACATATCCAGCGGTGGCTTCAGCCGTCGTTTGGTGCGGTGATCCTCGGCGCTTTCACCGGTAACTTTCTGGCCGCGCATATAATGGCGCTGCCAGCGTTCCTTCATCGCCTCGGCTTCTCGGCTGTTCAGGCGCTTGTTGAAATCGGCCCGGCTATCGCGCCAGGCTTCATATTCGGCCACCAGATCGGGATTGCCGGACAATTTCATTCGTTGCGGCTCAATCTCTTCAAGCCGGCCATGCTCCATCAGTGTGATGAAGCAGAAAGGCTCATCCTTCAGGAAGGTGACGCGCCCGGGCCGGGTCATTTGCCAGTTCATGGTGAAAGGAAAGGGCAGCCAGTCGGTTTCGATCAGGCCGGTCAGCGGGGCGATCCCGTCTTTCGGCCAGTTCGGCGCACCCGTGGCCCAGACGCCCCATCCCGGCGGCGTGCGAAACAGGTGCCCGGTGTGAAAGGTCACGATCCCGCGCCGGAAATGACTGTCGGCAAAGGAGCTGATCGCGCGCGGGTCCCCGCTGGTCGTCAGTTTGATATCCTCTGCGGCAGGCCCGCCATTCCATTCGATCGTGACATCCATCGGGGCAAGGATTTCCCAGCCAGTGGAATTGGCCATTGTCAGCGGCAGGCAACGATAAGGGTGGCGGTCGGGAAATGCGTCCATCCAGTCACGCTGGCTGCGCGCGGGCACGATTTCGGGGGCAACCTCATAGATCTTGTAGCAATCGAGCTGCATGGCAGGCGGGGCTCCTTCATGGCTTGACCCAGACCCGAGGCTTGCCGAATGGAGGACATGGCTGCAACCCCCGATGACCTCTTCGCCTTTCTGGACGCGCATGGAATTGCCCATGAAACGCGTTGGCACGCGCCGGTCTTTACTGTCGAGGAAGGGCGCGACCTGAAATCCAACATGCCCGGCGGCCATACAAAGAACCTGTTCATGACGGATAAGGACGGCAGAATCATCCTGATTGCCGCTCATGCCGACAGCGACCTGCCGCTCAACCGCCTGCACCGCGCCATTGGTACGCGCCGGCTGTCATTTGCCAGCGCAGACCTGATGGACGAATTGCTGGGAGTCAGGCCGGGTTCTGTCACGGCATTTGCGTTGATGAATGACACGGCCGGCCGGGTTCGATTCATCATCGACAGCGCGCTGATGGATCATGATCCGCTGAATTTCCATCCGCTTACGAACACCGGGACCACAGCGATCCCTCGCAGCGACTTGGAACGCTTCGTGACGGCAACAGGCCATGATCTGACCTTGATCGATTTCAAAACGCTCAGATAGCGCGCGTGCCACATGACCGCGTGCGACAAAGTTTGCAGTCTTGCCCGGCTTCATTCATAGACAGTCGGCGTGCCAATTCTTTATTGCAAACCAGGATCCGGTGACAGATAATCCATGGATGGAGAAGCCTACAGCCGCGCCACTGATGGCGCAGACGGGGGCATGTTGCCCACGCTGCGGCTGGCCCTGCTCTCTTATCGCTCGGCACCCAATGTCGGCGGGCAAGGCGTCTATATCGATTATCTCTCCCGCGCCCTGACCGAGGTTGGTCATCGCGTCGACGTGATCTCCGGGCCGCCCTATCCCGATCTAGATCCGCGTGTCCGGCTGGTCCGCCTGCCCTCTCTCGACCTCTTTGCGCAGCCGCATAATGGGCATTTTGCGCTGCGCCCGCGTCATCTGCTCAGTACCACGGATACCTATGAGTATTTTGCCCATCTTTCGGGCAAGTTTGCCGAGCCTTACACATTCGGCCAACGCGCCTTTTGCTATCTCAAACTGCACGGCGCCAGATATGACGCAGTGATTGACAACCAGACGCTGGCAAGCGGCATCCTGCGCGTGCAGGACGAATTGCGCCTGCCCCTCATTACAATGATCCATCATCCCATCACCCATGACCGGAGACTGGCTGTAGCGGCCGCCGAGGACTGGCAGCATCGCTGGCTGGCGCGCCGCTGGTACAGTTTTCTCGGCATGCAGATGCGGGTTGCGCCAAGGCTGCAATGCATCACCTGTCCGTCTGAAAGCGCCAGGCGCGATATCGTCACTGAATTCAAGGTTGATCCCGAGCAGATCGAGCCGATCCCTCTGGGGGTCGACACCTCCGCCTTCCGCCCCTTGGCGGACGTCGCGCGCGCACCGGCACGACTTGTGACAACCGCGAGCGCTGACACCCCTCTCAAAGGCCTGCCAGTCCTGATCGAAGCCTTTCACAGCCTCCTGCCGGATTTTCCGCAACTGGAGCTCACCGTGATCGGCAAATTGCGCAAGGGCGCGGCGCGGGACCTGATCGACAGGCTGAGCCTCAAGGGGCGTATTCGCTTCGTGCATGGGCTGAGCCGGGCGGACATGGCGCATGAATTCAACGCCGCGACCCTTGCGATAACCCCCTCGCTCTATGAGGGTTTCGGACTTCCCGCCGCTGAGGCCATGGCTTGCGGCGCACCTGTGATCGTCAGCGATGGCGGCGCTCTTCCCGAAGTGGCAGGCGAGGCCGGCATCATCGTGCCCAAAGGGGATTCCGCCGCTCTCGCGGGCGCCATTGCCGGGCTGCTCAATGACCCGGCCCGGCGCGACAGTATCGCCGAGGCCTGCCTTGCGCGCGCACGCGCCGTGTTTGACTGGCAAGCGATTGCTCCGAAATATGATGCGCTGATCCGGCAGGCCATGGCGGCAACATGCTGACGGCGCGACTCGGCCAGCTCCGCCTCAGGCCCGGCGCGCGCATCCTTGACCTGGGGTGCGGCGAAGGCAGGCATGTGCATGGGTTTCATATACGCGGCGACGTGGATGTCGTCGGGCTCGATCTCGACCTGCCATCGCTGCTCAAGGCGCGCGACGGTCTCATCTGGCTGAAGACCAAGGGGCTTGCCGAAGTTGGCAGCACACGCCCGCTGACCGGATTCCTGGCCGGCGACGCTACGCGCCTGCCCTTTGGCGATGACACATTCGACGCGGTGATCTGTTCGGAAGTCCTTGAACATCTGCCCGACTATCATGCCGCGCTGGCTGAGATGCGCCGGGTGCTGAAACCGCAGGGACGGCTTTGCATTACCGTCCCGCATGGCTGGCCGGAACGGCTTTGCTGGCGGCTCGCCCCGCCGCCTGATGGCTATCCTTACCAGCCTGGCGGGCATATCCGCATCTTTGACGAGGTGGACCTGCGATGCTCGGTCGAGCGCCATGGGTTCAGGCTGGCCGGACGCCACCATGCCCATGGCCTGCATAGCCCCTACTGGTGGCTGAAATGTCTGTTCTGGAACCGTGCTGACGAACACCCGCTGGTGCGCGCCTATCACCGGTTTCTTGTCTGGGACCTGATGAAACGGCCCCTTGTCACTCGCATCCTGGAAGCTGTGACCGCGCCTGTCATCGGCAAATCCCTGGTGATGTATTTTGACGGGCGCCAGGAGGCTAAGGAATGAGAGATTTCCTCGACCCGGCCAGGCCGCCGACTCATCTCGGGGATCTGTCCGGCGCGGCGCAGCGCATTCTTGATCTTCAGGACAGCGCTGGCCTCATCGGCTGGTTCGAAAACGGCCCCTGGGACCCGTGGAATCACGTCGAATGTGCGATGGCACTGAATGCCATGGGCGAAGACGAAGCCACATCGCGCGCCTTTGACGGTCTTGCCGCCTGCCAGCTTGAGGATGGCAGCTGGCTTGGCGAATACGGCAACGCCCTGCCCATGGCGGACCGCGACCACTTGTCCCGCGAGACCGCGCCAGCCTTCAGGGACACCAACTTCGTCGCATATATCGCAGCGGGTATCTGGCATGACGCGCTCACGCACGATGATACAGCCCGGACGCGTCGCTGGTGGCCTATGGTCCGCGCTGCCATTGATTTTATTGTCAGCCTGCAGGCGCCAACCGGCGAAATCAGCTGGTGCGCCGAAGCGGCGGGCACAAGCGCTGACGATGCGCTGCTCGCCGGAAACGCCTCGATCGCCCGTAGCCTGAGCTGCGCCATCGCCCTGGCCGGCTGGCTCGGCGAGGAGGCCGGAGGATGGCATGTCGCCCGCAATCGGCTGGTGTCGGCCCTGCGCAACTCGCCCGGGCGGTTCGACCGTTCAGGCAAGGGGACGCGCTATGCCATGGACTGGTATTATCCAGCCCTGTCGGGCGCACTGGAACTGTCCGCTGCAAAAGCCCGCATCGCCTCAGGCTGGCGCCAGTTCGTCGAACCTGGCCTTGGCTGTCGCTGTGTGTCTGATGAGCCTTGGGTCACCGTGGCCGAGAGCGCCGAACTTGTCATGGCGCTCGTTCATATTGGAGAGAACAGACAGGCACTCAGCTTGCTCGAAACGCAAATCGCCCACCGCGATTCCGACGGTGCCTTCTGGATGGGTTGGCAATTCGAGGAGCAGATTTTCTGGCCGCAGGAAAAGCCGAGCTGGACCCAGGCCGCGATGATCCTTGCCGCAGATGCCCTTCACGGTGATGGACCGGCCGCGCGCCTTCTTGTTTCATAACCGCCTCAACACCCGCAGGCTCTCGACGGCTTCGATTTCCTCGAAGAGGTCCGCGCCGAGCGCACGCTGATAGATCTCGAAAGGCGGGCGCCCGCCATCGGCCGGGTCGGGAAACACGTCATGAATGGCCAGGATACCGCCTGGCATCAGGTGCCGGGCCCAGCCGCGCCAGTCGGCAAGCGCATGTTCCATTGTGTGCCCGCCATCGATGAACAGGAAGGCCAGCGGCGTGGCCCAGTAAGCGGCGATGACCGGCGAACGTCCCACAATCGGGACAACCGTCTCCTCCAGACCGGCCTGGCGCAGCGTATCGCGCAGGAAGGGCAGCGTGTCGATCGCGCCGACAGTTTCGTCCCAGAGTGTTTCGTCGAAATAGTCCCAGCCGGGCTGGTTCTCCTCCGATCCGCGATGGTGATCGACGGTGAACAGGACCCCGCCCGCCGTCTTGCAGGCGGTTCCGATATAGACCGCCGATTTCCCGCACCAGCTGCCGATTTCAAGACAGGGGCCGCTACGGGCCGCCTCACTGGCATAGCGGTGCAAGGCGGCACCCTCATCGGCATGGAGAAAGCCCTTCACCGTTGAGATATCAATGGGTAGTTCAATCATTCGCCAGCCTCCGGCGACCAGATGAGTTCGCCGTCTTCCTTATGGACCGGCACAGTGGGACGCTTTTGCAGTAGATCGAGCACCGTCTCGCTCGGGCGGCAGAGGCGAACGCCCCTGGGAGTCGCGACAATAGGGCGATTGACCAGAATGGGGTGCTCAATCATCGCGGCGAAAAGGGTGTCTTCGGCAACGCCCGGCTCCAGCAGTCCCAGGCCTTCAGCGGGCGATTTGGTCTCGCGTAGCGCCCCGCGCGGCGTCAGCCCGGCGGCCGCAAACAGGGCCAGAAGCTGGGGCCGGGTCCAGCCTTCCTCTATATATTCAACGATCACAGGATCATATCCGGCGGCACGCGCAATCGCGCAGACATTCCGCGACGTTCCGCAGGCCGGATTGTGATGGATGATGACCGGAAAATCACCGCTCATGAATCTGGCTCCTCTTGCCCTGGGAGAGCGTATCATGCCTGCCGCCAGCCTCAGGAACGATCCCGGCGCCCGGCCGAAAACAGCAGGCTGGCGCGCCGGACGGATCGGCAGGCTGGTGGTCAGGCCTCATTTCGCCGTGCCCCGAAACTCGAATTCAACACCTTCAAGGATGACCTGCGGTCAGGGTCAAGCGGCCTCTTCGCAATCTCTCCTTGCCACGCTATGTGTGGAGGATGAGCAAGTCCCCCGAAGAGGCCGCACACGAGCTTTTCAAGCAGGCGCTTGGCGTGACCGCCAAGGCGATGAGCGCGGACAAGGATGTCGAAGTCGGGTTCTCCGCCGATGGTCCGAACACCACAGGCGAACGCATCATGCTGCGCCCGCCCCCAAAGGAGCTGTCCCCGCAGCTGGCTGCAAGAGCGCGCGGCGAAGCCGATTCCGTGGCCCTGAAACGGGCTCATCACGACTCTGAAGCGCATTTGCGTCACAGGCCACAGGGGGAGTTGGCGCGCACCGTCTATGAGGCAGCCGAAACGGCCCGGATCGAGTCCATAGGCGCGGCAAAGATGGACGGCACAGCGGCCAATCTCGATGCGGCGCTGGTCGCGCGTTGCGAGCGCGAGGGCTATGCCCGGATGGAAGACCGCCAGGATGCCCCGCTGGCACCGGCGCTGGAATTCCTCCTGCGGGAACGACTGACCGGACGCCCCTTGCCGAAAGAAGCAGCCGGAATCGCCGACATGTGGCGCGAGGAGGTCAACGCCAAGGCTGGCGGGGCCATCGAGAAACTGATCGGCCAGATGGACGACCAGGCGGCCTTTGCTCGCACGGTCCGCGACATGATCCGCGACCTGACGGCCTCTGATGACCCTTCCGAGAGTGATGAGGATGACCAGGGCGACAGCGATGCCGAGCAAGGCACCGAGCCCGATGACGCCCAGGGCGACATGGAGGCCGAGGAGTCACCTGAAGGCGCCTCCGCCGAACAGGTCGATCCCGGCGAAAGCGATGACGCCGATGGCGAGGAAACCAATGTCTCCATCGAAGCGGATGCCGAGATGGATGGCGAGGAGGCGCCTGACGAGGAGGATGACGGCGCCCAGCCGATCCGTCCCAATTACGCCGATGGCGACGAAAAACGCGAGTTCGCCTATCGCATCTTTACGCGCGCCCATGATGAAATCGCCCAGGCCCCGGATCTTTGCGACCCGGAGGAACTCACCCGGCTGCGAGCCTATCTCGACCACCAGCTTCAGGGGCTGCAAGGCGCAGTTTCGAAGCTTGCCAACAAATTGCAGCGCCGCCTGATGGCGCAGCAGAACCGCAGCTGGAGTTTTGATCTTGAAGAGGGCGTGCTCGACACGGCCCGCCTGACGCGTGTCGTCACGGAGCCGACGGCACCGCTCTCCTTCAAACAGGAGGATGACAGCGAATTTCGCGACACAGTCGTCACGCTGCTGCTTGACAATTCCGGCTCGATGCGCGGCCGCCCGATCATGGTCGCTGCGCTTTGCGCCGACATTCTTGCCCGCACGCTGGAGCGCTGCGCGGTGAAGGTAGAGATTCTCGGGTTCACAACCAAAGCCTGGAAGGGCGGTCTCTCGCGCGAGGACTGGGTCAAGGCGAACAAGCCATCAGGGCCGGGACGACTCAATGACCTGCGCCATATCATCTACAAGTCGGCCGATGCGCCCTGGCGGCGGGCGCGGCGCAATCTCGGCCTGATGATGCGCGAAGGCCTCCTTAAGGAGAATATTGACGGCGAAGCCTTGCTCTGGGCGCATGACAGGCTGGTGGCTCGCCCGGAACAGCGCAAGATCCTCATGGTCATTTCCGATGGCGCTCCGGTCGATGATTCCACACTGAGCGTGAATGTCGGAAACTATCTCGAAAGGCATCTGCGTCAGGTAATCGAGGAAATCGAAACCAAATCCCCGGTCGAACTGATGGCGATTGGTATCGGCCATGACGTGACCCGCTACTATCAGCGTGCCGTCACCATAGTGGATGCCGAACAGCTTGGCGGCGCGATGACAGAGCAGCTCGCAGCCCTTTTCGACCCCGATGGCCCGCACCCCGAAGCCATGGCCGTCCCGCCGCTGACCGACAGGATGACACAGGGCTCTGCCGTAACAGGCGCGAGCGCGGGCGCCCCGCGCTATGGCTCCAAGGTCGATCTCGGCCGGGCAGTGCGCAAGACCAGCCTGCAGGAAGTGAAAGGCCCTCGGGGGTAATTCACACCCGAGGGCAGGCCGGCAAGCGCAGGGCCGGTTCAGGCACATGGACAGGGTCGGCTGCCCTCGGAAGTCGACCTAGCCAGCGATGTATTGCGCGCCATTGACGGTGATCGTCGCGCCAGTAACGAAGCCACACTTCTCGTCCGACAGCCAGGCGACAGCATCGGCAATCTCCTCGGCCTTGCCGAGACGGCCTACCGGGATTGTAGAAATGATTCCCTCGAGCACCTTTTCCGGGACGGCGGCGACCATGTCGGTATCAACATAACCGGGCGCCACGCAGTTGACTGTGATGCCTTTTTTCGCACCTTCCTGGGCGAGCGCCTTGGTGAACCCGATCAGGCCTGCTTTCGCGGCGGAATAATTGACCTGCCCGAACTGGCCCTTCTGGCCATTGATGGATGAGATGTTGACGACCCGGCCGAAACCGCGCTCACGCATGCCATCCCAGACCTGGCGGGTGACATTGAAAGCCGATGTCAGATCAACATCGATCACTTCCTGCCATTGTTCCCGGCCCATCTTGTGGAACGGGGCATCGCGCGTAATGCCCGCATTATTGACGACCACATCTACAGGTCCCAGCGCATCCTCGATCTGCCGGAGCCCCTCACCGACAGCGTCGAAATCCCCGACATTGAACTTGAAGGACTGGATACCCGTCTCCTCAGTGAACTGGCGCGCCTTCTCTTCGTTACCGCCAAAATTCGCGGCGACCGCGTACCCCTCTTCCTTGAGACGCTCGCTGATCGCGCGCCCGATCCCTCTGGTGCCGCCTGTCACGAGTGCGGTTCTTGCCATGTCCTTATCCTCCCTTGGCGAATTGATGCTTCAACTCCATCACAGTTTAAGCTGCCAATGCTATCTGAGCACAAGGCGACCTTGGTCGATTGGGTCATTCTATGCAACAATCTTGTAATCGATGAGAAAACACCACCGCGGATATGCGGGTCTGAGGGCAGGACATGGCGAAACAAAAAACCACTGATGGGCCGATCATCATAAAGAAGTATGCCAATCGGCGGCTCTATGACACGTCGAGCTCGTCTTATGTGACGCTGGAACACCTTTCGGAACTCGTCCACAAGGGCGTCGATTTCGAAGTGCGGGACGCCAAGACCGGCGAGGACCTGACCCGTGCGGTGCTCACGCAGATCATCTATGAATATGAAACCAAGGGCGAAGGCGCCCTGCCACTCAACTTCCTGCGCCAGCTGATCGGGTTTTACGGCGGGGGTGCCCAGAATGTCCTTCCAGCCTGGCTTGACATGAGCATGAACAGCTTTGCCGAAGCCCAGGAACGCTGGCGCAGCGCCATGGGCGGGGCCACCCCGATGGCCATGTTCGAGAAGCAGGCGAGACGAAACATGGAAATGTTCGAAAGTGCCATGCGCATGTTCAATCCTGCCCTGGCCCCAGGTGATGAGACGCTGGAGGATCGCGATGAAGCACAACGCCCCCGGGAAGGCGCCAGCACGGAAGAAGATGCGCTGACACTGATGCAGAATCAAATGGCCGAAATGCAGCGCCAGCTCGCCGAAATCGCCAAGAAATCGGGGAAATAAGGTCTCCTTGAACTCCCTTGCGCCGCGAGAAAACGAAAAGGCCCGGACCTTGCGTCCGGGCCACTTATATTGAAGCCTTATCGATTTATTTCCTCAGCCGCCAAAGCCCTCGCCAACCGCAAAGTCGCGGCGCGCCGATACGATGGTCACAACGACCCCGGCAAGCACATCGAGCAGTGTCATGAGCGTCAGGATGAAGAAGATTGATGTCGCAAAATTGCCAATCAGCAGGAACTCGATCAGGCAGACAATGAACAGAATCATCGACACGGCGTGATTCATGATCGTCGCGGTACCCGTGGAGGTCGATTTCAGGATTTCCAGGAACAGGAAGAGCAAGCCGAGCATGATCAGAACAGCCCCATTGGTCAGCTTCCAGGTGACGCCGGAAATCATCGGCACTGAGAGGATCGCTGCTTCGAGCTCGTCCTGAAGCCCGGCGACCATCGCCTCGCTACCCTCAACGGGGATCGCCGGCCCGCCGCCAGCGAACGCCATGATGTTATATATGGCCACCGGGATAACCAGCAGCGGAAATACCGAAAACAGAGCGCGCATTGCTCCCCTCCTCTCATGCTCAGGGCCGCCATTGTCATTGGCACCGCCCTGTCGCCGTTTCTCGTCCAGCCTGGCCGCGGCAGCTGCCGTGAACACATGCTTCATTGACATGTCTAGCGCTCCCATATGACAGCGTGAAGACTGACTATCGGAGTTTCAGGCTCTTGGGTAGGGGGCACGTGGCAGAGCACGGCAGACACCCGCGTCCAATCAGGTCACACGCTCAACCAGCATGTGCTTGATTTCGGCGATGGCCTTGGCGGGGTTGAGGCCCTTCGGGCAGACCTGTGCGCAATTCATGATCGTGTGACAGCGATACAGCTTGAACGGGTCCTCGAGATCGTCGAGGCGCTCGCCTGTGCTTTCATCGCGCGAATCGATCAGCCAGCGATAAGCCTGCAGAAGCGCGGCAGGGCCGAGATACTTATCACCATTCCACCAATAAGACGGGCAGGAGGTCGAGCAGCAGGCGCAGAGAATACACTCATAGAGCCCGTTGAGCTGTTCGCGGTCTTCTTCTGACTGCTTCCATTCCTTTTCGGGCTCTGGCGTATCGGTTTTGAGATAAGGCTGCACATAGGCATGCTGGGCATAGAAATTGGTCAGGTCGGGGATCAGGTCCTTGACCACCGGCAGGTGCGGCAGTGGGGCGATCGTGATCGTGGACCCGGCCACTTCGTCCCAGCCCTTGGTGCAGGCGATTGAATTGCGCCCTCCGATATTCATCGAGCATGATCCACACACGCCCTCACGACAGGACCTGCGGAACGCCAGGGTCGGGTCAATATTGTTCTTGATGTAAAACAGGACGTCGAGAACCATGGGCCCGCATTTTTCCAGATCGACCCAATAAGTGTCCCAACGCGGATTACCACCGTCTTCCGGGCTGTAGCGATAGATGCGGAACTTTTTCAGCTTCGCGCCACCCTCCGGCTTCGGCCATTCCCTGCCCTTGCCGATCTTTGAATTGCGCGGAAGCGTCAGCTGAACCATGTCACACTCATCCCATCATCATTACTGGACAGTATTTAACCCATTGCGCCGCCTTGCAAAGTCATCGCGCGGCTGCGGACGGTTTGCCGCAGGCGGGCGAATAACGCAAATCGTGCCTCAGACAAACACGTCTGCCTGGCCGCCAGTCCAGGCCGGATCCGTCTTGGCCGCAAGTGCCGGAATACCTGCCCATGCGAACTGAATGATGCCATTGACGGCAGACATGACGAAATAGACGAACGCGGCACTTACCAGTGTCGCGGGGCTGAACAGTGCCGCCATCAGCGCTTCGGGATCATCAGTGCCATTCATGATCGCCGGATTGGTCATCAGGGCGCCGCCGATCATCATGCCGAGAATAAGCTGGAGAACCAGCGACACGATGTAAGCGACGATCGCCATTATGATGAAGGCAAAGAACATCGCCCAGAAGCGTCCCTTTGACACGCCAAAAGCAGATATGAAGGTGATCTTCCGGTCACGTACAGTCATGGCTGAGGCTGGCGACAGGCGAACGACCACCCAGGCAAACAAAGCGAGCCCTGCGATAATCAATGGGATCAGGATGAATACCGCCGCTTCCCCAATCGCCACGCCAAGCCCGCCGCCAACGATACCGATGACGATCACGATCCCCAGATACAGTCCGATAAAGGTTAGGAGCCACAAGAGTCCGACGACGAAAAGCCGGCCTTCATCGCCGCCAATTCTCAGCGAGAAACCCTCATCCCGCATATAGCGCCGCTGCAACGCCCCCTCGAATATGACCCAGAACAGAATACCGAGTGGGATGGCGAGAAGGAATAACGGCACCAGCGACCCAAGCACGCCAAGCGCTTCAGCGTCACTGATCTCCCCGCCGGGCGATTGCATCGACAGGGCCATGAGCCGCATGAAGGCGCTGCCAGCGACCCATAAGAAGCCACCCACAAAGGCCAGCGTGGCAAGGCCGTAGGCCAGGGCGTACTTCCAGATGAAGCCGCCTGGTCCCTGCGTATTTGACCAGTGCGACAGCGCATTTCCGAAACTGAATTCACGCGGTGGCATACCGATCCCTCCCTCAACTGCCTGCGAGCCATTCCTAGACTGCGGCACTCGCCCGATCAATCACCCAACCAGAGCATTCCAAGGCGGCGCGGAAACCCGTTCGCGTCAAAAAGATCGCGAAACAGGAAACTGACGCCTCATCGCAACACCCGGCTGATTTGAAGAATTCCTGTGATCAGTCACGCAATGACGACTCGATCAATCGGTCGAGAAGGCGCGGCAGGACCTTCTCGCTCATGCATTTGCGTATTTCATTGGGCTGATCGGAATAGGCCTCCTCCAGCGCAAGCGCGATACCGTCATAATTATCGACATTGACGTAGCGCTGCTCGCGCGGCGTGCCGTCTTCAATCACACGCTCAACCTGGCTCATTTCGCGCCGGCCCGACAGATCGGTGAAGCAAAGCCTCTCGCCGGTGCTGAGGATCCGTTCAAGTTCCTTGTCATCAATCGTTCCGGGTGGAGATGATTCGGAACTGCCAGGCCCTGATCTGTACTGATATTCGAGTTCCTTGCTGATCGATTCATCGAGCATGAATGGATACATCATGATTATCTTCATTTCCTGCTCGAACTCCACAGCGGGACGTTCAAGCATTTCCGGCTGCTCGACTGACATCAAAGCAAGCCTCTCAAGCTGGAGCGTCCCGCGGCACAATTCGGCGTGGCGCTGGCAAGGAAAAAGATAGTGGTTGCGGTCGAAAGCCTGTTTGAGTGCGGCAGTGTCGTCGAAAAGCGCCTTGAAGAGTTCCTGGAAACGCAAGATTTCCGGCGCGCTGGGATTTTCGTCGTTTATCGAGATCATTTCGAGGCCCTTGGTGCGCGCCTCTGCCATAATCGGTGCCACCTCGCGCTGCATGTCCCGAAGTGCCTCGGCATTGGTATCTGCCGACTGCGCGAATGCCCCAGTTGCCGCGACGGCCAGCGTCACAAGCGTCATGAGCGTCATGAGCGCAAATCTCATTGGCCCCCCCTGTCCTTTTCCCAGTCCTCGAACTGTGTCCCTGAAAGCAGGGGACATTCCATTCAGTCGCATGTCAAGGGAAAGGCGGGCCGCCACTCCTGGCAAATCCGATCCTTCTCACCGCGCCCTGGCCCGAGACCGATTCAGGCTTCGCTGGACACGGTTGTCGCTTGTTCTAATTCATCACAAACGCCGCGCAGGTTAAAGGGCGCACAGTCCATCGCCCGCTGCGCGCTTCCGCCAATGGAGAGGGCGCCCTAATAAACCCGCGCTTTCGGCTCGATATAGGCGATGTCGTTGGACATGGTGTAGTCATGGGTCGGGCGATAGTCGATCGATACCTTGCCCGCCTCATCGACCCAGGCAAGCGTGTGCTTCATCCAGGCCTCGTCATTGCGCTCGGAATAATCCTCGCGAGCATGCGCACCGCGGCTTTCCTCGCGATTGGCGGCTGAATTCACTGTCACTGCCGCCTGCGCGATGAGGTTGTCGAATTCCAGCGCCTCGATCAGGTCGGTATTCCAGATCATGCCGCGGTCCTGGACATCGATCCCGGGCAGCTTGTCGAATACACCATCGATCTTCTCCACGCCTTCGCGAAGGATATCGCCGGTGCGGAACACCGCACAGTTCTCCTGCATCGCCTTTTGCATTTCCAGACGCAGCTTCGCAACGGGCTGGTCGCCGGACGCATGCCTGACCTTGTCGAAACGCGCTGTGTGACGCTCGGTCCATCCCTCGTCAATCTCCGGCTGGCCGGCGCCAGCCTCAACAGAAGCCCCGCAATGCAGGCCCGCCGCGCGGCCAAACACAACAAGATCGATCAGCGAGTTGGAACCCAGGCGATTGGCACCATGCACCGACACACAGGCTGCCTCACCCACGGCCATCAGGCCAGGCACGACATGGTCAGGGTCGCCGTTGGCCTTGGTCAGCACCTCGCCATGATAATTGGTCGGAATGCCGCCCATATTGTAATGGACGGTCGGCAACACGGGGATTGGTTGTTTGGTGACATCCACACCGGCGAAGACACGCGCACTTTCGGAGATGCCCGGCAGCCGGGCGGCCAACGTGTCCGGCGGCAGATGATCGAGATGCAGGTGGATATGATCACCCTCGGCACCGACGCCGCGCCCTTCACGTATCTCCATGGTCATCGCGCGCGAAACGACATCACGCGAGGCGAGGTCCTTCGCATTCGGCGCGTAATTTTCCATGAAGCGGGTACCTTCGGAATTGGTCAGGTAGCCACCCTCCCCGCGGGCACCTTCTGTAATCAGACAGCCTGCGCCATAAATGCCGGTCGGGTGGAACTGAACGAACTCCATGTCCTGGAGCGGGAGGCCGGCGCGCAGCACCATGGCATTGCCGTCGCCCGTGCAGGTATGAGCTGACGTGCAGGAGAAGTATGCACGTCCATAACCACCGGTCGCCAGCACGGTTTTCTGAGCGCGGAAACGATGCAGCGTGCCGTCATCGAGCTTCCAGGCGGTGACGCCGCGGCAGGCGCCCTCTTCGTCCATGATCAGGTCGAGCGCGAAATACTCGATGAAAAACTCGGTATCATTCTTCAGCGCCTGCCCGTAGAGCGTGTGCAGCATGGCATGGCCGGTGCGATCAGCCGCAGCACAGGTGCGCTGAACCGGGCCGTCACCAAAATTCTTCGTCATACCGCCGAATGCGCGCTGGTAGATCTTACCTTCTTCGGTGCGCGAAAAGGGCATGCCCCAATGCTCAAGCTCGTAAACAGCAGCAGGCGCGTTTTTGCAGAGATATTCGATCGCGTCCTGGTCGCCGAGCCAGTCAGAGCCCTTAACCGTATCATACATGTGCCAGCGCCAATCATCCTCGGACATGTTTCCGAGTGATGCGGCAATCCCGCCCTGAGCTGCAACCGTATGGGAACGGGTCGGGAAAACCTTGGAGATGCAGGCCGTTCGCAAGCCAGCCTGAGCAGCACCGAGGGCCGCACGAAGACCCGATCCGCCCGCGCCGACGACCACGACGTCATATGTGTGATCGATCCACTCGTATTCGCTCATCTCGTTAGCCTCTTCCTCACTGCGGCCAGCCCATTCAGGCGCCCGCTGAAATCCAGATCTTCAGCACTGCCGCGGCAGTCGCCACGAACAGGGCGATGGCAGCAAAACTGTTCAACACGAGCAGTGCTGTGCGCACACCGCCCTGACCGATATAGTCCTCAATGATCACCCGCATACCGATCCGCATGTGATAGAACGCCGCGCCAAATGTCAGGATGAGAAGCGTGGCATTCCATGGTGTCGCGACCCAGTCGATAGCGCCGTCATATCCGGCATTCACAGCATTCATCACTGAGAAGATGAACCATGGCACAAGGATGGCAAGGGCCAGGGCTGAGGTGAGCTGGCCAATATAGCCGGCAACCCCGGACTTGGCCGAACCAAGACCGCGGGCGCGGGCTGTAGGTGTCGCGAAATCCTGAGAGTGTCCCATGTCGCCACCTCCTAGATGAAGGTCGCGCCGGCCCATATGGCCAGCGCGCCCAGTATGGCAAAGGCAAAATTGAAAACCGAGACGGCACTGGCCGTCTTCGGGTCGAAACCGGCGCGCGGACCGCTCCAGACGAGATATCGGACCCCGTTGGCCCAGTGGAAGAGAACCGCCGCAGCCCACAGGACCATGACGATCTGGCCAGGTATTGAGCTGATGATACCGTCAATGGCCGTGTAAAGCGCCGGCGCGCCGGTGCCGGCTTCTGGACGCATGCCAAGTGAGATAATCCATAGTGCGATCAGGAAGCTGCCGAAATAAAGCGCCGCGCCGGTCGCGCGATGAAAGATCGACGCTGCCATGGTGGCGTGCCATCTCCACACCTGAATATGTGGAGACATCGGTCTTTTGTCTGTCCAGTCTGCCCCTGCCATGCACAGCCTCGCTTGCCTAGTTCACTCTCGGGTGGTTCTAGAGAGGGATGACGACCTGTCAACGCGCACCAACCGCAAAATGGACTCGCAGCGCTCTGTGTGCGCTGGCCCTGGCTGTATCCCCAGTGGGGCTGGCCGCCACGGGCGAGCCGGTTGACGCGATCATTTCTGATTATGAGGCGTTCCGGTTACAGACCGATCCCGGCGAAGCGGCCCGCCGAAACTCGAAAGCGCCACGCCATTGGGATACGGTCACGCCTGAAGCAGTTGCGCAAGAGGCTGCGTCTGCCAAAGCCCTGCTGCAACGCCTTGATTCGGCTGAGGGTGCGCGCCTGATCGACATCGCTATCCTGCAACACCTGCTCACAGAGCGGCTGATCGCCGCACGCTATGACCTGGCCCGGATCCCGTTTACCGGCGACTCGGGGTTTCATGCCTCTCCCGTCTTCACCGCTGCGCGCCTGCGCATACGCACCCCTGAGGATGCCGAGGCCTGGATCGCGCGGCTCGAAGACCTGCCGCGCTATTTCGATGAGCAGATCGCCAATATGCGCCGCGGTATCGACACGGGCTGGACCGCGCATCGCGACCCGCTTTTAACAACGATCGACCAGATCCGCGAGCAGGTCGGAAACGATCCGCGCGGTTCAGACCTGTATGGACCTTTCACAAGGCTGCCAGAGACAATTGCCCAGCCTGAACGCGAGCGACTGCAGCGTGAAGGCACAGAGGCAACCCGCACCGCGATGGAGGCCTATCGCGACCTCCTGGCCTTCATGGAAACCGAATATGTCCCGCATGCGCGCCCGGAGCCGGGGCTGGCGAGCCTTCCGGGCGGGCGGCGGGTCTATGCCGACCTGCTTGCGCATCATACCGCCGGCGCGGGATATTCGCCTGAAGAGGTGCACGCGCTCGGCGCCAGCGAAGTCAAGCGCATCCGTGCGGAGATGGAAGCCATCATCGAAGAGGTCGGTTTTGATGGCGGCTTTACGGCATTTACCGATTTTCTGCGACATGATTCGCGCTTCTATGCGCGCTCACCTGCCGACCTGATGGAAAAGGCGGCGATGCTTTCGAAACGCCTTGATGCGATCCTTCCGCGATATTTCGGTCGTTTGCCGCGCCTGCCTTATGGGCTCTCTCCCGTCCCCGCTTCTATCGCTCCGGGATACACAACCGGGCGCTATGCGCAGGGCGATCCGGAGGCCGGTCGCTCGGGCACCTATCTTGTGAACACTTACAGGCTCGACCAGCGTCCGCTCTATGAATTGCCGGCACTGACGGCACATGAGGCAGTGCCCGGCCATCACCTGCAGATTGCGTTGTCCCAGGAAATGCGCAGCCAGCCGCGTTTTCGGCGCGATTATTACGCAACGGCCTTTGGTGAGGGCTGGGGACTATATGCCGAAAAGCTCGCGGGCGAGGCCGGGATTTACGAGACGCCTTATGAGCGGTTCGGCGCCCTATCCTATGAAATGTGGCGCGCCTGCCGGCTTGTGGCCGATACCGGGCTGCACTGGTATGGCTGGAGCCGGACGCAGGCAGAGATGTGTTTCATCGAGAACACCGCCCTGAGCGCGCACAATATCAAGACCGAGGTCACCCGCTATATCGGCTGGCCGGGCCAGGCCTCTGCCTACAAGATCGGCGAGCTGAAAATCCTTGCGCTGCGCAAGGAGGCCGAAACCGCGCTCGGCGAGGCTTTCGATATCCGCTCTTTCCATGACCATTTGCTGGCCGAAGGCTCGATGCCGCTTTCAGTGCTCGATGCGCGCATGCGCGCCTGGATCGAAGCCCAGAAGTCCGATGGCGCCGTTGCCCCATCCGATTCAACGGCCGGCCCATGAAGATCACCGTCATCGAAACCGGGCGCCCGCCTGCCGCGATCCGGGCTGACTGGCCCGGCTATCCGGCCATGTTCGAACGCCTGGTCTCGGCGGCTGATGACGGTTTTGACTGGGAGGCGGTCGCGCTCACCGATGGCGAAGAACTGCCCGACCCGGCCGACCTTGACGCCATCCTGATCACCGGATCGCCCGCAGGCGTTTATGACCCGGAGCCCTGGATGAGCCCGCTGTTCGATTTCATTCGATGGGCGACCGCCGAACAAACGCCGCAGATCGGGATCTGTTTCGGCCATCAGGCCATGGCGCAGGCTCTTGGCGGTCATGCACAAAAATCAGAGCGCGGCTGGGGGCTTGGCCGCCACAGTTACGAAATCTGCGAACCACGCGACTGGATGGGCGAAGATGTCAGCCGCGGCGAGCGGTTCGCACTGGCGGTCAGCCATCAGGACCAGGTCACTGCCCCGCCGCCCGGCGCCCGCGTACTGGCGGCCTCGGACTTCACGCCCTTCGCTGCGCTGGATTACAGTCAGGGTCCAGCCATCAGTTTCCAGGGCCATCCCGAATTCGAGGATGATTTCGCCTCCGCACTCTACGAAATCCGACGCGGCAATCCACTGAACGACAAGGCGGTTGACCGGGCCAGGGACACGCTTCGCGCCAGCCCCCATGACAATGCGCGCCTCGCACAGTGGATGGCCCGCTTTTATCGCCTGAACGCCCGCAGCTAGGGCGGGTTCAGCTGTAATCTGCGATACGACTGAGCAGGTGTCCTCGAAACTCGAAGAAGCTGGCGCCGCGAATCTTGACGGTCTCGCCAGCCTGCGTGCCATTTGGCAGATTGACGGCGGCCTTGCCCTCGAACTCAACCTCGGCAGCCGCCTTGTCGGGGGATGCGATCAGGCTCACCAGACGCTGGCGGCGATAGGAAAAGGCATTGCCGGACAATTCCGCGACCTGGCGCATGGCGGCCTTGCCCTCAAGCCGCATGGACTGACCTGTATTGGAGATGTTCTCGAAAACGACATCCTCGGTCACATGGTCAAGCATCCCCTCGACATTTCGGGCATTGTAGCAACTGATATATTTCGCGATCACGTCTTCGATCATGCGCAAGCCTCCTTATATCATGGTGGCATCTGAATTCCGGACAGCTGGGCCGTCCGCCCGGCTTTGACACACAGCCGGAATGATTCTTTACCCTTAACACGAAAACGGAGTGAACTTGCATGGCCTTGCGGATCGCAGTTGTCGGCGCCACCGGAAATGTCGGACAGGAAATGATGAACATACTCGACGAGCGGATGTTTCCCGCCGACGAGGTGTTTGCCGTCGCCTCGCGGCGATCGGTCGGCCGGGAGGTCAGCTATGGCGACAAGACGCTGAAATGCCACGATATCGAGACTTTCGACTTCTCGACTGTGGATCTTTGCCTCATGTCCGCAGGCGGCAGTGTCGCAAAGGAATGGGCGCCGAAGATTACCGGGGCCGGCGCAATCATCATCGACAATTCATCCGCCTTCCGGATGGACCCGGATGTCCCGCTGGTTGTGCCGGAAGTGAACGCGGACGCCGTGGCCGGCTATGGCAAGAAGAACATCATTGCCAATCCGAACTGTTCCACCGCTCAGCTGGTCGTCGCCCTCAAGCCCCTGCACGATGCGGTGGGCATCACACGCGTTGTGGTCGCGACCTACCAGTCCACCTCCGGCGCTGGCAAGGCGGCAATGGACGAGCTGTGGAACCAGACCAAGGGCATATATGTGAATCAGGCGCCCGAACCGACGGAATTCTCCAAGCAGATCGCCTTCAACGTCATCCCGCAGATCGATGTCCCCATGGGTGACGGCTCCTTCAAGGAGGAGTGGAAGATGAAGGTCGAAACCAAGAAGATTATCGATGAGAGTATCGAACTGATCGCAACCTGCGTGCGCGTGCCTGTTTTTGTCGGCCATGCCGAGGCGGTGCATGTCGAGCTTGCTGGCCCGATGGAGGCCGATGCGGCGCGCGCCCTGCTGCGCGAAAGCCCCGGCCTTATGGTGGTCGACGACCCCGAAGAAGACCAGTTCATCACGCCGATCGATTGCGTCGGTGAATGGGCCACCTTCATTTCCCGCATTCGCAAGGATCCGACCGTCGAGAATGGCCTCGCCTTCTGGTGCGTGTCTGACAATCTGCGCAAGGGCGCCGCCCTGAACGCTGTCCAGATCGCCGAGGAACTTCTCAATCGCGGCATTCTCAAGCCGGAGAAGCAGCCGGTCTGAGACTTGAGTCTGAAGCGGTCGCAATTTCCGGGTGGCAAGTTGTGCGCTTCAGGCCTAAAGGCCGGGGATGAATCCCGACCTTCGCACTGGGCTGATTGCCGGGCTGGCCGCTTATACGCTATGGGGCAGCCTGCCGATCTATTTCCGCGCGCTCGACCATATCGGGCCGTCGGAGCTGCTTGCGCACCGCATTATCTGGTCTCTTCCGACGGGCATCATTTTCATCACGCTGGCCGCGCAGTGGAACCGGGTGCGCGCGGCGATGACGCCTGGCCGGCTGGGGTGGCTGGCCATATCGGCCCTTCTGATCGGCGCAAACTGGCTGGTCTATATCTACGCCGTATCCGTCGACCGGGTAATGGAGGCAAGTATAGGCTATTACATCAATCCTCTGGTCAGCGTTCTGTTCGGGCTCCTGTTTTTCGCCGAACGCCTGCGCCGGGCCCAATGGGTCGCCGTGGCGCTCGCCTGTGTGGGTGTGGCGGTGCTCGCCCGCGCCTTTGGATATATTCCCTGGATCGCGCTGGCCTTGTGCTTTCTCTTCGCCTTCTACGGCGCGATCCGGAAAAAGATCGGCGTGGAGGGGCGCACCGGCTTTGTGATCGAGGCAGCGATCCTGTTCCCGCTGGCCGCCGCCTGGCTCTCCTTGTTGGTGGCACGGGGCGAGGCACCGCCGATGGGTCGTGGCGGCTGGGATATTCCGCTTCTTCTGGCGTCGGGACCGATCACGGCGGTTCCGTTGATCTGTTTCGCGGTGGCAGCAGCGCGGCTGAAACTTTCGACTGTAGGAATGATGCAATATATCGCTCCGACCCTGCAGTTCCTGATCGCTGTCTTCATTTTCAAAGAGCCGTTTTCAATGATGCACGGGGTCGCTTTCGTCTTCATCTGGCTGGCATTGGTGGTTTTCACCACCGACAGCCTTGTCGGAAATGCAAAGGCCAGGCGTCTGGCCCGGGCTGCACAAGTCCCCTGACCAGAGACGACGCGCAAAAAAAACCCGGTCCAAGAGGATGGACCGGGGCAAGTCTTGCGTAGATGATCGAGTCCAATACTCGCCTGGATAAGAGCAAGCCACATGCCAGTTTCGCCACAGGACCGAATTTTTATCGCAATCGGCGATATTCATGGCCATTGCGAACGCCTGATAGCGCTGCACGAAAATGTTCTGGACATTGCCGCGCAGGTTCGGGGCCATACGGCAGTGACGCTCGTCCATCTCGGAGACTATGTTGACCGCGGCCCCGACAGCGCCGGTGTCATTTCGGCACTGATCGAGCTGGAGGCTCAAACGAAAAGCTGGGATGAGTTTGAAATTGTGTCGTTGAAAGGCAATCACGAACAGATGATGATCGACGCCCTCGAACAGGGCGGCGACGCCATGGAGCACTGGTGCGTGAATGGTGGCTTTGCCACACAGGATAGTTATGGTCCTTACGAAGAAGAAGAGATGAAGTCCCATCTCGAATGGATGAAACGACGACCGCTGATCCATCACGCAACCGAAGCAGGGTTGATCTTCGTACATGCGGGCGTTCATCCGGCTGATTTTCCCGGCGAGAATGAGCAGGTCTATATGTGGACGCGCTCGCCACGCTTTTTCGACACGGCCTGGTGGAGCTCGGCGGCGCTGGATGGCCAGCGCGTCATTCACGGACACACACCGACAGAAACGAACGCGCCGGAGGTGTCGCCCGATGGCCGCCGGATCAATATTGACACCGGCGCATGTTATGGTGGCCCGCTGACTGCGGTCATCCTCGCGCCTGGCATGGCGCCGCGCTTTCTTTATGCCTGAAGCCCGGCAAGCGGGGTGCTGAGCCCCTGCGACCGGGCCTCGACCTGGGCCTCGACCGGCAGCCAGCAGGTGACGATGGTGCCACCGCCCGGATTTTCCTTGATCCCGACATTTCCGCCATGAAGGTCGATGAAGCGATGCACAAGCGCCAGGCCAAGGCCGGCCCCGCGCTGGTCGCCGGATGTGAAACTGTCGAAACTGGTCGCGCGGCGATCAGCATCCATCCCTTTGCCGCTGTCTGTGACCGTGATTGTGGCCATCTCGCCGGTGCGCCGGGCCGAGACAACGACTTCGCCGCCCGCTTCAGAAAAGCGCAGGGCATTGGAGACAAGATTGAAAAGCACTTGGCGCAGCCGGCCCTCATCGGCGCGAATGAACCCCAGATCACCGTCAATATCGGCGCGAACCGTGACTTCGGTATCCTCGGCCTTGGAGACGACCATCTCCACGCTTTCATTGACGAGTCTGGAAAAATTCACGTCGGTCAGGTCGAGATCCATCCGGCCGGCCTCGATCATGGCGAGGTCGAGAATATTCTCGATCAGCTTGGAGAGGTGATCGGAGGCCTGGAGGATCGCGTTGACATAATCGGCCTGGCGTTCGGACAGATCACCATGGCGCTGGCTCTGAAGGAATTCGGCATAGCCGAGAATCGTCGTGAGCGGGCTGCGCAGCTGGTAAGAGACATTCTGGACGAATTCCGTCTTGAGGCGATCAGCCGCCTCGAAGGCTTCGGCGCGCTCGCGCAGCGCGCTTTCCACACGGCGGGTCGCGGTGACATCTGCGAAGGCAATCAGCGTGTTTCCATCCGGCAGGGGATGGGTGAGATAGGTCAGGATCGAACCGTCCGAGCGACGCATCTCGCCAGCCGTCGGCTGGCGGGCCTGGTCGGTCGGATCGGTGATATGGCGCCGAATCTCGTCCCAGGTCACGCGGTCATGGAAAAGCGGCACACAGGCTTCGAGGATATCGCCATAGTCCGGCTCCTTGCCGAGAAGTTCCGGATCAAGGTTCCAGAGCGTCTCGAAGGCGCTGTTGGACAGGCGCAGCCGGCCATCCCCGCCGAACACGGCGCAGGCTTCATGCAGGCTGTCGAGCGTCGCGCTCTGCGTCTTGATCAGAGCGTTGAACCGCGTCTGCAGGTCCAGTTCGCTGGTGATGTCCCTGAACAGGAGGAGGAGCCCACCCATGGGATGTCGCTGGCGCGTGACCGAGAGGGTGTCACCATTCGGCAGTGACCAGGTGTCCTCCTCGATACCTGAGATATCCAGGTAATAGGACAGCTCATCGGCCCGCCAGGCGGCATAGTCCTCACGCGCTGGCAGCTTGCGTTTCTCTCGCAACCGGTCGAGCAACTGGCCGTGGGTCGGGTTTTCCAGGAGGAAACCTTCCTCCAGTCCCCACATGCGCGCAAAGGCCCGGTTATAGAAGCTCAGCCGGCGATCCGCGCCGAAGATCGCAACGCCATCGGCCACATGATTAAGCGTCTCATCATGCGCCTTCACATGCCGCGCGAGCGCTTCGCGCGCATCCTCCTGTGCGGACACGTCGATCGCCATCGCGCCGGCCCCGCCTGACAGCGGGAAGGTCAGGATGCGCATGGCCCGCCTTTCGCCATCGATCACCATATGACGAGTTTCGTCGATCTCGCTTCCTTCCGCGATGGTCCGGCGCGTCTGTTCGGCGGCGAGCGCATCCAGCATCACCTGCCTGTCGAGCGCCTTTTCAAGGCCCTCGGCCTCGACCGCCCTCAGATAGGCCGGATTGGCCCATTGCAGCTTGCCGACACCTGACATGCGCCACGCCGGAAAGGGCGAGCGATCAAGCATGTCGACAAAACTGTGCGGATCGCGCGCGATCATCCGCTGGGTCTCCTCCACGCGCGACAGGAGATGGCTGGATTCCAGGTGGCGGATCGTGGAGTCCGTGATCCAGACAATGACCCGGGCGCCGGCGGTGCGCCCGTCAGCCTCCAGGAAAGCGCGCTTGCGTTTGGCTGTGTCTGGAGAGGACAGCTCCCGGCCAGAAATCGTAAGTGAGAATTGCGTGCCGGATTCGACCAGCTCGCGAAGGGCGATTCGCAGTGTCGTATCGTTTCCGCCCGCATCGCGCGCTTCCAGATCGGCCAGCCCCTCAAGGATGGCGACAGCCGGATCGAGCGAGATGGCGTCATCAGTGTAACGCAGAAGCGCTGCCAGAGCCGCGCGAGAGCCATGCAGCTGTGGGGCGCCGAGATCATCGGCCTCGACATCGATATCGTTGCCCTGCCAGACTAGGACCACACCGGGATGGGCCGCAAGGACGGATCTCTGTTCGGCGAGTTCGGACTCCAGCTCGCTCGACCGGTCGCGATATTTGCGTGCCGCCCCGCGCGCACCATCAGACACACGCAGCGCCCAGAGAAGGGAGGCCAGCGACAGGGCCGCTGCGCCGCCGGCAATTATGAAGGGCACATTCTCGCCACTGACCGCCATGCGATGCCGCCTCCGCCGTTTCGAATCGCTGCTTCGCGCGCGCAGCTTATAACACGGTTAACCGATTGCGCCGATTGCGTTAAGCGCCCGTTAACGCCCTCGCGCTGCTACGCACACCTTTCCCGGGCACGACTTTTGCGGTTAATTCCTGAAAATCAAATCACAAGGCGACAAATGGAGTTGCGGATGGCTGGGTTGAACCTGTTGGAAATGATAGAAACGGCGAATGGCGGCGCGGCCAAACGCGAACTCGGCCAGCAATTGGGGCTCGATGAGTCGCAGACACAGACGGCGCTGAAGGTCCTGTTGCCGGCGCTTTCCGCTGGGCTCAAATCGAACGCGGAAAAGCCCGGCGGACTGCAATCACTCATCGAAGCGCTCAACAATGGCAATCATGACGAATATCTCGACAGGCCCGAACGGTTGCGCCAGCCAGAAACGGTGATGGACGGCAATGCGATTCTCGGTCACCTCCTTGGATCGAAGGATATGAGCCGGTCGGTGGCCTCGGCCGCTTCGCAGAAAACAGGCCTGACCGACTCCCTGCTCAAATCGGCCCTGCCTCTGGTGGCGAGCATGGTGATGGGATCGCTGTCGAAACAGAGCAAGGACCCCAGCATGGCCAGTCAGCTCGCAGGGCTTCTGGGTGGCTCCCAACCCCAGCCCGCACAAGGGCGCGGAGCCGGTCTCGGCGGTCTTCTCGGGGCAATGCTCGGCGGTGGCAGGCGTCAGGCTCCGTCGCAGCAGGCTGCTGGCGGCGGCATGGGCGCGCTGGGACGTCTGCTGGATGCCGATGGAGATGGCTCCTCCATGGATGACATCTTCGACATGGTCATGAAATCGCGGCGTTAACCCTCAAGGCCGACAAGCGCCCTGGCAAAGGCGTCGGCGGAGAAGGGCTGTAGGTCTTCGGCCCGCTCGCCAACGCCGACAAAATGGATCGGCAGGTCGTGCTTGTCGGCGATGGCAACGAGCACGCCCCCCTTCGCGGTCCCGTCAAGCTTTGTCATGACGAGGCCGGTGACCTCTGAAGTGTGACGGAAGGCCTCCACCTGGGACAATGCATTCTGCCCCACAGTGGCATCGAGGACCAGAATGACATCATGGGGCGCATCGGGATCCAATTTGCGAATCACGCGAATGATCTTGGCAAGCTCGTCCATCAGTTCGGTCTTGTTCTGGAGTCGCCCGGCGGTGTCGACGAGGACGAGATCGAGCCCCTCAGCCCGCGCCTTTTCAACCGCTTCATAGACAAGGCCGGCGGCATCCGCGCCGGTGGCCTTTGACAGGACCGGTATACCGGCCCGCTCCCCCCAGACAGTGAGCTGTTCGATCGCGGCAGCGCGGAACGTGTCGCCCGCGACAAGCAAGGCCTTTGCGCCTTGCGCTTTCAGCTTTGAAGCGATCTTGCCGATGGTCGTGGTCTTTCCTGACCCGTTGACGCCAACGAACAGGACGATGCGCGGGCGAGAGCCTTCGGAGAAATCGACCAGTTGTTCGCGCGGGTCCAGGACCTTGGTGATTTCCTCGGCCAGGGCCAGCTTGATCTCCTCGTCGCTGACCTCCTTGTCGAAACGGTCCCTTGCAAGGTTGGCCGTCACCCGCGCAGCGACACCGGCGCCGAGATCGGACGTGATCAGGAGGTCTTCCAGTTCTTCCAGCGTCTCGTCGTCCAGCTTGCGTTTTGTGAAGACGCCCGTGATGCCTTCGGCGAGACGCGAGGATGAACGCGACAGCCCGGATGTCAGCCGGCGAATGAAACCGGGCTTGCGGGTCTCGGCGATGGGGTCATCGGGTTCGGTTGCAAGCGCCGGGACAATGTCGCCTTCGTCCTCAAACTCCTCTGGCGCCGGGGGCTCGGCAGCGAAATCATCATCAGTGGCAGAGCCGTTCTCCAGGCCGGGCCTGTCGGACGGCAGGGGACCGCCGGTCTCTTCGGTGTCCGGCGGCGGCGGACCGAAATCCGGCTCAGCCGCGCCAGGAATCTCAATTCCGGTACGATCTGAGGGCAAAGGCCCTTCGTCTTCGTCTGCAGCAGGCGGCACGGAAGGTTCGGCGGCGTCTGCATCGACATCAGCCGCGCCGGCCTCTGCGGCCTGCTCCTCAGCCTCGATCGCCTTGCCGGCCTCCTCCAGTTCCTTCTTTTTCTTCTTTTTGCCGAACCAGAGGATCATGCCGGTACCCCGATCAGTTTTTCGCCATCATGGCCGGTTATCTTGAGCTTCGCAGGTCGTCCAGACGGCGGCAGGTTGGCGCCATCGATGCGAACCGGCGTGAAATCAGGCAGCCGGGCCGCCTCACCACGTTCGACCAGCGCCTCGGCCTCGCGTCCGACATGTGCCTGAAGATGGCGGAACAAGGCGCGCGCTCCCGCTTCCCGCAGGCGAGCGGCGCGGGCCTTGATCTTCGCCTTGTCCAGCTGCGGCATCCGCGCAGCCGGTGTGCCAGGGCGCGGGCTATAGGGAAAGACATGGACGAAGGCGAGCCCGCAATCGTCGATCAGGCGAAGACTGTTGTCGAAATGCGCTTCGGTCTCGGTCGGAAATCCCGCGATGATATCGGCGCCCAGTGCAATATCAGGGCGCATCTCGCGCAGCCGCGTCGCCAGGGCTATCGCCTCCTCGCGCGCGTGCCGGCGCTTCATCCGCTTGAGGATGAGATTGTCGCCATGCTGCAGCGACAGGTGCATGAACGGCGCCAGCCTCGGCTCGGCGAGAACCTCGATCAGCGCCTCGTCCATCTCGATCGCGTCGATAGAAGAAATTCGCAGCTGTGCCAGCTCTGGCACCAGCTTCAGGATGCGCTGGACGAGATTGCCAAAGGGTGGCCTTCCCGGCAAGTCCCCGCCCCAGCTGGTCAGGTCCACGCCGGTCAGCACGACTTCATGATGACCGCTCTGCACAAGCGCGCGGACCTGGCTGACAACCTCACCGGCGGGCACGGAGCGCGAATTGCCCCGACCAAACGGGATAATGCAGAAGGTGCAGCGATGGTCACAGCCCTGCTGGACCTGCACATAGGCGCGCGCGCGCCCCTCCATCCCGTCGATGAGATGCGCGGCCGTCTCGCGCACGGACATGATATCATTGACCCGCACCTTACCGGCCTCACCGAGAAGCGTGGTGGGCGCCCAGCTTTCCCTGTGCATTTTCAGGTCGTTGCCCAGGACTTTGGTAACCTCCGGCATGGCGGCAAATGTGTCGGGGTCAATCTGAGCCGCGCATCCGGTCACTATGACCGGCGCGCCCGGTCGCTCGCGTGCGGCCTTGCGGATAGCCTGGCGCGAAGAGCGCACAGCCTCCTGTGTGACCGCGCATGTGTTCACGATCACAGCCTCATCAAGGCCGGCGGCATCTGCATGCCGGCGCATGACTTCGGACTCATAGCTGTTCAGCCGGCATCCCAGCGTGATGACAGACGGGCCAGGTTTTGCTGCAGGTTCTGGAGGCGCGCTCATGACTGACAGATCGCGCCTGGCGCGCCCGCGATCAAGTGCGAAGACCCGAAAGGCTTGACCCAGGCTCCCGGAAAGTCGATTTGCTACGGCGCAATGACGAACAGCAACACACCATCCCTTAATCCACCAGGCACTGTGGGGCTAACCATCCGGCTCGCGCTCGCTACGCTGCTTGTGCCGGTTATCGTGGCGCTCGATCAGTATACGAAATGGCTGGTGCTGAGCGAACCACGCTTCAATGCGCGGGCCTGCCTGGAAGACGCCCGGCTGTGCGGCAAGATCGAATTATCCGGCATTTTCGACCTGACCATGCTCTGGAACCGCGGGATGAGTTACGGCATGCTGCAGTCGGATGGCGCGATGCGCTGGGTGCTGGTCATCGTCACAATGGCCATTGCTGCCGGCTTCGGCGTCTGGCTACTGCGTGCGAACCGCCGGCTGACGGCGCTGGCGCTGGCGCTGGTGGTGGGCGGGGCGATCGGCAATGTTATCGACCGGATCCGTTTCGGTGCCGTCGTCGATTTTTTCGACTTCTCAGGACTGTATTTTCCCTATGTGTTCAATGTCGCTGATGCGGCCATCACTGTCGGAGCGGTCTTGCTGTTTTTCGATCAGTTTCTACTGTCGCGAAAAGACACGTCCCGCAGCTGATCCCCGCAAGGGGAAGGTGCAGAAGAACAAAGGCAAGGTGAGCCAAATGAAGCAACCTCTGACAGTCATATCCGCCACTTGTGTGCTGGCGATGGCAACGGCCTGCGCCAGCGGCCCGCGCGATCCCGGCCTGAACGATGCGCAGCAGGATGAATTCCGCGTCGTCAAGAAGGCTCCGCTGACCGTTCCGCCCGATTATTCGCTGCGTCCTCCCCGCGCAGGGATCGCCCAGCCGGCGGAAATCGACGCATCGCGCGTTCAGGTCACCGCATTCGGGTCCACGGTCGGAGTCGATGCCTCGGCTGCGGAACGCGCGCTGGTCGCGGCTGCTGGCGCAAACGCAGTCAACCCGGTCATCCGCGCACAGGTCGATTATGAAGAGGCCGGCATGATCCGCAAGTCCGACAGTTTCGCCGATCGGGTCCTGTTCTGGCAGGGCGATGAAGACGACCGCGCCACCGCACAGAGCGACAGCGCGACCGGTGGTGAGCAGGTCGAGATACAGCCCGCGCGCGGCAGCAGCGTCAAACTGCCGGGCACCTGATCGCGAGCATGCTGACGCGGCTCGAATGTGGACACATCAAGGAAGATCGCGATGCTGAAAGGGATGCTTGTCGGGCTGGCGGGGCTCATTCTCACGCCGCTGGCAGTGGCCGAAACGGCCTATGCGGACTGGTCGCCGCAGACATTCACTCTCGACAATGGCATGGAAGTGGTGGTCCTGCCCGATCATCGCGCGCCGGTTGTCACCCATATGGTCTGGTACAAGGTCGGCGCGGTCGATGAAGCGCCCGGAAAATCCGGCATCGCCCACCTGTTCGAACATGTGATGTTCCAGGAGACAGATGACCTGGGACCTGAGGAATTCACCTCAATTGTCCAGCGCAATGGCGGACAGCTGAACGCCTTCACCTCCTGGGACTACACCGCCTATTTTGAGCGCGTCGCGAAGGACCGGCTCGAATTGGTAATGGGGCTGGAGGCCGAGCGGATGCGTGACCTGCTGGTCAATGACGATCCGGAAGGCCCGTTCATCACGGAGCGCGATGTCGTGAAGGAAGAACGCCGTCAGCGGGTCGAGAACAATCCAGGCTCGATACTTTTCGAAAAGGTGATGGCCGCGCTTTACCCCGATCATCCCTATGGCATCCCGGTGATCGGTCATATGGATGAGGTGGCGGCCCTCACGCCGCAGGATGGGCTGGAGTTCTATAGGACCTGGTATGCGCCGGATGCAGCTATCCTTGTTGTTGCCGGGGACGTGACGGCTGCCGAGGTCCGGCCGCTCGCCGAGACGATCTATGGCCCGTTGGAGCCGGCCGGGACGCGGCCCGCGCGCGGATGGGGCGAAGTTGCTCCACTCACCGGCAGCCAGACACTGACCCATTCCGATCCCAAGGTACGCCAGCCCGAATGGGATCGCTACTACCTGGCCACGTCTTTCCGCCAGGATCCGGATCTTGCCTACGCCCTTGCGGTGGGGACCGAAGTGCTGGGCGGCGGGCAGACCAGCCTTCTCTATCAGGCCCTTGTCGAGGAGCAGAAAATTGCCATCGCGGCCTCGTCATGGGCCTGGCTGACCTTGCACGATATCGCGCCGGCTGGTTTTTCGGCAACGCCGGCCGAGGGTGTGTCGCTGGAGGAACTGGAAGCGGCCTTCCTGGCGGAAATCGCAAGGGTCCTGGAAGAAGGCCTGCCGGAGGAGGATGTGATCCGCACGCGCAATTCGCTCGCCGCCCAGGCCATCTATGCCCGCGACAGCCAGTCGAGCATGGCCAATATGTATGGTCGCACGCTGGCGACCGGTGGGACGGTCGAGGAGATTGAAGCCTATCCCGAGCGCATCCGTGCGGTCACGCCTGAAGCAGCTCTGGCAGCCCTGCGCGCCGTGTTCGGCCCGGATGGCAATGCCCCGCATGTAGAAGCCCATCTCCTGCCGGAGGCGATGTGATGTTCAGCCCATTCAGACAGTCCCTCGCCGCCATCAGCCTTGTATCCCTGTTCGCCCTGTCCTCCTGCGGCGGCGCGCCCGACGAAGCGGGTGGCAACACCACCACAGAGGAAGCTACGGCACCAGCCGCCCCAATGCCGGCCATCGATGTTGCCACTCATGAAGGCGATTTCGTTGAAATCCAGCAATTCCAGACGACTGAAGGCATTTCCGTCTGGCTGGTCACCGAGCCGTCCATCCCGACCGTGTCCATCAATGTCGCCTGGCCGGGAGGCTCGGCGAGCGATCCCGAGGGGCTTGAAGGCCTGTCCGATGCCGTCGTCTACCAGATGAATGAAGGCGCCGGCGAACTTGACGCGCTCGCCTTCCAGACTCGGATGGAAGAGCTGAATATGAGTTTTGGCTGCTCGTCGGGGCGGGACTGGACGTCCTGTTCGACAAGTATGCTGCGCGAAAATGCCGGCGAGGCGATGGATCTTGTCGCACTCGCGATGACCGAGCCGCGATTTGATGACGGGCCGTTCGAGCGCTTCCAGCGCGAGGCACTGATCGCGATCAAGCGCCGCGTCACTTCTGCGAGTTTCCTTGCCGGCGAGGCAATGGAAGCCGCGCTCTACCCCGATCATCCCTATGCCCGCGAGAGCAGCGCGGCCAGTATAGATGCCTTATCGCCTTCGCTCGCGCTCTCATACAAGGATGAGCTGATGGTGCGCGACGGTATGCTGGTCACAGCCGTGGGAGCCATCTCGCCGACGGATCTAGCCCCGATGATCGACAAGGCATTTGCCGGGCTTCCCGCAAAGGGCGATCTCGATCTTCCCGGCAAAGTGAATCTCAACGATCCGCTGCCCGAGCCTGAGCTTGTCGATCTGCCGCAGCCCCAGAGCCTTGTCTCATTCATGGCGCCCGGCCTGCAACGCGATAATCCTGACTTTTTCACCGCCTATGTGTTGAACTACACATTTGGCGGCGGCGGATTTGAAAGCCGGCTGATGAAAGAATTGCGTGTTGCGCAGGGCCTGACCTATGGGGTCGGGACCGGGCTGGGCTTTGGCGGGCAGATGGCGACCTGGTCCGGCCGTGGCCAGACACGCAATGAAACCGCAGGCCGGTTCGTGAACGAAATAAAGACGCAGATGCGTACAATTTCGGAAAATGGTATTACCGCACAGGAACTCGCCGACGCCAAGGCCTACCTCACGGGCGCCTATCCCCTCGGCTTTGACAGCAATTCGAAGATTGCCGGCCAGATGATGAGCGTTCGTCAGCAGGAACTGGGCGTGGACTATTTCGACCGGCGCAACGCGGCTATTTCCGCCGTCACGCTGGAGTATGCCAATCGTGTGGCAGCCGAATGGCTGGTGCCAGAGCGCTTTACCTTCGTTGTGGTTGGCGAACCGGAAGGCTTGGAACCCGCCATCGACTGACGGGGTCAGCCCATAGCCGGAACGGCGATGACGGCGGGGCCGGGGCGAGGGATATCAGTCGCCGCGCGCAGGTTCATCCGCAGCCTCTCCGACTTCCGAAGCGGGATTGGGTTCGGCTTGCCGGCTGCTGGCCTCAAGCGAGCGTGTCATGTCCTCGATCTTCCCGATCAGGGCATCAACGGATCCGCCTGTTCGGTCCAGCAGCGCAAGGAATTGCGCACGCTGCTCAATGGCGAGCCAGATCAGGTTGCCATCAATATTGAGTGCAACATCGACCACCTGGTATTCGCCGCTCCGATTCAACACGCGCCAGCGCACATCCATGGCCTGCCCGTCCTCGCGCGGGATGCGTGTATCGACGATGGAATCGCGAGGCGAACGGTCCACCGACCCCTGCACTTCGACGCGCTCCCCGCGATAGCGGTCGAGCTCGTTCTCATAGACAGCGAGCGCATAGTCGCGAAACGCCTTGCGATAGCGCGTAAGCTCGGCCTCATTGAACTGGCGGGCATATTTGCCGATCACGAAATTCGATACCGCATCGAGATCGGTAAACTCATTCATATATCCGGCGAATTTCTCGGTGCGGGCCGCTGCGTCGAGCGACGGATCATTCAACGTGTTGAGAACGATATTCGCGTTCTCCTCGACATAGGCTTCGGTCGCCTTGTCGGCAGCCGCTGAGCCGGCGATGAATGCGGCGCTTATCGATGCAGCGATTGCCAATCTGAATCTGGTCATCTGGCTCTCCTTCCTTTGCGGCGATTGGCCGCGCTTACTCAAAATCATCAAAATCGGGCAGATCTTTGTACGGGTCTTCGTCTTCCCGTCCGTTTCGCACTGCGGCCTTGCGCTGGGCAGTATAGCTGCGGCGCAGTGCGACATAGGGTTCGGGCTGCTCGCGCAACAGTTCCAGCTGGTCATCCAGGGCAACGCGGGTCTGCAACAGTCCAAGACCGAAACTTGTCCAGCGGAGCGTTTCGGTCAGGTCCTCATCACTATTGATTTCGCCGGTGTTGAGCGGGTCGATGAACCCGTCCACGCCACGTCCGGCCGCATCTCGCAGATTGCTGGGCCCCATCAGCGGCAGAACGAGGAACGGCCCCTCTTCAACGCCCCAGACGGCCAGTGTCTGGCCGAAATCCTCTGAATGGCGCTCAACCCCGAATTCAGCGGCCGGGTCGAACACGCCAAGCACGCCCACAGTGGAATTGACGATAAACCGGTAAAACGTCTCCGCGGCGCGAACGGGCTCGCCCTGAAGGACATCATTGGCGAACACAACCGGTGAATTAAGATTGGAAAGGGCATTCGACACGCCCTCGCGCGCAAGAGCCGGGGTGACCACCACATAGGCATCTGCGACCGGGCCGATCACAGCCTTGTCGGCCGCCTCATTGAAAGCGAACATCTGACGGTTGAAGGGCTCCAGCGGGTCATTCACATCGCCTGTACTGGTCGCAGTGTTGGCGCATCCTCCAACTGCAATGGTCAGAAAAAATCCCGCTAGTGTCACGCGCATCCAGATCGTTCCTTTGTGTCCGTAAGCCATATGTGGTTCGCGATGAATGCCAGCAATACACAGCGCCGTGAGGGCCAATGCGCACGCAAAAAGAGTGCTATTCTGGTCACACCCGCTTGCATGACCAATAAAGATATATTTATATGACAATATGGAACAGGCGCTCGGGCAGATTGTGGAAAGATTGCGCGCGGCGGGCGAACCGACGCGCCTGCGCATCCTCGCGCTCTTGCGCCATGGAGAATTGTCTGTCGGAGAGCTCGTCCAGGTCCTGGGCCAGAGCCAGCCGAGACTCTCTCACCACCTGAAAGTGCTATCAAGCGCCGGTCTTGCCAAGCGGCTGCCTGAGGGCGCACGCGTCTTCTACCGCGCCGCGTCCAGCGGGCCGGCCGGCGCACTGGTTGACCATATCTTCGACGGCCTCAGCGACACCAGCGGGGAGCTGGCCCGCGATGCCAAGCAACTCGGGCATATTCGCGCCGAACGCGCCGCCGAGGCCAGGGCCTATTTCAATCGGCTGGCCGAAACCTGGGACGCGGAACGCGACCTGCATTTTCCGAATGAAGGGATCGAAGGTGCGATCATTTCCGTTGCGGGCGATGGGCCGTTCTGCCAACTGATTGATATCGGTACGGGCACGGGGCGCATGCTGGAGTTGCTCGCGCCGCGGGCCGAACGGGCAGAAGGGCTGGATCTCAGTCACAATATGCTCAACGTGGCGCGTGCCCAACTGGCAGATGCCGGACTCGATCACGCGCATGTCCGCCAGGGCGACGCCTGCGCCACGCCCTTCGCCGATGAAAGCGCCGATCTTGTGATCATCCATCAGGTCCTGCATTTCATTGATGCGCCGGACCGGGTGCTTCGGGAGGCGGGGCGCATACTGATGCCGGGCGGACGCATGATCATTGTCGACTTCGCGCCGCATGAGCTGGAATTTCTTCGTGAGGCGCATGGCCATAACAGGCTGGGCATTGCCGATGAGGCCCTTCGCGCCTGGGTCGATGGGATCGGGCTGGACCTCAGCTCATTCCGCCATTTCAACCCGCCGGCCGACCGACCCAACGGTCTCGGCGTCCATATCTGGGCGTTCGACAAACCTCCGGCCAGCAAGAAGGAGGCCGCCGCATGAGCGTGATGTCCATGGCCCGCAGTCAGGCGCAGGGCTCGCCACACGTGTCTTTCGAATTCTTCCCGCCCAAGAATGAGGCGATGTCAGATCGGCTCTGGGAGTGCGTTCGTCGGCTGGAGCCGATGGCGCCCGATTTCGTGTCGGTAACCTATGGCGCCGGCGGCTCGACGCGCGAGAGAACCCACGACACGGTGAAACGACTGGCGCAGGAGACGAGCCTGACGCCGGCGGCACATCTCACTTGCGTAGACGCGACGCAGGAAGAGGTTCAGGCTGTTGCGGAAGCGTATTGGAAAGCGGGTGTTAAACACATTGTCGCCCTTCGTGGTGACAGCCCCAACGGTATGGGCGAGCCATTCCGGCCCCATCCGGGCGGATATGAAAGCTCGGTTGACCTCGTGGCCGGCCTGCGTGCTCACCGCCCCGACCTTGGAAAAGTCTTTGAAGTGTCGGTGGCCTGCTATCCCGAACGCCATCCCGACAGCCTCGGCTGGGACGAGGATATGGCGCTGCTCAGGGCCAAGCAGGAGGCTGGCGCAGACAGGGCCATCACGCAGTTCTTCTTCGAGCCGGACACATTCCTTCGCTTCCGCGACCGGGCCGCTGCCGCAGGCGTGACAATGCCACTGGTGCCAGGGATCATGCTGCAGCCCAATTTCAAAGGCCTGAAGCGGATCGCGGGACTATGCGACGCGCATCTGCCGGACTGGCTACACCAGCTCTATGAGGGCCTCGACGAGGATGCCGAGACCCGAGACCTCGTGACCGCCAATGTCGCTGCTGAATTGTGCCACCATCTGGCCGACGAAGGTGTGGAGTATTTTCATTTCTACACGCTGAACCGGGCCAGTCTGGCGCTGTCGACATGCCATCTTCTGGGCCTCAAACCGGCCGCGCCAAAAGCGAAAGCTGCCTGATCCATGCCAACAAGCAAGAATACGCTCTCCACCCTGTCGGCAGAGGCCGAACAGCGAATCCTGATCCTTGATGGCGCTATGGGAACGATGATTCAGGGCCATGATCTCTCCGAGGAGGAATTTCGAGGGGCACGCTTTGCCGACTGGGCAAAGCCGCTGAAGGGCAATAATGACCTGCTCAACCTCACGCGGCCCGACCTGATTGAGGCGATCCATGGCGAATTCATTGCGGCGGGCGCTGATCTCATAGAAACCAATACATTCAGCGCCACGTCCATCGCCCAGGCGGATTATGCGATGGAGGAACTCGCGGCTGAAATCGCCGCTGAAGGCGCAAAAGCCGCGCGCCGCGCCGCCAACGCCGCCGGTCGCCCTGTTGGCGTGCTCGGCGCTATGGGTCCGACCAACAAGACCCTGTCGCTCAGCCCGGATGTGAACAATCCAGGCTACCGCGAAGTGACCTTCGATGATGTGCGCGAGGCTTATCTTGAACAGGCCGAAGCCATGGCGCCGCATATTGACGGCTTCCTGATCGAGACCGTGTTCGACACACTGAACGCCAAGGCCGCGATCAAGGCGCTGATCGACCTTGATGCCGGCTTGCCAATCGTGATTTCTGGCACGATCACGGACGCTTCGGGCCGCACATTATCAGGACAAACCGCCGAAGCCTTCTGGTATTCTGTGCGCCACGCAAAGCCCTGGGCGATTGGGCTCAATTGCGCGCTGGGCGCAAAAGCCATGCGCCCGCATATCGCCGCTATTTCGAAAGTGGCCGACACTCGCGTGATTGCCTACCCCAATGCCGGCCTGCCCAATGAGTTCGGCGAATATGACGAAACCCCTAAGGAAACCGCCGCCCAGCTTGAGGAATGGGCCTCTTCGAGGCTGGTCAACATCATGGGCGGCTGCTGCGGCACCACACCGGCACATATCGCATCCATCGCTGACGCAGCGACCGGCAAGGCCGCGCGCGCGATACCTACGCCCGCGCCTGCGATGCGCCTGTCCGGGCTGGAACCCTTTGAGCTGGCGTAATGGCGGTCGCCGCGCCACTTGTCTCGCCCGGCGACCTGTTCGCCTTTTACGGCCTTCTAAAACAGGGCGCAACCGGCATGCCAGCGCATATCGACCTTGCTGCAGCAGGTCGTTTCGAAGGCCCGTGCCTGTTTCGCGGCTCGATGTATGATCTTGGCGGATATCCGGGTGTCGTCGCCGGTGATGCGCTTTGCCGGGCCGAGAAATGGCGGATTGCGGACCCCTCGATCGTCGCCGCGCTGGATGCTTTCGAAGACATCGACCCGGCTGACGCCGGAAACTCGCTCTACCTGCGCCGCAGGACTGAGCTTCTCGGCATTAGCGGCGTGCCGACCGGCGAGGTCGCTTTTGTCTACTGGTTCAATCGCGCCGCTAACTCATTCCCCTTTATCGCAAACGGAAACTGGCCGCTTGAGGCCGGAAGGACATGCGCATGACCCAATCTGCCGCCCAAAGCTTCGTCAATATCGGCGAGCGCACGAATGTCACCGGCTCGGCACGGTTCAAGAAACTGATCCTTGAGGGCGACTATGAGTCCGCCGTCGAGGTGGCGCGCAGCCAGGTCGAGAACGGTGCCCAGATCATTGATGTGAACATGGATGAGGGTATGCTGGACGGCGCGGCGGCCATGACGACTTTCCTGAACCTGATCGCCGCCGAGCCCGACATTGCGCGTGTGCCGGTCATGGTCGACAGCTCCAAATGGGAGGTGATCGAGGCGGGCCTGAAATGCGTGCAGGGCAAGGCGGTCGTCAATTCCATCTCGCTGAAGGAAGGCGAAGCCCAGTTCATCCAGCAGGCAGAGAGATGCCTCTCCTATGGCGCGGCTGTCGTGGTCATGGCCTTCGACGAGGAGGGGCAGGCCGATACCGCGCCGCGCAAAGTCGAGATCTGCGAGCGCGCTTATCGCATCCTGACTGAAACCGTAGGATTTCCGCCTGAGGATATCGTCTTCGATCCGAACATTTTCGCTGTCGCGACCGGGATTAAGGAGCACAATAATTACGCGCTCGATTTCATTGAGGCGGTGCGCGAGATCCGCAAGCGCTGCCCTGGCGCGCATATTTCCGGCGGCCTGTCGAACATCTCCTTCAGCTTTCGCGGCAATGAGCCCGTGCGCCGGGCCATGCACTCGGTGTTTCTCTACCATGCCATTCCGGCGGGCATGGATATGGCCATCGTCAATGCTGGCCAGCTCGACATTTATGACGAGATCGACCCGAAGCTACGCGAGACCGTCGAGGATGTGATCCAGAACCGGCGCGATGACGCCACAGAACGCCTTGTCGATCTCGCCGAGACCTATCGCGGCCAGAAAGGCAAGACTCGCGAAAAGGACACGAAATGGCGTGAAGCTCCGGTGGAAAAGCGCCTCGAACATGCGCTCATCCACGGCATTCTCGACCATATTGTCGAAGACACCGAGGAAGCCCGGCTGGCACGCGAGCGTCCGCTTCATGTCATCGAAGGCCCGCTGATGGACGGCATGAATATCGTCGGCGACCTGTTCGGCGCGGGCAAGATGTTCCTGCCGCAGGTGGTGAAATCGGCGCGCGTGATGAAGGCGGCTGTGGCTCATCTCGAACCCTTCATGGAGAAGGAGAAAGAGGAGATGGGCCTTGTCGGCAAGTCGAATGGCAAGGTGCTGCTCGCCACGGTGAAGGGGGATGTGCACGATATCGGCAAGAATATTGTGGGCGTGGTGCTCGCGTGCAACGGATATGAGATCCTCGATCTCGGCGTCATGGTGCCGGCCGAGACGATCCTCGACACGGCCGAGAGGGAAGGCGTCGATATGGTCGGCCTGTCCGGTCTGATCACGCCGAGCCTCGACGAAATGGTGTTCGTCGCCGCCGAGATGGAGCGGCGCGGCATGGATAAACCTCTGCTGATCGGCGGGGCCACCACTAGCCCCGCGCATACGGCTGTGAAGATTGAACCGGCCTATGGGCGCGGGCCGATCATCCATGTCAATGATGCCAGCCGCGCGGTCGGCGTGGTCAGCGCGCTGATGAATGACGAGGAACGCCCGGCCTATTGGGAGGCGGCGAGGGCTCGAAATGAACGCCTTAGGGCCTCACGTGCAGGCGGGCCGCCTGCCAAGCGCCTGCCAATTGCCGAGGCTCGGGTGAAGCGCTTCGATCCGCTCCCGGGCGCAGTGGACACGCCCGCGCCGAGCTTCATCGGCGTGCGCAGTTTCGAGGATTTCGATCTCGCAGAGCTGGCCGGTTATATTGACTGGACACCCTATTTTTCGAGTTGGGATCTTGCCGGACGCTTTCCGGCCATTCTCGAAGACAAGGTCGTCGGCGAGGCGGCCAGCGACCTGTGGAACGAAACCCAGGCCATGATGCAGCGCCTTGTTGGCGAGCAATGGCTGCGCCCGAAGGCCGTGATCGGCTTCTGGCCGGCGCGTCCGGACGGGGATGATATTCTTCTTGATGTGGCATCGCCCTCTTCCTTCGCCTCGGCTCGCGATGGGGACGGGGTTGGCGGGCCGTTCACCCTGAGCGAAGGCGAAGAGCCGGCGGCAGGTGGGCCTGTCCGCCTCCACACGCTGCGCCAGCAAATGGTGAAGACCAATGAGCGGCCGAATTTCGCCCTGTCGGACTTTATCTTGCCTCAGGGCGATCATATCGGCGCCTTCTGCGTCACGTCAGGGCCTGAGGCCGATATGCTCGCCAAAGAGTTCGAAGCGGCGGGCGATGATTATCAGGCCATCATGGTCAAGGCACTGGCCGACCGGTTCGCCGAGGCGATGGCGGAATATATGCACGCCAAAGTGCGCCGCGAGCTGTGGCCCTATGCGCCCGATGAAGCCCTGTCGAACGAGGAACTCGTGCGGGAGAAATATCGCGGCATCCGCCCGGCGCCCGGCTACCCGGCCCAGCCTGACCATACCGAGAAGGAGACGATTTTCCGCCTGCTCGATGCCGAAGCGCGGATCGGCGTCGCGCTGACCTCCAGTTTCGCCATGGACCCCTCACCCAGTGTTTCGGGCCTCTATCTGGCCCATCCCGAAAGCGTCTATTTCGCGGTCGGCCGCATCCAGCGCGACCAGGTGGAAGACTATGCTGCCCGCAAGGGCTGGGACATGCGCAAAGCAGAACGCTGGCTCGCCCCGATCCTGAATTATGACCCCTATGAGCGCGTCGCGGCGGAGTGATGAGTCACCTCGCCAATATCACGCTGGTCATTCCCGATTATGACGCGGCCATTGCCTTCTTCACCCATGTGCTCGGCTTTGAGCTGGTCGAGGACACCGCGCTCAGCGAGACCAAGCGCTTTGTGCGCGTGCGCCCGCGGGAGGGCGAGACGGCGCTTCTGCTCGCCCAGCCGAAGAATGACGAGGAGCGCGCCGCCATTGGACGTCAGGCGGGCGGGCGGGTCGCCTTTTTCCTGCACACGGATAATTTCGCACGCGATGTCGCCGCGCTCAGGGCGGCTGGCGTTGTGTTTCGCGGTGAACCACGTAGCGAGCCCTATGGCCGCGTCATCGTGTTCGAAGACCCATGGGGCAATCCCTGGGACCTCATCCAGCCGCCAAAACACTGATTTCGCCCCGGTCGAGGCATGCGTTGCCCAAAAGGTGCTGCCTGCCGGCTTTCCTGGCAATCTATTCGGCGTATCCGATATTTGAAGGTCGTATTCTCCTTTCTCGTAATTCATGTTGAATGATTCGACCCTGGAATGCTATATTCGAAGCATAAAGACATTGCGCTTCTGGCGCATAAGGAGGAATTGGAGACATGGCGAGCCCCGAAAAGCTCTTTCAGGTGCCTGCGCCTCAGGCGCGACCTGGCGACACGCCCGACTTTTCGAAACTGGATCTGCCGGCTGCCGGCGAGATGCGCCGTCCCGACATGCTGGCCGATGCCCGCGAAACGTTTGATCTCGCCTTCGGTCTTGTAGGCGTGCTGAATGACAAGCATGAGGCCGTTGGCGAATGGGCGCCGGACGTGGCGCCCGAAACGCTGCGCGCAGGCCTGAAGACGATGGTTCTGACGCGCGAATATGACAATCGCATGCTGAAGATGCAGCGCACCAAGCGGCTAAGCTTCTACATGAAATCGCTGGGGGAGGAGGCAACGGCCGTCGCAGCCGCCCAGGCACTCGACGACAATGACATGCTGTTCCCGAGCTATCGCCAGCAGGGCGCGCTACTCCAGCGCGGCGGAGATATTGTCGACATGATGTGTCACTGCATTTCGAATGCCCGCGACAGTCTAAAGGGCCGACAACTGCCGGTGCATTATACCAGCCGCGAACTCAACTGGTTCTCGATTTCAGGCAATCTCGGCACGCAGTTTCCCCAGGCGGTCGGCTGGTCGATGGCCTCGGCGCTGAAAGGCGAAAACGCGATCGCCTGTTCCTGGATTGGTGAGGGAACCACAGCAGAGGGCGATTTCCATTCCGCAATGACGCTCGCTTCGACCTATAATGCGCCAGTGATCCTGAACGTGGCCAACAATCAGTGGGCCATTTCGATGCACAATTCGATCTCGCGCGGCAAGGCGACCAGCTTTGCTTCCAAGGCCATTGGCTATGGCATTCCCGGCATCCGTGTGGATGGCAATGATTATCTTGCCGTCTATGCGGCGGTGACATGGGCCGCCGAGCGCGCCCGCAATGGCGGTGGCCCGACGCTGATCGAGCATTACACTTATCGCGGCGAAGCCCACTCGACATCAGACGACCCGTCGAAATACCGTCCGAAAGACGAATACAAGGCCTGGCCACTGGGCGATCCGGTCGAGCGCCTGCGTGCCCATCTCATCACGCAGGGCGAATGGGACGCAGACAGGCATGACAAATGGGAAACCGACTGCCGCGAGCGCGTTGCTGCGGCCTGGAAGGAAGCGGTGACCCACGGCACGCTGGAAGAAGGTCCTCACGCGCCGACCGAAAGCATGTTCGAAGATGTTTTTGCCGTCCAGCCCTGGCACCTTCGTCGCCAGCGTCAGGAGCTCGGCCTTTAAGTTCCTCCCGACTGGCCCTTACCGGAGCGGACCCGAAGTCTGGACGCGCAGAATGCCTCTTCAGACCTCGAATTCGCTTCGGCAAGGGCCTCTTTTTTCGGCCCAGCAGAGTGAGACCGCCATGCCCGCGATGAACATGATCCAGGCGCTCAATGACGCGCTGGATATCAAACTGACAGATGATGAGCGCGTGCTCACCTTCGGAGAGGATGTCGGCTATTTCGGCGGGGTCTTCGGCGTCACCCGCGGCCTGCAGGAGAAATATGGCACCGCGCGAGTCTTCGATGCGCCGATCAATGAGGGCGCCATTGTCGCCATGGCGATGGGCATGGCCACAAATGGCATGCGCCCGGTCGCGGAAATCCAGTTCGCCGACTATATCTTTCCCGGCTTCGACCAGATCATTTCCGAGCTGACCCGCATCCGGTACCGCTCGGCCGGCCAGTACACCGCACCGGTCACGATCCGCACCCCGTGCGGCGGTGGGATCTATGGCGGCCAGACCCATTCGATGAGCCCGGAAGGCTTTTTCACACATATTCCCGGTCTGGTGACACTGATGCCGTCCAACCCCCATGACGCCAAGGGCCTGCTGATCTCCGCTATAGAAAGCGATGACCCGGTCATCTTTTTTGAACCGAAAAGGCTCTATAATGGCGCATTCGATGGCGATCCGAACAAGCCGCAGGCCTCCTGGAAGGAGCACCCGAAAGGCGAGGTGCCCGAAGGCCAATACACAGTGCCAATTGGCGTGGCCGATGTGGTGCGCGAGGGCTGCGAGGTGACTGTGATCGCCTATGGGACAATGGTGCATGTCGCGGTCGCCGCGGCCGAAGCGCAGGGCGTCGATGCGGAGATCATCGACCTGCGCACGCTGGTGCCCTACGATATAGAGACAGTCGCCCGCTCGGTTGAGAAAACCGGCCGCTGCGTGATCCTGCATGAGGCGCCGCGCACCTCGGGCTTCGGGGCTGAACTGACCGCGCAGATCCAGGAAGACTGTTTCTACCATCTCGAAGCGCCGGTCACGCGGGTGACCGGCTGGGACACGCCTTATCCGCACGCGCATGAATGGAGCTATTTTCCCGGACAGGAGCGCGTCGGCCGGGCCCTGAAAAAGCTCGTGGAGACGCCGGCATGAGTGACTACAAATTGCGCATGCCCGATGTCGGTGAAGGTGTCGTCGAGGCCGAGATTGTCGAATGGCATGTCAAACTCGGCGACATGGTTGAGGAAGACCAGGACCTTCTCGATGTGATGACCGACAAGGCAACGGTCGAGATTCCCTCACCGGTCTCCGGCAAGGTCACCGCTATCAATGGCGAAGCTGGCGATGTCATCGCGGTGGGCACGGAAATCCTTGTCATCGCTGTGGATGGCGAAGTTGATGACGCGGCTGACACGCCCCCGGCCGCAAGCGAACCCGCTCCGGCGCCAGAAAAAGCCGCCGAGCCTGAAAAGGCAGAATCTGCGGCCGCAGCAGCGACAGCGCAGGCCCCATCACCAGCCGCGCCTGCACCGACCAGCTCAGTCAAGGTGCTCGCCTCGCCAGCCGTGCGGGCGCGCGCACTCGAACTCGACATCGACCTTGATAACGTGCCGGGCTCAGGCCCGGCAGGCCGTGTCACTCGCCAGGATCTTGAGGACTTCCTCGCCGCTGGCGGGCGCATCGCCCAGCGTGCAGCCCCTGCAGCAGGCGCCGCCCGTGCCCCACGCACCGGTGTTCGCGAGGAGAAGGTGATCGGCCTGCGCCGCAAGATCGCGCAGAACATGGAAGCGGCCTGGTCAATCCCGATGATCACCTATGTCGAGGAGGTGGACGTCACCGAGCTCGAAGCCCTGCGCAAATCGCTCAATGCCGAGCGCGCCGAGGGGCAAGCCAAGCTCACCCTGCTGCCCTTCCTCGCCACCGCAATGGCGCGCGCCCTGCACGAAGTGCCGCAGGCGAACGCCCATTATGACGCAGAAGCCGGCAAACTCACTACGATCGAGGCTGCTCATATCGGGATCGCCACGGCGACGGAAAAGGGCCTGATGGTCCCGGTCCTTCGCCATGCCGAGGCGATGGATGTCTGGCAGATGGCCGGCGAGATTGCACGATTGTCACAGGCCGCCCGCGATGGCACCGCGAAGCGTAACGAGCTGTCGGGGTCTTCAATAACCATCACTTCGCTCGGCGCGATTGGCGGGATCGTGACCACGCCGCTGATCAATGTGCCCGAAACCGCGATCATCGGTGTGAACAAGATCACCGAGCGCCCTGTCTTCGATGGTGCCGGCCGGGTGGTCCCGCGCCTGTTCATGAACCTCTCCTCCAGCTTCGACCACCGTATCGTCGACGGCCATGACGCGGCCCGGCTGATCCAGAAGATCCGCGCCCTGATGGAAAACCCGGCGCGTCTGTTCATGTGAGTTCGAAAATGACCAGATCCCTCACCTGCCACACCCTCGTCATCGGCGGCGGCCCTGGCGGATACCCGGCCGCGATCCGCGCCGGCCAGCTTGGGCTCGACACGATCCTTGTCGAGGGCGAGCGGCTTGGCGGGACCTGCCTCATTCGTGGCTGTATCCCGTCCAAGGCGATTATTCATGCCGCCGCAAAGGTCGACGAGATGCGCCAACACGCCAATGGCGCCAGCGAAATGGGCATTTCGCTCACCGCGCCGCCCGACATCGACATGAAACAGCTGCGCGCCTGGAAAGAGGGGATCGTCGACAAACTCTCGTCCGGCGTCGGCCAGCTCCTCAAGGCCGCGAAAGTGCGTCATGTCGAAGGCTGGGCGAACTTCTCGAATGCCAAGACCTGCACGGTGGCGACGAAAGACGGCCCGGTCGGGATCACTGCCGAAAATGTCGTCCTTGCCAATGGCTCGGTTGAGACCGAGCTGCCCTTCCTGCCCTTCGACGACCCTGACGTGATTTCCTCGACCGGCGCACTGGAACTTGAGACGCTCCCGGAAAACCTGGCGGTGGTCGGCGCAGGTTATATCGGGCTGGAACTCGGCATCGCCTTTGCGCGGCTCGGCTCGAAAGTGACCTTCGTCGAAATGGGCGAGCAGATCCTGCCATCCTATGACAAGGAACTGACCCGCCCCGTTGCGCAATGGCTGAAGGCCAATCATGTAGAGGTGCATCTGCGCGCCAAGGCCACCGGCAAGGGCACGTCCAAAGGCAAGACGGTGCTGAAATTTGACGATGCAGACGGAAAGGCCCGGACAGTCCGCGCCGACAAGATTCTTGTCGCTGTCGGCCGGCACGCCCGCACGAAGGGCTGGGGCCTTGAAAACATGGCCGTCGATATGGACGGGCCATTCGTGAAGGTGAACGAAAGGCTGGAAACCGCCATGCGCGGCGTCTATGCCATCGGCGACCTGACCGGGGAGCCCATGCTTGCCCACAAGGCCACCGCGCAGGGCGAAGCGGCCGCAGAGGTCATCGCCGGTCGCAAGCGCGTCTTCGATCCGTGCGCCATCGCTGCAGTCTGTTTCACCGAACCGGAAATCGTGTCGGTTGGCCTGACACCTGACGAGGCGAAGCATGCGGGCGAGGAGGTGATTGTCGGCAAGTTCCCTATGGCGGCGTCTGGCCGGGCGCTGTCCATGCAGGCGGACATGAAAGGCTTTGTGCGCATCACCGCGCGAAAGAGCGATCATGTCATTCTTGGCCTTCATGCGGTCGGCACCCATGTCGCGGAGCTGTCAGGCGAGTTTGCACTCGCCATGGAGATGGGCGCGGTGCTCGAAGACATTGCGCACACGATCCATGTCCACCCGACCCTGACCGAAGCGACCCATGAAGCGAGCCTTACCGCCCTCGGCCACCCGGTCCATATCGCCGCCCCTCGCTGAGCCTGTTATGCGTCACCGCCTGCCGCAACAGACTTTCGCAAGCCAAGCCCGCCTCAAGCCTGAACCCGCTCCACCACAGCAAATAAGCTGAGTGTTCCAGCCACCCTTGCCATTTCCCCCCAATCCATGCCTCTTGGCGGGCTTGCAGGCACTGAAAGGCAGGACAGTATGGCAGGCGTGGTCGTCGTCGGCGCCCAGTGGGGCGATGAAGGCAAGGGCAAGATCGTGGACTGGATGTCCCACCGCGCCGATGTGATCGTGCGCTTCCAGGGTGGACACAATGCCGGCCACACGCTCGTCATCGGCAACAAGACCTTCAAGCTTCATTTGTTGCCCTCCGGCGTGGTGCGCGGCGGCAAGCTGTCGGTCATCGGCAATGGCGTTGTTGTCGATCCCTGGCAGCTGCTTGACGAAGTCGAAGGCATGAACCGGGAAGGTGTCAAGCTTGGCCCTGACGACCTGATCGTGGCCGACAATGCCTGCCTGATCCTGCCCTGGCACAAGGATATCGATGCGGCCCGCGAGGGCGCGCTGGGCGATTCGAAGATCGGCACGACGAAGCGCGGGATCGGCCCGGCCTATGAAGACCGGGTCGGGCGCCGGGCCATCCGTGTCGCGGACCTGGCCGACCCGGCCGCGCTGGACCTGAAGATCGAGCGCCTGCTCGCCCATCACCGTCCCTTGCGTGCCGGTATAGGCCTGGATGAGCCCGATGGCCAAGCGCTCAAACAGAGCCTTATGGATATCGCTCCGCAAATCCTGCCCTACGCGCAGCCCGTCTGGAAAAAGCTCAGCGACAGCGTGCATCTGGGCCGCCGGATCCTGTTCGAAGGCGCACAGGGCGTGATGCTGGACGTGGATCATGGCACATACCCTTTCGTGACATCATCGAACGTGGTGGCGGGCAATGCGGCGGCCGGCAGCGGTGTCGGCCCGAACGCAATCTCCTATGTCCTCGGCCTTGCCAAGGCCTATACCACCCGTGTCGGCGCCGGGCCCTTCCCGACCGAGCAGGACAATGAGACCGGGCGGCTTCTCGGCGAGCGCGGCCATGAGTTCGGAACGACGACGGGACGGGCGCGCCGTTGCGGCTGGTTTGATGCGGTCATGGTTCGACAGGCCTGCGCCACATCGGGCATAAATGGCCTCGCGCTGACCAAGCTCGACGTGCTCGACGGCATGGATGAAATCCGGGTGTGCACCGGCTATCGGCTCGGCGATGAGATACTGGACCATTATCCCGCCGGGATGACTGATCAGGCCGCCGTCGAACCCATTTATGAGACATTGCCAGGCTGGAGCGCCTCCACCCGCGGGGCCCGCGAATGGGGCCAGCTGCCGGCCGAGGCAATCAAATATGTCCGCCGTCTGGAAGAACTGGTCCGCTGCCCGGTTGCGCTGGTCTCGACCTCACCGGAGCGCGAGGATGTGATTCTCGTGCGCGACCCGTTTGCGGACTCCTGAGCCCTATTCAACGATATCGCTGACCGGCTGGTGGGCTTCGCGACGGCTTGAAAAACGGTGTTCGAAGGCGACCATCATGCAGGCCGCGATGATTACAAGGGCACCGGCATAAAGCTGCCAGGCCGGAACTTCGCCAAAGAAGATCCAGCCGAACAGCGCACTCCAGATCAGGGCCGTGTATTCAAGCGGGGCGATCTTCTGCGCCGGCGCGCGGGCATAGGCGAGCGTGAACAGCCACCAGATGGCCATGCCGAAAAACCCAAGTGCGGCAAGCACCGGCAGGTCAGCCAGTTCGGGCACCGGGTCGACTGCAATCAGCAGCGGCAGTCCGATCATGGCCGGCAGCACATTGGCCAGCATCAGGATCGTCAGCACGTCTTCCCGCTGGGCGCGCATCCGCAACATCACGACCGATGTCGCATAAGTCAGCGCCGACACGAGAACCGAGAGCGCGCCGACCAGCCGGTTGCCGTCTTGGGGCGCCGCATTGGTCTCACCCGCAAGCGTCAGCGCCGCGCCGGCAAAGCCTATAATCGCCGCAGCCATGCTCACTTTCCCCCAGCGCTCGCCGAGCACGAGCCAGGCAATGGGCGCAATCATCAGGGCTGCGGTGAACCCCATCACAGTGGCCTCGGCGAGCCCCAGCTGGGTCAGCGCGAAGAAAAATGTCAGCGCGGCGGTCAGGTGAATCACTCCGCGCAGCGTGTGAAACCGCCAGGCCTCCCAACTCGGCCAGGGCCGGCGCAGAGCCATGAAGATCGCGAAACTGTAGAGCCCGCCAAAGGCAAACCGCCAGACCGTGATCACCATCACATTGATGTCGCCGCTCAGATATTTCACGCACACATCAATGAGGCAGCCGCTGAGAACACCGAGGGCAGCAATCAGGACAGGTGAGGGCATACGCATGAGCCGAGCGAGTTCCAGCCCGCCCTGAAAAGGTCAAGACAAATTATCTCTGGGAGCGCCCGTCAGGCTGGTCCTGAAGCGACAGGCTCGCTTGGCTGCAACCGCCCGCCAATCCGGATGGGCTCAATCCGCCTGGCCAGTCCGGTAGCATCATCGGTTTCGACGAACACACCCGACAGCGTGCCTTCACCAAGCGCCGGCTCATAGCGGCTGCCCGGCAGCTGTGTCTCGAACCGGTAGATAGAGTTTTCCTTCCGCATGCCGATGACACTGTCATAATCGCCGCACATGCCGGCATCCGTCTGATAAGCGGTCCCCTTCTCCAGGATCATGGCATCGGCGGTCGGCACATGAGTGTGCGAGCCGACCACGAGGCTGGCCCGGCCATCGCAATAATGGCCCATCGCCATCTTTTCCGAAGTCGCCTCGCAATGAATATCGACAATCACCGCGTCACTGACCTGTTTCAGCGGAAACTCCTTGAGCGCAGCATCGGCATGAGCAAACGGCGATTCGAGATTATCGCGCATGAAAACATTGCCCTGGAGGAGCGCAACGCCGACGCGCCGGCCATCCGAGGTCTCGAAAAGATTGGCGCCGCGGCCAGGCGCATTGGCGGGGGCGGGATAATTGCACGGTCGCAGGATCCGCGGTTCGCGTTCGATATGGACCAGCATTTCGCGCTGGTCCCAGGCATGATCTCCCAGCGTCAGGCAATCGGCTCCAGCCGTAAAAAAATCCTCGGCAATCGACTGGGTGAGACCGAAACCGCCGGCTGCGTTTTCTGCGTTGAGCACGACGAAATCCAGCGACAGCCGAACCCTTACGCCAGGCAAGTGATCAATCACCGCCTGCCGTCCGGGCTTGCCGACGACGTCTCCAAAGAATGCCAGTCTCATGCCTAACGATATGAACCGGAGACGCACAAAAGCAAAGCGCGCACCCGCCTGGCGGGTGCGCGCAATGAGTTCCACAAGCTCCTAAGGCATATATGCCTAGTTTTCGTGCGTCGCGGAGAAACCCAGATAGGACTTGGTCAGCTGGCTCGGGTCTTCCATCGCGGCGATGGATTCCATCGACAATGGCTGTTCCGGTTTCAATGACAGCGTCAGCGTACCCGGCTCCTGCATGAAGCCCTGAATCGCAGTCACCGCATCATTGACGATTTCCATATCGACACCGCTTTCTGCGGCCATCATCGGTGCCATGGATGTCATCGCGATCACCTGGGTGCGCAGCTGTGCAGGATCCTCGCCGGATTGGGCGGCGGCCAGGTTGAATAGCCGGTCGACCATCGAATCATCGGTCAGCTGAAGCGTGAAACCATGCAGTTTCAGCTTGGAGACAGCCTCCTGCATCATCTGCTCGTCTGGCTCGCCGCCATCCATCATATCCTCGAAATCCATTCCGGCGAATGACTTGGCATAGGCACTATAGCCTTCAACCTCGCCGCCCAACCGCATCTCGAAACCATCCTTCAGCTTGAAATAGTTGCTGCCGGCTTCAAGGCTTATCGTATCGGTTTCGGGGTCATAGTTCGAAACGCCCGCACCGGAGAGTTCAAGGGCTTCATAGCCCACCATGCCGAGCGCGCCGGCCAGTTGACTTCCCGGCTCACCGCCTTCGGCATCCGCCCTGAGCGTCATCTTGTAAGGCTGGGTGACATATTTCACTGGCTGGCCGTCAGCATTGCGCTCGATCGAGGCATTGAGACTGGGCATGGCGAAATTTATTCCGCCCGCATTAAATGCCAGATCATCGATGATGACGCTGTCATAGCCCGGATCCATCGGGTTTTCATACATCGCCGACATTACCGCAGCGGCCATTTCCTCTTCGTCGCCGGCATTGTTGCGCATGGCTTCGAGGAAATTGATATTCGCGCCCACCAGGTTCATTGAACCGAGCTTCATGTCGAAGGGCACATCGTCTGCCATGCCGTCGAGCTTGATCCCGCTGATCGCGGCAACGGCCATTTCATCAGCATTGACGCCGCCAAGCTCGATGGAATCGAGTGAGAAGCTCACATCGTCGCCATTGTCCTCGATCTGCATATCGATATCGGAGACGTTCCAGCGATCGAAGGACAGATCTTCACCTGCCGGGAACGGGCCGGGCTCGCCCTGGCCGTTCAGGCTGGCAACCCAGGCCGCAAGCGCGGGCGACGGATTGATCAGCTCCATGCCGCCAATGGTGATCTCACCTTGGCTGTCTTCATTTTCGCCCGGTGTAATCGTGATGCCCGACAGGCTGAGCTTGGCGAAGCTGGCCCCGGCATCAGTCATGTCGAGGCCGTCAAACGTCATTTCGGCGATCGTGAAGCTGGTATCCTCGTCCGGTACAGTGAAGGTCAGATTGTCGAAGCTCGCACCAGCGCCATCAGTGTTGCTACCCGCAAAGTCCAGCCGGCCCGCGCCTGAGGTGTCCAGCGACATGGCGGCCAGCGCATCAGAGGCTTCCGAAGCATCGCCCTTGCGCAGGGTGATCTTGCCCAGATCCTCCATCGCATTCTCGGCACTCTTGACGGCGGCTTCGCCGGCACCGGCGATGTCTTTGCTGACATCGCCATTGTCTTCGCCGCCGCAGGCGGCGAGGAGCGCGATGGCCGCTGCGCTTAAAAACAGATGTTTCATTTGTCGATCCCCAGTTTCGTGGTGACGTTTCAGGTATTGTGGTGAAGTCCTACACTTACCTCAAGGCGATTCGGGTTTAACATGTTCCGTGAGAATGGCCAGAAAATGGCGTTGAGAACAGCAGACGGTCTCGAAGTGACCGTTCGTGTCGAGGTCAATCCGCGCGCCCGGCGCCTGATCCTGCGTCTGGATGAGCGTAATCGCGAAGCCGTGGCCGTCGCCCCCCATCCCCGCCAGATCCCCGCAGCGGTCGCCTTCGCCGCCGAGCGCGTGGACTGGATTGCCAGCCGGCTCGCCGCAACGCCGGAGCCGGTGCATTTTCTTCCAGGCGGAGTATTTCCGCTTCGCGGCGAGCCGTGCCGCCTCAGCCTCGACGGGCCGGGACGGATCGCGCGGCTGGTCACCGAACCGACCCTGACACTCAGCGCGCCCGGCGCGCCCGAGACATTCGGCGCGCGCGTCAACCGCTATCTTCGCAAGGCGGCCATTTCGGACATTTCAGACGCGGTGCAGCGCCATGCGGAAACCCTCAACGTCTCAATCCAGCGAATAACAGTGAAGGACACGCGCTCGCGCTGGGGCTCATGCAGCCATGACGGGCGATTGTCCTTTTCCTGGCGCCTCATCTGCGCGCCGCCCGATGTTCTCGACTATGTGGCGGCCCACGAAGTGGCCCACCGGATTGAGATGAACCACTCTGCGGCCTTCTGGGCACAAGTCGCGCATTGCCGCCCCGACTGGAAACGCCAAAGGGACTGGCTGCGCAAACACGGGCCGGAACTGCACGCTATCGGTAGCTGATCTTGCGCACGGCGAGCGCCTTGCCTAGGTTCGCCCGCTTCCAGCCAACACCAGCGCCGAGCGTGCCCGATGAGCAAAGACATGCCATTCACCATCGACGATGTTCGTGCTGCGGCCGCCGTACTGGAAGGGCAGGTCGAACGCACGCCGATGAAACGGTCGGAAACCCTTTCAAGCATCACCGGCGCGGACGTCTGGATAAAGTTCGAGAACATGCAGTTCACGGCCAGCTTCAAGGAGCGCGGCGCCCTGAACAAGCTGACCAACCTCACCGAAGCAGAAAAAGCGGCCGGCGTCATCGCCATGTCGGCGGGCAATCATGCCCAGGGCGTGGCCTATCACGCCCGCCGCCTGGGTATACCCGCTACGATCGTGATGCCGAAGACGACGCCTTTCACCAAGGTCAAACAGACACGAGACCATGGAGCCCGCGTGATTCTGGAAGGCGACACACTCGTCGAGACAACCGAACATGCCTTCAGCCTGCGCGACCGCGAAGGCTATACATTCATACACCCCTATGACGACCCGCTGATTGCAGCGGGCCAGGGGACGGTCGGTCTGGAAATGCTCGATGCGATGCCCGACCTGGACACGCTCATCATACCCGTCGGCGGTGGCGGGCTGATCGCCGGCATTGCGACCGCCGCGAAAGCCATGAAACCGGACATATCCGTGGTCGGCGTGGAGGCGGCAATGTATCCGGCCTTATATGCTGCACTGGCTGGCCGGGAGATGCAGACCGGCGGGGCGACAATCGCCGAAGGCATCGCGGTGAAAACGCCGGGCGAGGTTGGCCTGACGGTCGCCCGAGCGCTGGTCGACGAGGTTTTGCTGGTCGAGGAAGAGCATCTGGAGCGGGCCATAACGCTGTATGCCGATGTCGAGAAAACCATTGCCGAAGGAGCCGGTGCGGCGGGGCTCGCTGCGCTTCTCGCCCATCCGGCGCGCTTCTCGGGGCGACGGGTCGGCCTTGTCCTGTGTGGCGGCAATATCGACCTGCGACTGCTGGCATCGGTGATGACCCGCGCGCTTGTGCGCGAGAACCGGCTGAGCAATATCCGGATCATCGGCGACGACCGGCCGGGCCTCCTCGCACTTGTCTCCAGGATCATAGGCGATGCCGGCGCGAATATCATTGAAGTGGCCCATAACCGCATCGCGCTGGATGTTCCGGCCAAGGGTGCGGAGTTCGATATTCTCATCGAGACACGCGACGGCCAGCACACTCAGGAAGTGGTCGAGGCGCTATCGGCAGCCGGATACCCGCCCCGCCCGCTCAGCTGAGGCGGACTGGCGCGCCGCGACGCTGGCCGCATCCCCGGTTCCCTGCTAAAGGCTCGCGGCGGAAACCCAGACAATCGCGGCAAGGATTGGCCAAATGAAATTCTTCATCGACACCGCTGAGACCGACGCCATCAGGGAACTGGCCGAAACCGGCCTGATCGACGGCGTCACTACGAACCCTTCCCTGGTGGCCAAATCCGGTCGGTCTTTCGCTGAGATTATTGCCGAAATCTGCGAGATCACCCCCGGGCCGGTCAGCGCTGAGGTTGTCGCCACCGATCATCAGACGATGCTCGCCGAGGGCCGCAAACTTGCTGCCATCGCTGAAAATGTCGCGGTGAAAGTGCCGCTCACCTGGGACGGCCTGCGCACCTGCCGGGTCCTGACAGATGAGGGCACGGCGGTGAATGTTACGCTGTGTTTCTCGGCCAATCAGGCTCTGCTCGCAGCCAAGGCCGGCGCGGCCTTCATCTCGCCCTTTATCGGGCGGCTGGACGATATCCATATCGACGGCATGGAGCTGATCGAGGAAATCCGTACCATCTATGACAATTTCCTGTTCGACACGCAGATCCTCGCGGCCTCGATCCGCAGCCCGAACCATGTCCGCCTCTCGGCGCTCGCCGGGGCCGATGTTGCAACATTGCCACCAGAGGTCCTGAAGAGCCTGGCCAATCACCCCCTGACAGACAAGGGACTGGCCGCCTTCCTCGCCGATGCTGAAAAGGCCGGCGTTTCGGTCTGAGACCCTGCCGGCCTGATCTTCCCTCCCGCACGCGCTTGCGATAGACCCGTTCTCGAACAGGCGAATACGGATCAAAAGAGGCAAGACCCCCATGGCCGGCCACAGTAAATGGGCGAATATCCAGCACCGCAAGGGTGCGCAGGACAAAAAGCGCGCAGTGCTTTTCTCGCGGCTGTCGAAGGAAATCACCATCGCGGCAAAGCTTGGCGGGCCTGACCCGGATGCCAATCCGCGCCTGCGCCTGGCGGTCAAGAATGCCAAGGGCGAGTCCATGCCCAAGGACAATATCAAGCGCGCCATCGACAAAGGCGCGGGCGGGGACGGCGATGATTATATGGACATCCGCTATGAGGGTTTCGGCCCCGGCGGGGTCGGCATCATCGTGGAGGCCTCCACCGATAACAAGAACCGCGCGGCCAGCGATATCCGTTCCACCTTCTCCAAGAATGGCGGCAATCTGGGAGAGACAGGCTCGGTCAGTTTCGGCTTCGACCAGGTCGGCGAGATCATCTACCCCGCCGAGATCGGCGATGAGGACGAGGTGATGATGGCCGCGATCGAGGCGGGCGCCGAAGATGTCCAGAAAGAAGAAGAAACCTTCGTCATCTATACGGCGCGCGAAGACCTGAACGAAGTCGCAGCGGCGCTGGACGAGACCTGGACCGAAGTGGAGGCGAAGTCGACCAAACTGGTCTGGCGTCCCCAGAACACCGTCCCGGTTGAGGGCGACCATGCCGATACGCTGATGAAGCTGCTCGACGCGCTGGACGAGCTCGATGACGTCCAGAATGTCTATGACAATTCCGAATTGTCAGACGCGGAAATGGAGCGGCTTGCCAGCTGAACGATGCGGCGCGCCGGGGAGGGGATGCATGAGCAGCGCACTGGATGTTCTCGAAACGATCAATGACCCGGGCAAGCCGGGGCGCACCGGCGATGACCGGTTCGGATGCGATCTCGGTGCGGGCACGGCCTGGTTGCTTGATGGCGCCACGGATGTCAGCGACCTGGCACCTTTTCCGCGTGCCGAGAGCGGCGCAGCCTGGATGGCCGAAGCGCTGAGCACGCGCCTCATGAAGGCTCCGGCGACCGATGAGCCGGCCACCGCCTATTTCGAGTCCGTCCTCAAGGATGTCCGCAGCGCAGCCGCACGCGAGAGCGAAATCTCACTGGACAGCCTGCCGCTGGAGGCATCTCCGATTGCGGCGGGCATCTGGATGCGGATCACCAGGCCGGGCCTGGCTGAATTCTGCTGGCTGGGGGATTGTATGGCCATTGTCTCGGCCGGGCCGGGTGAAGCGGAACTCATCGGCACGCCGGAGAAGGCCGAGGATGAGACCGCCGCCGCGAAAGCCCTGCTTGCCATGTCTGTCGAGGACCGGCTGGAGGCCTTGCGCGGGGCGCGGCGACTGCAGAACACGCCCGGCCGGGCTATATTTGGCCTCGATCCGGGTGCGGCAGATCATCTGGAGCGCCGCGAAGTGTCACTGCCGGGCGGCACCGACATTCTGCTGATGAGCGACGGTTTCTACCGGCTTGTCTCACCTTATCGCGAAATGACCCCGCCCGCGCTCGTCGATTATGTGCGTGAAAACGGCCTGATAGGCGCGCTGCAAAAACTGCGCGCCATGGAGGGCGCCGACGCCGACAATGTCCGGATGGGCCGGATCAAGACCCGGGACGATGCCTGTGCAGTCTGGCTGCGCGTTGAGGCCTGAGCGCAGCCCCGGGGCAGGTTACGGTCCCCGTTCAGATATCGACCACGATCTTGCCGAAATGCTTCTGAGCGGCCTGGTGTGCAAAAGCGCCGGCCAGCTCGGCAAGCGGAAAACGGTCGCTGATCACAGGCTTGATGCCATTGGCCTCGATGGCTGCGATCATGTCTTCCTGCTCGTCGCGCGAGCCGACTGTGATCCCCTTGAGCGTGATATTGGCGCTGAACAGCTGGGCCGTGGGCACTTCGCCGGAAATGCCGGTGAGCACGCCAATCAGCGAGATATGCCCGCCGATCCGGCTGGCCGTGATCGATTGTGCGAGCGTGCCCGGCCCGCCGATCTCGACCACTTCATCGACGCCGCGCCCGCCGGTGATCTCTTTGGCGGTTTTCCCCCATTCGGGATTTTCCTTGTAATTGATGAGATGATCGGCGCCGAGCGATTTCAGCTTGTCGAGTTTCTCATCCGAAGACGAGGTTGAGATCACGCGGCAGCCTGCGGCCTTGGCGAATTGCAGGGCGAAGATCGACACTCCGCCCGTGCCCTGGGTCAGCACCCAGTCGCCCGGCTTGATCTTCGCTTCCACCATCAGTGCGCGCCAGGCGGTCAGGGCCGCGCAGGGCAGCGTAGCGGCCTCAGCGACGCTATAGCCTTCGGGTGCGCGGGTCAGCGCCGTTTCCGGCATCACCACATATTCGGCCGCGAATCCGTCGGCATGATCGCCCGGAACGCCGAGAAGTTTGGGCAATTCCGGTCCACCGGAGGTCCAGCCAGGGAAAAAGGTCGACACCGCCATATCACCCGGCATGAAGCGCGTGACGCCGGCACCGACTGCGGCGACTTCGCCAGCACCGTCGGACATCGGGATCCGCCCGTCATCACAGGGAATCATTCCCGAAACAACAGCGAAATCATGGAAATTCAGCGAGCTGGCACGACAGCGCATCATCACTTCGCCGGGACCGGGCGCCGGGTCGGGCCGCTCCTCAATGACGATGTTCTCGAGTCCGCCGGGTTTCTTCAGGGCTGCGACCTTCATGGGGCCTCCTCCAATCTTCTTTATTACAGAGCGCCGCGGTGACCCCTGGGGAAGTCAACTGGCTGAAAGGAAGAACAGCGTACGATTCTATTCACCGGTCGCAAGCGGGTGCGCGGTTTCCAGCAGTTCCTGCAACTCATCGGTCAGGACGTGAGTATAAATCTGCGTCGTCGAGATATCGGCATGGCCGAGAAGGGTCTGGACACTGCGCATGTCCGCGCCGCCCTGTAAGAGGTGAGTGGCATAGGCATGACGCAGGGCATGAGGATAAACCCGCTCGGCTGCGATCCCCGCAGCATGCGCCAGCCCGTCCAGCATCTGGCCGAGGCGCCGGCGCGACATGTGGCCGCTGGCCGCGCGTGAAGGAAAAAGGAATTTCGCCGCCCGCTCACGCGCCGGCCCGGACTTGGGCAGGTGGCTGTCGCGCGTCTCCAGCCAGGCATCGAGAGCCTTGAGCGCGGGCGGGCCAAGCGGGCAGATTCGCTCGCGCCCCCCCTTCCCGCGCACAGTGATCTCGGCGCTTTCCCAGCGCCCCTTGCGACGACGCGGCAGGGCGCCCAGTGGCAGGCCAACAAGCTCGCTCGCGCGCAGGCCAGTGCCATAGAGCAATTCGATCAGGCAGGTCAGGCGGGCATCCTCACCGCAGGCGTCCAGCAAACGCACCACTTCGTCTCGCGAGAGCACATCGGGCACCTCGCGGGCGGCACGCGGCGCCTCCAGCTTCGTCGTAGGGTCGTCGCGGCGCTCGCCTTCCTGAAACTCGAAACGGAAGAAGCGTCGCAGCGAGGACATTCGCCGCGCCACGGTGGAGGCTGCGAAACCACGGGTGGCGAAATCCTGCTGGAGCTGTGCGAGATCGCTGGCGCTCGCTTGCGCAAGGCCGCCGCCAAGCGCCTGTGACGCATCCAGCAGGTCGCGGGCATAGGCCTCAAGCGTGTTGCTGGCCGCGCCGCGCTCTGCACTCATCATTTCGAGGAACGCCTCGATCCGTACCCTGTCACTCATGACAGGGGATATCGCCTTTCAAGCGTTAGGAAACTGCTAGCGGATCGATTTCCAGTATCCAGCGGCTTCCAATGCGAGGTCGCGCGAAACATCGTCGGCGCCGATCGCGGCAAGCGCATCGATGATGGCGATCATGTCGGCTTCCGGCAGCCGGCTTGGATCGCCGCGGGTGAGCGACAGGATCGACAGGACCGCCTCGCCCGCCGCGTCAGCTTCGGCAGCCGCTCCGATCGCCAGCATCCGCCAGTCGGACCCGCCCGCTTCCGGGTTCGGCGGCTGGGCCGCCATAAGAGCGCGGGCTGGCGCAGGCGGTGGCATTTCGAGCGCGGTCCACAAAGCGAAGAGTCTTGCCGCCTGCGCCTTGCGCTGCGCGCCCTTGGCATGCTCGACAACTCGCCCGGCCACCTCATTGAGCGCGGCGCGATCAGCGCGCCCCTTCGATAGCAGGATGAGCCCGTCAATCATCGCATGAGCAAAATCATTTATGGGTGGGGCGTCCTTGATCCGTACCGCCCGGCTCCAAGCTTCAGCCCGTTGGAGATTGCCCGTCGCGAGTTCGGCCTGGGCAAAGGTGAGCGCGTGGCGCACGGTGTCGCGGTTTCGGGGCAAGCGGGCGAGGTCATTCGCGAACAGGCGCGAGGCTGCGGCGAACCGCGCCGGATTGGCCGAAGATGAACGCAACGCCATCGCAAGCTTGCGGGCACGTTCTCCATCATCGGTGCCGGCCTCATCGAAGGCAAGAACCGCTACTTCTATGGGGCGCGCCGGCTTGAAGCCTTCACCCTTGAGCAGTTCGGAATACAGGCGGCGATGTGTGCGCGCATCCATCAGGCCTGCCTCTGCGGCAACGCCCGCAGCCAACACACGCACGGAAACGGGCAGCGACTGGCGCGTGGCCATCGCCGTGGCGAGGTCCGGCCGGGTCGGGGTGATCGCATTGTCCGGCGGCTCAAGCCCCAGCTTGGTCGAGAGGGCCAGATTGAGGCCCGTGTCGAATTTCGCCGGCGGCCGGTCGGCCCCCTCTGGCAGCGCCGGAGACAGCACGGCCTTGTAGAACCAGTCATCATTTACACCAGCGGACTGTGCGAATTCGACCGCCAGTTCAGCGGCAGGCTGATCATTATTCAGGACGGCGCACACAGCACGCAACCGGGCCCAGAAAGCGCCCTCGCCAGGCTCGGACGGCACCCGTGCGCAGGCGCTGCGCTCACTCCCCAGCGCCAACTGCAGATCAACGGAGACGGCATCGCCATCAATCCCGCGGGCATTCTCATCAAGGCGCGCCATCAGGTCGGCCGCCGCCTCGGCCTCGCCAAGCTCGTAGAGGATGCGCGCACGCTCGGCGAGAACCTCGCTGGCATCCTCGCCATTCGGGCGCGCCGCCGGCGACAGTGCGACCCGGCGCAGCAGGCTGCGTTCAGCCGGCGTGAGATTGCGGGTGCGCACCTTGCGCATGAGTGGAAGCAGGTCTTCGGTGCGCGAGGCCTTCCACATGTCTGTGGGCATGGCGCGCTCACCTTCTTCGAGAAAACCGACCCCGAACGGATCAACAGCGCCGAGCCCTCCCACTTCAACCTGCGACGTTGCGGCTGGCAGGGCTAGCGATGCGACGGTCAGGATCGCGGTGGCTTTGAGCAACCTAGAAAACATTCTCGACCTCCATCCTGACCTCACCAGACGGTGGGCGCGCAGCATCCACACCGGATGCCAGCCAAGCTGCAAGGGCACCCAGCGCCAACAGCAGCAATACTATCAGGATCAGCCATTTTCGCATCATCGGGCCCTTCAAGAGCTTCACCGGCCGACAGACATTGCCCACCACGTCCGCAGCATATAGGACAGAGTGACAGGAACCGAAAAGACCATGGGCGCAGACACAACACCGCTCGCCAATTCGGGCCACAACATGGCGCCATATGCAAATCGCACAATTGCGCTGGTCGGGCTGATGGGTGCGGGCAAATCGACCGTTGGCAAACGGCTGGCCGATTCCCTTGGCCGGGACTTCTTCGACAGCGATGCCGAGATCGAGAAGGCAGCCGGCCTGTCGATAGCCGACATTTTCGCGATCCATGGCGAAGCCGAGTTCCGCCGTGGCGAGCGGCGTGTGCTCGAACGCCTGCTTGGTCAGGCGCCCCATGTGCTGGCCACGGGAGGCGGAGCCTATCTCGACCCGGCCACACGTGCACTGCTGCGCGATAAGGCCGTGACGGTCTGGCTCAATGCCGATCTCGAAACCCTGTGGAAAAGGGTATCACGCCGTGACAGCCGCCCATTGCTGCGCGATCCAGACCCCAAGGGCGTCTTGCGGCGCCTGTTCCATGAGCGCGAACCCATCTACTCGCAGGCAGATCTTTCAGTGCACAGCCAGGACGGTCCACACGACCGGACAGTGCGTGCCATCCTTGAAGCGCTGAGAGAATGGAAGCCGACATGAGCGATACAACAAAGACACGCCATTTGCGAAAGGTCGCCGTCGAGCTGGGCGCGCGGCGCTATGACATCCTGATCGGGCCGGGCCTGATCGATAGCTGCGGCTCGCAGATTGCCCCGCTCACAAGCGCAGCGCGTGCCTTCATCATGACCGACGAGACTGTCGCCCACCACCATCTGCGACGACTTGAAGCATCTCTGGGGCGCGCCGGCCTGGAAGCAAGGACCCTCACTCTCGCGCCGGGCGAGGCGAGCAAGTCGATGCAAGAGCTTTCCGGAGCGCTTGACTGGCTACTGGAGGCCGGCGCCAATCGCGGAGATGTGCTTGTTGCGCTCGGCGGCGGAGTGATCGGCGACCTTGCCGGCCTGACCGCTGCCCTCATGAAGCGCGGCATGGGCTTCGTACAGGTTCCCACGACGCTGCTGGCCCAGGTCGACAGTTCAGTCGGTGGAAAGACCGCCATCAACGCGCCGCAGGGAAAAAACCTCATCGGCGCCTTCTACCAGCCGCGACTGGTGCTCGCCGACACATCCACGCTGGCGACGCTGCCCATGCGGGAGCGCGCGGCCGGATATGCAGAGGTGGTCAAGTACGGCCTTCTCGGAGACGCCGCATTCTTTGACTGGCTTGAGGCGCATGGCCCTGAGGTCATGGCACTGGATGAGCTTGCACTCACCGAAGCGGTGTCGCGTTCATGCGAGGCCAAGGCGCAGATCGTTGCCCAGGATGAACGCGAAGGCGGCGTGCGCGCGCTCCTCAATCTCGGGCACACATTCGGGCATGCGCTGGAAGCGGCCAATGGCTATGGCCAGCAGCTCCTGCATGGAGAGGCTGTGGCCTGCGGCATGGGGCTCGCCGCGCGCTATTCGGTTCGCACCGGCCTGATGAGCGAGCGCCAGGCCGCACGCGCCGAACAGGTGCTGCGCGCAGCGGGCCTGCCGACCCGTATCGGACTTCTCAATGGTGGCCCCTATCGCCCGCACGAGCTCCTTGAACATATGAAGCAGGACAAGAAGGTTCGCGGAAATGCCCTGCCGCTGATCCTCATGCGCGGGATCGGACGCGCCTTCATACAACCCGAGGCCGATCTTGCGGACCTGCTCGCATTTCTCGAAACAGAGGCCGCTGCGGACAAGACCTGATGATCATCGGAACTGCCATCGCCATTTTGTGCCTGCTCTCCCTGTCGGGCTTCTTTTCAGGGTCCGAGACCGCCCTGACGGCCGCCTCGCGAGCAAGGATGCACGGGCTGGAGAAGGAGGGCGACCCGCGCGCGGCCGCCGTCAACCGCCTCCTTGCCGACCGTGAGGGCCTGATCGGCGCCATCCTGCTTGGCAACAATCTCGTCAATATCCTCGCATCTGCGCTCGCCACCTCGCTGTTTATCTCACTCTTCGGGCCGGGCGGGCTGGCCACGGCGCTCGCCACGGCCCTGATGACGATCCTTGTCCTTGTTTTTGCAGAAGTGCTGCCCAAGACCTATGCGATCACCCGGCCCGATGCGATGGCGATGAGCGTGGCGCGCCCGATTGGCTGGCTGGTCTCTGCTGTCGGCTGGATCATCATCGGCATCCAGGTCGTGGTGAACATCACCCTGCGGATGATCGGTGTGAGGGAAGCCGGGGATATGGTCGCCTTTGACGAGGAAATCCGCGGCGTCGTCGAATACCACCATTCCGAAGGCGGCATGGGCCAGGCCGAACGCCACCGGCTCGTCGGCGCGCTGGACATCATGGACCTCACCATCGAGGAGGTCATGATCCATCGCAAGAATATCAATATGCTCGACGCCGATCTCAGCTCACGCGAACTCGTGATGAAGGCGCTGGCGAGCCCGCACACGCGCCTGCCGCTCTATCGCGGCGACCAGGAGGAGATTATCGGCGTCCTGCATGCCAAGGATCTTCTGCGCGTGATCGCTGCGGGCGGCGGCGATCTTGATGAGCTCGATATTGGCGACATTCTGCGCGAGCCTTGGTTTGTGCCGGAAACCACGCCGGTGCAGGACCAGCTCGACCAGTTTCTGCAAAGGCGCAGCCATTTCGCCCTCGTCGTCGATGAATATGGCGCGCTTCAGGGGCTGGTGACGCTGGAGGACATCCTTGAAGAGATTGTCGGCGATATCCGCGACGAGCATGACGTGCCGGTGCAGGGCGTGCGCCCGCAGCCGGACGGGTCGGTCAATGTCGATGGTTGGGTGACGATCCGCGACCTCAACCGGGCAACCGGCTGGAACCTGCCCGATGAGGGAGCGGTCACCGTGGCCGGCCTCGTGATCCATGAAGCCCAGACGATCCCCGAACCGGGCCAGTGTTTCGTCTTCCACGGCCACCGTTTCGACGTCCTGCGCCGCCTGCGCAACCAGGTCACGGGCCTGAAAGTCCAGGCGCTGGGAGAAGACGAGCCCGATGATGCGGTGAGCATTTGAGGGGGGACGCGTGTAATGCCGGCGCATCGCCGGGAGCTGTCGGTTTGGCTTCAATCAATTATGTTCGCTGTCAGCGGTTCTCCATCTGGCTCATCGTGAGCGAAGGCGAAGGATGAGCCTGACCCGAGAGGCTTGCATCAGATGCAGGAAGGCGCTCGTCCTTCGCCTTCGCTCTGGATGAGCGCCTTTGAACTCATGTCTCTGCCGACCCGATGAAAACGAACGATTGGAACCAGCACAGGCACGCATCCGGCCGCTCTGATGAGGGATGAGGGCTAACCCCGCCGTTTCGGCTGGCCGGCGGCGATCAGGGCGCTGCGCTCTTCGGGCTGTAATTCGCGCCATTTGCCTTCAGCGAGGTCGCCCAGAGCAACCGGGCCGATGCGCACGCGTTTGAGGTCGATCACGCGCAGGCCGACAAGGTCGCACATGCGCCTTATCTGCCGGTTGCGCCCCTCGCGCAGAATGAAACGCAGCCAGCCCCGGCCCTCATCGCTCACCTCGGCCGCTTTCAGGCGTCGCCCGTCAAGGCTGAGCCCATGGCGCAGCTGGGCGAGCCTGGCCGGCGTGATATCACCGCGCACACGCACCTCGTATTCCTTCTCCATCCGCGCATCCGGGCCGATGACAGCCTTGGCCACCACGCCATCTTCAGACAGGATCAGGAGGCCATGGCTGTCCTGGTCGAGCCGGCCGATGGGCGCGAGCTTGTGCCGGCGCGAGGGCAGCACCGAAGCCTCTCCCTGCAGCGCCTTTTTCGTGAGCAGGCGCACGGCGGGGATCTGTTCACCCTCCGGCGTGCCGGAGACATAGCCGACCGGCTTGTTGAGCAGGACCGTGAGCCGGGTGGCCAGCTTGCGCTCGGCCTTTTCAAGCAGGGTCAGCGTCTCGCCGGGGGCGATCTTGTGGCCGGGAGAGGTGATCTTCTCCCCATTGATCGCAACAAGCCCGCCCTCGATGAGCGCTTCCGCCTCACGGCGCGAGCAGACGCCCTGCTGGGCAAGCCATTTGTTGACGCGGACGGGCTCGTCTCCGCGATAGGTGCGCTGTGTGGACATGACTTACTTCTGGTCCAGAAGACCGAGCCGGCGCAAGGGGCGACCGAACGCGCCCGACACCATGGCCGCGAGAAGCATCGGGGCGGGCGGCACCTGTGTCAGCGGCGCAGCGACCCAGTCACGCAAGACAGGCAGCAGGCGCGAATGGGACTGGTAGACCGGCGTGAACAGCCGGCTCATCGCCTGGTAGAGGCCGACATGGCTGCGGCGCATATTGAGGTAGCGGGCAGAGACGCTGGCAGCATCGCGCGGCTGGTCCCGAAAGGCCATCGACAGGGCCCAGGCATCCAGCAGGGCCATATTGGCGCCCTGCCCCAATTGCGGCGAGGCGGCATGCCAGCTGTCACCGATATGAACAAGCCGGCCCATCGCGGGGCGCTTGTTCGTGCGGTGCCGGTAGCGGGCAAAAGCCAGCTCGTCATGATCCTGCAAGGGGGCAATAAGGCTTTCGGTTTCCGGCCACAGGGCAATGGCTTCCTCTTTCCAGTCTGCCAGCGGCATCGCACGCCAGCTTTTGTGATCGCGGGTGGCCAGCGACCAGAAATAGGTCGCTGTGTCCGGCCCGCCGGGCTCGGCGCGCCCCGACGGCATGACGCCAGCCATCCGGTCAGCGCGGCGATAGCGCTGTTCCAGGGCGTCTTCCGGAAAATAGACATCCATCGGCCAGGGCCGCGTGACCCAGAGGGCACCAAAGGGCAGGTCGCGTCGCGGCTCATCCGACAAGGGCGAGCGGGCGCCCATCGCATCCACGACAAGGTCGAACGGCCCCATCCGTCGCCCGCGAACCGTGGTCAGATAGCCGCTGATTGTGTCGGCTTGCGCAATTTCCATGTCGGCATTCAATTGCGCACCGGCCTTGATGGCCGCCTCGAACATTAGCGTAAATAAGGCGTGACGCTGGATACCAACAGCTTTCAGTCCGGGTGTCAGTTTGTGAAACCGCACATCCAGGACGCTTCGCCCGCCGGGGACGCGCGCGCCATGCAGTCGAGTGATGGTCGCGCCAAGGTCTTCCGCCGCCCCGCGCAGGCCAAGCCGGTCCAGCACAGCAAGACCCGTCTCCTGCAGCATCAGACCCGAGCCCACCGGCGCCGGCGCATCGAAACGATCAAACACCTCGACGCGATGACCTAGCCGGGCAAGAAAAGCCGCGCTTGCCAGCCCGCCAATCCCCGCGCCCGCCACGGCAATATCGAGAGCATTATCCTTCATCGCTGCCCGCCTTTTTTCATTCTTGCCGGGTAAAGACCGACCCTGCCGTGACCTATGCAGCAGACATTCAAAAGAAAAAGCCTCCGCAACGTCACGGAGGCTTCCCGGGCCTTGCGGCGCCTGTATCAATAGCGCCTATTCGTCGCCCTTGAACAGGATGACTTTCCGGTGCGGGAACGGAATTTCGACGCCGGCCTTGTCCAGCGCCTTCTTTACCAGTTCCGGCACGGAATAGAGCACATCGAAATAGTGTGCACCCTCACAGAAGGGGCGCGTGATGAAATCGACCGAGCTGTTATTGAGCGTCGAGACCTCGATGAACGGGGCCGGATCCCTGAGGATATGGGGATGGCTCGCGAACACCTCGGCAATTGCCGCACGGGCGGTATCAATATCGGAGTCGTAGGAAATGCCGAACGTCATATCGACACCGCGCACGGGATGGTGGCTGTGATTGACGATCTGGTCGCCCCAGATCTGTCCATTCGGGATGATGATATGCTGATTGTCGAACGTCTGCAGGACAGTGGTGAAAAGCGAGATCTCGCCGACCTGGCCGAAACGCCCGGCCGCATCAATGAAATCCCCGGACTTGTAAGGCCGGAAGATCATCAGCATGACGCCGGCGGCCAGGTTCGACATCGCGCCCTGAAGCGCGAGGCCGACCGCAAGGCCGGCTGCACCGAGCAGCGCGACAATCGACGTGGTCTCCACACCGAAACGATTGAGCACAGCGATGAAAACAAATGCCAGGATCGTGTAGCGCGCGACGCTGCCGAGGAAATGGAACAGCGTGTCATCGAGACGTTCATGACGCGCGCCCATGCCGCGAATGAATTTCCCGACCCGACCGGCAATCCAGAAACCGACGATGAGAATGAAGATTGCGAGGAGTACATTGGTCGCCCACGCAATTGCAGTCGGTAAATATTGATTGATATCAAAATCGTTCCAGAAGTCCTGCATGAAACTGCCAGCCCTTTTATCGAGTTCAGCCTGCCATCTTATAGGGACACGCCCTGTGAACACCGGCTTGGGCGCTCATTCAGTCCTTGTTCATTCATGACGAATGTGGCCCGCAAATCCAGGTCAGCGAGACAAGCGCCGGGCTTCTCGAATTTCACCGCGCAGGACGAGCAGATCGATATCATCCGGCGCGGCAAGTCGCGCCGCATTCACATCGGCCAGCGCAGCCTCGAACTGGTCAAGTTCCTTCAGCGCCCGCGCCCGCAGGCCAAGCGCACCCGGATCGCCCGGTGCGAGTTCCAGCGCCGCGTTCAGCTGGCGTGTCGCCTCGCGCCATTGGCCAAGGGCGAGACGGGCCGATGCAAGATCGACCATCAGGTCGGGGTCGCCGGGGCGTAGTCGGCTGGCGCCCTCCAGCGTTGTGATCGCCGCCTCCGGCAGCCCGGCTACGAGCCAGGCATTCCCAGCCTGAGACAGGTAAAGCGCGCGAGCCTCCACTGTTCCGGCATCCGGAGCATTGGCGAGCTCTTCGAGCCGCATGGCGCCTTCTTCAAAATGCTCCAGCGCAATCATTGCAAGGGCTGTGCAATGGCGCGCCGCCGGCCGGTTGCCATTTCCAAGCCAGGCCAGCCCCATTTCATAGGCCCGTTCAGGCTCGGTTTCGGTCAGGGCCCGGCACTCGGCGAGCTTCTGCGACTCCTCCGCAGCGATCTCGCGGCCGGCTTCTGTCATCGGGGCCGATTGCGCAAGTGCGAGTGCGGAAAGGGCGGCGGCGAGGCTGGACATATGGGGAAAGCTCCGGGCAGGCTGCGAGACGGGTCTAGCTATGACAGTGAGGGGCGGCAAATGACAGATATGCAAAGCAGCCTCTTTTGTTTCGGCCTGGGTTTCAGCGCGCTGCACCTTGCCCGCCAGCTCAAGGCCGAAGGCTGGACGGTCGGGGGCACGGTCCGCAGCGCCGAAAAAGCAGACCGGCTGCGCAGGGAAGGTCTGGACGTAACCGTCTGGCCGGGCACGGAACCCGATATTCCGACAGGCGCCGCCTGGCTTGTCTCGGTTCCACCCGGCGAGAAGGGTTGCCCGGTGGCCAGAGCTTTCGGCGCGAGCGCTGTTGACGCACCCGTCATTTACCTGTCCACCACGGGCGTTTATGGCGACCGGCGTGGAAACTGGGTGTTCGAATGGACCACGCCTTCGCCGGACAATCTGCGCGGCGAGCGCCGCTGGCTTGCGGAACAGCAATGGCAGAGCACCGGCGCGCGGCTGGCCAGTGTGCGCCTGCCAGGCATTTACGGCTCCGGCCGGTCCGCTTTCGACAGGCTACGCTCGGGCAATGCCCGGCGGATCATCAAGCCGGGGCAGGTCTTTTCCCGCATCCATGTCGATGACATCGCCGCAGGACTTCGCGCCCTGCTCGACAAGGATATCCCGACAGGCGTTTATCATCTGTGCGATGATGAACCGGCCCCACCGCAGGACGTCATCGCCTTCGCAGCACATCTTTTCGGGACAGAGCTGCCGCCAGAGGTTGATTTCGACACAGCAGAACTCTCGGCCATGGCCCGCAGCTTTTACTCGGAATGCAAACGGGTCTCGAATGCGCGCACCAAGGCCGCGCTCGACTGGCGGCCGATCTACCCGACCTATCGAGAAGGCCTTTCTGCCATCCTCGCAGCCGAGGTGGCATGAGCCTGCTCAAACAACGCGGCGCAGGTGTCGCTCGCGCGTTTCTGCGGTTCGCACACACCCGAAGCGCTTGATGAACTCGTTCACCCGGGGCACAATTTCCGTGCTGAAGCGGGACCCGTTGAAGACCCCATAATGGCCAACGCCCGGCTGGATATAATCCAGTTGCATATCCTGCGGGATATTCACGCAAAGATCATGGGCCGCCTGGGTCTGGCCAATGCCAGAGATATCGTCCTTCTCGCCTTCGACCGTCATCAGTGCCACATCGCGGACGGCCCCGGGGCTCACCTTGCGACCGCGATGATCAAATATACCGCGCGCCAGGTGGTGTTCCTGGAACACGCGCTGGATGGTCTGCAGGTAGAATTCCTCGGTCAGGTCAAGCACCGAAAGATATTCGTCATAGAAACCGCGGTGTTTGCCGATCCCATCTCCATCGCCTTCAACGAGGTGGTTGAAGAAGCGCCATTGCGCATCGACATGGCGTTCCCAGTTCATGTTCATGAAGGAAGACAGCTGTACAAAGCCCGGATAGACGCGCCGGAAAGTGCCCGGCCAGGGCGCCGGCACAGTGTAGATCATGTTCTCTTCAAACCAGGAGAAGCTGCGTTCCTCCGCCAGCAGGTTCGGCACGGTCGGCGACCGGCGTGCATCAATCGGCGAGCCCATAAAGGTCATGGTGAGCGGGCGATTGGGATCGTCATCCTCGGCCATCAGCGAGACGGCGGCGAGCACTGGCGGGCCGGGCTGACACACGGCCAGCACATTCGTTGCCGGGCCCAGATGGGTCAGCATGCTCCGGATATGGTCGATATAATCGTCGAGATCGAACCGGCCGAGCCAGACCGGTGCCATGCGCGCGTCCGACCAGTCAGTGATATAGACCTCATGGGTCGGCAGGAAGGCCTCTACCGTTCCCCGCAGAAGGGTGGCGTAATGACCCGAGAGGGGCGCGACGATCATCAGGATTGGCTGGGGCTCGGCCCCTTCACCGCGCGCTTTCGCCATTGCCTCGCGATCACGGCGAAAATGGACGAGATTGCACCAGGGGCTGGCCCAGTCCATCTCCGGATATACTGGGACATCGACACCATTGATACGCGTGGGCTCCAGCATCCAGTCAGGCTTGCCATAATAGCGTGTCGAGCTTTCGAACACGTCAGACATGGCTGCCAGCGACTTGCCATACTCCGTTCGACCGAGCGGATTGAGCGGGTTTTCCAGGAACAGCTGGCTCGCGCGGGCGGCCAGTCGAACCGGCGCCATTGCGGCTCTGTTCATTTCGACAAGGCTGTACAGCATTCGGTGACCCCAGATTTGTCCAGACGGACTATTGCACTGCAACATAAGGGCCGAAACCCCCAGACGCAAACGCGTTCGCCTCCGACGATAGCCTGGCCATGCCGCAATCGGGTCAGATGAACGCGCCCTAGCCGCTCATTTCCTGATATTTGATATAGGCTGGGCCGAGGACGACCAGGAACAGAACGGGCAGGAAGAAGACAATCATCGGTACAGTGAGCTTGGCCGGCAGGGCCGCTGCCTTCTTCTCGGCCTCCGACATGCGCATGTCGCGGTTTTCCTTGGCCATTGTGCGCAGTGCATCGCCGAGCGGCGTGCCGTAGCGTTCGCCCTGAATGAGCGCCATGCAGACAGATTTGACGCCCTCATGGCCGGTTCGCTTGGCGAGGTTCTCATAGGCTTGCCGGCGCTCGGGCAGGTAGGATAGCTCCGCCGTGGTGAGCGTCAGTTCCTCCGCGAGTTCGGCCGAGGCCGACCCGATTTCCGATCCGACCTTTGCAAAAGCCATCTCAATCGACATGCCGGCCTCTACACAGATCAACATCATGTCAAGCGCGTCCGGGAAGGCGCGCATGATCGATTCCTGACGCTTGGACTTGATCTGCTCAACGTAAAGGTTCGGCGCATAGAAGCCGGCAGCTGCACCAAACAGGATCGAGCCATACTTCATGGTCGGCTGGAAACCATGATCATTGACGAAGAAAATGTAGAAGAAAGCCGCCACAGCGCCGGCAAAGGGAAGCGAGAAGCGGAAGAAATAGAAAGCCGCAACCGGTCCGGGCCCGCGCATGCCAGCCTGGGCCATTTTCTGTTCGATATTCGGGTCTTCGAGAAGGCGCCCCAGGTCGAGCTTCTTGGTGACGTCGCTCATCACCCCTTTGGACTCGCGGCGGATCGTGCCTTTTTGCTCGAGACGGGCACGCGACTGTTTGCGCAACTGCTCGCGCCGCTCGGTCACCGCCTTCAGACGCGTCTCGAGTTTGTCGCCTTTGAGCACCGGCATGGCGATCGACATGACCGTGGCGAACATGGCAATCGCCGCCAGCATCGAGGCGAGCGTCGGCAGGTTGATATAGGTTTCAGCGAACTGTTCGAGATTCACCCTGTCTGCCTCCGCCCATCAAAAATCGAAATTGATCATCTTGCGCATCACCATGATGCCAAGAAACATTAGGAAAGCGCCGAGCGCGAGGATCATGTGGCCGAGCGGCTTGATGAACAGTTCCATGACGTATTCGGGCGTCGTGAAGTAGACCATCAAGCCCACTGCGAATGGCAGCGACCCGATAATCATTGCCGAAGCCTTGGCCTCCGAGGACAGCGCCTTGATCTTCTCGCGCATCATCTTCCGCGAGCGGATGATCGTTGACAGGTTTCCCAGCGCTTCGGACAGGTTGCCGCCGGTCTTGGACTGGATGTTCAGCACGATGACGAAGAAATTCACCTCGGACAAAGGCACCCGGCGATAGAATTTCGACAGGGCTTGTTCCACCGTGTTCCCCATCCGCAGATTGTCGGACAATGTACGGAATTCCGCACCGAGCGGCTCGGCGCTCTCGCGCCCGATTATCTGGAGACATTCATTCAGAGGAAGGCCAGATTTGACGCCGCGAACAATGATGTCAATTGCATCGGCAAACTGTTCGCGCAGCTTGGCGTGCCGACGTTTCATTAACATGCCGAGCAGCCATCGCGGCAAGCCCATTCCGCCGCCAAACGCGGCTGCAGCAATCACCAGCGGACGCGAGCGGACTTCGATCCCCTTGATCTCCAGTCCGTCAGCCCCGGACATGAAGGCCAGCACGCCACAAGCCACGCCGAGAATCAGCGAGAAGATCCAGAAAGTCGAAACCGGCACATCGAGACCGGCCTGCTCCAGCCGGGTGCCGATATCGCGCGGCACAAGCGATTTGCGCCGCCGTTCATTCTGGTCTCGCAGATTCTGCAGCATTTGCTGATTCTGGCGATTACGCTGGCTCTGGACTTCGCGCCGCGCGCGGCCGCGGGAACTCTTCTGCTGGGCCTGGAATTGTTTGGCCCGCTTTGCTGCGCCAGAACTGCTGTCTCCGCCAGCAAAGGCGAAACCAATTCCTGCCACGGCCAGGAAGGCAAGTCCCGCCAGGACGATCAGCATGATATCTTGCTGGCTCAACGTCCATCCTCCAAAGCGTCCAGCGCTTCCCCGAGCTCTTTCTCCAGGCCGAAATAGGAGGCGCGCTCCCAGAAACGCGGCCGACCAATGCCGGTCCCACGATGGCGCCCCGCGATCTTTCCATTCTCGTCCTCTCCATCCATCTCGAATTTCAGGATGTCCTGAAGGATGATCGTGTCGCCTTCGAGGCCCATCACCTCGGTCACGCACATGATCTTGCGCGAACCGTCGCGGAGCCGCGAGGCCTGCACAACAACATCGATGGAGCCGACAATCATTTCACGGATCGTCTTTGCGGGCAGCGAGAAGCCGCCCATCGTAATCATGGATTCCACCCTGCTGAGCGCTTCGCGAGGGGTGTTGGCGTGCAATGTGCCCATGGAACCGTCATGGCCGGTATTCATGGCCTGCAGAAGGTCGAACGCTTCTGGCCCGCGGACCTCGCCGACGATGATCCGTTCGGGACGCATTCGCAGACAGTTCTTGACGAGATCGCGCATGGTGACAGCGCCCGAGCCCTCGATGTTCGGCGGGCGGGTCTCCAGACGCACCACATGTGGCTGCTGCAACTGGAGCTCGGCCGAGTCCTCGCAGGTAATGACGCGCTCACCGGGATCGATGAAACCGGTCAGACAGTTGAGCAGCGTCGTCTTGCCCGAGCCGGTACCGCCAGAGATCAGGATGTTGCACCGGCTATTGCCGATGATCCGCAGCACCTCGGCGCCCGAAGGCGAGATCGAACCGAAATTTACAAGATCCTGCAGACGAAGCTTGTCCTTCTTGAATTTCCGGATCGTCAGGGTCGGGCCATCAATCGCCAGCGGCGGTGCGATCACATTCACACGCGAGCCATCCAGAAGACGCGCATCACATATCGGGGAGCTTTCATCCACACGTCGACCAACCTGGGACACGATGCGCTGACAGACATTCATCAGCTGCGCATTATCGCGGAAGCGGACATTCGTGCGCTCGATCTTGCCGCTGACTTCAATATAGCAGGTGTCAGCACCATTCACCATGATGTCTGCAATGTCGTCGCGCGCGAGCAGCGGTTCGAGCGGGCCATAGCCGAGCACATCATTGCAGATATCGTCGAGCAGTTGTTCCTGCTCGGAAATCGACATCACAACATTCTTGATCGCGATGATCTCGACGACGATGTCGCGGATTTCCTCACGCGCGCTTTCGGCATCAAGCTGGGCGAGCTGCGACAGGTCAATCGTGTCGATCAGCGCGTTGAAGACCGTCATCTTGGTCTGGAAATACTGTTCTGAACGGTTATCGACCTGCTTGACCGGCTCGGGCGTCATGTCCGGCTGGGATTTCAGCTCGATTTCCTTGCGTGTCGTTTCAGGCTTTGGCGGCGCACCAGCTGCGGCCTGCGGTTTGGGCGGCGCCTGGGGCGCCGGGCGCACGGCAGCGGCGGCGCCAGCACTCGAATTTTTCCTCCCGAATCCCATTCCTGGCGTCCTTTCTTGCGGCCGTTAGCGGCCGAGAATCTTCTGAAACAGACCCTTTTGGCGCTGCGCAACCGCCTGGCCTGTCAGCAGCGAGGCAAGATGATCGATCGCCTGCGAGGGTTTTGCGGTCGCGTCGGTCTCCGATATCATCTGGCCATTGTTCGACGCGGTCCCGAACAGCTGCGGATCAAAGGGCAGAATGATCGACGGCTCGATACCGATAGCGTGCGCGAAATCCTTTATCGGGATTTCCGGGCGCTTGGGCACACCGGCCATATTGACAACGACTTTCGGCGGCAGATCGTTCGGGCGCCTGGCGACCAGGTGATCGATCATGTTCTTGCCATTGCGCAGCGAGGCCAGGTCGGGCTGGCAGACCATGATCAGCTCATCTGCGGCCACCAGCGTCTCGATGATCCAGGGCGACCATTGATGTGGCAGGTCGAGCACCATCCAGGGCACGTTGCGCCGTACCGTCTCGATGACTTTCGAATAGGCCTCAGGGGCGATTTCGGGCAGGTCGTCGCCAACCGATGCGGGCGCTGTGAACAGCGACAACCGGTCTGTCGCCTTGGCGAGCAGTCTTTCGATTACCGCGTCATCCGCGCGGTCGGGATCGAGCAGCGCATCCATCACAGTCTGCTGATTGTCATGATTGAAGTCCAGCGAGGTCGTACCGAACGAGATATCAAGATCGACCAGCGTGGCATTGAAACCGGCATTCTCGGCCAGCGCCCAGGCGAGATTGTGTGCAATCGTTGACGAACCGACCCCGCCCTTGGCGCCAACCACCGCAATCGACTTGCCCACAAAGGGCGCATCGGGGTCGGTAAACAGGTCGGAGATCGAACGGATCATCTGCACCGGCTTGACCGGCGGCACGACATATTCACTGACACCGCGCGCCATCAGCTGGCGATAGAGCGGAATGTCATTGGTTTCACCGATCACCATGACTTCCACGCCCTCGTCGCAATGTTCGGCGAGCTGGTCGATCTGGGCGATCATTTCCGGACCGGGCGCATGGGATTCCACGATCAGCAGGTTCGGGGTCGAGTTTTCCGCGAGATAGGCGATCGCGGAATCGAGCCCGCCCTCTACAATCTCCATTTGGGCCCGGCCCATGCGGCGGTCGCCGCGGACCACGCCCAGAAGCTGCACCGTATCGGGCTGTTCAACAAAAGCCATGATCGAGATGGCCGGGATCGGCCGGTCGCCGCCCGACGCCGGAATATCGGGCACGGTTTCGACCTCGAAGGTGACGTCCTTCTGCGGGGCATCGATGTCGACGCCCTGCACGGGGAGATCTTCTCCCATCGCGGGTGTATCGGCGTTGCCCTGCTCGCGGGACAGCCGCGCCAGCTCTTCTTCCAGATCGAAGTCAAGCTCGTCGTCGAACAGTGCGCTCTCCTTGCCCATTTCTCTACTCTCCAACACCTGAGGATCCGGCGATCAGCCGCCGCTATTACCCACACCCGAAATCGAGACTTCCTCGTCACCGCCCTGGGCCGCTGTCGGCTGGCCTTCGCGATAGGCTTCCATGATCACCGACACGCGACGGGAATCGCGCGGATCGAGTTCGCGGCGGGCGAGCAGGTCGCCCGGATCGGCCAGCATCGCTGCAATATTATGACGCACGCTGCATCCCAGATTCGGCATCTCATTATTGCTCGAAACGTCGCCCATATCGATGGTGGCCAGCGACCGGCATTCAGGCGCGACCGCCTCAAACACATCAAAGGTCAGCACAATCGGCGCATTGCGTCCGCCTGCATCATAGACACTGCCGGCAATCGCATCCCAGGCGACCCCTTTTTCCCAAGCCATCTCGCGGGCGACCTTGATCGCCTCGACGGCCAGCTGCGGATTGGCGTCATTCTCAGGCATCACCATGCGCAGCGGGCCATGGCCGCGGTCACGATAGGCCGCGATAAAGCGGTCGAGCGAATTGAGATCAGCGCGTTTCAGCGTCGGATATTCCGGGTCGAGATGAATTTCGATCACTTCGCTCGCCGCCCGCACACCGATCTGGTGCGCGTCCAGCGGCGTGCCCTCAATACGGGTGGTGTCAGACGATCGCGGCACGCTCTGGCAAGCTGCCAGAAGGCACGCCGAGAGCGCGAATGTGAAAGCGTTAGCTGGAAGGCGGTTCATCGCTCTCATCCTCATTCCTCGATAAAGCCCACTGGGGCGCGATACGTGTCGCCGTCGAGCTCACGCTCGCCCTTGCCATAGAGCCGGTTGAGCTTGCCCCAGAGCAGGGTCTGGACATCGCTGGCATTGGCGAAACCGTCTGCCGGGGAGCGCAGTTTCTGCTTCGATGTCGGATCGACCAGATAGGGCGTGATGATGACCACAAGTTCTGTCTCGTCATTGGCAAAATCACGCGACTGGAAGAGTGAGCCGAGCACAGGAACGTGTTTCAGTCCGGGCACCTTGTCGAGTTCCTGCCGCGTGCGCGACTGGATCAGGCCCGCGAGCATCATTGACTGACCCGATGGCAGCTCAACCGTTGATTCCACGCGGCGAACCGCCAGCGCCGGGACATCGGCCAGAGCGCCCTGATTGGTCAGCTCCGAAACCTCGGTAGACACTTTCAGTGAGATACGGTTCTCGGACAGGACAATCGGGGTAAAGCCCAGGCCCACGCCGAATTGTTTGAACTCGATCCCGACGCGGCCGAACTCGTCCGGCGGGGTTGGCACAGGGAATTCGCCGCCGGCCAGGAAATTCGCCGCTTCGCCGGACACAGCGGTGATGTTCGGCTCCGCCAGGGTGCGCGCGACGCCCACACGTTCTAGCGCGGCAACATTAACGCCAGCCTGGAACTCGACAAAGCCATCATCAATATCAAGGTAGTTGAAAGTGCCTGTGCCGCCGCTACTCGATGACAGGGAATTGAAACCAAGATTCAAATTGACTGGGTCACCACTCTTGTTCGAAACATCAAGATTTAATTCTGGATCCAATCCCAGCTGTTTGAGGAAGCTGCGCTGCATCTCCACAACGCGCACTTCGAGCAGCACCTGGTCCTTGGCGGCGACGGACAGGAGGTTGACGACCTGCGCTTCCTCGCCGGCATAGAGCTTGACGAATTGCAGAACCTGTTCGGAGGCCGAGACATTGTCGACCGCACCGGTCACGACCACGGAGCCATTGACGGATTCGGCGATCACGCGCGCATTCGGCATATGGCGCACGAGAAGGTCGTTGAGCCCTGAAAGGTCATTTTCGACCGTCAGTTCGAGATTGAGAATCTCCTTGCCATCATCGTCATATATAAAGGCGTTCGTCTGGCCGAGGGCGACACCGCGGAAGATGATCCGCTTGCGGGTCTGCACCATGGCATCGGCGATGTCGGAATTCGTGATCACTACATCGGCGGCGGCGCGCGGAAGCTCGACAACCGTCGATTTGTTCATTCCGAGCGTGACCCGTTGCGAAACGGCCGACTCACCCGGCTCGGTGATCGAGACGCCGATCATGTTCTGGCCGGTCGCTGCCGGCGCAATTCCGGCAAGGGCCGCCAGAAGTGCTGTTCTCAGGAAACCTCTGGGCGACATGTTCAGCTCCCCCGAGGACGTTCAACGGTGGGCACGCCTTCGCGATAGACAGTCACACCCGGATCCCTTTTGGCCTGACCGGCGGGCTCACTCGCGGGTGCGGGTCCATTGGAATAAGGCATCACATCCAGAAGAAAATCCGTGCGCGCCAGTGTCGGACCGCCGGGCTCTGCATCGCGCAGGGAGCGCAGAGCCAGTGACACGGTACCAAGGCGTTCGGCCATGACGATGAGCCGTGCCTGGCTGGGCTCCAGTTCGACCGTGGCTGTCGAACCGATGGCGAACTGGCCGCCACTGTTGAAGAGCTGGTCGATCGCCAGTACGCGGACATTCTCGAGAATCGCTGTCGTTGTCGGCCGCGAATAGGTCTTCTGACCATCCGACAATTCGACATTATAGGTCACCAGTACATCGACACGATCATTGGGCAGGATGAAACCGCCAGACGCGCTGTCGGTGGAAATCTCCACCGATACGGCGCGCATACCCGGCGAAAGAAGCGCAGCCATATAGCCCGTCTCACCCTTCTGGACGATCTTTTGCGCAATGACCGGCTCGCTTTCGTAGATCGGCGTGCGGACGACCGAATTGGTTACATCGTCCATGGCTGCCGGTGAGAGCTCCTCGGTGAAATAGTTCACACTGACCTGCGCTTCGGGCCAGTCGCGCCATTCCACATCGCCGGGCAGAAGCAACTCACCCACCTGCATGTCGCGCGTGGCGACGAGTACCGGCGTCTTCGGCTCCTCGACCAGTTCCGTCACGGGCGCTTCGGCCGTATCGACGGTCGATGGCACTGGCGCAGCCTGCTGCGACATGTTGCGGACCAACAGCGCCGCACCGGCTGCCGCAGCCGCCGCCACCAGAAGTATGATCAATCGCATCGGCGACATGGGACGCACCTTTCGTACTCGACGCGCGAAGCCGGCAGGCAAACGCAGGACTTGAAGTTCTTCAGTCTCACGCCCCGGCTAAGGCAGGGTTAATTTTACGCGACCGGCTGGCCGAGAGTTGCAGCTATCCATTCAACATGAAGCGCCGCGAAGATGGCGCCGGCCGTGATGGCCACGGCATAGGGCACACCTTCTCCGGCAATGAACGGTCGCCGGACCCGCGCAGGGATTCTCTGCGGGCTGACAGAACTGCGGATGACGAGGAGGAACACGGCCAGCCCGCCGCCAGCCACTGCCATCATCGCAAGGAATGGCAGCATCGCAGCCGGCCCGAGCCAGATCGCGACAGCGGGAACCATCTTTGCATCGCCGCCGCCGATCACACCGCCTGCAAAAAGCCCAAAACCGACAACCAGGCAGACAAGGGCGAGACCCAGGTGAATCAGCAAGGCCGCCGGCCCCGGTGAAACAATGACAATGGCAACAAGGCCCAGCGCGGCCAGGCCTAGATTGAGCCAGTTCGGGATCGTCAGTGTCGAAACATCCATGATGGCCGCCCAGACACAAAGGCCAAAGCCCAGAATCACAATCGCCAGCAAAAACATATTGGCAACTCCTCAAGCATTATCGTCAACCTTTCACGAAAGGCTGAACGAAGGCTTGACGAATACTGGACTGAAAAAAGAAATGCCGCCGGCTGAGCCGGCGGCATTCCCGGACCCGCTCGCGGGCCCTGTCCTTCCAAGACCTTTCGGTCTTACACCATCTGGTCAGCGACGGAGTTGAAGGTGTTGGCGGCGTTGTCGCCGAGCGAGGTGACAGCCGTGATGATCGCAACAGCGATCAGCGCGGCAATCAGACCGTACTCGATGGCGGTGGCGCCGGACTCATCCTTGAAGAAGCGAGCAAGCTTTTGCATTGGAAACTCCCATCATGCAGGTTTGTAAAAGTCCCGAGTTGTCGGGTTTTTTTCCCGGAACGCTGACAGGGATACCGGATCAGTCTTGATTTGACGTAAAGCGGTTGAGGAAATCCATGAAGGCGCGTTGCGCTTTTGTTAAGGTATTCAAACGCTTGCAGCATGAGACTTGGGAAGACGACCCGCAGGGGAGCCAATGTCCCATCGATAAAGGCCCCCAACTGCAGACACTTAATGAACGCCTGCACCCACAGCATGGGTAAAGTTTGCACGAAATCGCAGCGTCCCGGGAAACTCTGCCTCAAATGATCGTATGATAAGTCCCGCGTCTCACGTCTCTCCCACACACGGTCAGGACCATGCGCTACACGTCAAAAAACACGGTTGCCCGGCGCCGGCTTTGCGAACAGCTCGTTCGATGGCGTGGGGACAAGGACGGCGCCACGGCTGTGGAATTCGCCTTTGTCGCCTTTCCCTTTTTCGTCATGCTGGCCGGCCTGATAGAAGTCGCATGCATCTTTATTGTCTCGACGGTTCTCGAACACGGTGCCGCAGAGGCTGCCCGCAATATCCGCACCGGCGAATTCCAGAGCGGAACGGCGACGCTCGACCAGTTCGAGACCGACATCTGCAACAGCATGGCAAACCTGTTCGACTGCAAAAACAAGATCTCCATCGACGTACGCAGCGATTTTGCCAGCTTTGCCGCGACCGACGACCCCAGCCCTCTCGATAATGACGACAAGTTCGATGACTCGTCCTTCGAGTTCGAAGCAGGCGGACGCAACGATATCGTTGTTGTGCGGGTGTTCTACCAGTGGTCGCTGTTCACGCCGGTGATCACCGGCCCCCTTTCCAACATGCATGGCAACAAACGCCTGATCCAGTCGACAGTGGCTTTCAAGAATGAACCTTTTTAAGCGCCCCTCCCGCCTTATCCGGTTTCTGCGCGACCGCTCAGGGATCTCCGCGATCGAATTCGCATTCATCGCACCGGTCATGCTGGTCTTCTATTTCGGCACGGTCGAGATCTCTATGATGCTGCTTGCCGACCGGAAAGTGACCAATGCCGCTGGCACGCTCGGCGACCTGACAGCTCGTGAAATTGACGTGACCACAGCCGAGCTGGATGACATCTTCCAGGCCACGCGCCTCACGCTTCAGCCCTATGATTCCAATCAGGCGCGGATGCGCATTACCAGTGTTACGCCCGATCCCGATGACACCAGCAAGACGATTGTGCATTGGAGCTATGCCAATTCCACCCATGGTGACCAAACATGGACTGCACACACTGTTGACGAGGAGATCGCAGTACCTATCGGCCTTGTTCCCGCCAATGGCTCAGTGATCTATGCCGAGATCGAACTCGATCATGATGCAAGCCTGGGCTATCTGATGACCACATCCGCAACCCTGCGAGACGATTTCTACCTGCGCCCACGCCGTGTCGACATCATCGACCTCAACTAGGGTCGCCAGACCCAGCCACCCGCTCGGACTGGCGTGGCAGTATCTCAACATTTGCCGCATGGTTGATACTGAGCCACCCATCGCTCAGCCAGCCACGCACCCGGACCCTGTGACCCGTCGCAGTTGCACATATCTCGCCGGCGGGGCGTTCAATCGTGAGCGTGATTTCGCTTGCCAGCAATGACCGGCGACAGGCTACGTCCGGGCCGGTCTCGCGTCGCGCCTCACCCAGTATTCCCTCGACAATCGTGAAACCGCGGACTGTTTCTTCAACCTCACGGACCTGGCGCACACGGTAAGCCTCATGCCCCCAGAGGCCGCGCCCGGTCTCGCGCGCATCTCTCTCGGCCTCGACCAGCACGCCGGCGGCCAGCGCGGTGTCCGGCCATGTGCGGACCCGTGCCCCACCGCGGCTGACCATCTCAAGATTGAGCCAGAGGCGAGGCCCGAGTTGGTCATCGGTCAATACATGCGCAAGGGCGCGATCATAACGATCCCGGGTCAGTCCAGCATAGTAAAGGCGCACGCGACGGCCAAGAGCCATATCCTCCAGCATCCGGGAGGACTTATCGGCATGGGGCTGGCCCACCCGGTCCCGCCGTGCAGGCGCCGGGGCTTCCAGGCCAACAAGTCGCACGCTCTGGCCCGTGTCAAGCACGAGCGCGTCGCCATCGATAATGCGAACGACGCGCCCACGCTCGCCCGGAACAAGTGCCTCCAGCGGGTCGCTCCCACCGCAAGCGGTGATCAACAGGCAGAATGCCAGGGCAAGCTTCAAATGGTTCGGCAATTGCGCTATGCCCCTCCTTCGGAACGGTCCCGTAGCTCAGCAGGATAGAGCAACAGATTCCTAATCTGTAGGTCACAGGTTCGAATCCTGTCGGGATCGCCATGAAAACA
>CAYQBG010000004.1:0-239562 GCA_964415675.1 uncultured Hyphomonadaceae bacterium
GTTCCCACGCGTTACTCACCCGTCTGCCACTGTGTCGTTCGACTTGCATGTGTTAGGCCTGCCGCCAGCGTTCGTTCTGAGCCAGAATCAAACTCTCAGGTTGAGTTGATCTCTGACGAACCGCTCCGGGAAAACGGAACGGTCACTTAAGCTGTAAGCTAAGTTTGCGTTTTGACGGGAAACCCTTGTCACGCACCGCAAATGCCATGAAGACTCTTGCGGTAGCGATTTAAGGAGTTTCCTTTGAAACGCATTCGTCACGATCGTATGAACCCACCTTTAGGTAGGTTCGCAAGCGATCGCGCCGCCTGCGTTTCTCTTCCAATCTCTTACAATGTCAAACAGCTCCGGGCGGGGCCCGAACCGGCGTTTTGGAGAACCCTCCGTCGCGCCGAAGTTGCGGCTTATATGTGCCACAAATTTTTCAGTCAACACCCTTTTTTGCATCTTTTCGGAGACAGTAGCCAACCGGCCAAATCCCAAATTTTAAGACACAAAGGTTGCCTAGCTGAGCCGAAGATCCCGGCTCGCTCAGCCACCGGTGTTTCCTGAAGAGGTCACGTATATAGCTGTTGTTTGCCTGTGGGCGCAAGCCCTATTTTTCGCCAAACATACGAAAAATTACACCGATCAGGCCTTTTTCCACAGTCTCTTGGCCCGCATCGGGCCGTCTAACCACTGACATAGGATTTCAGGCTCTCAGCTTCGGCCACCGTTTCGGCGATCTTCCATTTCACAAGATCCCCGATCGAGATGATGCCGACAAGGCTCGATGCCTCTAAAATGGGCAGGTGGCGCACACGACGGTCTGTCATTCGTTCCAGGCAATCATCAATGCGCTCTCGCGGTGTGGCCGTGATCACGTCCCGCGTCATCGCATCTGCCACCTGCATTGTCAGCGCACTGGCGCCGCACCGGGCGACCTGGCGAACGATATCGCGCTCGGACAGGACGCCGGAAATTCGCCCGGCGATATCTAAAGCAACCACTGCTCCAATCCGCTCCTCGTCCAGGACACGCGCGACACCCTGCAGGTCCTCCGTATCCTGAACCGTGCGAACCACATTGCCCTTTGACTTGATTATCTGCGATACGAGCATCCTTACCTCCCTGCTTTTGGTCTTGAGGGCTCAGTATAGCATATCTCCGGACAGTCTGTCGCACCCTGGACGGGGCGGGTTATCGATGAGCCATGGCAGCCATGATCAGGGCACCGGCAATATAGCCGCCGATATGAGCGTCCCAGGCGATACCGGCCCCGAAGAGCGAAGGCCCGAAAAAGGCGAGCGCGGCATTCGCGATCAGAAAGGCCGCACTCGTCTTCAGAAATTGCGCTGAAAAAAGCGCCGGCCAGGTCGCCCGGGGGTCGGACATCTGAAGAAGTGCGGCGGCGATGACGCCACTGACGCCGCCAGACGCCCCAACTGCCAGAGGACCGTCCGGCAATCGGAAAAGAAGAAACAAGGCCGCACCGGCCAGGACCGCTCCCGCAAACAGGACCAGGAACCGATTTATGCCAAGGCGCCGCGCCACGGGCGCGCCCAGCGCCAGCAGCATGGCCGTGTTGACGAGAACATGCATCCAGTCGAGATGCAGCGCGGCATGACCCAACCCGGCCAGTAACAACTCCGGAATAGAATAAGCCGCCTTGTTCGCGCTGCCCGAAAGCATGAGCGAAAGGCGTTCTGGTATCAGGGCCATATAATAGAAGGCCTGCTCTTCGAGCCTGCCGGGCAGCATGAGCCGCAAACCATGCAAGGCAAGAATACCGCCTGCGAGCCAGACAACGCCGGCCGGCGCAGTGAAGAACGGCGGCGTCGGGCCGGCCCGGGTCTGTCTGTACAAAGGATCACTCCTTGTCTCGGCCCGCGCGCTTCGAAGCCGTGAGCGGTTGGCCCGGTCACCGATCGCTGCCGGTTAGCTCTCACATCTGTCCACGATAGAGCCCCGAGGCAAGCATTTGATACGCTTTAGATCTCGAACAAAGCCTGCAACTGGTCTCATCCTGGCCTTGGCCTGGTCCGATCTGGCACAATAAAGGCCGGGCATCGCAACCGTTCAGCCGTTTTTTGTCATTTCACGCCACAGGCGAGCACAATTCGGCGCGCTCGCCCCAGTTCCCACTTGGCATACCCGTTGCAGCGGGGTTGCCCGTCACAAGCGAGCGGGAACCGATCCATGAACGCAATCAATAGAATCTCCATCGCAGGCGCCTTGCTTGGCCTTGCTGGCGGCGCGACCGCTCAGGAAGCGGCCTATGTCGCCGAATTCGAACGCCCTTATGGCTTTGGCTATGGCGAGGAAAGCCGTCCCTATGACGGGCGCACCCGCGATCCCAATGGCAACCGGGTGATCGTCAATGGCCTGATCGAGGGCGGCACGGGCCTCGGTACAAGTCTGAACACCGGCTGGGGCCAGACCGAAGGCGCCCAGGGCATGATCGGAACCGGATCGGCCATCGGCAATCAACTCAATGTCATCACCAACGGGTCGAACAACACGATCATTATCGACTCGACCCAGATCAACAATGGCGACCAGACGGTCGCGCTCAACGGGGAGCTGAACCTCAATGACTAAGTCCTCTCTTACCCCGCGCGCCGGCCGCATCAAGGCGTCGCTCGCCGCGCTTGCCGGCGCCATATTGCTGACTGGCTGTGTCTCGCCTGTCGCAGGTCCGGGCGGTAATTATGCCAAGCCGATCGGCAATGCCCCGGTGACTGCCAATCCGACGCCCTATTCGGAAGGCCTTGTCTGCATGGGCCATTTTGCGCGCGCCAAACAGATCCGCGCCCCACGCATCGCTGTTGGCCGGATCCTGGACTATACGGGCAAGGCCGATATCGAGGGCGGGCGAAGGGTTACCCAGGGCGCTTCGCTGATGGCCATGTCGGCGCTTGCGAAATCCGGTGCCAGCCTGGTGGAACGATTCGACACTTCGATTTCCGAGCTCGAACTCAAATACGCAAACAACAAGCTGATCGGTGAGAGCCAGCAGGATTTCCGCAAGATCATGGCCGGCTCCATCCCGGGCTCGGACTTCTATCTTGTCGGCGGCATCACAGAGCTGAACTACAATATTCGTTCGGTCGGCGGGGAGGCCTTCATCGGCGACCAGGACGCCACCGACCCGAAGGGTACGCTCGGCGCCAAGCTGTTCGTCATCAATATCGCCCTCGACCTGCGTATGGTGGAGACCGAGACGCTCGAAGTCGTCGATGTCATCTCATACCAGAAGCAGATCATCGGTCGCGAACTGTCCGCCGGCGTGTTCGACTTTGCCAATGGCAATGTCTTCGATGTCGGCATTGGCGGGCGCGCCCAGGAGCCGATCCAGCTGGCCGTGCGCTCAACCATTGAGCGGGCTGTCCTGGAAATGATGGCGAACATGTACGGCGCCACCGGCGGCGATGTCTGCTCCCAGGTCAAGGCGGTCGCCTCGACCAATGGCATCACAGGTGATTTTGTCCCGCGTCACGCCACGCTCAAGGACAATAACGCCAATTCACGTGCCTCGGCCCGCCGCTGGAACGACCAACGGGATCCGGCCCTGCGCGGCCGCAATTAAGACCACGCAGAGACACAAGGAACCAGAACAATGGCGAATTGCATGACCAGACTGATCGGTGCCGGCGCCCTTGCCGGCCTGATCGCAGCGGCCGCCCACGGCCAGTCGCACCTTCCGATCGAAATCGACCAGCTACAGACAGGTGATATGTGGTCGGAAATGGAGGTGCATGTCGACACCACTGTCGATGAAGCCAGCGCCGCAGCGACCTCGGTGGGCAACACCGCGGCAGGCCTCGTCAATACCGGCGATGTGACCTTCAGGGCCAGCCAGGAAATGGCAGGCAATGCCACCGCCACGGCACGCCTGTCTGGTTACGCCGTCTCCGGTGCAGCCGTCGCCACGACGACGAGCTATGGCAATGCGGCGTCTGGCGGGACCTGGGACGGCAATACATCCTATCGCGCCGAGCAGCTGATGACCGGAGATACCTCAGCGCGCTCCGAGATGGATATGGAAGGTGTCAACTCGCTCGGCGTGGCGACCACCGCCATCGCCAATGTGTCCACCCCCGCCTCCGAATATGGCGACAACCGTTCCTACCAGGAGCAGCGCGTGCGCGGCTCCGTCGATGCGGTCAGCGATGTCGATCTGTGCTGTAATGGTGCCGACGGTGCCGTCGGCACCACGGCTGGCGGCAATGCGGTCTCCTCCACTGGTTCGACCTCCAACGTCATCAATGGCGCGGTCCAGTCAACCGGCGATGGGGAGCGGATCCGGGCCGTAGGCAATGTCTATGCCGGCGATGCGTCCAACATCACCGCAGCGACAACGGCGACCGGCAACTCCTACACAGTCGCCAATGAGTGGGGCTTTACCTCACTCGGCCGGGACGGATCGGAGCTCTACCAGGGCAATGAAAGCGAGATCGACGCCCAGACCTGGGTCACCTATGACGAATACCGCGGCGTGAACGCGGCCAGCGCCTATGGGGTCGGCAACTCGGCACTGGTCTCCAATATCGGCTCCGACACGCATCTTTATGCGATCCAGGAGAATTACGCGACGGTTGGCAGCCAGGCCTCGTTCACGGGCAATTCGACAACGGGCGGCGTGGCGGTGGCGACGGCCACCTCGATCGGCAATGCCGCGACAGTCTCGCTGTGCAATACCTGTGGCACGGCGGCTGTGGCCGGCGCGCTCAACCAGTATAATGCCGGCTCGGTCTATTCGATTGGCCAGATGTCAACTGGTGGCGGCGGAGCCGTTCATGGCGCAGCGACGGCCATCGGCAATTCGGCCACCTACCAGTCCGGCGGTCACTGATCCCTTCTCGCACAGACCGCCAGACGGGAGGCCGCCTTCCCCCTCATCCGGCAGCCTCCCAACAAAGCCCCCGGCTCCCCTCGCCGGGGGCTTTTCCTTTCCAGCTCCGGTCGGATTGACCCTTCCGCACCGGGGCGAAGCGCGATAAACGCGCTGCATATGACCGAGCCTGCCCCCTTCAACAACGCCCAGCAGACCGCCCGGACCCTCGCCGAGGCGCTGCCCTATATCCAGCGCTATGCCGGCCGAACAATCGTGATCAAATTCGGCGGACATGCGATGGTCGATACGGCCCTGTCTGCCTCATTCGCGCGCGATGTCGTCCTCCTCAAGCATCTCGGGATCAATCCGGTCATCGTGCATGGCGGCGGGCCGCAGATCGCCCGTCTGCTCGACCGTCTGGGAATCACGTCCGAGTTCCGCGAGGGGCTGCGCGTCACAGATGGCGACACGATGGAGGTCGTCGAAATGGTCCTGTCCGGTGCGATCAACAAATCCATCGTCCGGGACATCAACCAGGCCGGTGGGCGGGCGGTTGGCCTGTCGGGCTCTGACGCCAATCTCATCCGTGCGCGCAAGGTTTCTCGCACCATGCGGACCCCGGACAGTCATATTGAGCAAGCCGTCGATCTCGGTTTCGTCGGAGAACCCGAAGCCGTCGACCCCGGCGTACTTCGCACACTTGCTGCCGCAGATGGCGCGCTCGTTCCGGTCGTCGCCCCGGTTGGCGTCGGCGCAGACGGGGCGCGTTACAATATCAATGCAGACACAGCCGCCGGGGCCGTTGCCGAAGCGCTTGGCGCCTCCCGGCTTGTGCTTCTCACCGACGTGGCCGGTGTCCTCGACGGGTCCGGCAAGCTGATCCGCGAGATCGCCCGAAAACAGGTACCCGACCTGATCGCTGACGGAACAGCTGCAGGCGGCATGATCCCCAAGCTTGAAACCGCTGCCCATGCGGTGGATCATGGCGTCGGGGCGGCTGTCATACTGGATGGACGCGCACCTCATGCCCTTCTCATGGAGCTTTTCACCGAACATGGTTCTGGAACGCTTGTTTCGTAATGCCGTAATTCTGCTCACGGCCACCCTCGCGCTTTGCGGGCTGCACGCTCATGCACAATCGGAAAAGGGCTGGCGGCTGTGCAACCAGACCTCCTATGTGATCGAGGCGGCGGTGGCGCGCCCTGAAGGCCAGGGCATCATTGTCGAAGGTTGGACGAAATTGCGTCCCGGCGCGTGCAATCACGCCATCACAGGCACCCTGAGCCCGGGCCTCCATTTCCTCTATGGGCGCTCCTCATCAGCCCATCGCGGGGGCGCCAGGCATTGGGGCGGTGACCAGAAACTCTGCATTGATCCGACCGGCTCCTTCTCTGTGGAAAACCCCCCCGATTGTGCGAATTACGGGCTGGAACAGCGGCGCTTCCGGCCGGTTCTGATCGAGCGGCGGTCACGCTGGCAGACCACTTTCACCGAGACGAATGAATATACGCTCGAAAAAGCCGAGGCCGCAGGCGTCCAGCGCCTGCTGGAGGATGCCGGCGTCTTCTCCGGCCGCGTCGATGGCCTGCTGGGGCGCAAGACCCGTGCAGCAATCTCGGAATTCCTGAAGATCAACGACCTGCCCTCAGACACGAACGATGCCGACCTGATCGACCTGTTGGAACAGGCCGCGATCGACCGGGCACGCGATGTCGGCTTCATGTTGTGCAACCGGACAGACCAGCGCGTCTGGTCCGCTATCGCCAGGCGGCGCGGCGAAGACTGGGAAAGCCGTGGGTGGTGGCAATTGGAAGCGGGCGGCTGCGCGAGGGTGATCGATGAACCGCTCGTGCAGACTGATTATTATGTCTATGCCGAGATGGAAATCGGTGACGGGCGGGTGCGCACACTGAAGCGCCCCTCGGACAATTTCTGCGTGGCCAGGCCCAAATTCGCCATTACCGGGCGCGAGGATTGCGAGGGAGCGGCCTACCGCACGGCCCAGTTTACCGCCACACCGCCACCGAAGGACAAGAAGCTGGTCTTCGAATTCTTCGAGCGCGATTTCGACAAGGCCCGCTCACCTGCAGATGGCTGATCACCGCAACGGTCTTGCCCATGTCCGCGACTGGGTCTTCGACCTCGACAATACGCTTTACCCCGCGCAGGCGGTTTTTCCGGAGATGGACCGGCGGATGACGCAATTCGTCGCCGGCTTTCTCGGCATCGGCCATGGTGAGGCACTGGCGCTGCAAAAGCGCTATTACTCCGAACACGGGAATACGCTGAAGGGCATGATGGAGCGCCATGGCATGGCGCCCGGTGGCTTCCTCCACCATGTTCATGAGGTTGACCTTTCCACGGTTCCGCAGTGCCAGCGCCTGCCGACGGCGATCGATCGGCTGCCTGGACGCAAATTCATTTACACCAATGGATCGCGTCGCCATGCCGAGCGAATGGCGGTCCATCTCGGGATCGACCACCTCCTGAACGGTATTTCAGGGATCGAGGATCACAAATACCGGCCAAAGCCGGACCCGCGCGCTTATGAAATGTTCTGCGAGAATCACTCGGTCGAGCCAGGCGAGTCGATCTTCTTCGAGGATGTCCCGCGGAATCTGTTGCCAGCCTACGAAATGGGCTTCACGACAGTGCTTGTCACCTCGCATGAGGTTGCGCAGGGTGAGCCGGATTTCGTGCTCGATCGCCCATCCGGGGATGACCGCGCGCCCCATATTCACTATCTGACCTCTGATCTGGCAGGCTTTCTCATGGCCGCCAGATCCCGGAGCCCCGAGACAAAGGACTGAGACCCACCATGCCCGATGCCCTAGCCCGCGTGATCAATACTGCCTGGGAGCATAGAGACACGTTTTCGACCGACACTCAGGGTGAGATCCGCGAAACCGTCGATGCCGCGATTGACCTGCTGGACACTGGTGAGGCACGGGTTGCCGAACGCGCGGAGGATGGCGAGTGGACCGTGCACCAATGGCTGAAAAAGGCGGTGCTTTTGTCGTTCCGCCTGAATGCCAACACGCTTGTCGAGGGCGGGATCGGGCGCGATGGACGCTGGTGGGACAAGGTTCCGTCCAAATTCGATGGCTGGGACGCGGACGCTTTTCGCCAGGCCGGCTTCCGGGCCGTTCCACCCTGCGCCGTACGACGCGGCGCCTATATCGCACGCAACGCGGTGCTGATGCCCTCCTATGTCAATATCGGCGCCCATGTCGGTGAGGGCACAATGATCGACACCTGGGCCTCTGTCGGCTCATGCGCGCAAGTGGGTGCCAACTGCCATATCTCTGCGGGAACAGGGATTGGCGGCGTACTTGAACCGCTCCAGGCCAATCCGACCATTGTCGAGGATAATTGCTTCATCGGCGCACGGTCGGAAGTCGTTGAGGGTGTGATTGTCGGCGAGGGTTCGGTCATCGCCATGGGTGTGTTCATCACCCAATCGACCAAAATCGTCTACCGCGACAGCGGCGAGATCATCTATGGGCGTGTGCCGCCCTATTCCGTCATCGTCCCGGGCACAATGCCCGACCCCAATGGTGGGCCTTCCCTTGCTTGTGCGGTGATCGTCAAGACTGTCGATGAACAGACACGCTCGAAGACCGGCGTGAACGAGCTGCTCCGCGAGGCCGCCGCTTAAGCTTTCAGCAACCATCAGGCACAGGGCTTGCAGCACCCTGAACCATGCAGATCACGCGGCGACGCCTGAAGAAATTCATGGGAATGGCCTGCGCCACGACCGCTGGCCTCGTCGCCATGTTGATGGGAGAAGCCTTTGCCTTCAAGCCGATGCCCGGCATGGAGCGCCCTGACATGGATGCCATGATCGCCGAGATGCAGGCCAATGCGTACGAATAGGGCGCGCAATCAGCGCGTGGGAACGGGCGCCTCACCGGAATAATCGTAAAAACCCCGGCTAACCTTGCGCCCCACCCAGCCGGCCTCGACATATTTCACCAGCAGGGGACAGGGGCGATACTTCGTGTCAGCCAGCCCGTCATGCAACACCTGCATGATCGACAGGCATGTATCGAGACCGATAAAATCGGCCAGTGTGAGCGGCCCCATCGGATGGTTGGCACCCAGCCGCATGGCCGTGTCGATACTCTCCACTGTCCCAACACCCTCATAAAGCGCGTAGACGGCCTCATTAATCATAGGCACGAGGATGCGATTGACGATGAAGGCCGGGTAGTCCTCGGCATTGGTCGTTGTCTTGCCAAGCCGGCCTGCCAGCGTGATCGCCATTTCATATGTGTCCTGGTCCGTTGCCAGACCACGGATGATCTCGACCAGCTTCATCAGAGGAACTGGATTCATGAAATGCATGCCGATGAAACGGCCGGGCCGGTCCGTCACCGCCGCCAGGCGCGTCACGGAAATCGACGATGTATTCGTGGCCAGGAATGCCCGTTCGGGAACAACCTCACACAGATCGCGGAAAATCTTTTCCTTGAGTTCGCGATTCTCTGTCGCGGCCTCTATCACCAGATCAGAGTCCGAAAATTCACCCGTATCGGTGCTGACACGGATACGCGCCAATGCGGCATTGATCTCGGATGTATCAATAAGGTCTCGTCCCGCTTGCCGTTCAAGATTCTTCCGGATTGTTTGCAGCGCGCGATCGAGTGCATCACCGGAAATGTCGTTCAGCAGGACATCATAACCTGACAGGGCGCAAACATGCGCGATCCCGTTCCCCATCTGGCCTGCGCCGACGACTCCGATACGCTGAATTTGCGTCATGTCCTGCTCCCGCCGCCTTGTTGATCCCAAGCCCCCAGATTGATTTTGCAGCGCATCAAAAATCAAGACTGCATTTCAGGCGAGGGATGTGTCTGAACGGCTGTGTCACTTCAATGACACAGGTGTGCTAGCGCCGGCAACGGTTTCCGAGCTGGAAAAAGCGCGACTCAGAGATGTTGGAGCACCGCATCGCCCATGTCACGGCAACCGAGATCTCCGCCGAGATCGCGGCTTCGCGCACCCGACTCCAGAGCCGAGGACACAGCGCCAAACACTCGATCGGCCAGATCGGTCCGCTCAAGCGACCAGCGCAAAGCCATTTCCAGCGACAAGATCGCGGCGCAGGGATTGGCCAGACCCTTGCCTGCAATATCGGGGGCCGAGCCATGGACCGGCTCGAACAGGCCCGGCGTCCCGGGTGCGCCGAGGGCAGCTGAGGGCAGCATGCCGATAGAGCCGGTCAGCATGGCGGCCTCGTCGGAAAGAATATCGCCGAACAGGTTGCCGGCGAGGATGACGTCAAACTGGCGCGGGTCTCGGACCAGCTCCATGGCGCAGGCATCGGCATACATATGGCTGAGCTCGACGCCCTCCCCGGCGCTCTCATGAATGCGCGAAACCTCCTCGCGCCAGAACAGTCCGCTCTCCATCACGTTCGACTTCTCGACTGAACACACGCGCCCGGACCGGCCGCGGGCGATCTCGAAGGCGGTTTTCGTGACACGCTCGATTTCCGGTGCAGTATAGACGGATGTATCGAAGCCGCGACGCACGCCGTCCGCGCCCGTCTCAATCCCCCGGGGTTCTCCGAAATAGACACCGCTCGTCAGCTCCCGGACGATCATGATATCCAGACCCTCGACCTTTTCGCGCTTCAGAGACGACGCATCGACAAGGGCCGGAAAACAATAGGCTGGCCGTAGATTGGCGAACACGTCGAGCGATTTGCGCAGCTTCAACAGGCCTGCTTCCGGACGCTTGTCGCGCGGCTGCGCCGCCCAGGCCGGCCCACCGACCGCGCCCATGAGTATGGCGTCCGCGCCGCGCGCCTTGTCCAGCGTGTCATCGTCCAGCGGATCGCCGGTCGCATCGATTGCAGCCCCGCCGACCAGACCTGTCTCGATGGTCAGGTCCGGTGCGACAACTTCAGCCACACGCCGGGCCTCGGCGATAACTTCCGGTCCGATCCCGTCGCCGGGCAGAAGTAGCAGTGTCTGGGTCATGTAGTCTCCGTCAAGAGGCGTGTAACCACCACATAAGCGATGGCCAGAAGGGTCGAGAAGAGATTGCCGATGACGAAATAGTGGCGCGCAAAATCGCCTTCATCCTCGGTCGACAAGCGGTTGGCGAGTTTGACCGCTGCAAACGCGGTAAGCACCTGAGGATAGCCGGCAAAAAGCCCGATGGCGAGCGTCGCGCGCTCCATGAACCCCTTCACCGTCTCCATATTGACCAGTGGCACCCGCTCGAAATGCTCGGGGCGTTCGACGCCTTTGCGGATTAGGTAGAATACCGGGATCGCGATCATCTCGCCGACTGCGAAGATCATGGCGAGATACACCAGTCCTTCAAGCTCCATTACCCCTCTCCGCACCGTCGGCGAGCTTTGCCAGCCCGATGGCGGTGTCGGCGAGACGGGCATATTCGTCAACCAGCAGGGTCTGGCGGCGTTTCCAGACCTGCGAGCGCGTCTTCCCGAAACGCTCGCCGATTTCGCTATTCGATTCCTGCGACAGCATCGCCTCTACCAGAGCATAATCACGTCGGCGCCAACGTTGGCTGATGCTGTCGATGGTATCGAAGAGATTGGACAGGAGACGGTCATACAGCCCATTCCCGGTCGACACCTGAACCCAGTTGCGCCTGCGCCCGATCAGTATGAGCAGGCGGCGGGCCTCAGTCAGCGCCGGACCCAGCATGCCATGGGCGATCTCGGGATTGACCGGCGTGTCAATCTGTCCGCGCACCAGGGAATAGTGAAGCGCGAAACCTGGGTCAGTTTCCAGCCGGACCCGCTCAAGCCTGAACAGGATAAGGACGGCATCCTCAAGACTTGCTGTGATTCCCTGGAATTCATCGCCGAGTGTCACTGTCAGGGGCGATTCAATGCCTGCCGCAAACTGCGTGTTGATCGAAGCGGTCGCCTCTGCCAGCCAGGCCTGGACATTGATGGCCGCCTCCCTCCGGCTGGCGGTCACATCGCCCATCAGGACACATACAGGATTATGTTTCAATTTATCTGACACAATATGCGCTGTATCAGAATAATTGCATCACAGAAACACTTATCTCTCTTCCGGATCGGCCTGATAACGTCGCAAGGACCGGTCCGTCAGGCCGAGCATCGGGATGCGCACACTGCCTTCAGTGACGATCAGGCGTTCCGCTCCAACCAGGGGGCGGCAAGGCTCCGCCGGCTCTCGAATTGCTCGATCTGGTCGCTGACCCGCAGTGTGGCTCCGATCTCGTCGAGGCCTTCCATAAGGTTCTGTTTTGCGCCGGGATCGATCTCGAACCGGTGCGAAGTTCCGTCCGGCGCGGTCACTGTCTGTGCTTCAAGATCCACCGTAAACACATGATTACCCCCGCCGGCCTGCGCGGCCAGGCCCTCACAGACCGCGCGGGGCAGGACCACGGGCAAAATACCGTTCTTCAGGCAGTTATTATGGAAAATGTCGGCAAAGCCCGGCGCGATGACGCAGGAAATGCCCTGATCGAGCAAGGCCCAGGGCGCATGCTCGCGCGAAGATCCGCAACCGAAATTCTCACCTGCGACGAGAATGCTCGCCGCCTTGTAAGCGGGCCGGTTAAGAACAAATTCCGGATCCGGCGAGCCGTCCGGGCGTGTCTTGAGCTCATGGAACAGGCCCCGCGACAGACCCGTGCGCTCCACGGTTTTCAGGAATTGTTTCGGGATGATCATGTCGGTATCGACATTCGCCATGAGCTCGCCCTTCTCATAGAGCGGCGCGGCGGTTCCGGTCAGGGTCTTGAAGGCTTTCATGTCCGGTGTCCTAACCCGGCTCATGGGCAATGAACAGTGTCGGCACGCCGAGTGTGCCATCGCGCAGGGTGAATACCTCGCTACCCGGCTTGCGACCCTTGCGGATCGGCGAGGCGTCCAGCCCCAACCGGCTGAGCCGCTCGTGCGCCGCCGCAATATCGCCAGTCTCCCAGGTCAGCCCCCAGAGGCGATCTTTGCTGCCAGGCTCGGGCGGTGCATCCAGCCGCTGGACAATCTCCAGGGTCAACCCGCCGGTTCGGAAGAAGAGAAACCGCGTGTTCCACTGCTCGGCGGTCCGGTCGAGTGCGAGGCGCAGTCCCAGCCGGGCGCCATAAAGCGCAGTGGCCCGCTCGGGCTCCTTTGTCTGGATCACGAGATGGTCCAGCGCGCAGGCACCGCCCGGCGAACTATCGGCAGGAGCTGGCGGCACCTGCCCATGCTCAATGACAAAAATCCTGATCCCGCCTGTGCGTGTATCCTCGCAACGGAACCTGCGCCAGTGCCGCTCAGCCCCGCTTTGCATATCCCGGCTTGTGCCATCGATAATATCTTCTGGCGCCAGGCCTCGCCGAGTGCTCAAACGGTGCATCTCGTCAAGACCGCTGGCCGCAAAAGCAAGGCTTGTAAGGCCCGGCCCGGACTCAGCGATGATCTCCCGCAGCCGGTCGCCCACGGGTCCGCTGCCGGCCGGCGCAAGCAGCTCGAGCGCCGTGTTCGAGACCCTGAAAAGACAGCTCGCCGTGCCATTTACACCGTTTTCCGACTGCCAGTCCGGCACGCGGTCGAGCACGGCTTCATAGGCCGCTCGACCCGCCTCAATATCCGGGCAAACAAGAACAAGGTGGTCAAGGCCGGTGATCAAGGGGGGCTCCATGGCATAGCGCGGATGCTCGTCTTTTCGGCAGGCGCGTCCATGTCGTGTTCGCCTGGGATCATCTTGTCGGCAAGGGTGAAACATCGCGGGGCCTTTTGAAAGCCCCGTCATGGCCCGGTTCATCCGGGTGATGAAGGAGCCTTGCGAAAACTGCCGGCCATCTTGTGATGATCACCCTATGACGCCGGTGATAGCGGCCCGAGCCGCCAGACGCGGGCTCAACAGATGAGTGCGTCCGCCCCGGCCCTGGCGACCTTCGAAATTGCGGTTCGATGTCGAGGCGCAACGCTCGCCGGGCGCGAGAATGTCGGGATTCATGCCAAGGCACATGGAGCAGCCCGGTTCGCGCCATTCGAAGCCAGCCTCCAGAAACACCTTGTCGAGCCCCTCTTCCTCGGCCTGCGCACGCACAAGGCCTGAGCCCGGAACCACCATGGCGCGTACGCCGTCGGCGACCTGTTCGCCGCGCGCGATTTCAGCAGCCGCGCGCAAATCCTCAATCCGCGAATTCGTGCAAGAGCCGATAAAGACCCGCTGCACCGGCGTGCCAGCGATCGGCGCCCCGCCTTCAAGGCCCATATAGTCGAGCGCACGGGCGACGGCGTTACGTTTGGAGGGTTCGGCGAAATCTTCCGGTTTCGGAATACTCCCGGTGAGCGCAATCGCCTGCTCGGGGCTCGTCCCCCAGGTCACGGTCGGCTCGACCTCTGCGGCGTCAATCTCGACCACGCGGTCCCAGCCGGCATCTGCGTCGGAATGGAGCGTCTGCCAGTCGCGCAGCGCCATCTCCCAGGCCCCGCCCTTCGGCGCCATCGGCCGGCCGCGCACATAGTCGAAAGTTGTATCATCCGGCGCGACCAGGCCAGCCCGCGCGCCGCCCTCGATCGACAGGTTGCACAGCGTCATGCGTCCTTCCATGGACAGGGCGCGCACACCCTCACCGCGATATTCCATCACATGGCCCGTTCCGCCAGCGGTGCCGATCTTCGCAATGATGTGCAGGGCGAGATCCTTGGCTGTGACACCGTCGGCGAGCTGTCCGCTGACCTCGATCGCCATGTTTTTCATCTTGCGGGTGCGCAGGGTCTGCGTGGCGAGCACATGTTCGACCTCGGATGTGCCAATGCCGTGGGCGAGCGCTCCGAAAGCCCCATGGGTCGAAGTGTGGCTGTCGCCGCAAACAATGGTCAGCCCCGGCTGGGTGCGCCCCTGTTCGGGACCAACCACATGCACGATGCCATTATTGACGTGGCCCATCGGAAAAAATTCTATCCCGTGTTCGGAAACATTGCGGGTGAGCGCCTCAAGCTGGGCGCGCGCTTCGGCGTCGCGTACACCTGCCAGCCCGGCGGCCTGATTTTCGGTCGGCGTGTTATGATCGGCGACCGCCAGTGTCAGGTCGGGCCGGCGAACCCTGCGGCCCTTTTCCCGAAGACCGGCAAAGGCCTGCGGCGTCGTCACCTCATGGATGAGATGCAGATCAATATAGAGGAGGGCCTCGCCGGTGGCCGCATCGTCACCCACCAGATGAGCGTCCCAGATCTTGTCGTAGAGGGTCTTACCAGTCATTGCTCTTTTCTCCAGCAGCCGGAAATGGCAGTCAGGCAACGAATTGGCAAGCGTGGCAGGCGGTCAGACATGGCGCAACTCACTCCACAATCCTCAGATGCCCACTGGGCTCACTTTGCCGGACTGCAGCTTCGCAGCGGTGTCATGGCCGAGCGCGTGCGCCAGGAACTGACTCGCCGGGGACTTGAGGAGGTGCGGATCGCGAAAGTGATGGGTCCGGCCTATCACGGCTCGGCGCCGCCCGGCCTGGCGGACCATCAAGCCATCGCAGGCGCGACGATCACCCGGCGCCCTGATAGCGACCCAAATGTCAAACGTATCGCAACCAGCAAGGCGCAGGTGTTCACCTGGCAAAACTTCCTGGCGCCTGAAGTCTGCGACCGCCTCATCGAACTCATCGAGAAAAGGTTGCGCGCCTCGACCACAGTCGATGCCTTTGCCGACCCGAAGATCCGCACCAGCGAATCCGCCGATATTGGCCTGATGGGTGAGGCCTTGGTCTACAAGATTGACGAGCGCATCGCAGACGCCCTTGGCATCCACTGGTCTTATTCCGACACCACGCAAGCGCAGAAATACTCGCCCGGCCAGGAATACAAGGCGCATTGCGACTTCTTCGAGCCGGGCAGTCGCGACTTCCAGGTTCATTGCCAGGACCGCGGCCAGCGCACCTGGACATTCATGGTCTATCTCAACGATGTCGAGGCCGGCGGCGGGACCCGGTTCAGACGGCTCGAAAAGACTTTCATGCCGGAAAAGGGCATGGCCGTGATCTGGAACAATCTGAACGCCGACGGTTCGGTCAACCGGCATACGATCCATCACGGCATGAAGGTTCGAAGGGGCACCAAATACATCATCACAAAATGGTTCCGCGAGGGCGGATTCGGGCCAATGTTCCATCTGGAAAATACAGATTCAGCGCGGGCGACTTGATACAGGTCAAATAGCTCTGCGGCGCGCGGCCATACCTTAAGGGTCCTTGTAAGCTGCCCCGAAGAACAGGAGCGCCCCATGTCCCGCCTGCCGGCATCCTTTCGCCACATCCATCTCGAACTGGCGCGCGAGGCTGGCCACCCGGCGGGCGATCAGGCGCACGGCTATGACATCATTGCGCCGCTCACCGAGGACGGCCAGCTCGACGCCAGCGAATGGCGCGCGGCCCGCGAAAAGTGCCGGGTCCGCCGATTCCGGCCCGATGGTGAGGACCTGGTCGGCCTGCTGAAACACTCCCAGGGCGGCAAATGGTATATCGATTATGATCCTGATCGCGATGACGACAATGAACGCGGCCTGCATTTCGAGAATGAACAATTCCGCGCGGGCGAATATGTCGCAATCCGCGAAAATGACGGCAATACGCACACGTTCCGCGTGGTTGCGGTCCGGACACTGGATTGAGGGCTGCCTGTGGCAACAGAGATGCCAGACTGGTCACGCGAAGAGGTGAGGGCACGCCATGCCCAGCAGCAGCGCCTTTGTGTGGCCCTTGAAACCGTCGCTGACGCTCTACCCGATGCAGTGAAACCCTGCATGCTTGCGCGCGCACGTGCTCTTATTGCCGATTATCTCAAAAGGGTGGCACCGGACGACCTGCTGATCGACGGTCATGGCCCCGCCCGGGCGCGCCTGATTATGGACGATCTCATCGACGAGCGCCGCAAGGACATATTTATCGCCGAGGAAGTTGCCGAGGCCCTCTCGGCCTGGAGCTGTGGCGAAGCCAATATGACGCCGGATGCGATGGGTTACCTGTTGCGCGGACTGTTTGACCGATTGCGACAACAGATGGCGCTTGAGGCAAACTATCTCGTACAGCTGGCCCCGGACAAGCTCAAGAGCCTGCACTGAACAGGCTGCAAAGCCAGGCGAGGACTCCAACCGATCCATCTTCAGGGTTGCAGAAAGCCGTCTTGTCCGGCTGCATGCTTCCTTTTAACCATTCGTGCGGCCTATACAGATAGCTTCGCATGGCTGGAAGGATCTGATGCGCCCATGAGCGGAACGTCCCCGCCTGAAGATGACGGTTCCGGCGAGCCACCCGCCGACAGGGGTTCGGTCCGCTCGCCCGTCTCCGGGCTCGATACGGCAATGTCCGCTGGCGCAGAACTGCTTGCGACCGCGCAAACGCTCAAGGCCAGACGCCTGCGCAGCGGTGTGCGCAAGGAACTGCCCGCTTATCTGGCCGTCCAGTCGAGCTGGTTTGTCGCTTTCGGACTTCAGATGGTGCTGTTCCCCTATCTGATCACGAGCCCGAACTATCTTGGCCTTAACGGGCTCGAACTTGGCCTGGCCAATATGGCGCTATCGGCACCATCTGTGATCTTCCTGCTGATCGGCGGCGTGGTGGCGGAACGCGCCGACGGCAAAAGGCTCCTGATCCTACTGCACCTTCTGGCTGCCCTGCCGGCCTTCGGGCTGGCCGCTGCAGTCTGGAGCGGAACGCTGACCTATCCATTGATGATTTTTTACGGCCTGACGATCGGAACCGTGGGCGCCTTCATGATGCCGGCGCGCGATGCGACGATCAATGAAGTCGTCGAGCGGCGCGTACGAGTGGGATCGGGCGTGACCCTGCAACTCGGCGTGACCCTGGCCACCATGGCGCAATTCGTCTCACAGATCGTCGGCCTGGTCCTGGGCGGCTATGCCGACAAGCTCACGCGCATGCCCGACTGGCTCGGCGGATTCGGGGTCGGCCCTATCCCGAGCGAGGATTTGCTTGTTATACAAGGAATTGCACTCGCCCTGGGGGCACTGTTCGCGCTATTCCTCGCACGCGGGCGCAAGGTGCAGACTGGCCGGTCCGGCATTGGCGCGGCCTTTGGGGACATTGCTGAGGGGTTCGCAGCCGTTCGCGCTGATGGTCGTCTTTGGGCGATGACGGCCCTGATGTTCGGCGTCGGCATTTTCGTGATCGGGTCATTCCTGGTCGTCCTGCCGATTGTCAACCGGGACATTTACGGTCTGGGGTCGGATGGCATCCGGGACATGTTCGTCACATTCTGGCTGGGGGCTTTTGTGTCATCAGTGGCGCTTTCGGTCTTCAAACGGATCGAGCGGCAGGGTGCGCTTCTCCTCAGCGCGCAGGCTATCGGCTCGGTGGTGATACTCGTGATGCTGGCCAAGCCGCCGCACTGGGTCTTTCTCATGATCGTTTTTGTCTGGGGGCTGGCGGCCGGTGTATCGATCGCGATGAGCCGATCCATCGTCCAGGACGCCGCGCCCAAGAACCAGCTCGCACGTGTCTTGTCGATCTACCAGCTCGGCTTCATGGCCGGAGCGCCATTTGGCGCCGCCGTCATGGGCGCCCTGACCGACTTGTTCCCTGATGATCCCCAGCGCGTTGCTATCGTGCCTGCGGCGGGCATGATGGCGCTGATCACCTGGATGATCCTGCGCACCCCGATCTGGCAGATGCGCCATTCCGACCCGGCGGCCAGCCGTCCGGGCAAGGCCGCCTGACATCGACCGCCCTGTTCAACCGCTCGATCGCGGTCCTATGCAGAGAGCTCGAAATCGTCAATCTGCACCCATTCCTGCGAACCGTTGAACCAGAAAGCATCGATATCGAAGAGCGTGTCCTCACCGCCTCCGGGTTTCTCAACTGTCCAGGAGCCATCACCGTTGCGGTAAATGACATAGTCCTCCCGCGCTCCGCTATAGTCGATCTGATCGATTTCCGGGCCGCCGCCATAAAAAGTGTCATTGCCCGACGAGCCGGCAAACGTGTCGCCCCCACCGAAACCAAAGAAGACATCGTCACCCGATGACCCGGTGAGATAATCGCCAGCCTCAGTACCTTCAATTGGCGCCGAGGACACCGCCAGCTGATCAACCCCGTACCAGGCGCCCTCCCCGCCGAACCAGAAACCGTCAATGTCATAAAGCGTGTCGATCCCGCCGCCCGGCTTGATCACTGTGACCGAGCCGTCGCCATTGCGCGTCATCTGATAGTCGGACGCTGCGCCGGAATAATCGACCTGGTCATACTCCTCGCCACCGCCTCGGATCACGTCATTGCCGCCGGAACCGGAAATCACATCGACCCCGCCCAGCCCGTCGAAACTGTCATCACCGCCAGTGCCGGTCAGGCGGTCGTCACCTTCGGTGCCGGTGATTTCGGCACCGCTCAGCAGGCTGTCGACCCCGTACCAGGCGCCCTCCCCGCCGAACCAGAAACCGTCAATGTCATAAAGCGTGTCGATCCCGCCGCCCGGCTTGATCACTGTGACCGAGCCGTCGCCATTGCGCGTCATCTGATAGTCGGACGCTGCGCCGGAATAATCGACCTGGTCATACTCCTCGCCACCGCCTCGGATCACGTCATTGCCGCCAGAACCGGAAATCACATCGACCCCGCCGAGCCCGTTGAAACTGTCATCGCCGCCGGTGCCGGTCAGGCGGTCATCACCTTCGGTGCCGGTGATTTCCGCACCGCTCAGCAGGCTGTCGAGGCTGTACCAGGCGCCCTCCCCGCCGAACCAGAAACCATCAATGTCATAGAGCGTATCAGTCCCGCCGCCCGGCTTGAGCACCGTGACCGAGCCATCGGCATTGCGAGTCATCTGATAGTCGGAAGACGAACCGGAATAATCGACCTGGTCATATTCCCCCCCGCCGCCCCGGATCACATCATTGCCAACACTGCCATCGATCACATCGCTTCCGCCCTTGCCGTCGATCACGTCGTCAAAGGCCGTGCCGCCGAGCCTGTCATCGCCGGACGTTCCATCAAAACGGTAGGATGGAATTTCAGGGGTCTGGTTGGCCCATTCTACGATACCCAGCGTATTATTACTCAGGCCGCTATTGGCGCTGAGAAAATCAAGCGCGAATGTGCCGTTACTGAGAAGTTGGGCCGTATAGCTTGCCGCCGAGCCATTTGCGTCATCCACGAGAACTGTGAAGACTTCGCCGTCGGTGGTCGAAAAACCGATTGCATTGCGCGAAACACCGCTATCGGCGTTGAGCAACTCCCAGCTGAACGTGCCGTCATCCTCAAGCGTTGACAGATAGAGTGCCGCCGTGCCGGCACCATCATCGAGAAGCTGATAGAAGAGTTTTCCGTCCGCTGTGGCGAAATCAAGCGTATTTCGTGAAAGACCGCTATCTGACGAGCGCTTGACGAATTCGAAGGTTCCGTCGCCATAAGCGACCACTTCGTAAAGGGCGGCCGATCCCGAGCCGTCATCATAGAGCCTGTAAACCGTGTGGCCATCATAGCTCGCCATTGCGACCGAGCGGGCGCGGCTGAGATTGCTGTTGGTTTCCTCGATGACGGCATCGAACACACCGTCGCTGTCCAGAGTGCTGCGGTAAACGGATGCACTGCCGGAGAAATCGTTCACAAAACTCATGAACTGGATCTCGCCTTCACCGGCAAAGTTCTCTCCAGGCCGGACCCAGGTGGCTGCCGTGATCCCGAAATCCTGTCCCTCCGCAGCGCGGGTGAACTCGATCCAGCGGCTGTCCTCGGTCCGCTCCCAGCCATCATGGATAAGCAGCGTCTGCGCGGCCGCGTCGTAGCCGAAAACAGTTACATTATGGTCATTGCGCCCGTCAGCATTGGAATCGACGGAAAGGATCACAGGGCGCCCGGCATCGATCTCGCGAGCAACATCGGCAAAGGAAAACCGGCCCCAGTCGAGATGGGTGGTGGAGAAATTGTCATAGCCCTGCTGGGCGGCATAGCCATGAACGCCGATCCCCTCGAAGCCATAAAAGGTCCAGCCATTCCCGAGTCCAAGGTCACTGCGCGAGGTGTAGAGATAGTCTGCGATGGAATTGTTGAGATGTGCACCGCCGAGCTCGGAAGCATCCGGCGAATCGCCGCTGAACCCCTCCTCGATGTCATAATAGGAGGCATAATGCTCGGGCGTTGCGATGGCATGCTGGACGGCCGGTGAATACGTGCCCGAGTCGCCGAAGATCAGATTGTCGTAGCCATTGCGGTCCCAGTAGCCGATGACCATGGCCACGGCGGTCGGTGTGCAGCCCACAAGCCAGTTATACTCTACAATATCCTTTAGGATACGCACATCGTCTGAAACGATTTCGACAAGATCTGTGTTCACAGCCATTTCAGCTCAGCCCTTCCCCGGAAAAAACATGACCCCGGCTCTTAAGCAGGTGCCATGCCGGTTCAACGCGGTTCGCGCGCCAGGGGAAAGGTTTTTGCAGCTGGCGCCGGGAAGGGCCGGACTGGCCGATACCGGTCTCAGGCCACTTTCACCATAAGGGCACTTTCCGGCAGCTCCTCATTGAAGCAGCGCTGATACATTTCCGCGACAAGCGGACGCTCCAGCTCGTCGCATTTGTTGAGGAAAGTCATGCGGAATGCGTGTCCGAGCGCGCCGAAAATGGCGTAATTCTCCGCCCAGGTGATCACCGTTCGCGGGCTCATCACTGTGGAGATATCGCCCGACATGAAGGCATTGCGGGTCATGTCGGCAAGGCGGACCATTTTTGACAATGTGTCCTGATCGACGCCGGTGTCCTTCGAGGCGATGATCTCCACCTCGGCGTCATGCTCGAGATAGTTGAGCGTGGTAACGATTGACCAGCGGTCCATCTGGCCCTGATTGAGCTGTTGCGTGCCGTGATACAGACCGGTCGTGTCGCCAAGCCCCACAGTATTGGTGGTCGCATAAAGGCGAAAACCGGGATGCGGCGCGATCACCCGGTTCTGGTCGAGCAAGGTCAGTCGGCCGGAGGCTTCGAGAACGCGCTGGATCACGAACATCACGTCCGGGCGACCGGCATCATATTCGTCAAAGACCAGCGCCACGGGCCGCTGCAGCGCCCAGGGCAGTAGACCTTCCTGGAATTCCGTCACCTGCTTGCCGTCTTTCAGGACAATGGCGTCCTTGCCGACAAGGTCGATCCGGCTGACATGGCTGTCGAGATTGATCCGCACCAGCGGCCAGTTGAGCCGCGCGGCCACCTGTTCGATATGCGTTGACTTGCCGGTGCCGTGATAGCCTTGCACCATGACCCGGCGATTGTGCTCAAAGCCCGCAAGGATGGCCAGCGTCGTCTGCGGGTCGAAACGGTAAGCCTCGTCGATTTCAGGAACATTTTCGGTACGTTCGTCATAGCCATGCACGACCATGTCGGTGTCGAGCCCGAAAGTCTCGCGCACATTCACCTCTTTCGTCGCTTTGAGGTCTGCCAGCTGGTCGGTCTCGCTCGTCACGCTCATGGCTGTCCTTGTCGGTTTTGAGTTTCAGTTTCACGTTCTAGCACGCTGCGTCCAAGCGCCAACATTTTCCCTGCGTCACGCAAGCGCGGGCCTTGGCACCCGCAGACGGCTCACCCGTTCGACAAAGTGACGACCTCACGGTCCAGCGCCTGCAGGAAATTCGACCGGTCGGCCTTGCTGAACGGCGCAGGTCCCCCGGCCAGGCCACCCACCACCGTGTCGCGTAAATCCTGCATGATCGCGCGTTTGGCGATGGCCGCGCCTATAGAGGCCGATGTAAAAGGTTTGCCAGTGGGCGCAAGCACCCGCGCGCCAGCCTTGAGACAGCGCTCAGCCAGGAGGATGTCAGACGTGATGACAATGCTTTGCGGGCCGGCTTGCTCGGCAATCCAGTTATCAGCGGCGTCAAACCCGTCCGAGACCACGATGAGCTTCACGCCCTCGCTGGACGGAACCCGCATGAAACTGTTGGCCACCACGCGCACCTCAAGGCCATAGCGCTCGGCCACGCGGTAGCATTCCTCCTTCACCGGGCAGGCATCGGCATCGATGAGGAGGACCACCGCCAAGCCTACCCCCGCGCGAATTTCTTGAATTTCACGCGTTTCGGCTGGACGGCATCTTCGCCCAGGCGGCGTTTCTTGTCTTCCAGATAGGCGGAGAAATCACCCTCGAACCATTCGACATGGCTGTCGCCCTCGAAGGCGAGAATGTGGGTCGCCATACGGTCGAGGAACCAGCGGTCGTGCGAGATAACCACGGCGCAGCCCGGAAAGCTCTCAAGCCCCTCTTCCAGCGCCTGCAGGGTCTCGACATCGAGATCGTTTGTCGGCTCGTCGAGCAGGAGCAGGTTGCCGCCCCGGCGCAGCATCTTGGCGAGGTGGACGCGGTTGCGCTCCCCACCCGACAGTTTCCCGACCGGTTTCTGCTGGTCAGTCTTCTTGAAGTTGAAGGCCGAGACATAGGCGCGCGAATTGACCTCCACGCCGCCAAGATCGAGCACATCCAGCCCGTCGGAGATTTCCTGCCAGACATTATTGGTCGCGGTCAGGCTGTCGCGGCTCTGATCGACATAGCCGAGCTTGACCGTCTCGCCGAGGCGCAGATGACCGCTGTCGGGCTCCTCCTGGCCGAGGATCATCTTGAACAAAGTCGACTTGCCTGCCCCGTTCGGACCGATCACCCCAACAATGCCGCCCGGCGGCAGGTTGAAGGACAGGTCGTCAATCAGGAGATTATTGCCAAACGCCTTGCGCAGTTTCTCAGCCTCCAGGACGAGACTGCCGAGACGCGGGCCGGGGGGAATACGGATCTGGGCGCTGGAGACCTTCTCTTTCTCCGCCTGGCTCGCCATTTCCTCATAGCGCTGAATACGCGCCTTGGACTTGGCCTGGCGCGCCTTGGCGCCGGCGCGCACCCATTCCAGTTCCCGCTCCAGCGCGCGCTGCTTGTTGCTCTCCGAGCGGCTTTCCTGTGCCATCCGCTTGGCCTTCTGCTCCAGCCAGTCAGAATAATTTCCCTTGTAGGGAATGCCGCTGCCGCGATCGAGCTCCAGGATCCAGCCAGTGATATCGTCGAGGAAATAGCGGTCATGGGTCACGAGGATGACGCAGCCGGGGAAATTGATGAGATAATTCTGCAGCCAGTCCACCGTCTCGGCATCGAGATGGTTGGTCGGCTCATCCATCAGGATCATGTCTGGGCGCGACAGGAGCAGCCGGCAGATCGCCACGCGCCGGATTTCCCCGCCTGACAGCTTGGTCACATCGGCGAAATCATCCGGGCAGCGCAGCGCATCCATCGCCATGGCGATCTTGGAGTCGATGTCCCAGGCATCGGAGGCATCGATCTGCTCCTGCAGCGCGGTCATCTCCTCCATCAGCTCGTCGCTGTAGTCCTCGCCGAGCTTTGCGGAGATCTCGTTGAACTTTTCGACCATCTGCTTTTCCGGGCAGGCCGCCTCGATATTCTCGATGACATTCTTGTCAGGATCGAGCTGCGGTTCCTGCGGCAGATAGCCGACCTTGATCCCGTCAGCCGCCCAGGCCTCGCCATTGAACTCGGTATCCTGGCCCGCCATGATCTTCAGCAGGGTGGACTTGCCCGCACCATTGACGCCAACCACACCGATCTTCGCATCGGGCATGAAGGAGAGATGGATATTCTCGAACACCTTCTTCCCGCCCGGATAGGTCTTCGAGACCCCCTGCATGAGATAGACATATTGCGGGTTGGCCATGTGCAGGATTCCTCTGAAGTCAGGACGGGACAGTCGCGGACGGCGAGAGATGGCATTCACTGCCAGCGAGATCAAGTTGCGGCGCGGCCGGGCTCAGTCCGCAGACAGGCCGGTGATCCTGAACTCGATCCTCTTTAGCTCCCTGAGCGTGGCGAGATGGTTCATCCGCAGCCAGAACCAGATCTTGATCAGGCCGACCGATATCCAGCCCGCCAGCGCGCCGCTCATCCATAATAGGCCCTCCCGCCAAACCTGCGCGCCGGCCAGCTTGTAGAAGCAGAAAACCGAAAACCCGAAGAAGATGAAGCTCAGCACCCAGGCGAAGACCGTCCAGCCCGCGAGCGGGCCGGTAAAAGTGTCGCCGACCTGGCTGAACAGGCCGCGGCGGTCCTCGATATCCTTCAGGAACGCCTCGTCTTCGGCGGTCAGGCCATCTTTCAGACGCCGATCATAGTCACTCATCACTTTCTCCTTTCAAATCGGCCCGGAGTTTCAACCGGGCATGGAACAGGCGGGACTTCACCGTGCCTTCCGGCACGCCGGTCGCGCAGGCTATCTCGGCAAGGCTCAGCCCTTCACCGAAGAAGAGGGTGGCGGCCGTGCGGTGGTCATAGGACAGCCGTGAAATGGCCTGAGCGATAGCGGCTGCATCCTCCCCGCGCGCAGCAATGGCCGGTTCGGGCGCGGCCTCAAGCTCCGCCTCGCGGGCGCGAAGTGTCTGGTTGCGGCGAATCTGGTCGCGGCACTTGTTGTGCAGGATGCCGAAGGCCCAGGCCGGAAAGGCTGCGGGATCGTTCAGGCCGCGCCAGCCCCGGCAGATGCCGGCCCAGGCGTCCTGCACGGCGTCGCGGGCAAGTTCTGCGTCGCCCAGCATCCGCCTTGCGCTGCGCAGCAGGCGCGGGGTCCAGCGCCGGGCAAGGCGTTCCGCCGCCCGGCGGTCGCCTGACCGGGCGAGGGTGACAAGCAACTCATCATAAACGCGCGATGTCTCGTCTGTGGCCACGCCGCTTGCCTCCCGCTTTCACAAGATCAGTCTTCACGGGGACCGGAAAGGTTCACCGGCGTTTCGCGAGGTGACTGCGATTTGCCTGTCGGCTGGCTTCGCTATGCGAAGAGGATACAATCCCGGCGAGGCAGTCAGCGAAGGTCCTTCGATCGATGAGAATGGCAATCTTCAGTGTGGCGCGCAAAGCTGAAGGCAGGATGGTGCTGGCGGGTTTTCTGTTCGAAGGCCTTTGTCGCCCCGAATGCGCCAAATTCCCGCCAGCCGCCTACCCCCAATGCTCGCCGATCCAGGGCGTCGGCTTCACCGTCTTGTAGATCTTCTTGTACCAGGGGGCGGGCCAGCGGCCATCACGCGCCTCATCCGGGTCGGGCTTGCCGGTGAAGGCGACCACGCGCGTCTCTTCGGGCAGGCGCGGCGTGATGAAATGGTTGAGCGGCCAGCGCGGCATCAGGGAGTGCTTGAAGGAGACGCACCAGCCCTCGGGCCAGTAGCTCATCTGCCTGATCTCGCGCGAGATATAGACCTGGCTGATGCGGTATTTCTCCACCATGGCGGCCGGGTCGGCCATCAGATTGTCATAGAGATAGCTGTGCGCGCCGACGCGGAACCGGTAGCAGGAGGTGTTGCCGATGCCGCTGCCCGGCTGGGTCCAGTTCTCCGCCACGATGAATGTCCTGTCCGGCGCATGATCGAAGAACGGGTCAATCGAGCCGGTGATGATCAGGTCGATATCGAAGAAGAGGACATCGCCGGTGATATCGTCCAGCGGGTCCTGCCAGAGGGCAATCTTGCGCCAGGGAAACCAGCGCACACGTTCGGGCAGGTCAATCGCCGGCAGGGGTTTGAGCTCGATGCCCGGATCATACCCTTCGAAATCATCGGTGAAGCAGACAAATCGCAGGGCGCGCGCGGTCTGCCGGCGGACCATGGCATGCAGCCGGTTGACATAATCGGCACCATAGCGCGTGCCCCAGCGCATGCAGATAACGGTTTGTGGCTGGCTCATGATCGGATGTCCTGACAGTCTCCGGTGCGCCGAAACGGCGATGGAAAAGGTGATAGATCATTCGGTTTCAAGCGAAAACCGCGCTGATCATGCCCGTAGCCGGGTTTTGCTCTGGACAGACGTCAATAGCGCGGCCACCACTTCGGTTCAGCTAAGTATGCGACGGGACGCAGGACATGCTTGAGAACGATATCAGGAACCGCGCCATTCGCGCCCGCGACTGGATGCTGGAGGAGTCTTTTGATCTCTGGGGCCGTGTCGGCGTCCATCCGGAAATCGGGTTTCATGAGAGGCTGGACCTTGAGGGCAGAGCGATCAGCGATGACACGACGCGGGTGCGCTTGCAGGCGCGCCAGGTCTTCTGTTTTTCGCTCGCCAAGACGCTCGGCTGGAAGCCAGATATGGTTGATGAGCTGATCGCGCATGGATTCGACGCACTGACCATGCATTGCCAACGGGCAGACGGCCTGTTCGGGCGGCGGATGTCTTATACCGGCGGCCTTTCTGACGAGACCGCTGACCTCTATGACACTGCGTTTGCCCTGCTCGCCTTTTCCTGGGCCGCTCGCGCCGGACATTCGGCAGCCGCAGAAGCCACGCGTGAGTTGTCACACGCCATCGACGCGCATCTGATGCGCCCCGATGAGGAGGGCGGCTACCGCGAAACACTGCCGGCGCCGGAAACCCGTCTCCAGAACCCGCATATGCACCTGTTCGAATCCTCGCTGGCCATGCATGAATCGCTCGGCGATACGGCGCCTCTGCAACGGGCAAGACGGATCGAGGCGCTGCTTGAGCAACGCTTCCTGCAGTCCGGAACGGGCGCATTACGCGAGGTGTTCGCACCGGACTGGGGACCCGCTGCGGGGGACCGGCTCGAAGCGGGCCATCAATATGAATGGGTCTGGCTGATGGGTGAGCGCGCCCGGCTTGACGGCCAGCCAGTGTCGGGCGCCGCTGACGGGCTCTATCGCAACGCTGTCCAGCTGACCGGCCCGCAGGGCGAAGTGCCTTTGGCCCACGAACTCGACGGCACGCTGCGCGACGGGCATGAACGCAGCTGGGGGCATACCGAAGCACTCAAGGCCCATATCTCGCGCCATGAACGCGGCGACCGCGATGCCGGCGCGCGGGTGGTTTCCAGCTTTGACCGGCTCTGGGACAGGCATATCGCCGTCTCCCCGGTCCCGGGCGCCTGGATCGACCGATATGACCGCCACGGCCAGCCCGCCGTCACCGACATCACGGCCGCAACCGGCTATCATGTCTATATCGCCTTTGCCGAACTGATGCGGATCGCGAAGCTCAGCTGAGCCGCGGCCAATCCGTCAGAAGCCGGCGCCTGGCTGAGCCAGATAATCCTCTTCCTCGGGCGTGTTCGTGCGCCCCAGGATGCCATTTCTGTGTGGAAAGCGCCCGAAACGAGCGATGACGTCCCGGTGTGCAATCGCATATTCAAGCGTGCTGGAGACGAGATCGAGAAATCCCGGACGGGAATCATCCACAAGCCTTTCGAACAGGCGCACGCTGGTCTCCTGGTCTTCCAGCGCTTCCGAATGTTCCAGCGGTAGATAGAAGAAAATCCGCTCGACTTCGGACAGTCCGACATCTTCGCCCGCCTCGATCGCGCGTTTGGCCAGCGCCAGGGCCAGCGGGTCATTTTCGAAAGCGCCCGCCGTGTCGCGAAAAATGTTCCGGGAGAACTGGTCCAGGGCAATAATCGCTGCCAGCCGGGCACGCGGGCCTCTCTGCGCCCAGTCATGGGCCAGGCCCGAGGCCAGTTCTGCAAGCGTATCAAGGAACCGTCGGGCAATCAGTCGGTCAGTTTGAGGCGACTTGCCAAACCACATCTTGTGCTGGGAATCCACCGCAATCGGGTTCTCCCGGGCGTCCCCGATCCAGAAGTCCAGAATATCAAGCGGTGTCGCAGTCCGCATTTACACAATCTGCCCAATCAGTGCGGTCGCGTCCCCACGACCATGTAATTAACTTTCGTGTCCTTAGACAGACGCCAGCTTTCCGTCAGCGGACTGAATGACACGCCCTGCGCGTCATGCGCGAAGAGACCGGCGCTTTCAAGCGCGTCTGACACCTCATGCGGGGTGACCAGCTTGTCAAATTGGTGTGTCCCGCGCGGCAACCAGCGCAGAACATATTCCGCGCCGATGATCGCCAGGGCAAACGCCTTGGCCGTGCGATTGATGGTTGCCACCACGATCATGCCGCCGGGCGCCACGAGCCTCGCCGTGTCGGCCAGAAAGCGCGCCGGATCGGCCACATGCTCGACCACTTCCAGGTTCAGAACGATGTCGAACGGCCCCTCGCCCGCCTCTATGAGCTGTTCTGCCGTACCGGCGCGGTAGTCGATCTCAAGGCCGCCCCCCTGCGCATGCGTGAGCGCGGTCTTGATATTGGCCTCGGACGCATCGACGCCGGTAACACAAGCGCCAAGCCTGGCCATCGGCTCTGAGACGAGCCCGCCACCACAACCGATATCGAGCAGTTTCAGCCCCTCAAGCGGTCGCCGCGCCCCGCCGCTGAGACCGAACTGACGTTCCGCAGTTTCGCGGATGAAGCCCAGCCTGACCGGATTGAATCTGTGCAGCGGGCGGAACTTGCCATTGGGATCCCACCAATCGGCGGCCATCCGGGAGAATTTCTCCACCTCTTCTGGATCGATACTGGGGCGTGTCGGCCCGTCTGCGGTGGTCTGGCTGGCCTGCGACATGACAATTTGCATTCCTGTTTGATTGGCCGGGCGCGCCGCTCTATGAACGGTCGTTTGCAACCCCACAGACATGGGGACATGAGGGAACAAGGCAATGGCGCGTACCGTCCTGAAATTCGGAGGGACATCGGTTGGTGACCTCGACCGGATCGCCCATGTCGCAGATATCGTCGCTTCGCGCGCGGGCAAGGGCGAACGCATGGCGGTGATTGTATCGGCGATGGCGGGCGAGACGAACCGGCTGGTCGGTCTGGCCCGCAATGCCGCCGGCGAAGCGGCCCTGCCCGAGGCGTTTGACGATGAGCACGATGTCGTTGTCTCGTCGGGCGAGCAGGTGACCAGCGGGCTGCTTGCGCTGGCCCTGCGCCGGCGCGGCTTGAAGGCGCGCAGCTGGCTCGGCTGGCAATTGCGCATGAACACAGACGATGGTCATGGCCGCGCGCGCATTCTGGGGTTTGCCAATTCCGGCCTGCCTGAAGCCGTCGACAATGGCGAAATCGCGGTTGTCGCGGGCTTTCAGGGGGTGACCGCCAGCGACCGGGTGGCCACGCTTGGCCGCGGGGGGTCGGACACAAGCGCCGTCGCCGTCGCGGCGGCAATCGGTGCGAAATCCTGTGATATCTACACCGATGTTGACGGCGTTTACACGACCGACCCACGCATTGTGGCAAAAGCGCGCCGGCTTGACCGGATATCTTATGAAGAAATGCTCGAAATGGCTTCGCTTGGCGCGAAAGTGCTGCAGACGCGCTCGGTCGAACTTGCAATGAATCATGGCGTGCCAGTGCGCGTATTGTCCAGTTTTGCAGCGTTCGGTGATGAAAATCCCGGCACGCTGGTCTGTTCGGAGGATGAGATCTTGGAGAAACAGGTCGTCAGCGGGGTCGCCTATTCACGCGACGAAGCGAAGATCACGCTGTTCGGCGTGGAAGATCGCCCCGGGGTCTCGGCGCGCATCTTTTCGCTGCTCGCGGCGGCCGGCGTGAATGTCGATATGATCGTTCAGGCAAATGCCCGGGGGGAAGGCCAGGCCAACATGGTCTTCACCTGCACACACCGCGACAGTTCCACGGCCAGCAAGGTCCTGGAGGATGCCAGAGCCGAAATCGGTTATGAGCGGATGGAGGTCAACACTGATGTTGCGAAGGTCTCCATCATCGGGGTCGGGATGAAATCCCACACCGGCGTGGCCGAGACGATGTTCCGTGCGCTCTATGAGAAAGGCATCAATATCGACGTCATTTCGACCTCTGAAATCAAGATCTCGGTCCTGATCCAGTCACCGTACACCGAATTGGCTGTGCGCGCACTTCATACGGCTTTCGGGCTTGACGCGGACTGATCCGCGCCGCGACACTTCGCCCCATGCCCGAGACCTATTCCGCGCCGCGCCTCTTGATGAACCGGCTTCGCCAGATGATGGCCGAGGGCGGAGAAACGTTTGAACGGCTTGATCGGGTGGTCAAACTGATCGCCGGCACCATGGTGGCGGATGTCTGCTCCATCTATCTGCGCACCGACATCGACGAGTTGGAACTGATCGCCACCGAAGGTCTTCGTTCCGAAGCCGTCACCCGCACGCGACTGAAGCTGGATGAAGGGCTGGTCGGTCAGATTGCGAAATCGGCCCGCCCCCTGTCAATACAGGATGCGCCGCGTCATCCGGCCTTCTCCTACCGTCCCGAAACCGGCGAAGACCCGTATCACGCCTTTCTGGGTGTGCCGATCCTGCGCGGCGGCCGCGTTCAGGGTGTCCTGACTGTCCAGAACCGGACCGAACGCATCTATGGCGAAGACGAGATCGAGACGCTGCAGACCATCGCCATGGTCCTGGCCGAAGTGCTCGCCAGCGCCGACCAGGACGGCCCGGCCATCAGCCATTCTGCACCGACAGGACCTGCCAGCCTGACCGGACGGGCCCTTTGTGGCGGGATCGGTATCGGACGCGTCGTCTTCCACGATCCGGTTGTCCCGGCCGCCAAATTCTTTGCATCCGACCCCGAGATCGAACTCACCCGGCTACAGGTCGCGCTTGATGCGATGCGCCTGTCTGTCGATGCGATGGTAACGATCGATGCGGGCGCGATGATGGGCGAACCGCGCGATGTGCTGGAGACCTATCGCCTGCTCGCCCATGACCCGGCCTGGGCAGAGCGATTGCGTGAAGGCGTCCAGAGCGGCCTGACCGCCGAGGCGTCGATCGATCGCGCCCGCCGCGAGCACAGGGCGCGGCTCGAAAAGGCGACCGACCCCTATCTGCGTGAACGCCTGTTCGATCTTGAAGATCTCGACAACCGCCTCCTTCGGGCGCTTGCGGGTGAGAACGGGCAGGGCCGGCGCGAGTTTGGCGAAGGCAGCGTTCTCGTAGCTCGCCGTCTTGGCCCCGCCGACCTGCTGGAATATCGCCAGTCGGGGCTGGCCGGCATCCTTATCGAAGAAGCCTCGGTGTCTTCACATGCGGCAATCGTCGCGCGTGCCATGGAGATACCGACACTGGGCGGCCTTCCTGGGCTGACAACCGCAGTCGACGGCGACGATGAGGTGATCGTCGATGCTGAGGAGGGGCTTGCGCATCTGCGCCCCGACGACGCCGTCAGTAATGCCTATGCCTCCCGGATCGCCTTGCGCAGCGAACGCAAGGCTGCCTATGCCGCCTTGCGTGACCAGCCCGCCATGACCCTGGATGGCGTCCATATCCGGCTGATGATCAATGCCGGCCTTCATCTCGATATGGCTTCGCTTGCAGAGTCGGGCGCCGACGGAGTCGGACTGTTCCGGACGGAATTCCAGTTCCTGGTCTCGGAGACCTTGCCGAGGCTCGGTGAACAGATCGATCTCTATAAGCGCTTGTTCGACAGTGCCGGCGGGCGCGAGATCTACTTCCGCACTGTGGACCTCGGCGGTGACAAACTGTTGCCCAGCCTGAACCAGGAACGCGAGGAAAACCCGGCCCTTGGCTGGCGGTCGTTGCGCTTTGCTCTCGATTCTCCAGGCTTTTTCCGGCGACAGATGCGCGCTCTGGTGCGGGCGGCCGGCCCTCGCCCGCTAACCGTGATGTTCCCGATGGTCACGATCCCCGAAGAGTTCTTCGAGGCCAAGGCAATGCTTCTCGAAGAACTCGAATGGAGCCGCGCACGAGGCCATGAGGTCACGCAGGAACTGAAGGTCGGGGCAATGCTGGAGGCCCCTTCATTCGCCTACAGCCTGAGGGAAGTCTCCGGCGAGGCCGACTTCATATCGCTTGGCACAAACGACCTGATGCAGTTTTTCTTCGCCGCCGACCGGATGACGCCGCGCGTGTCGGAACGATACGATCTGATAAGCCGCCCGGCCCTGCGATTTCTCGGCGATGTCGCGAGAGAATGCGGCGAATACGGCCTGCCCGTTTCGATATGCGGCGAAGCCAGCGGCGACCCTGTGAAGGCCGTCTGCCTCGCGGCTCTGGGATACAATCAGCTCTCCATGCCGGCTTCCGCTATTGGCCCGGTCAAGGAGGCCATACGCAGCGTACATCTCGGCCAGGTCAGGCATGAGCTTTGCAGGCTGATTTCCGAAGGACGCGGCGAGCTTCGTAAGGAAATATTAGGCTTGTTTATCCAACATGGAATTAATGCAGTCGCGAATTGATTGGTCCCGTGCCGTGCTGTAACTATAGCTTGTATTCGATGCGCAGAGCGGGGCTGTCAGCGCCAGAGTTTGACAATTGAAGGGTATCCATACGGAAATGGCGCAGGCCGAACGACCCCACCAAGCCGATCTCAACCCCGGGATAAATGCCGTCTCGCTTCCGGATGGAACGGTTGGTTCCGCGCATCATGCGACGGATCGTTCCGATCAGGAAGTTACCGCTGAGGGTATATGGCAATCGGGGCCGAAGGTGCTGTTCGACGAACGCGCCAGTCTCCAGCCGCCACTTTCGGCCGGTCAGGCCTTGCGCGCCATCCGCGAGCAGCGCGGCATCGATCTGTCTACAGTGGCAAGCGAACTGCGGCTCAACGAACACTATTTCATGGCAATAGAGCGGATGGAGGTATCGGGCGTTCCACGCGGCTATCTCTCCAAATATGTCGGCTCATATGCCGGCTATCTGGGACTGTCGCGCGATGAGGTGATCACGGCTTACACCTCCGAATGCGGCGCCGTCGAAACCGTCGAGAAGCCCGAAAAGATAGTTTCTGCCGATACGAAAGCAGCGCCGGCCTGGCGCAGGCCTGCGGTACTCGTGGCGGCGGCGCTGCCTGTCTGCGCCATGGCGGGTGCGCTCTATCTGGCTGCCGAACCGGCGCCGGCAGACAATTCGGGCGCAGTCATCACCGGCCAACCGCTTGATGGCGCCCGCGAAAGCCTTTTTGCCGGCTCCCCCCTTCCCGAAGGCGCCCGGAGCGGCACATTCCCGCTTACACTGACAGCCACACGGGACGCCTGGCTGGAAGTACGCGGCGCGGACGGAACAGTGTTCCGCAGTCGCAAAATGACCGCCGGCGAAACATATCATCCGCGGGTCGGCGCAGGCTGGACGATTTCAGCACGTGATGGCGGAGCTTTCGAATGGCGCCTGGGCGATGCGGTGATTGCGCCGCTCGGTTCAGATGGCGCGCCGGTCTATTCGTCACGCGTTGACAGTGCCGCTGCGCTCGCGGCGGAAAAGGCTGCCCCGTCTCTCGCCTCAGCGGGAGCCGGAGAACCCTCGCGATAATCGCCAGGCCTTTACCTCACCGCAAGGGCGGCCCAGATAGACTGTAGAGACCGAAATCTCCTGCGTGAGGCACCGATGAGCCATAACCCCATTCGACCCTGGCGCTCGATAGAGCGGCGTGTGAGCCGGAAGATCCGTATCGGCTCCATCGAGGTTGGCGGCGACGCGCCCATCTCCGTCCAGTCGATGACAAACACGCCGACCGAGAATGCCGGGGCGACGATCGATCAGATCCAGCAGCTGGAAGAGGCCGGGGCTGATATCGTCCGCGTCTCCTGTCCTGACGAAGCGTCCACAATCGCCTTCCGGGACATTGTAAAAGGCGTCAGCACACCGCTGGTCGCCGATATCCATTTCCACTATCGCCGCGGGATTGAAGCGGCCGATGCGGGTGCGGCCTGTCTCAGGATCAATCCGGGCAATATCGGTTCCAGTGACCGTGTGCGCGAGGTGATCGATGCGGCCCGTGCAAATGGTTGTTCGATCCGGATCGGCGTGAATGCCGGCTCCCTGGAGCGCCACCTTCTTGAAAAATATGCCGAGCCCTGCCCTGAAGCCATGGTGGAAAGCGCCCTCGACCATGCCCGCATTCTCGATGATCACGGCTTTCACGACTACAAGATTTCGGTCAAGGCGTCCGATGTCTTCCTCACGGTGGCGGCCTATATGGCGCTGGCCGAGGCAACCGATGCCCCGCTGCATCTTGGTGTGACCGAGGCCGGGGCCCTGCGCGGCGGCACGGTGAAATCATCCATCGGGCTTGGCTCATTACTCTGGGCCGGCATAGGCGACACGATCCGCGTGTCCCTGTCTGCCGACCCGGTCGAGGAGATCAAGGTCGGCTTCGACATTCTCAAGAGTCTGAATCTGCGCACGCGGGGTGTGAACATTATCGCCTGCCCGTCCTGCGCGCGCCAGGGATTTGATGTCATCCGGACGGTTGAAGCCCTGGAAGCGCGGCTTGCCCATATTTCCGAGCCGATTTCGCTGTCGATCATCGGCTGCGTGGTCAACGGACCGGGCGAAGCGGCAATGACCGATCTCGGCTTCACCGGCGGCGGCAAGCAAGCGGGCATGATGTACATGGCCGGCAAGCCCGATCACAAGGTGTCCAATGGCGACATGGTCGAACATATCGTCGAGGCCGTGGAGAAAAAGGCAGACGAGATGCGCGCGGCCCGCGAAGCCGAAGAGGTCGGCAACGCTGCGAAAACCGCCGCCGAATAACGCGCCGCGCCGGTCAATGCCAGACGCCTGACCAAGCGGCCTTCACGCGCGCGCCAAAGCTCGCTAGCCCTCATCTCATGGCCCGACAGGACACACAATTCGTCTGCAATGCTTGCGGGGCCGCCTCGGCAAAATGGGCCGGTCAGTGTCCCGATTGCGGGGAATGGAACACGCTGGCAGAGGACACGGTCAGCGCCGCGCCCGGCGGATTGAAATCTCCGGCGAAGGCTGGCCGCCGGTCCGGGCGCGCTGAACTGGTCGCGTTGAATTGCGAAAGCGAGGCGCCACAGCGCACTGAGATCGGAGTGGCCGAGCTGGACCGGGTCTTCGGCGGCGGTCTTGTCGCAGCTTCTGCCACGTTGATCGGAGGCGATCCGGGCATCGGCAAGTCGACCCTTCTCCTGCAGGTCGCGGCCCGCCTTGCCCGCCATGGTCTGAATGTCATCTATGTGTCTGGCGAGGAGGCTGCCGCACAGATCCAGGATCGAGCAAAACGCCTGAAAGTGGCCGACAGCCCCGTCCAGCTTGCCGCCGAAACCGACCTTCGCAAGGTCCTGTCCATGCTGAAAGCGGCGCAGCCGGACTTTGTCGTGATCGATTCGATCCAGACCATGTGGTCCGACAGTCTTGAGGCCGCGCCGGGATCGGTCGCCCAAGTGCGCGCCTGCGCCCAGGAGCTGACACGCTGGGCCAAGACGTCGAATGCCGCCCTCATCATGGTCGGTCATGTGACCAAGGAGGGCCAGATCGCGGGGCCGCGCGTGGTCGAACACATGGTCGATACCGTATTCTATTTCGAAGGCGAGCGCGGGCACCAGTTCCGCATCCTTCGCGCAGTGAAGAACCGGTTCGGCCCGACCGACGAGATCGGCATTTTCGAGATGCACACTTATGGGCTGGCGCCGGCGCGCGAACCCTCTGCGCTTTTCCTTTCCAGCGGGGAGAGCGAGGCCGGAGGCGCGGCGGTGTTTGCCGCCATGGAGGGCTCGCGGCCCGTACTGGCGGAGGTCCAGGCCCTGGTGGCACCGTCAAGCCATGGCACGCCGCGCCGGTCCGTGGTCGGCTGGGACTCCAACCGTCTTGCTATGATCCTTGCTGTCCTTGAAGCGCGGTGCGGTCTCAGCCTGGCCGGGCGCGATGTCTATCTCACCGTTGCGGGCGGCTACCGCATCGGCGAACCGGCCGGTGACCTGGCCGCCGCTGCTGCGCTGCTCAGTTCATTGTCGGGCACACCCCAGCCCGGTCGCGCCGTATTTTTCGGCGAAGTCGCCCTCTCGGGCGCGATCCGGCCGGTGGCGCGCACCGAAGCGCGATTGAAGGAGGCGGAAAGGCTCGGCTTCGAGACAGCCTACCTGCCCGATGGCAGCAATGCAGCAATCGATGGCTTGACCTTGCGGCCCATTCAACGGCTTAACGATCTTGTGCAACTCATCGCCCCGGACGCCAGCTCATGACCGAAGCGCTCACAGCATTCGATGCCGTGGCCATCATCCTTGTCATTGTTTCGGCGCTGATGGCGCTGGCGCGAGGCTTCATCCGGGAGCTGGCAACACTTGGTGCCTTTATTGCCGCGCTGGCCGGCGCCTATTATGCGAGAGCCTATTTCCGCGAAACCGTTTCCGGCTGGCTGCCTGAAGACGGCCCCGACTGGTTGCCCGACATGCTGATTGTCGTGGGGGCCTTTATTGTCATTTACGCCCTCGTGGCCTGGTGGGGACAGCGCCTGTCGAAAAACATACAGGGCGTCGAAGGGATCGGCCTGATTGACCGCGTCGCCGGTTTGGTGTTCGGAATGGCGCGCGGTGCGATCGCAGTGGTCTTTTTCGTCTACCTGCTTCAGCTCGGCGTCGATGAGGATCGCATACCGGAATGGATATCGGGCGCGCGCACCTATCCTTATTTTGCGCAAGCGGCCGACTATGTGAATGAAAACGCGCCGCGAATCGCGGAAGATATGCGCGATCTTGCTGCGGATGAGCCGGACCGCAGCCGGTGATTTGCAAGATGGCGCCCGGCCAGGAGGACCGCCGCGATGCTCTGGGATCATGACGACGACAAGCCGCGTGAGGAGTGCGGCGTCTTTGGCGTCCACGGACACCCCGAAGCAGCCCTCCTCACCGCACTTGGCCTGCACGCCCTCCAGCATCGCGGACAGGAAGCCTGCGGGATCGCGACCTTTGACGGCAAGATGTTCCATAATGAACGACATCTCGGCCTGGTCGGCGATGCCTTTGGCGGCCCGGACATGCGCTCCCGCCTGCCGGGCCATATGTGCATCGGCCATAACCGCTATTCGACATCGGGACGAACGGCCCCGCGCAATATCCAGCCGATCTTCGCCGACCTCGCCACCGGCGGCTTTGCGGTTGCCCATAATGGCAATCTGACCAATGCGCGGGCCCTGCGCGCGGAACTTGTCGAGAGCGGATCGATTTTCCAGTCGACCATGGACACCGAAGTCATCCTGCAGCTGATCGCACGCAGTGATCGCGGCGCGCTTGTCGACAGGGTCGTCGATGCCATTCGCAGGATCGAGGGCGGGTATGCGGTTGTCGGCCTGACCGAGACCGCCCTGATTGGTGTGCGCGACCCGATCGGCCTGCGCCCGCTGGTTCTGGGCAAGCTCGGCCAAGCCTATATCCTGGCCTCGGAGACCTGCGCGCTGGACATTATCGGGGCCGAATTCATCCGCGAGATCGAAAATGGCGAGATGGTGATCATCACGCAGGAGGGTGTGGAAAGCATCCGCCCCTTCCCGGCCCGCCCGCCCCAGCCCTGCGTCTTCGAATATGTCTATTTTTCCCGCCCCGACAGTATTGTGCAGGGGCGCAGCGTTTATGAGGTCCGCCGGCGCATGGGCCGCCAGCTGGCCCTGGAAACAGGCGTTGAGGCCGATGTCATCGTTCCGGTTCCAGACAGCGGCGTGCCGGCCTCTATCGGATTCTCAGAAGAATCCGGAATGCCCTTCCAGCTTGGCATCATCCGCAACCACTATGTCGGGCGCACTTTCATCGAACCGACCCAGCTCGGACGCGAATTGTCGATCTCGAAGAAACACTCCCCCAACCGCGCCGTTATCGAAGGCCAGCGGGTCATCCTCGTCGATGATTCCATCGTGCGCGGGAACACCTCGCGCAAGATTGTCCAGATGGTCCGCGAGGCCGGCGCGCGCGAGATCCATTTCCGCTCGGCCAGCCCGCCGATCACACATCCCGATTTCTATGGGATTGACATGGCCGCGCGAAAGGAACTTCTCGCGGCGAACAATACGCTGGAGGAAATGGCCGCGCACCTGGAAGTTGACACGCTTGGGTTCCTGTCAGTCCCGGGACTCTACAAGGCGATCGGTGGGCTGACCCGCAATGAGAAAGCGCCGCAATTTGCCGATCACTGCTTTACCGGCCAGTACCCGACACGGCTGGTTGACCACCACCGCCAGCAGGGCGACAAGGATTTCCAGCTCTCCCTGCTTGAAGAACCGTCCCTTCGCGTCATCGGCTGACAGCCTGCGCACGGGGCGGACCGGCCGACGGAACCGATACATATGACCGATAAACGCTTGACCCTCGTGACGGGCGCCTCACGCGGCATAGGGCGCGCTGGCGCTCTGCAACTGGCCCGTGAAGGCCATCACGTGATCGCACTTGCGCGCTCGAGGAAGGCGCTGGAAGCCCTGGATGACGAGATCCGCGAAGCGGGCGGCGAGGCGACGCTTGTGCCAATGGACCTGAAGGATGCCAAGGCCATCGACCAGCTTGGCGGCGTTCTGTATGAGCGGCATGGCCGGCTCGACGGGCTGCTCGCCAATGCCGGTATTCTCGGCACGCTCGGCCCGCTTCAGACTGTGGGCCCGCGCAGTTTTGAAGAGACGATCGAGGTGAACCTCACCGCGAACTGGCGCCTGATCCGCTCCCTGGCGCCACTGCTGCTGGCCTCGCCCGATGGCCGGGCGGTCTTTGTCACATCCGGGGTCGTGCCGCGGCCGCGGGCCTTCTGGGGGCCCTACCAGGCCTCGAAAGCCGGGCTGGAAGCTCTGGTCCATGCTTTCGCCGAAGAGACGGAAAAAGGTCCGTTGCGCGTGAACCTATTCGACCCAGGCGCCACGCGCACCCAGATGCGGGCCACTGCTATGCCCGGCGAGGATCCCGAAACGCTGCCGGCGCCGGAGGCTGTGGCCACCGAACTCGCCGCGTTGCTGAGCCCGCAAGAGACCCGGCATGGCCAGCGTGTGGTATTTACCGGCAAAGGGTGACGCCCGGGGGCAATTGCAGTATATCCGGCGTTCGCCAAGTCTAGGCGTGATGATGGCACAGGACATGGCATCAGGCGGGGCCAAAACGGCCAGCAGACATAATATTCCATAAGCAACGGCGCACAAGCGGCGTGCAAAAAGGACAGCTTCCCCGATGGCATACGAAACTCTTCTGACGGAGACCGAAGACGGCGTGGCCTTGATCACGCTCAACCGGCCCGATGCGCTCAATGCCTTCAATGCCAAATTGATGGACGAACTCACCGACGCGCTCGACGCGTTTGATGCCGAAACAAGCATTCGTTGCGTAGTGATCACCGGCTCGGAAAAAGCCTTTGCCGCAGGCGCCGACATCAAGGAGATGCAGGCCAAGGGCTTCCCGGACACCTATTATGAAGACTTCATCACCGCGAACTGGGAACGTACCGCACGCATGCGCACGCCCGTGATCGCGGCGGTGAACGGCTTCGCACTCGGCGGCGGCTGCGAGCTGGCCATGATGTGCGACTTCATCCTCGCCGGCGACAAGGCGAAATTCGGCCAGCCGGAGATCACCCTCGGTGTCACACCCGGCGCGGGCGGGACGCAGAGGCTGACGCGTTTTGCCGGCAAGTCGAAGGCGATGGAGATGTGCCTGACCGGGCGCATGATGGATGCCGAAGAGGCCGAGCGCTGCGGGCTGGTCTCGCGCATCGTGCCGGCTGACGAGCTGCTGAACGAGGCGAAATCGGTGGCGAAAAAGATCGCCTCGATGCCTCGTGCGACCGCGATGATGACGAAGGAACTGGTGAATGCCGCCTATGAAACGACACTCAGCCAGGGTGTCATGTTCGAGCGGCGCATGTTCCATTCGCTTTTCGCCACCGAGGACCAGAAAGAGGGTATGGAAGCCTTCGTCGAAAAGCGCGCGCCGCACTTCAAGCACCGCTGACGCATGGCTGACGGGCTCCCACCAATGCGCGGGACAGGCGAGGGCAGGTCTGAGGGCAGAAGGCCCGGATTTTGAGGGCAGGCGCGAGGGCCGCTGAGGGCAGGCTCCGTCTAGGGCGCAACCAGGCTGTCGATGCATCCCCATGCAAGGCCCGGGCGCACCTCCAGACGGTCAGTCCACCAGCCATCCATTCGGGTCTCTCCGCTCGGGCCCTCTGACACGCGCGCGTCCGTCGCCAAACTTCTCGTCTCGCGCGCGCAGTGTCGCCTTGAGCCCATTATCGCGGACTGACTTGCGGAAGGACCGGGCGGCGGACGAGTTGTGGCCGCGCACATCATTCTCGGCGGCCATGCGCTGAAGCGTGCGCGCGCCCATCAATTCCAACGCCATGTTCACGATCCGCTTATTGGCCGACAACAGGTCCGGATCGATCATGGCGAGGCGCGATGCCAGCCCTTCGCACTCCGCCGTCAGCTCGCCCGCAGGGACCGATTTCATCACCAGGCCGATCTCGGCGGCCTCACTGCCTGTTACCGTGTCACCGGTCAGCATCAGCCGCTTGGCCCATTGTGGCCCGCAATGATACACCCAGAACTGATTGGGCAGCGCGCCCAGATCGCGCGCGGGCGGAAAGCCGAACACGGCATTGTCGGCCGCGATCACCATGTCGCACATGAGGGCGAGGTCGCTGCCCCCGGCCAGGCAATGGCCATGCACTTCAGCGATCACCGGCTTGTGCATGTCGAACAGTGTCATGCGGTAGCGCTGGGCGCGTTCGAGCTGCCAGGCATCATCATCGATGCTGGTAGCGCCGCGATACCGTCGCCGCTCGCGGTCCTCGGCAGGCGAGACCGGCACCTCGCCCCCCTCGCCTGTCAGGTCATAGCCGGCACAGAAAGACCGTCCCGCCCCGGCCAGAATGACACAGTGCACATCGCGGTCATTGTCGGCTTCCCACAGCGCCGCTGAAAGCTCCATCTGCATTTTCAGCGTCAGGGCATTAAGCTTTTCAGGACGGTTGAGCGTGATCCGCACGCGCCCGTGTTCACGCTCGAAGATGATCGATTCGAATAGCGACATGACGCTTTCCTTTTATCTAGGACCGGATGCGAGACATTCAATGCAACTAGCGTTCCCGATCACGCGCGCGGTATCAAGCGCGAAAGCGAAGCTGTGGACGTTCCGGCAAGTGATGCGCCTAAAGCCATTGCAGCGCTTCATCGCGCTGCCTATGCTGGCAGGGTTAACCGGAGAAGATAATGGCGAAGGACACGCCCGCAAAAATTGACAGCCTTTCTTTCGAACAGGCGCTGAAGGAGCTTGAAGGCATTGTGGCCAGGCTTGAACGCGGCGATGTCGATCTTGAGGAATCGATCTCGATCTATGAGCGCGGCGCGGCGCTGAAGGCCCATTGCGAGGCCAAGCTCAAGGCCGCCGAACTGAGGGTCGAACAAATCGTCCAGGGCGCAGGCGGTGAAACCGCGAGCGAGCCGGCCAGCTTCGACTGACGATTTCTGGCGCTATGGCCAGCAAGGAAAGGCAAGGGGACAGGCATGGATTTCGAAACCCGCCTGCAGCAGGTTGCTGACAAGCTGACTGTCGCTCTCGACCAGCTTATTCCTCCAGCGGCAGGGCCTGAGGCAGACCTGATGCGGGCCATGCGTCATGCCGCGCTGGCCAATGGCAAACGCATGCGACCTTTCTACGTGATCGAGGCCGGCCGCATGTTCGATGCCCCGGAACAGAGCCTGCTGCGCGTCGCCGCCGCGCTGGAATGTATCCACACCTATTCGCTCGTCCATGACGATTTGCCGGCGATGGACAATGACGATTACCGGCGCGGCCAGCCCACTGTTCACAAGGCCTTTGATGAGGCGACAGCCATACTGGCCGGCGATGCCCTGCAGGCGCTCGCCTTCAAGATCCTGGCCAACAGCGACACTCATGAAGACCCCGCCATCCGGGTGCGGCTGATCGAAAGGCTGGCCGATTCAAGCGGCGCGCCCGGCATGGTCGGCGGTCAGATGATCGACATGATGGGCGCGGACATGCCCCGGGACCTCAACACCATTACGCGGATGCAGCGGCTCAAGACCGGGGCGCTGATCTCCTATTCGACCGAGGCGGCGGGCATTGTCGGCAAGGCGGACCTGGCCGAACGCCAAGCCCTTGCGGGCTTCTCCCACGATCTGGGCCTTGCCTACCAGATTGCCGATGACCTGCTGGATGCCACCGGCGACGAGACAATGACCGGAAAGCGTGTCGGCAAGGATGCCGAGGCGGGAAAAGCCAATTTTGTAACCCTTCTCGGGGTCGATGGCGCAAGCGAACGTGTGCGTCTTCTCGCCGCCCAAGCGCGTGAACACCTCGCAATCTTTCGCGATCGCGCCAATATTCTGATGCAATCGGTTGATTTCGTTCTGGGAAGAAATCGCTAGTCTCGGAAACCGGATTTCAACCGACCGCGTTTACAAGAGTGCCCATGACCAACTTACCGAACATACGCCAGCTCGACTCCGTCAATACGCCGGAGGATATGAAACGCCTGGACCGAGAGGCCCTCAGGCTACTGGCCGATGAGGTTCGCGCGGAGGTGATCGACGCGGTCTCGGTGACCGGCGGACATCTGGGCTCCGGGCTGGGCGTGGTCGAGCTGACTGTCGCCATCCATGCGGTGTTCGACACGCCGGACGACAAGCTGATCTTTGATGTCGGTCATCAGTGCTATCCCCACAAGATCCTGACAGGGCGCAGGGACCGGATCCGCACGCTGCGCCAGGGCGGAGGGCTGTCGGGTTTCACCAAACGCTCGGAAAGCGAGTATGACCCCTTCGGCGCGGCGCATGCCTCCACCTCTATCTCTGCGGGGCTTGGCTTTGCCAAGGCCCGAGACCTCCAGGGCAAGGACAATCATGTTGTCTGCGTGATCGGCGACGGCGCCATGTCTGCTGGCATGGCCTATGAGGCGATGAACAATGCCGGCTCGGACGGCTCGCGCCTTATCGTGATCCTGAACGATAATGACATGTCGATTGCCCCACCTGTGGGTGCTATGAGTCATTATCTTTCCAAGCTCGTCTCCTCGCGCTCCTATCGCGGCCTGCGGCGGCTGGCCAAGCGCATGGTCAAGCCGATCGGGCTGGAGGAACCTGCCCGCAAGGCCGAGGAATATCTTCGCGGCTTCGCCATGGGCGGGACGATGTTCGAGGAGCTTGGCTTCTATTATATCGGCCCCATCGACGGGCATGATCTCGATGTGCTCCTGCCGATCCTGGAGAATGCGCGGCGCATTCAGGACGGCCCGATCCTCATTCATGCAGTGACGCAGAAGGGGAAGGGCTATGAGCCGGCGGAAAACTCTGCCGACAAATATCATGGCGTGTCGAAATTCTCCGTGGTCACCGGCGAACAACAGAAAAGTGCGGGCGGGCCGCCGAAATATCAGAAGGTCTTCGGTGAGACGCTGGCAAAGCTCGCGCAAACCGATGAGAGGATCTGCGCGATCACGGCGGCGATGCCGTCGGGCACATCGACCGATATATTCGCCAAGGCCTTCCCCAAGCGCCATTTCGATGTCGGGATCGCTGAACAGCATGCCGTGACCTTTGCAGCCGGCCTAGCGGCTGACGGGATGCGCCCCTTTGCGGCGATCTACTCGACCTTCCTGCAGCGCGGTTATGATCAGGTCGTCCATGATGTGGCGATCCAGAAGCTGCCCGTGCGTTTTGCCATTGACCGGGCTGGCCTCGTCGGCGCCGATGGCCAGACCCATGCGGGCAGTTTCGATATCGGCTATCTCGGCGCCCTGCCCGGCATGGTCTGCATGGCCGCCAGCGACGAGGCCGAGCTGGCGCGTATGGTGGTGACTGCGCAGCTGATCGATGACGGCCCTTCGGCCTTCCGCTATCCGCGCGGCGAGGGGCTTGGTGTGGAGATCCCGGACAATCCCGAACCGCTGGAGATCGGCAAGGGCCGGATCGTGCGCGAGGGCGGGCATGCCATCGCGATCCTGTCTTATGGTACGCGGCTGGCTGAATGCCTGAAAGCGGCAGATATGCTCGGCGCGCAGGGCCTCTCGGCAACCGTGGCCGATGCGCGTTTTGCCAAGCCGCTGGACACTGACCTGGTCGAACGCCTCGCGCGCGATCACGAAGTGCTGATCACGATCGAGGAAGGCGCAATGGGCGGATTCGGTGCCTTCGTGCTCCAGCATCTCGCGATGGCCGGCGCACTCGACAAGGGCCTGAAGATCCGCACCATGACCCTGCCGGACGTGTTCCAGGACCAGGACAAGCCCGAAGTGATGTATGATACAGCCGGCTTGAATGCCCGCCATGTCGCGGCCCGAGCGATCGAGGCACTTGGCCGCGGCGATGTCGCCGAGATCGAGGCCTTCGCCGTTCGCTGAAGCCGGTGCGTCCGCCCTGCCCCGACATGACCACAAAACGGCCTTTTGTCCGCGCGGCCCGATTGGATACAGTCCGACTCGTGTGAATTTCCTCTGCACAAGCCAACCGGAGCCGAATGCCATGACCCGCCGCCCGTTCCTTCTACCGATCAGTGCCGCTGCCTCGCTGCTCATCCTTGCTGCCTGCGCCTCAACCGCGAGCGACGAGCCACTTGAGCCCGCAACAGCCGCAACCCCGCCGGCTGAAACCACGATGCCCGAGCCGATGAGCGAGTTCGAACGCGCGCTGGACACTGCTTCCAGGCTCGAAGCGGCCGGCAATGAGCAGACCGCCATCGACCGGCTCACCCAGTTGCTCGGCGATCCGAGCCTGACCGAGCGCCAGCAGGCCGACACGCTCTACCGGCGCGCACAGTTGCGCTACGGCGCGGGCAATGACGTGTTCGGCGCGATTTCCGATCTCGACGAGATGCTGGAGCTAGACCCGGACCATCCGCAGGCCGTCGAGGCGAGTGAGATGCGCGACATCGCCCGCGGCGAGGCGACATCGCTGAACTTCATGCTGGAGACAGGCGATCTCAGCCGCACCGAACGGTTCGAGACGCTGTTCCGCCTGGGCCAGCACCAGGAAGCGCTTGATCTCATGCTGGCTTCGGACCTGACCCCGTCGAACGACTATCTCGTCGATCTCTACCAGATGGGCTATCTGTGCGAGGGCGCCGAACTGACCGGGCCGGCCTATGCGGCAACCGAACCGGACGGCACCCAGCGCTCGCTGCAATATTGTGAATTCGGCAAGTGATCCGGGCTGGCACGGGGCTTGCTGCTGCTCTCGTAATACGGGAGTAAACTCAGCCCCATGCATGTCTGGACCGAAATCCGGCTGGCCGTCGCGCTGTTCCTGGCTGTCTGGCCGGGCGCGGCACCGGCCACAGCCGAGCCACTGGCGGCGCCGCCAGCCTACAGTCTGGACATCGTCCTGAATGAGCGCGGCGTCGTGCTGGCCGAGTATGAACTGATCGTCGAGCCAGGTAAGGGCTACCTGCTTGCCCTGCCGGGCCGTGACGGCGATATCGTCGTGATCGATGTGGCCGCTGACGCGCGCGCTGCAGCCTACGAAGGCTTCGAGCGCGACCTTGGGCCGGATGCGGGCGCCCATTTCGTCCATATCACGACAAGCCTTGAACCTGCCGACAAGGCGACAAGCGGCCTGATCTTCAGCGGTGAGGCCATTGGTAGCGGCCTGTTGCTACCGCTGACGGGCCGGCCCGTGCGCGCCGATATTCCCGCTTATGGCGACAATCCCGAAGCGCCGCAATTCATCGCCCAACTGTCCATCCGGGCAAGCGCACGCGCCTGGACGGAGCCATACTGACACCGGTCGTGACGATTTCGGCTATGTACCTCTTTCACTGACGCCCGCGCCATGGTTTCTATGGCGCAGAGAAAAGAGGAATTTCCGGAGGACCACTACAATGCCCGCTGACACTGCCGCCAACTGGCCCGCCATGACCATCGCCGACGCCAATGCCATGCTTTCAGGCGAAGGCTCGCCGCTTGCGATTCAGGATGCCGTTATCAATGGCGTCCAGCTGAAAATCTACCAGGACGCCCCACCGACCCTGCGCCATATCCTGGAAAACAGCGAGGCGTTCGGGAACCGCGACCTGCTCGTCTATGAAAACGAACGGGCCACTTTCGAAACCCATATGCGGGCGGTTGAGCATTTTGCCGGTGCGCTGAAAGAGGTCTATGGCATCAGGAAGGGTGACCGTATCGCGGTGATCATGCGCAATTATCCGCAATGGTCCGTGGCCTTCTGGGCCGCGCTGTCCATCGGCGCCATTGCAACGCCAATGAACTCCTGGTGGACCGGAGAGGAGCTGGAATACGGCCTGAAGGACTCCGGCGCGCGCGTCGCGGTTGTTGACGGGCAGATCTTCGAACGCATCCGCGAGCACTGGGACAATATCGCCAGTCTGGAGCATATCGTGATTGCGCGCGAGAGCGAGGAAGAGCGCGGAGACCCGCGCGTTCGAGCCATGGAAGACTTCATCGGCGAGCCGAAGGACTGGGCATCCCTCGACAAGATCGGCCTGCCGCCTGTGGTGATCGAGCCGGAAGACGATGCGACGATCATGTACACATCCGGCACGACGGGCCGGCCCAAGGGCGCCCTTGCGAGCCATCGGGCCATTGTGTCGAATGTCTTCAATTCCTCCACATGCCAGGCGCGCATGTTCCTGCGCCGCGGCGAGGCCCCGCCGGAGCCCGACCCGAACGAACAACGCTCGACCCTTCTGGCCATTCCCTTTTTCCATGCCACCGGCGCTTTCGCCGTGCTGGTCCCGGCCGTGCTGCAGGGCAACAAGATCGTGTCCATGTACAAATGGGATGCCGGCCAGGCCCTGCCGATCATCGAGGCCGAGAAGATTACCGCTGTCGGCGGTGTGCCAGCGATCGCCTGGCAGCTTCTCGAACATCCCGACCGGGAAAATTACGATCTCTCCTCGATCCAGGGCGTTTCTTATGGCGGGGCTCCCTCGGCGCCGGAACTGGTATCGACGATCAAGAAGACCTTCCCTGAAGCGGTCGCCGGCAATGGCTGGGGCATGACCGAGACCTGCGCCACCGCGTCACTCAATATCGGCGAGGATTATGTGAACCGGCCTGACAGCGCCGGTGCCCCGCCGCCGGCTGTCGAGATCAAGACCGTGGACCCGGAGGGCAACACGCTTGGCCCGAACGAGGTCGGCGAGCTGTGGTGTAAGGGGCCGATGAACTGCAAGCTCTACTGGAACCGCCCGGATGCCACCGCCGAAACCTTCCGCGAAGGCTGGGTCGTGACCGGAGACCTTGCACGTATCGACGAGGAAGGGTTTCTCTATATCGTTGACCGGGCCAAGGACATGCTGATCCGGGGCGGTGAGAATGTCTATTGTATCGAGGTCGAGAGCGCGCTCTACGATCATGAAGCGGTGATGGACGCTGCCGTGGTCGGCATCCCTCACAAGGTGCTGGGCGAGGAAGTCGGCGCCGTGGTTCAGCTCAAGCCCGGCGCATCAGTGACGCAGGAAGAGCTTCGCCACCATGTCGCCAGCCATCTGGCCGCCTTCAAGGTTCCGGTCGAGATCCAGTTCCTGAGCGAACCCCTGCCACGAAATGCCAATGGCAAGATCCTGAAGACCGAACTGCGCGAACGCTTCACCGCACGGGCCTGACCCGGGCCCTCCGCCTTCGCTCAGGATGGTTTGCCGGGGATGCGGAGAGGGCGGGGCCTGCGCCAATTGCCCGGAGCTTCACCTTGCTCCGGGGATGCTGCGCTCAGTCGGCGAAGGCGGTGTCCAGCATTTGCGAAAAACTCTCCCAGGACTTGGCATCGGCGTCTTCCCGGTAGCGCGAGGAGCCGAACACAGTGAAGGCGTGCGGCGCGCCGGAATAGATTTCGAGCAGATATGGCTTGCCGGCCTCTTCCAGCCTGGTGGCGAGGTCGGCGGCCTGGCTGTTGGGAATGCCGGCATCGGCCCCGCCATGGGCGATCAGGATGGGAGCATCCACGGCGCTGTAATCCTGCCCATCAGGCGTTGAGAGTCCGCCATGGAAACTCGCATAGGCGGCGATCTCCTCGCCCTGCCCGGAGCGGGCCAGTTCCAGAACGGCCGACCCGCCGAAACAATAGCCCATGACGGCGGCCTGCCCCTCTCCGGTGGCCTTGCGGGCGGTATCTATCCCGGCAAGAATGCGCGTGCGCATGGCCTCGCGGTCATTATAGAGCTTGCCGACCTCGGCTTTCTTTGCCTCGGTCGTGTCGGGGCGGTTTCCCTGACCGTAAAGGTCCACGGCGAAGGCGTCATACCCCATATCGGCGAGCATTTCGGCGCGGATGATCTCGTAATCTGTCAGCCCGTCCCAGTCATGAATCACGATCACCAGCCCTTTGGCCCCGCGTGTCGCCTCGGCCATATAGCCTTCATAGGCGGCGCCATCGATCTCATAGGTGACGGTCTCGCCGGCGAGCGCGACCGGTCCGGCAAGGGCCGCAACCGTCATGGCGACCGTTCCGGCAAGAATTGAGCGCATGCGCATCGAGGGTCTCCTTGCTTGCTGTCGTGAAGAGAGGGTGACGCAACCTGACACAAAGTCCAGAGCCCGACCGGCCGAAATTACCGCGAAACGGGATTGCCAGCGCGCCGTTATGGGGCGAGACAGGGGGCTGCATGTCCGACAAGACCCGATATCCGACCACGCCCGATGGCCGCCCGGTGGCGCTGGAGGCGCGCCAGACACGCAATGACGGGCGGCGCTTCTCGCCTTCCATCGCGCGCAATGGCGATAGTGTCCGCGACGTGTTCCACCAGCATATGCCGGGCGAAGGCACGCTCCTGGAAATCGCTTCGGGCACGGGCGAGCATGGCGCGCATATCGCACCGGCGCTGCATGGTCTGACCTGGTATTATTCCGATATCGACCATGACAGCCGGGCCAGCCAGGCCGCCTGGGCAGGCCATCTGGGGCCTGGCGCCGGGCTGAAAGGCCCGCTTGAGGTGGATGTGACCATGGCGAGCTGGGGGCAGGCCGACGTGCTGGCCCCGCTGGATGCGATGTTCTGCGCGAACATGATCCATATTGCGCCCTTTGCCGCCGCCGAGGGGCTTCTGGCCGGCGCTGGCCGAATGTTGCGGCCCGGTGGCCGGCTGATGCTTTACGGACCGTTCGCGCGCGGCGGCGAGATTGCGCTATCGAATCAGCGCTTCAGCGAGGACCTTCAGCGGCGCAACCCGGACTGGGGCGTGCGCGATCTTGACCGGGATATCGCTCCGCGCGCCCGGGCGGCGGGGCTTGCCCTTCTGGAGGTCGTGGAGATGCCGGCCAACAATCTCAGCGTGATTTTCGAGCGCGAATAAGCTCCGCCCTCTTCTCCCGACCGGTGTTTCATCCTTAGAGTGGCGCAAAACGATAAGGCTCCCGGGAGGACCCGCCATGAGACACCTGATTGCACCGGCGCTTGCTGCGCTCTGGCTTGCTGGCTGTTCACAACCCGGTGCCGATACACCGGAAGACCAGAGCGCCGCGAGCGCGCCTGCGCCGGGCATGGCCACGCAGGCCACCAAAGCCGCCAATTCCGCCATGGCCGACCGGCTGCCTCTCGACGACCGGGACGACTTCACCGATGCGCGCCGTGGCCTGATCGCACAGATCGAGGCCGATGCCATCCGCGATGGCGACGGAAATATTGTCTGGCCCATTGCGCAATATGAAGAGGCCGTCACCGGCGAAGCGCCCGACACGGTGAACCCGTCGCTCTGGCGCCAGTCTCAGTTGACCAATATCCACGGCCTGTTTGAAGTTACCGACGGCATCTGGCAGGTGCGCGGCTATGATCTGGCCGTGATGAGCGTGATCGAGGGCGAGACCGGCTGGATCATCGTCGATCCGCTCTTGTCCAGCGAGACGGCGGCGGCGGCGCTGCAACTCGTCAATGACACTCTGGGCGAGCGCCCTGTTACCGGCATGCTCTATACCCACAGCCATGCCGACCATTTCGGCGGTGCGCGCGGCATCCTCGACGAGGCAGAGATCGCGGCGCGCAATATCCCGGTGCTCGCGCCCATCGGCTTTTCGGAAAGTGCGGTGGCGGAAAACCTTCTGGCCGGCAATCACATGTCACGGCGCGCAGCACTGATGTTCGGAAATGCCCTGCCGATCGATGCGCAGGGAAAGCTCTCCATCGGGCTGGGGCCGGGGCTGGCCGCCGGCACGCTGGGGCTGCTGGCACCGACCGAGGAGATCGAAGGGCGCGGCACCCGTCGGGTGATTGATGGCGTGTCGTTCGAATTCATCGATGCGGCCGGCACCGAGGCGCCTGCGGAATTCATGTTCTGGCTGCCGGAATTCAGGGCGCTGTGCACCGCCGAAGTGGCCACGGCGACGTTCCACAATGCGCTGACCCCGCGCGGGGCGAAAGTGCGCGACCTGAAGGAATGGAGCCGCGCGATCGATCACGTCCTGACCGAATATGGCGGCGATGCCGAACTGGTCTTCGCCTCTCATCACTGGCCGACCTGGGGCAATGAGAATGTCACGCAATTCCTGCGCGGCCAGCGCGATATCTATCGCTACACCCATGACCAGGCGCTGCGCCGGGCCAATCGCGGCGAGACCATGTTCGAGCTTGCCGAGGGGATCGAGGAGCCGCCGGTCCAGTCGGAAAATTTCGACACGCGCGGCTATTACGGCACGCTCAATCACAATGCCAAGGCGGTCTACCAGTACTATTTCGGCTGGTGGGGCGGCGTTCCGGCCGAGTATCACGCCCACCCGCCGCAGGCGCGCGCAATCCGCCTTGTGCGGGCCATGGGCGGGGCAGATGGTGCGCTTGCCGAGGGCCAGCGCGCCTTCATGGATGGCGATTATCGCTGGGCCGCCGATGTCTTCAACCAGGTCGTCTTCGCAGAGCCGGAGAATGAGGCCGCGCGCGACTGGCTTGCGGCGAGTTATGAACAGATGGGCTACCAGGCCGAAAGCGGCGCCTGGCGCAGCTATTACCTGTCAGCTGCGAAAGAGCTGCGGGACGGCGTTCCGGAGGCGGGCCCCAATACCGGCCAGCGCGACTTTATCGAAGGCGTGCCCACACTCGACATGTTCGATGCGCTGGCGGTGCGCTTCGTCCCCGGAAAACTCGGCCGCAAGCCCTTTCTGATCCATTTCGACTTCACCGATACCGGTGAGGCGGTGACGCTGGATGTCGGCCGCTCGACCGCGTTTCCGCGCGCCGGCCACAGCGGGGAGCCGGCAGTGGTGCTGTCGCTCACCCGTGCCGGCTTCAACGACCTCATCCTGCGCGAGCGCGCCTTCCCCCAACTGGTCGCATCCGGCGAGGCGGCGATCGAGGGAGATCCCACCGCCCTCGGCGCCTTCTTCAACGCGCTGGAAACCCCGTCAGTGGGCTTCAACGTCGTCGAGCCGTGAACCGCACCCCTTAACGCGACACATTCAGCCGCAGAAAGGCACCACGACCGGCGCCAGGGAGGCGCTCGCCAATGGGCACATCGCCAAAGCCATTGCGATTATAGCCTGCCAGATGGTCCTCATAGACCTCATCAAGCAGGTTCTCGACGCCCGCTGACAGCGTCACGCCCTCGCGAATATCCCAGTCGCCATAGGCGCTGAGACTGACATGGCCGTCCGTCGCCTCTTCGCTGTTGGTTGCAGAGACCTTGTCCTGATCGGCGACCATGCGGGTCTCGAAAGTTGCCGACCAGACATCTGCTTCCCAAGTGAGGCCGAGTGTCAGGTTTGGCGGCGCGACCCGGTAGAGATTGTCGTCAATGTCACGCCGTTCACCGCGCACATAGCTCAGCACGCCATCAAGGCGCAGCGGGCCTTCGAAATCGTAACCGCCATCCACGTCAAACCCGTAGAGCCGCGCATCGACATTGGCCCAGCGCAGCGGTGTCGGATCGCCATTCATGCCCGCGATCACCTCGACCGGCGTGTCGGCCACGCCCACCGTCGCATCGAAGGCCACGCCCTGAATATAGTCGTCAATCTGACGGACAAAGACGGTCGGGCGGAGATAGGCATTCGTGCTGGAATAGTCGAATCCCACCTCGCCGATCCATGCGGTTTCCGGGTCAAGCGCGAGATCACCGACATAGATGTTGCCATCGGCAAGACCGCCGCTCGCATTGATAGGCAGCCAGCCATAGCGCTGGATATAGCCTGGCATCTGCTGCTTGCGGGCCAGCGTCGCACGCCAGAACAGGCCGCCTCGCTCCGGCGTCCAGATGCGCGCGACCGCATCCAGGGTCGTGTTTTCCCCCGAACGCGCCGCGCCATTGAAAGCGGATGCCAGAATGCGTGGCCCCATGGGAAGCGCCGGGCCAAGCGAGACCTCGCCGGCGTCAAAGCGGTTCTGGTCGGCCCGAAGCCCCAATTGCGTGTTGAATGCGCCGACCGCGCCCGACCATTGCGCGAAACTTCCGAAACGCTCCATCTCCACAACCGGAAACGGCGTGACGAAGAAGCCGGCATTGTTCGGATTGGTGATGGTGACGTCGTGCTCTGCCTTTTCGCCATCCAGTCCGATTTCCAGATCGCCGCCAATAGACGGAAAGCTGAGCGACAGCTCACCGCCCCGTGTCGTGGCATCAGCAAAGGTGGCGCGCTGCCGCGTCGGGCTCGGCGTGGGTCGCATCGAGAAATTGTCCATCAAATGGGCCACGTCTGTATAGTGAAAGCTGGCCTCAAGGCGGATTTCACCGAAGTCCCGCGCATAACCGAGACGCGCAAAGTCTGTATCGAAATACTGGATATCCATCGGGAAGGGCGGATTGCCCGAAGGCCCGGTATTCTGTCGGCGCAGGTCCAGGGTCAACTCACCCAGAGCCCCCCTGGTGCCCGCCGACAGCCCGAACACGCCGCGTTCAAACGCAGTCCCGCCAATCACGCCGTCCCCGAATTGCGTATCGTCGCCTTCCTCCCAGGCGCCGAGGAGATTGACACGCCAGGCCTCACCTGCTGCGCCAATCACCCCGCCTGTCGAAACGCTGTCATTGATGCTTCGTCCTCCAAGAGTGAGGTCATGGCCAAACCGGGTTTCACCCACCCCGGCATAGTCGATCCGCTTGAAAACCGCGTCGGCGCCCCCGGCGAGACCGGGACCGGCTGAAACCGGGCTTACCCCCCGATCGATGTTGACGGCGGCCACTAGCGGCGCCGGGGCATAATGGAAAACCGGATCCATCAGGTTCGGTCCGCCGGACGCAAAGCGCTGGCCATCGACTCGCAGATTGAGCCGCTCTCCGAACAGGCCACGATACTGCATCTGGCCGGAGAGTTCACCATTGCCAATCCGTGCGCCGCCGGGCGTGCGGGCGGTCAGATAGGTAATGTCACCACCTTGCAGAGGGGCCGCGTCCGGTGTGACACTGGTCTCTGTCGCGGTATTGATGCGCGCGCCGGTAACGATGATGACGTCCTGAAGGGCCGGGTCTGGGTCCTGCGCGAAGGCAGGCGTGGCAAGGGCCAGAAGAGCCGCACCGGACAGATGGCGGGCGTTGAATTTCGATGGCATTTTGAGTGTCTCACAAACTGAAAGCCGCGCGCAGGTCGGGCGCGCCGGGACACGGCCCCTTGTCGGAACCGCTGATGATCTCTTGCTTCAGATGTGAGAGGGCGGGCCACGCGAACCCAGCGGCGACCCCTGTGCCCTGCGCACTAGGCCGGGCTCGAACCGCAGGAGCACCTGCTTGTGGGAAAAGATGAACGGCGCGGCAATCGCGGCGGGCTCGGCCAGCGGCATATCATGGGCGAGTGTGCAGAGCGGACAATGCCCGTCCGATTGCGGCTCGGCGGGTGAGTGTTCACCAAGCAGCCTGGCGATCCGCTCAGCGGCCGCGCGCGTTTCCGGCGTCAGTTCACCCGATGGCGCACAGATGAAGCGCGAGACATCGAGACCCTTCGGGTCGGCAGCGGCCATTGCGCCCGGCAGGACAGCCTGTAGCAGGATGGCAAGCATTACCAGGAACCTGGCCGTATGACGGAGACAGCTCTTCATATGCTTCAAGCCATAGGGCCTGTGAGCTCCGCAGAGACAGCCGGTCAATTGTCGCACGAGCCGACTTAAAGGCCATGCTGGCGCGTTGAGCCGGGGACCCGCAGGCCCTCGCCCCCACGAGCCTACCTAGCGGCCCTCGAATGCAGGCGCGCGTTTCTCCACGAAGCTCTGCACGCCTTCCTTGAAGTCGAAACTGGCGAAGCTTTTCGCCATTTCGCCATCGGCGACTTCGAGAGAGCGCGCGAAGCTCTGGAAATAGCTTTCGCGAATCTGACGCTTCATCACCGCCACTGAGCGCGGGGAGACCTGTGTGGTGAGATGGCCGGCGACTTCCTTGACATGCGGCATCAGCTCATTTGCCGGCAGCGCGCGATTGACGAGGCCCACCCGCTCGGCCTCATCGCCCTTGAAGACGCGCGCGGTGAAAAGGAGGTCGAGCGCATGCGCCTCCCCGACCAGCCGCGGCAGGAGCCAGGCAATGCCATGCTCGGCGATCAGGCCGCGCTGGGCAAAGGCGGTGGTGAATTTCGCCTCGGCCGACGCAATCCGCATATCTGCATAGAGCGTGAAGATCAGCCCGATCCCGGCGCAGGCGCCATTGATCGCGGCGATGATTGGCTTGGGGCAGGCATACATATAGCCGAACCGGCCGGGATAGAGACTTTCGATATCCTCGCCGCCCGCTGCGCCGTTTGACGCGCCGCCTCTGGTCGCAGCTTCAGCTGCCTCGCCGCCGGGGCTTATCTGCTGCAGGCCGGCCATGTCCGCGCCAGCGCAGAAACCGCGTCCGGCGCCGGTCACGATGATGCAGCGAACATTGTCATCGCCGCCGGCTGCGGTGATGGCAGCCTGGACCTCGTCCTGCATCTGGTCTGTCCAGGCATTCAGCCGGTCGGGCCGGTTCAGACTGATGGTGAGGATACCGTCTTCGGTCGATGTCAGGATCTCTTGATAGCTCATGGTCGCGTTCCTCCTTGCCCGGTCTTGTTCTGGCCAGCATAGCGTGAAATCCGCGCCTGCGACATATACCGCCCACCATGACGCCACGGCATCTGGCGCCGCACCGGGCATTGCGCTAGCCATCGCCAGATGAATGCATCCCCACCCCTTGCCGGCCTCAAGGTGATCGAGCTTGGCCAGCTGATCGCCGGGCCGTTCTGCGGCCAGCTGCTGGCTGATTTCGGCGCGGATGTCATCAAGGTCGAAGCCCCCGACAGGCCCGACCCGGCGCGCGACTGGGGCGCAGCCAAGAAAGACGGCCAGAGCCTGTTCTGGCCAGTCATCGGGCGGGGCAAACGCTCGCTGACGCTGAACCTGCGCGTCGCCGAAGGTCAGGACATTCTCAGGCACCTCGCCGCCGATGCAGATGTGCTTGTGGAGAACTTCCGCCCCGGCACGCTGGAGAAATGGGGCCTTGGTCCGGATGTGCTTCATGCGATCAATCCGCGCCTCATCATCGCCCGGGTCTCCGGCTATGGCCAGACCGGCCCGGAAAGCCACAAGGCCGGCTATGCCAGCGTCGGCGAGGCCAAGGGCGGTCTGCGCCACCTGATCGGCGAGCCCGACCGACCGCCGGCTCGCGCCGGTGTCTCGCTCGGCGATACAATGACGGGCACATTCGCCTGTCTGGGCGTGATGATGGCCCTGCATGCGCGCGAGCGCTCCGGGCGCGGACAGGTGGTCGATGCGGCGATCTATGAGAGCGTCATGGCCTTCATGGAAAGCCTGATCCCGGAATATGCGCTGGCCGGACATGTTCGCGAGCGCAGCGGCGCGATCCTGCCGCGCGTGGCCCCGTCGGGGGCTTATCCGTGTGCGGATGGAATGATCATCATCGGGGCCAATCAGGACACGTTGTTTGCCCGGCTCAGCGAGATGTGCGGCGCCGACTGGGCCAGCGATCCGCGCTATGCGACACATGATGCACGCGGAGCGAGCCAGCTCGAACTGGATGCGAAGATCGCCGACTGGACGCGCTCGCGCCCCATGGCCGAGGCGATTGCGCTGGCCGAAGAGCATGGCGTGCCCTGCGGCCCGGTAAACACCGCCCGCGAAATGCTCGAAGACGCTCATATCGCCGCGCGCGAAGCGATCATCCGCGTGGCCCAGCCGGGGCTTGGCGATGTGCCGATGCAGGCGCCGGTGCCGAAACTGTCTGACACGCCGGGCGGGGTCGCTCGCCCTGCCCCTTCGCTGGGCGCCGATACCCGCGACATTCTCAGCGCCCTCGGCATCGACGCAGAGGCACAGGCGAAACTGAAACGCACCGGCGTCATCTGAAAAACAAAGCCCCGCACTGGCATTTGCGCCGATGCGGGGCATCACCCGTTATCTGGGAGGCAGAAACGGTTTACGGGTGGTTCGCGACGGTCCTAGAACCGGCGCACATAGGAAATCTCGAAGACGTCGATCGTCTCTTCGAATTCATAGGCGGTATAGCCAAGGCGCACGCCATTGACTTCGTCGAACAGGAATTCGCCGCCGATGCCATAGGCAAAATCGCTGTCATCCTCGGACACCGAGACGCCGCCGGCCGAACCCTCGATGTCGAGGCTGGCATAACCGGCGCGGGCGAAGAGCCGTCCGCGCTCGGACACCGGCACACCGGCCGTCGCAAACGCGCCAATGGCGTGGTTGAGGTCCACATCGATATTTGTGCCCTCAACGGTCAGGTCGTCGCTGACTACGCCGATCGTGCCTTCGGCTTCGGCGCCGAAATACTGGTTGAAATTCCAGCCGCCACGCAGCGTGATGCCGCCCAGATCAACATCATCGGCGGAAAACTGCGAATAGCCTGCCGTGCCGTAAAAGCCCGACTCCTGGGCCAGCGCGGGCGCAGTCGCCAACAATGCAGCAACGGAAACAAGTGCGATTTTCATTCTTCAGCCTCTTTTATTAGACTCAGGTTTTACCCGGTTTGGGTGCAGCGAGAGAGGCGCTCAGACTGTGACCGAAATCTGTCGAAAAGCGGTCAAATCATGGTCTGAAAACAAATGTGGCAAATACCGCACACTATATTAAATTGTATTCATGAAAACTGTACTTAGTAAATATACTTTACCATTATGACAAAAACGTCATAATGCCTCCACGCCTCACGGACATCGCCGAGAACATGACCGACCGCTTCCCGCAACCTCTTGCCGATCCGTCCTCACAGGACGAAACAGCCGAGCTTCGCCCGCGCTTCAACGCCGACGGCCTGATCGCCGCAATCGCCCAGGATGCCGGCACCGGAGAGGTGCTGATGCTCGCCTGGATGAATGGCGAAGCGCTCGCCAGAACACTCGAAACCGGCCGCGCGACCTATTATTCACGTTCGCGCGCAGCGCTCTGGGTCAAAGGTGAGAGTTCCGGCCACACTCAGAAGGTCGTTGAGGTCCGCGTAGATTGCGATCAGGATGCCATATTGCTGAAGGTGGTCCAGGCTGGCGGCGCCTGTCATACTGGTCGGGCGAGCTGTTTTTACCGGCGCGTTCACGAGACCGGCGACGGTCTGGAAATCTTGGCGGGCTGATGCGGATATGCTCTACTTTCTAGCAAAGGTTGGCACGATTCTCGAAGGGGAGATGGGCTATGCGTATTCTTGGCAGTCTTTGTGCGGGGACCGTCCTGCTGGCCGCATGTGGCGGGCAGGACACGAGCGCACCGCAACCCGCTCCGCCGCAGACCGAGGCGCCTGCTGAGCCGGCGGCGGCCGCGCCGGTCGACCAGGTTGAGCTGCATCGACTCGATTGCGGCACGATCGAGGTCAGCGATCTCGACATTTTCGCGGCCGATGGCTCCTTTGCCGGCCAGAGCGACACATTCACCAATTCCTGCTGGCTCGTACGCCATCCCGAGGGCGACCTGCTCTGGGATCTTGGCCTGTCGGGCATTCTCGCAGGCGGCGGCGAGCAGGCACAGGGCGTTTTCACTGTGTCAATGGATACAACGCTGACGGCGCAGCTTGAAGAACGCGGCATCGCCATGGACGAGATCGAACTGGTCTCAATATCCCACAGCCATTTCGACCATATCGGCCAGGTCGACCAGGTGCGCGGGGCGAAATGGCTCGTCCATGAGAAAGAATACAACCTCATGTTCCCGCCGGCGACGGCCGAGACCGAAGGCGAGGCTGGCAGTCAGTTTGCCGCCTTTGAGCGGTTCGATCGCGAGATCTTCACGGGCGAATATGACGTGTTTGACGACGGCTCGGTCCTTATCTTCGAAACACCTGGCCACACGCCGGGCCATACCGCTTTGCAGGTCACGCTTGAGGATATCGGCCCGGTGCTGCTCACCGGCGACCTCTGGCACCGCAGCGAAAGCCGAAAAGGCAAGAAGGTGCCCCGCTTCAATGCCGATGTCGAAAACCCCGCCGGCGATCCCGGCGCCCAGACCCGCGCCAGCATGGAAGCGTTCGAACAACGTGCCGAAACGCTCGACGCGATGGTCGTGATCCAGCACGAACCCGCCGATGTGAGAGTCCTGCCCCGCGTGCTGCGTTAACCCGTCTCGACCAGCCGGGTCTTGAGGTCCGCGCGCTGGGCCTCGGTCAGGCCGAGGGCGTCCGTGAGATAGGCATCGATACTGCCAGCCTCGGCCTCGATCGTCGCGAAGGCGGTGCGCAGATAACGCGCCCGAACCCCCATGAAGGGGCGGTAGACATCTGCCGGGTATTCCCGGCCGAGCATATCGTTGAAATAGGCCTGCGCATCGGGCAGGCGCGCATCGATATCAACGGCCTGGTTGGTGAGTTCATAATCGGCCAGGATATCCTCATCCGACACGCCGAGCACATGTTTGGTCAGTGCGCAGACGATCCCGGTGCGATCCTTGCCCGCCGCGCAGTTGACCAGCGCGGCCTGATCCGCGCCCATCCCGGCCAGCCGGTCGAACCAGCCTGTGAAAAGCTCGACATGGTGGGCCTTGAATGGCGCGGTCTTGTAATAATCGTTCATCCAGTCATCAGCATCTTCGACGCTTGCCTCAATGTGCGAGAGAAACTGGACATGCGGACTCTGGGTCTCGCGCCCGCCATCATGGGTGAGAATTTCCGCCGGGCGCCATTTCGCGGCCTGCCGCTCGCGCTCATCAGGGCGGCGCAGATCCGCCTGGAAGAGGATGGACAGATTGTCCATGGTCTCGATATCGCGCTCGGTCGCCTCGGCATGGTGGCCCGAACGGAACAGGAGATTGCGCCGGATGCGCCCGCCATCTGCGGTCTCATAGCCGCCAAAATCGCGGAAATTTCGCACGCCCTGAAGCGGAATGATGCGGTCTGTCATGGGCCGGCCCTTCTCGGTGTCTTTAGCGATGTTCCGTCTCGCATGGACTGTTAGGCGATGGAACCATTATTCATGCGTCAAGTGTGGCAGGCTGGGGACCGGAGCGCCCCTGAAGCGCGAGATAGATCGCCACCGCAAAGACCACATGGCAGATCGAAAAAACGGCACTCACTCCGGCATTGATCGCCAACCCGCTGCCCGCACTGACGATGGTCAGGAAAATGGACACAACGAAAGCGGCGACCAGCATGCCGATTGCGAACACGAGATAGGCCAGCAGGACCGGAACGAATATGCGCGAAATACGCTGCGCGCTTTCACCCACGGCGCGGGCAATCCCCGGCCCCTCGGCGATGATTATCACCGGCGCGAGCGTCAGGAACAGTATGGCAAGAAAACCGGGAAGAATGAGCAGTGCAAAACCGAGGGAAATCAGGATCCTCGTAACGATCATCACACCCAGCATCTGCAGATAGGCCATTGCGGCCACATCCAGCGCCTCTGGCAAGTCAGGCACCCAGTCCCAGAGGACCCGGTGGACCGCCGCACCGACAAAGAACGGCAGGGCCAGAAGCGTGAAACTCAAAAGGCCGAAATTCGGGCGATCTTCGCCGAAAACCAGCCGGTCGCCGAGGCCGAGCAGAAGATTGGCCAGCGCCAGCCCACCCGCCAGCAGACCAAGGACAAGACCGGACCTGCGCAACAATCCAAGGAAGACTTCGAGGATATCCTTGACCTGCGGCACGGGCTTCATGGGTTGCGAATCATCAGCCATGGCTCACCTGAAGGGCGGTTCGTCAAAGGCGCGTAACTTGCGCGAATGCAGCTTTGACCCGCCATCCTGGGCGAGCTTTTCCAGCGTCGCAATGCCGATGCGAATATGTTCGCCGATCGCACGCTCGTAGAAACGGTTGGCGGCGCCGGGCAGTTTCAACTCCCCGTGCAGCGGCTTGTCGGAGACACACAGAAGGACCCCGTAAGGCACGCGCAGGCGGAACCCGTTGGCCGCAATCGTGGCGCTTTCCATATCGATGGCGATGCCGCGTGACTTGTTGAACCGGCGCGCGCTTTCTGAAAAACGCAGCTCCCAATTGCGGTCATCGACGGTCACGACCGTTCCCGTGCGCAATCGGCTCTTCAGCGCCTCGCCGCTCTCGCCGGTGATCTCGGCCGCCGCTTCCTGAAGCGCCACCTGCACCTCGGCGATGGGGGGGACAGGAATGTCGGGCGGCAGGACAGCATCGAGAACATGGTCGTCACGCAGATACGCATGGGCCAGCACATAATCGCCAATGGCCTGGGAATGGCGCAGTCCGCCGCAATGGCCGACCATGATCCAGCATTGCGGGCGCAGCACGGCAAGATGGTCGGTGATCGTCTTGGCGTTGGATGGTCCCACACCGATATTGACCAGCGTGATACCCGGGCCATCCTCACGGATCAGATGATAGGCTGGCATCTGGAACCGCCGCCAGGGGGCTGCATCGATCCGCTCTCGCGCATCGGGCGCATCATTCTCGATCAGAACCCCACCGGGCGCAGCAAGCGCCTTGTAGCCATTTGCCTCGCCGATCTGCTCAATCGCCCAGCCAACGAACGCATCGACATAGCGGTGATAATTCGTGAACAGCAGATAGGGCTGCATGTCATCGACCCGCGTGCCGGTATAGTGTTCCAGCCGCTTGAGGGAGAAATCCACGCGCAGGGCATCAAACAGTGCGAGCGGGCGCTCATCGCCCGGCGAGAACAGTTCACCATCGGCCACTTCGTCACCGACATCGCCCAGCGTCGGCGCGGGAAACCAGCGCGCGAGTTCAGCCGGCGAGATCGATTCCAACCCGGCGGCCTCCTTCGGATCCCAGACATAAGGATACGGGATCTCGCTTTGGGAGGCGCGCACCTCGATCTCGACAGGATAATCCTGCAGCAACGGTGTCAGCTGCTCGATCAGATAGTCTCGGAAAAAGGCCGGCCGGGTGATGGTCGTCGTATAGATGCCGGCCTCGGACATTTTCCCGAACGCCCGCGAAATCGGCGGGGGCGGACCGTCCGGCATGTATCGCACGACAAGTTCAGGGTAACAGAAGGCCTGTTTTTGCCGCAGGGCCGGATCAGGCGTGATTCCATCGCGCAGGAACGCCTCCAGCGCCGATTTCAGTCGGGCGACGGAAGCGTCATAGACCGCTTCCAGAGCGTCAGTGATGGCGTCGGGATCGGACAATGTCGACATGGTTCGGTGTGGCGCGGGCCGCCCGCCTGCGTCAAGAGATATCGGCGCCGTCCTCTTCCGGCATGACCCGGTAAACACGCAGCACGCCGTCGGTGTCTGTCAGCCCGTCTGCGGCCTGTAGCCAGTCCGGCGCCTCGCCGCTCTGCAGGCGGTCGGCAAGACTCCCAGGTGCGGCAAGGGCGTAATGATTGAATTCATTGAGCCCCTGACAGAACACGAAATAGTCCGCGCCAAGGTCGGCGAGCGCCTTGCGGGCGGCGTCGGGCGGCGACATGAACAGACGGGTCGCCTGCCCGATCCCGGCGCCATTGCGGTGATATGGCGCGGCATAGATCGAATGGGGCGTACGCAACAGGATCGATGTGCCAAGATCGACCGGCGCCATCACCCGGGCCGGCTCCAGGGCGGCGAGGCGGTCATAGGCTTCGGCCTCACGGCAGGCGGTGGCATAGTCGATCTCGATGCCGCCATCATCAGCCACCGGCGCAGGGGTGAACAGGGCAGAGGCCGCGATCTGCCAGGATTTGGGCGACAGGCTCAGCGCGATGAGGCCGGCGACCAGGAGCGGGCCGGGACCGCCTCGATCGCGCCAGGACTGGAAAGCCTGTCCGGCGACGGCGCCAGCGGCCAGCGCGGCGAACATATGGGCAAAAAGATAGCCGCGGATCTGCCAGGCCATTACAGCGGCCGACACCAGCGCCAGTACGGCAACCAGTCCCAAGCCAAGCCGCTGCCCGGCCGGGGCACGCCAGACCAGCCAGCCGGCCGCGATCAGCGCGGCAAGCGCGAACCCCATATCAGAAAAGGCCATTTCGGGATCGTCAGCCGCAACGGCAATAAGGCTCCGAGCTTCGCTGACATTGCTGAGCCAGTTGGCCGCTGCCGTCGCATCCACGCCCGCATAGGGCGAGGCGAAACAGCCAGGCGCAATGAGGCCCGCGACAAGCAGGGTGGCAAACCCGGCTCCCGCCCCGCTGGCGGTGCGCGCGCGCCAGTGCGAAAGCAATTGCGCAGGCGCACGGGAGATGAGAACGAGGAGACTGCCGCCGGCCACCAGTCCGGCAAGATGGAAATTCCCGAAAGCGTCACACACCGCGCGGGCAGGCCCCGGCCCCGGTGCATCCAGCACATACAGCGCGAGCGCTGCAAGGGCCGCACCCGCACCGAAACCGGCAAGTCGCTCCCGCTCAGCCTCACCCCGGATGATCCAGGCCAGACCGGCGAACGCGACCAGCAGACCCGCATAGGGCAGGCTTTCAATGGCCACACCCAGCATGGCCGCGACGCTGATGCCTGCCAGGACGCCCGACGCGCGACTGGCGCGCGGAGACAGAAGGGCTGCCATGGCCACAGTGACAAGCATGATTTCGAGGCCATGATGGTCGATCCGGGCGGGCCAGAACTGAAAGACGGATTTGGTCGTCAGATAGAAGAATACCGCAAGGGCCGCGCCCAGTGTGCCCGCGCCCAGCCGCTTCATGATCAGGACGATCATGGTCAGCGTGACCGCCAGCAACGTCATCGGCCAGGCCATGAGCGCAGCCGTCTCTGCGCCGCCCTGCCCGATCAGCGGGGTCAGCAGGAGGATGATCGCCGCCATGAACAGGTCCGGAATGCGCGACCAGTGCATGGCCCCGCCTTCCGGCGTGAGGAAGCGTGACTGATCGACATCATACCAGCCCTGCCCGGCCAGGAGGTCGCGAACCTGGACAAGGCGCATCATATCGTCATTGCCCGGCATCACGCCGGCAGAAACTTCGGCGAGCTTGATCAGCCAGAGCCCGAGAGCGAGTGCGATCAGAATCAGGCTGGGGCGCCAGTCAAAATGGGTGTGCTGCATGTCCCGCTCGTCTCTCCATCAGCGCAGCGGGCCAGAAAAGCCCCCGCGTTACAACTCCTTAAGCCTGTCAGGCTATACAAGAAGGAGGTTACGAAAGGCTTCGCCCGTCCATGACGATTCTGAACGCGCCCGACGCAAGGGTCCCGCATTCGCAAATCGCCGAAGCGCCGCGCATCGCGGTGACACTGCCCTGCTATAATGAAGCGGCATCCATTGCAGACGTGATTGCGGGTTTCCGGGCCGCGCTGCCGACCGCCGACATCTATGTCTTCGACAACAACTCGACCGACGGGACGGCCGATATCGCCGCGCGCGCCGGTGCGAAGGTGCGGCGCGAGACCCGCCAGGGCAAGGGCCATGTGGTCCGCCGGATCTTCGCCGATGTCGAAGCCGATATCTATGTCATGGCCGATGGCGACGGCACATATGACGCCTCCATGGCGCCCGCGCTGGTCGAGCTTCTGCAGAAGAACCATGTCGATATGGTCATTGGCACACGGGCCGATGTGACCCGCGATGCCGGGCGCGGTGGCCACGCTTTCGGCAACCGCATGTTCAACCTGCTTTATAACCGTATTTTCGGGCGCGAGTTTACCGACATACTGTCTGGCTACCGCGTCTTCACCCGCCGTTTCGCCAAAAGCTTCCCGGCCACGTCCGCCGGCTTCGAGATCGAGACCGAAATGTCGGTCCATGCCAGCCAGCTGGGCATTCCCACGCTGGAGCGCCCGACACGCTATGGCGTGCGCCCGCAAGACAGCCCGTCAAAGCTGCGCACATTCCGCGATGGTTTCCGCATTCTCGGCATGTTTGCCTTGTTGATGAAGGAGACGCGGCCGCTCGCCTTTTTCGGCCTGATCGGCACGGCGCTCATGCTGACCGCGCTCCTGCTGTCTGCGCCGCTCTTCCTGACATATTTCCAGACCGGAATGGTCCCGCGCTATCCGACAGCGGTCCTGTCGACCGGGATTGTCATCATCGGCGTGATCTCGGCTGTGTGCGGCCTGATCCTCGACAGCCTCGCTCGCGCCCGGATCGAAGCCAAGCGTGCTGTTTTCCTGAGTTATCCCCCGCTTGAAGGGACGCGATGAGCCGCGAGACGCTGCTTCGCCAGATCGGTAGATTCCGGCGATTCCTCATCGTCGGCCTTGTCGCGGCCGGGGTAGATATCGGCGTGATGCAGCTGCTGATCCTTGCCGGTGGTGATCCCCTGGCCGCGCGCGCGGTATCCCTGCCGGCGGCCATGTTCTGCGCCTGGCGACTCAATCGTCGCTATACGTTCGACGCGTCTGGACGCAGCCAGGCTGAGGAAGCGGTGCGCTATGCCATCGTCGCCATGCTGGCGGCACTGACGAACTATCTCGTTTTCGCCGCCCTTCTCGATCTGCGCTCCGGAATCTGGCCGGCCCTGGCCGCCGGTGCCGGTATTGGCACCTCGATGTGGGTGAGCTTTTTCGGATTCCAGCTATTTGCCTTCTCACAGCGCAGACAGGACGCTGCCAATTGAATTGACGCGCGCGGGGGTCTGGCGCAAACCGCGCCGATGACCGCTGACACCCCGCACGCCGACATCCCTGCAGACCAGCCGAAAAAGGGCGGCAAGAACGCATTCCTGTTCGTGATCGTGTGTGTCACGCTGGACATGCTCGGCTTCGGCCTGATCGTTCCGGTCATGCCCGAACTGATCAAGGAGCTGACCGGCCTTGAGGGCGAGGAAGCCGTGGTCTGGGGCGGCCTGCTGACCATGACCTTCGCGCTGACCAATTTCCTGGCCATGCCGACCCTTGGCGGACTGTCAGACCGGTTCGGGCGCCGCCCTGTCCTGCTCGCATCCATCGCGACGCTGGCGGTCGATTTCCTGATCATGGGCTTTGCCAATACGATCTGGCTGCTGTTTCTCGGCCGGGCACTGGCCGGCATGTCGTCTGCGACCTTCTCCACGGCCAATGCCTATATCGCCGACACGACGGACCCGGAAGAGCGCGGCAAGGCGTTCGGCATGCTCGGCGCCGCCTTCGGTATCGGCTTCATCCTCGGTCCTGCGCTGGGCGGCCTGCTCGGCATGATCGATACGCGCGCGCCCTTCTTTGCCGCCGCAGCCTTCGCATTTGCCAATTTTCTCTATGGTTCTTTCGTCCTGCCAGAGAGCCTCAGGCGTGAGGACCGGCGCGCCTTCAACCTGGCGCGCGCCAACCCGTTCGGCGCCTTCCGGCATTTTTCCCGGCTGCCGAAAGTGGTCTGGTTCATTGCCGCAGGCGGTGTGTTTGCCCTTGCCCATTCGGTCTATCCTTCGACCTGGAATTTTCATGGCGAGATCCGTTATGGCTGGAGCTCGGCCGAGATCGGGCTATCGCTCGCGCTGGTGGGCATTGGCGCAGCCGTCGTGCAGGCCGTGCTGATGGGCCCCATGATCAAGCGGCTGGGGCCGGTGCGAACCGCAGTGTTCGGCTATAGCGTCAATGTCGCAGCCCTGGCCGCGTTCGCTTTCGCGTTCCAGCCATGGCTGGTCTATCTGATCATCCCCATCTCGGCGCTCGGCGGGGTCGCCAATCCGGCCGTCAGCACGATCACATCCAATCTCACGCCGCGCGACGCACAGGGCGAATTGCACAGCGCTGTGGCCAGCCTCAACGCACTGGCCATCATCATCTCGCCCATCCTGATGACGCAGGTGCTGCACGGGTTTTCTGCCAAGGGCGCGCCGGTCTATTTTCCCGGCGCGGCATTCCTGCTGGCCGCAATCCTCACAGCGCTGGCCATGATCCCGCTCATGTGGGGTATTCGCGCCAATCGTGCGGCCCTGCCGGACGCAGCCAAAGCCGCCGCAGAATAGGAAACGGGCGGCTCCCCTGGGAAGCCGCCCGCTTCATCAGGTCATCGCGCAGCAGGTTGCTGCGCTTTCCAAACTAGCGCGACTTCATCACCATGCCGAGCACCGTGCCGAGCACGCCGCCGCCAACACCGCCTTCCAGCAGACTCTGGATATGGCCCATGATGCCCGAGCCCATCAGGCCGGACAGCCCCGCCGCGTCGGCGCCGAAATGGCCGCCAATGCCGCCAATAATGCCGCCGATGAGACCGCCCGTGCCGCCGCCGCCAAGCACTTTCGAGACGATCGGCCCCAGCACGGTGCCGCCGACTGCGCTCAAGATGAGCGGAAGATATTGTTCCATTGTTTGCCCTCCCAGTGGCCACTAACAGGGGCCTTCCCTTGCCCCTGTCAAAAGGAGTGACCAGTTTTTACTCCTGAGGTCTAGCTTTTAGCACAGTTAAGAAGCAGGCACTGGCGCGCTGCGGCACATCCCCGTAAAGAGCGGAATCATGACTCCAATGCACCCCGCCCTGTTTCTCGACCGCGATGGCGTCATCAATGTCGACAAGGGGTTTGTCGCACGCATCGAGGATTTCGAATGGATCGATGGGGCCGCCGAAGCGATCGGGAATTTCAACGCCCGCGGCTGGTTTGTCATCGTCGTGACCAACCAGACCGGTATCGCACAGGGCCTTTATACCGAAGCACAGATGCAGGCGGTCCATGGCTTTATCGTGGACGAACTGGCCGCAAAAGGCGCCGTGATCGACCGGATCTATCATTGCCCCTTCCATCCCGAGGGCGCCGTTCCGGCCTATCGCAAGGACAGTTTCGACCGCAAGCCGAAGCCGGGAATGTTGCTGCGCGCCATGGCTGATTTCCCGATCCGGCGCGAGGCCAGCTTCCTCATCGGCGACAAACAGGCCGATATAGAGGCGGCACACGCGGCCGGCTGTGGCGGCTTCCTCTTCAGGGGCGGCAATCTCGCCGAATTCGCCGAATGGTCGCTCGCCGCCTTCGAGGATGGCGCGCGATAGGGCCGGTCAGTCCTCGCCGAGAACGGCCTTTACAGCCGAGACCAGTTCCTCATCGCTCATCTCCTCCGGCCTGCGCCGTGGCGGCGGCGGGGCCAGCGACTCAAGCCTCTTCAGCCTGGAGACGAGTTGCAGCGCCCTGGCGAGACCGGCAGCATCGCCGCGCCGGCGGGCCGTTTCGGCCGCAGCCAGTGCTGTGTCCAGGCTGAGGGGCCGGCTGGCGTGCGACCTCGGTTTGCGACTCATCGGCGCTCTCCTTAGGGCGGTTTCCGTTCAAATTGCATCACTTGGTGGGGCGTCTTTTGCGCCCTGGCCCGGCGCCGGCACCCGCGCCTGCGCGTCAAACCGGCCCGCCTTTCAGCGTCCGGTTGCGGTCTCGCCCCTGAAAGGCAGGGGCCGGCGCGGAAGCATGGGGCGCTTCCATGATTGACGCGTGGCGAGTCTTCGAAGCGTGGTCCCACGCTTGCCGCGCCAGTGGATCGGGCCTTCACGGGTGACATATTCACCGCCGGACCTGTATGCGCCCGGCCTGCCGCAAGCGACAGAAGCCGGGGCCCGGGCGTTTCCCACGCGGATTTGCCCCGCGCATCCGGATCGGCCCCGCTAGCCCGGGCTGCAGACCGTAAACCTGCAACCGGGCCTGACCTTCACCACCCCTCCCGCAAGGCCGAACGGCCAACCCGGCCCCCATGGGGAGGATGAGTGGAGTATGACCCGGAATTGGAGGTGTGGGACAAGCACGCCGCTATCCACAAGCCGCCGCCGAAACCCGGAAGGCCCGGCTTCGCCGCAGGGCGCAGGCCCGGCGCGAGACAGGCGATGTTCGATTTGGGGGCTGGAGATGAAGACCGATGTTTGTACTTCACCAAACCTTGCTGCGGACAGAAAAACCGCTTTGGATAAGCAAGTCATAAAAGGAGCGACCAAAGTCGGTGAGGCTGAATTTTCCATCAACTAATTGAACTAGATTGGTGTCTAGCAAGAACATCATCCATGCTTCAGCTGTTGGTAGCGCGTGAGCGCCGGCCTCTTCGTAATGTTGCTTATATAAATCGCGAAGTTGATCCAATGACTTTGGTCCTGAAATCAGCCTTTCCATAGCTTGGAGCTGAGAACCAAAGATTAGCCGAAAAATATACTCGCCATGCGCTCGACGATTTGAGATCGCTGCGAGTCTCTTAATGCCGTCGACACTGTTCTCCTCATGGTTTCGCTCAAGATGTTGCTCTAGCTGAGCCAACCATGGTTTCAGAGCTTTATCCTCGTCATCAATTTTTTCGAATGTATCATCTGAGAAGGACTCTGGAGTTTCCGTTTGGCGATCCCCACCTTGAGGGCTCATTTCGATACCAGCTCGGCCAGCCTTCACGATCCGCTTGAGTGCGCCTCGAATGTCGCTCTTGAATAATAGCAAACCGCCCATGACCACTGCTGGCCATGCAAGGGGGACGAGAACATCTTTTAGAAAGACCAGCATATTGTCAATGTTCATCAGTTGAATATAGGACTGTGCAGCCTTCGGCACAACGTTCCCCCTTACAGAGTTTTAACGCCCCTACAATGAATGCTTCCAGGATCAAGCCACCAACTGCCGTGAGAGGCTACGCAAGCTAGTTGGCCCGGATGAACCGGGCCATGACGGAGTGATTTCTGATGATTTCAGCCGCCAACCCGCTCAATACACCAACCAGCAGACTTTTATTGCGTCATCATTTGGAATTGAACTGCTCACTATATTTTTTGTGCCCGGATACCCACCTACGATCAATGATTTTTTCGACTTCAGGTTCGAATGGGGTTCGAAAATTAAATACAAGCTTTTTCTTTATTTCCTCTGGACTCATAATCTGTTCCGGTATGTGATCTTCCTCTCCTCGACCATAAGAATAGCATCGTGCCGCAAGGGCGTATAGATACATCCCATCAAAAACACTACCGTACAGATTCATCTTTCTGTGTGACCCTTTAATATTTTTTTCATATAAGGATTCCAACCTAGAATTCTGTATTTGCGCGAACAGAACAAGTAACGAAAGGCATCTTGAATTATTACGGCCAACAAACTCTGCAAGTTCAGCGACGCGTTCAACTGCACTCAAGGGAAATTCGGGCAGCTCCAAATTAGAAACTTCTCCAGCATCGACTTCATCAGACAAATGGCTAATAAAATTGTTGCATTTCTCACTGTATGTCGTAATCAACGAAAGCCAGTGTGGCAATAGCGCTCGCAATGCCACTCTTTTTTTATTTAGATTATCCCACCGCTGCCAATATAGAAAAGATATTGTCAAAACCGCAGCCATGAAAGCCAACAGGCCTGAAACCAAAGCCTGATAGTCATATAAAAAACTGCGTGACTCAGAGTTCTGAGATAACGGGACGAAGATTATATCTATCTCTCGCAACCACTCCAGCAAAACCTAAACATCCACCTCGGCTTCCAGCGCGTATTCCTGGATGAATTCGCGGCGCGGTTCGACGATGTCGCCCATCAGCTTGGTGAACATGTCGTCGGCCTCGTCGGCATGGGCGACCTTGACCTGCAACAGGGTGCGGGCATTGGCGTCGAGCGTGGTTTCCCAGAGCTGGCTGGCATTCATCTCGCCAAGCCCCTTATAGCGCTGGATCTTCAGCCCCTTGCGCCCGGATTTCAGGACCGCATCGAGCAGGGAGGCCGGGCCGTATATCTCCACCTCGCCGGATTTCTCATGGCGCAGGCGCGATGGGGTTTCATAAAGCTCGCGCACCGTGGCGGCGCGCTCATTCAGGCGGATCGTGTCCTGACTGGCGAGCAGGGCGGCATCTAGGGCGGCGCGCTCTTCCACTCCGCGCACGGTGCGCGAGAGTTTCAGGGCGCCATTCTCGAACCGGCCCTCCCAGCTGTCCTCGCCCTCTTCTGCGATGAGATTGAGCCGCGCCGCCGTCTTCTGCGCTTCGCCCTCACCGGCTTGCGGGTCCAGCGCGCCGGCCAGTGCCGCCTGTTCCAGCAGGAATTCCGGCGCGCGCATGGCCAGCCGCGACAGGGCCTGGCGGAAGGCCGAGGCGTCGCGCACACGCGCGCGCAGATCCTCGCCGCCAATCTGGGTGCCGTCATCAAGGATCAGTGTCTCGCCAGTGGTGCCCTCCTCGATGAGATAGGCCTCCATCTCGCTCTCATCCTTGATATAGCGCTCAGACCTGCCGCGCATGACCTTATAGAGGGGCGGCTGAGCGATATAGAGAAAGCCGCGCTCGATCACTTCCGGCATCTGGCGGTAGAAGAAGGTGAGCAACAGGGTACGAATATGCGCGCCATCGACATCGGCATCGGTCATGATGATGATCTTGTGGTAGCGCATCTTCTCGATATTGAAATCGTCCCGTCCGATCCCGGCGCCGAGCGCGGTGATCAGCGTGCCCACCTGATCGGATGACAGCATCTTGTCGAAACGCGCGCGCTCGACATTCAGGATCTTGCCGCGCAGGGGCAGGATGGCCTGGTTTTTCCGGTCGCGGCCCTGTTTGGCCGAGCCGCCAGCCGAATCACCCTCGACGATGAACAGTTCGGACTTGGCCGGATCCTTCTCCTGACAATCGGCGAGTTTGCCCGGCAGGGAGGTCACGTCGAGCGCTGATTTGCGACGGGTCAGCTCGCGCGCCTTGCGCGCCGCCTCGCGCGCGGCGGCGGCCTCGACGATCTTGTCCATGATCATCGCGGCAGGTTTGGGGTTTTCCTCGAACCAGTCGGACAGTTTCTCGGCCACAAGGCTTTCGACCACGGGGCGCACTTCCGATGAGACAAGCTTGTCCTTCGTCTGTGAGGAAAATTTCGGATCAGGCACCTTCACGCTCAGCACACAGGTCAGCCCCTCACGCGCATCATCGCCGGTGATCTGGACCTTCTCCTTTTTTGCCGCGCCGCTCTCGACCGCATATTTGTTGATGATCCGGGTCAGGGCACCGCGAAAACCGGCCAGATGCGTGCCGCCATCGCGCTGGGGGATGTTGTTGGTGAAGCACAGCACGGTCTCATGATAGCTGTCATTCCACTCCAGCGCGGCCTCGACCGTGATCCCGTCGCGCTCGCCGACCACATAGACGACATCGGGGATCAGCGCGGATTTCTGCCGGTCGAGATGTTCGACAAAGGCTTTCACGCCACCCTCATATTCGAGAACGGATTCATAAGGCTCAGGGGTCCGCAGGTCGCGGAAGACAATGCGCACGCCGGAATTGAGGAAGGCAAGCTCCCGCAGCCGGTGTTCCAGCGTGTGGCGGTCATATTCCGTCATGGTGAAAGTCGATGGCGCGGCAAGGAAACGCACAGCCGTGCCCGAATAAGGGTTTCCCTTGGCAGTCTTCGGGCTCTCGCCGCGTGTGACCAGCGGGGCTTCAACATGCCCGCCATTCACGAAGCGCACGAAATGTTCGTGGCCACCGCGATGAATGGTCAGTTCCAGCCAGTCGGACAGCGCATTGACAACCGACACGCCCACCCCATGCAGCCCGCCGGAGACTTTATAGGAATTCTGATCGAACTTCCCGCCGGCATGCAACTGCGTCATGATCACCTCAGCGGCGGAGACGCCTTCAGTGGGGTGCTGCTCGACAGGAATGCCGCGGCCATTATCGGTGATCTCGGCGCTGCCATCGGCATGCAGGGTGACGGTGACAGCATCGGCATGTCCGGCCAGCGCCTCGTCGATCGCATTATCGACCACCTCATAGATCATGTGATGCAGACCGGAGCCGTCATCCGTGTCGCCGATATACATGCCCGGACGCTTGCGCACCGCTTCCAGCCCCTTGAGAACCTTGATGGAACCGGCGTCGTATTCGGGCGTATTCTGCGCGCTGTCTGCCATGCTGGAGACGTCCTTCGTAACGATTCTAAAACTCCCGGAATTATAAAGGGTTTAGCGGCAAAAGGGAAATCTGCGAGCTGTGAAATCACAGTCCGTATGAGGACTTTTCCGCCCCATTGCGGCGCATCTGCTCCCCGCGTCTCGTCCCGGCCGGCCGGCATCGGTCGGAGATGTCCTGCGAGCCACCGGTTCTTGTTTAGGTTTTCTGATTCTTTGCGAGGCCTGCTTTCCGGTCCGGGCGGGCTGCTGGCGGCTCAGGCTGCAGCCCGCTTAGGTTTTGAGTCATTCCAGCTCCAGATCGCCGGCCTTGCCGACCGCGGCCAGCGCGAAGGCATATTCGATGGCGGTTTCCTTCAGCCCCTCGAAACGGCCCGATGCGCCGCCATGGCCCGCTTCCATATTGATGCGCAGGAAATACGGCCCGGCTTCGGGCGCCTCATGGCGCAGTTTTGCCGTCCATTTCGCCGGCTCCCAATAGGTCACGCGCGGATCGGACAGCCCGCCAGTGATCAGCATGGCCGGATAGGGGCGCTCGGCGACCTGATCATAGGGGCTGTAGGCCAGAATAGTGTCATAAGCCTCCGGGTCGGTCAGCGGATTGCCCCATTCGGGCCATTCCGGCGGCGTCAGCGGCAGGCTCTCATCGCTCATCGTGTTGAGCACATCGACGAACGGAACCGCAGCGATGATGCCGGCGAAAAGCTGCGGATCGAGATTGGCTGCCGCGCCCATCAGCAGGCCGCCGGCCGAGCCGCCCTGGCCGACCACGCCGCCTTCATAGGTGTAGCCCTGACTGACCAGGTGCCGGCCGGCGGCGATATAGTCGGTGAAGGTGTTCGTCTTCTTGTCCAGCTTGCCGTCCAGATACCACTGGTAGCCCCTGGCCTTGGAGCCACGAATATGGGCGATAGCATATATGAAGCCGCGATCGACCATGGACAGGCGCGAGGTCCGGAAATCGGCCGGAATGGTGATGCCATAGGAGCCATATCCACTGAGAAGGAGCGGCGCGGTGCCGTCAACGGGCGTGTCCTTGTGGCGCAAAAGAGTCACGGGAACGGTTTCGCCATCCCCGGCCGGGGCCATGATGCGTTCAACGATATAGTCCTGTGGATCGTGACCGGAGGGCACCTCGCGGGTCTTGCGCAAGGTGCGTTCGCGCGTGACGAGATCATAGTCATAGGTCTCGTCGGGTGTAGAGGGGCTGGCATATTCCAGCCGCATCATCTTTGTATCATATTCGTATCCGGTCGAGATGCCGACCGCATAGGCCGCCTCTTCGAAGGCAATCATGTGCTCGCTGCCGCTGATGCGTTCGCGCACGACAATGCGCGGCAGGCCGTCCTTGCGCTCCAGACGAATGAGGTGATCCTTCAGCGCCTCCATGCCAAGGATCAGCGTGCCGGGCGTATGCGCCACAAGATCGGTCCAGTTCTCGCGGCCGGGCGCGCTGACAGGTGCTGTCACCAGTTTGAAATCCACAGCGCCGTCGGCGTTTGTACTTATAACGAAATCATCGCCCCAATGCTCGGCGGCGTATTCCACACCGGATTCTCTCGGGGCAATCAGGACCGGATCGGGCGTTTTGGCATCGGCCGGGAAGAAGCGTATTTCCGAGGTCGTATGGTCGCCGGCCGAAATGAAGATGAAGTCGCCCGATTGTGACTGGCCGACGCCGACAAAATAGCCCGGATCGCTCTCGCGATAGATCTCCCGTGAGCTGTCCTCGCCGATCTTGTGGGCATGCACGGCGCTGGGACGCCCATTCTCATCGCGCTCGACCCAGTAGACGGTCTGGCTGTCAGCGCCCCAGGTGAAATCACCATAGGTGCGTGGGATGACGTCCTCCAGGTCCTTGCCAGTCGAGGTGTCGCGGAAGCGGATATCGTAGAATTCACTGCCCTGATCGTCATAGGAATAGGCGATATAGCGGTGATCGGGCGAATGCTCGACCTCGCCGAAGCTGAAATACTCCTTGCCCTCGCCCAGCGCGTCGCCATCGATCAGGATTGTGTCGTCGGCGGCCTCATCATAGATATCGCCAGCGGCCTTGCGCGCGAAGATCGGATACTCCCCGCCTTCGCGATAACGCACGAGATAGGCCCATGGCCCGTCTATGCTCGGCAGTGAGCTGTCATCCTCCTTGATGCGCCCGCGCATTTCCTTGAACAGCGTTTCGCGAAGGCTCTCTGTCGGTTCTTCGAGCAAAGATTTGGTATAGGCGTTTTCAGCTTCGAGATAGTCACGGATATCGCCGCGCAACACGCTCGGATCCGCCATGACCTGCTGCCAGTTTTCGTCCTTCAGCCAGTGATAGGGGTCTGTGCGCGTTCGCCCGACCTGTTCGAATGTCTCTGCCTCGCGTTTGGCCACTGGCGGTGTCGGGCGTTCACTCATACGCGGTGTCTCCGTGGTGCTGTCACTGGATGGTGTGTCGGAAGCGGCGGGCCGGCTGTCGGCTGGATGGGCGCTACAGGCCGCAAGAAACACGATAGCCGGAAGCGCTGCGATGGTGAACATGCAAGATCGGCTCAAGACATCCTCCTGATCTGGAAGATTGAACCGGAGCGCGGATCGCCAGGGATGTAAAGGTTTTATGCAGACCTCTGAGAGAGGCGCTTTTCCCTTGCGTCAGCGATGCTAAGCCTACAATTTGAAACCGGAAATCAACTGGGGGCCTGGATGTATTCAGTGTCGAGGATGGGTTGTATAAAGATCGCGGCAGCGGCGGTGATGGGTGCTACGGCGCTGACAGCTTGCAGCGGCGGCGGGGGCGGTAGTTCTGCGGCGCCAGCGCCGTCTCCACCTTCCGGGCCGTCCTATCAGTCGGGCGAGTTCGCACCGGCCTCTCAGTTCACCGATCTTTGCGAAAGGCCCCGTTCGGGCGTCGATAGTGAAGGCAATGCCTTTCCTGACGAGCAGGGGGAACGTATCGATGAGCTGTTCTGGCTGCGCTCCTGGACGAATGAGACCTATCTGTGGAACCGGGAAGTGACCGATCGCAATCCCTACGATTTTGAAGATCAGGGGCGTCTGGCCTATTTCGAATTGCTGAAGACTGAAGAGACCACGACGTCAGGCAAGCTGAAGGATGATTTCCATTTCAGCGAGCCGACCGAAGAGTTCCTGGAGCGGCGCAATGCCGAGCCGGTATCGGGCTACGGCCTGTCGCTTGCCATCTTGGCGAACACGCCCCCGCGCGATGTGCGGGTGCGCTATGTCGAGCCGGGTTCGCCAGCAGCCGAGGCGCCGGTTCCGGGCACGCCGAATTTCCGCCGCGGGACACGCATTCTGGAGGTTGATGGCATCGACGTCATCAATGCCACGGACCAGGCCGATATCGACAAGTTCAATGCCGGCCTGTTTCCGGCAGAGGATGGCGAGACGCATGAATTTGTGGTTGAGGATCCCGACGCGACCGGAACGCGCACGGTGACCGTGACCTCCGAACAAGTGATCCCGTCTGCGGTCAACCGGTCCGACATCGTTCCAACGCCGGCCGGCGATGTCGGCTATATGCTTCTCAATACATTCGGCAGTTTCTCCTCCGAGCAGGAGATTGCCACGGCGATTTCAGACTTCGCCGCAGCCGGGGTTGATGAGCTGGTGCTCGACCTTCGCTATAATGGCGGCGGCCTTCTGGCGGTGGCTTCGCAGCTGGGCTACCAGGTGGCTGGCGGTGTGCGCACCACGGGCGCTGTCTATGAGCGGCTGCGGTTCAATGCCGATGCGGGCGGCGTCAATCCGGTCACTGGGGAGAGCGATAACACAATCCCCTTCTATGATACGGGTCTCGGCTTCAGCCTGGCGAATGGTACTCCGCTCGACACTCTGAACCTTGGTCGCGTCTTTGTGCTTTCGACGGGCCGAACCTGCAGCGCCAGCGAATCCATCATCAACAGCCTGCGCGGCATTGATGTCGAGGTCGTACTGATTGGCGATACGACCTGTGGCAAGCCGTTCGGATTCTACCCCACCGACAATTGCGGAGAAACTTATTACACCATCCAGTTTCAGGGCGTGAACAGCAAGGATTTCGGCGATTATGCCGATGGTTTCATCCCCAATGATTCCAGTGAGGCATTCGGTGTGCGCCTGCCCGGCTGTCAGGTGGCTGACGATTTCAGCACCGAACTGGGCGATGAGACCGAAGGCCTGCTGGCCGCTGCGCTGCAATATGCCGAAACCGGCACCTGCCCGGCCCAGCCAAGCGCGGTGATCCGCTCCGGCGACCCGTCCGATGTTGCGGCGGGGATCAGGCCACAGCCGAAAGAGAACATTTCGAAGGCGTTTCTCGGCCGGGCCAATCGCGATCCGCGCCTGCCACGTGACTTCATGGATGGGAGCGCGAAATGAGACCGGTCACCGCCGCCACCGCGCTCGCCCTTTTCGCGGCGGGACTTCCGGGAGCCTGCCAGATGACTGACGCACCTGTTCCTGCCGTCCTCGCCGATGATGACGCGCAGACCCTCGCAGCCCTGAGATCAGCTTTGTCCAAAGCCGTGGGCCGGGCGAGGATTGAGCTTGGGGCCGGCGATCCGACGCGCCTGTCGACCGTCTCGGTCCTGCCGCCCCGGCCCGTTGCGCCCGATGACCGTAGCCCGGCCATGCCGGACCTGTTCGACCTCGTCATTCGTGACGGCAGCTGTTACGCCGTACATCGTGACACTGGCGACACCTATGAACTTGAGGGTGTGGCCTGCGTTCCGGCGCCGCAAGCCGAGTGACATTTCTCAATCCTGGGCGGGCCGGAACTCCAGCATCACGCCATTGATGCACCAGCGCTCGCCTGTGGGCGGCGGGCCGTCCCGGAACACATGGCCATGATGCAGGCCGCAGACCGCGCAATGGCATTCGGTGCGCGGCAGGACCATTTTGAAATCGCGCCTGGTTGCGACAACCTCCGGGGACACGGGCTGATAAAAGCTCGGCCATCCCGTGCCGGAGTCGAATTTGTGGTCCGATGACCAGAGCGCCGTGCCGCAGCCCTTGCAGTGAAAGAGTCCGTCGCGCTTCTCGTCATCATGGTTGCCGGGCGTAAAGGCGCGCTCGGTGCCTTCCTTGACGCCGACACGATATTCTTCCTCGGTCAGAAGCTCGCGCCATTCACGGTCGGTACGGGTGATCTTGTCTGTGGTGGGCATGGCGGCTCCAGGGGCTGCGACTATTCTGCAGGGGGAACTGGCTCGTTTTTCGGCGGGAACAAGCGGGGCATGACATATGCCAGGAAGGCGATGGCCCCGGAGCACCCTAACAATGTCAGCGCAAGCAGCAGAAAAATCGTGTCAGTCATCATTACAGATTTAGGAGCCCCGCTTGCGAAAGACAATCCACAGGACGAGTTGAGCTGCCCCATGCGACACCAGCGCGATCAGAAGCAAAACGCCTCTCAGGCCGCCGCTGAAATGTTAATCGCTCGCGAAAAACTGCCCGACCGTTGCCGCAACAATCGAAGCTATCGCCACGGCATTCAGGAGGCCGGCGAACAGTTTGCCGCCCTCCTTCTCATACGCGCTGGCGCGTTTCGCCTCAGCCGCCATACAGGACGGTGATCGTCTCCGCGACAAGGGCCGGGCGCTCCTGGCCCTCGATCTCGACCGTCGACTCCGAGGTCATCTGTTTTCCGCCGGCCTTTTCCTGGACCGACAGGCATTTCTGCTTCAGGCGCACTTTCGAGCCGACCGGGACCATATTCGTGAAGCGCACCTTGTTGGCGCCGTAATTGATCCCGCGCGTGGTGCCTTCGACGCGCAGCACTTCCGGGCCAAGCATGGGCAGGAGCGACAGGGTCAGAAAGCCGTGCGCGATTGGCGAGCCCATTTCCTTCGTGGCCCGCTCGACATCAACATGGATCCACTGATGATCGCCGGTCGCATCGGCAAACAGGTTCACCCGATCCTGATCGATCATGTGCCAGTCACTCGTGCCGACTTCCTGGCCGGCGAGGCTTTCGAGATCATTGAAATGAATGGTGCGCGGTTGGGCCATGATGTTGTCTCCTCCAGATGCCATTGTCTGCGCGAGCTTGGCGCGCAAACGCTCGCTTCGCAAGACTGCCGCAGGGTGAGCGTCTTCCAGGCCCCGGCCTGGATGCCGGAGTGGCACGCCTGTGGGGGTCACACGATCCGGCTGTCCTTGTTGCCCCAATAGCGGTCGCGGATGAGGCGTTTATAGAGCTTGCCGGTCGGGTGGCGCGGCAGTTCCGGGTCGAAATCGATGCTTTTCGGGCATTTGAGCTTCGACAGATTGGCCTGGCAGTGCGCCATCAGCTCCCCGGCCAGTTCCTCGCTCGGCGCATGCCCCTCCATGGGCTGGACGACCGCCTTCACCGCCTCGCCGAAATCGGGATCCGGCACGCCGATCACCGCGCAGTCCGCGACCTTGGGATGGGTGATGAGGACATTCTCGGTTTCCTGCGGGTAGATATTCACCCCGCCGGAAATGATCATGAAGGCCTTGCGGTCGGTGAGGTACAAAAAGCCATCCTCGTCCAGCTTTCCGACATCGCCGAGCGAGGACCAGTCTTCATGGTCGGGATGGCGCGCGCCCTTGGTCTTCTCCGCGTCATTGTGATAATTGGGCGGCGCGGTTCCGCCGAAATAGATCTGACCTTCCTCGCCGATGGGAAGTTCGGTGCCATCCTCGCCGCATATATGCAGCTCGCCGAAGATCGCCCGCCCGACCGATCCCTTATGGGCGAGCCAGTCGGCGCTGTTGATCCAGGTCATGCCATTGCCTTCCGAGCCGGCATAATATTCCTCGATCACCGGTCCCCACCAGTCGATCATCTTCTGCTTGATCGGGACCGGGCACGGCGCGGCAGCATGGATGGCGCATGTCAGGCTGGACACATCATATTTCGTGCGCAGCTCTTCGGGCAGTTTCAGCATCCGCACAAACATGGTCGGGACCAGCTGGCTGATCGTGGCACGGTATTTTTCCAGCGCGGCGAGATATCCTTCAGGATCAAATTTTTCCATCACGATCAGGGTCGCGCCGAACCGCGTCATCGACATGCACCAGCGAAGCGGCGCGGCATGATAGAGTGGTGCGGGCGAAAGATAGACCGAGTCCGGGCCGGCCCCGCACATCGCCCCTGCGATCTGCATCAGCACATTGTCGCCATCGATGGGCAGACCAAGCTCAAGAGGCGGACGGATGCCCTTCGGCCGGCCCGTTGTGCCCGATGAGTAGAGCATGTCGGTGCCGGCCATTTCATCGGGGACCGACGTGTCTGGATAGCTGGCGCGCAGCGTCTCCAGCGGCGTGAACCCGTCAATCTCGCCATCAATGGACCAGCATCGCGAAACCCCTGCGGCCCTGGCTGCAGGGGCCGCCTCGTGGCCAAGGCTGGCACTCGCGATAAGGAGCTTCGCGCCACTATCCCTCAGAATATATTCGACTTCGGGCGCTGTCAGACGTGACGATATGCAGACATAGTAGAGCCCCGAACGCTGGCCGGCCCAGGCGATTTCGAAATAGCGTGGCGAATTTTCCGCCAGGATCGCTATCGTGTCGCCGGGATGGCAGCCCGCATCGCGCAGGGCGTGGGCGATCTGGTTGGAACGGGCATCGAGCTGGGCAAAGCTGACCGTTTCACCGCTGCCGGCCATGATATAGGCGGGCTTGTCCGGCTGGGTCCTGGCATGGTGGCAGGGGTGCTGACCTGGCATATCTCTTCCCTTTGTCTGACCGGGCGCATCTGCGGCGCCATCTTCTCGTCAGTGTAACCGGGACACATCGGGTGAAAAGCCGTGTCTCAGGGGCAGGCCGGCTTTATTGTTGCCAGAAGGCACGAAGCTGCTCTGCGAGCGCCGGCGCGCGTTCGACGACGGCCCAGTGACCGGCGCCATGCTCGACATGCAGGGGATAGTTCCAGCGCCGGGCAAACCGTTCAGCCGTCGCCACCGGCACATAAGGATCATCCTCACCCCAGATGATCAGCCCGCGCGCCGGCAGTTTTTCCAGGTCCGCTTCCCAGTCACCGCGAAAGCGCAGTCCCCGCGCTGAGCGGTAGAGCCCCAGGATGCAGCGTTTCATGGTCGCATCCATCTGCGCGGCTTCATGGCGGGCCATAGTTTCAGGCAATCCCTGGTCGGCCAGCGCGCGCGCCAGTGCCGCCTCGCGCATTCCGGCCATCACCAGTTCGCCGACTATCGGTGTTGCCCAGAGCCTGGCGAGCAAATGCCCGCTATACTGGCTGTCGATGAGGGCATTGCTGACCGCCCAGCTGGCAAACAGGTCCGGGCGAAGGCTGGCGGCGCGCAGCGTCAGCAGGGCGCCCCAGTCATGCCCGAAAACATGTACGGGGCCTTCCCTGGCCGCCGCCTCGGCCTGGCTGACCAGCCAGTCGGCATAAGCCTCCTTGGAGGGATGAAAACCAGCAGGGGTGCCGGTGCCGAATCCCGGGAGCGCCGGGCGAATCACCTCGCCCTCTTCCAGTCCCAGCGCCTCAACCAGCGGCGACCACATGGCCGGCGTGTCTGGAACGCCATGGACCAGCAAGACGCGCACGCGTGTCAGTTTCCTTCCGGACCAACAGCCGGTGCGGGGGCCGCAGCGTCATCAGAGGCCTCAGCGCCGGTGTCTTCGGCTGTTTCTGCTTTGGGCGCGGGCGCAGGTTGGCCGCTGGCACACCTTGTCAAGGCGCCAACAGCTGCCCCGAGCCCGGCCATCTCGATCCTGCCGGTCGTCTCGAAGGGAACGCGCTGACCGTCCTGCAGGGTCACTCCCTTTCCGTAGACATCAATCGACTGGTTATCCAGTTCCAGCACACTGGCAAAGCTGGATGATTCCACCCAGCCGGTGCCACCGACCACGAAGATACGGTCATCCTCCGTCGGCAATCCATCATGGATAATCCGCCAGGCAGGCTGCGCTCCAGTCGCGCTCATTGTCACGATCACATAGGGTTTGGGCCCATCGAAGAGCCGACCGCTTGCCGGGGCCGGGGCGTCCTGTCCTTCGGCCCCCTTCACAGCCCAGCAGCCAGCACGACCGTCACGCACGCGCGACCAGACCTGCCAGCCCTGCGCGGCCGGGCCATAAAGTGCCATGTCCCGATCTTCAGCTGCCGGCGGTGCTGGCGGCTCAGCCGGCGCCGGTACGGTTTGCGACTGCGCCGCCTCGGCCGGGGCCGGCTGCGTGGCTGCGGCGGGCACCTGTGCGGGCGGTGGCGTCACGGCGGGCTTCGTGGGAGCAGGTTCGACGACCGCGGGGGCGTCAGCGTCCGCAGCAGGCGCCGGCGGGGGCTCCGGTGTTGGCTGAGATCCAGGCGCTGTTGGTGTGGATGAAGGCTGGCGCAACAGATCGACGGCAGGGGGCGCACTGCCATGGCTGACGGGTTTGGGCGGTTGTGGAGTCTTGAACAAATCGACATCGCTGGCAGCGGCGCCGGTTCCGGCATGCGTAGCCGGCGGAGCCTTGTCCTCGGCAGGCTCGGCCGGAGCAAGATCGCGCTCCGGCGCGCTGGGCAAGGCATTCCCCGTGCCGCTGTGCTGCGCCGCAGCCGGTCCCGCAAGCGCCAGGACTCCGGCCACCATGGTCATGCGCAAAATCATCAGGACGATCCCCTCTCGCCTAGCTGATGCAGACATGCCGCGCCGTTCGCGCCGCGCAGTCCACCCTACCCATTATGGCTAACAGTTTAGGCGAACCAATCGCGTGTTTCCAGTCACGATTTGACAAGTATTTACTTTCCGCGATGTCAGTCTTGCCGGAGCACGGCGTCTCGGGCCATCATGCGCCGCAGCACCATCGGGAGGAGCTATAATGAAGACACGTATCACCGAGATGTTCGGGATCGAGCATCCGATCATTCAGGGCGGCATGCATTATGTCGGCTTCGCAGAGATGGCAGCTGCTGTGTCGAATGCCGGCGGGCTGGGCATCATCACCGGCCTCACGCAGAAGACGCCGGCCGACCTCGCCAATGAAATCGCGCGCTGCAAGGACATGACCGACAAGCCGTTCGGCGTGAACATCACATTCCTGCCGACCCTTAATCCGCCGGACTATCCCGCCATTGTGAAGGCCGTCATTGATGGCGGCGTGAAGGTTGTCGAAACCGCCGGGCGCAATCCGGCCCAGGTGATGCCCGCGCTCAAGGATGCGGGGATCAAGGTGATCCACAAATGCACCTCGGTTCGCCACTCCCTGAAGGCGCAGGACATCGGCTGCGACGCAGTATCCGTGGATGGGTTCGAATGCGGCGGTCATCCGGGCGAAGATGATGTGCCGAATTTCATCCTCCTGCCGCGCGCGGCCGAAGAGCTTGAAATTCCCTTCGTCTCATCGGGCGGGATGGCCGATGGCCGCTCTCTCGTGGCTTCACTCGCCCTCGGCGCAGAAGGCATGAATATGGGCACCCGTTTCATCGCCACGAAGGAAGCGCCGGTGCATGAGAATGTGAAACAGGCCCTTGTCGCAGCCTCCGAGCTCGATACCCGTCTGGTCATGCGTCCGCTGCGCAATACCGAACGCGTGCTGACCAATTCAGCCGTCGAAAAGTTGCTTGAGAAGGAAAAGGCGCTCGGCGACAATCTCAAATTCGAGGACATCATTGATGAGGTGGCGGGCGTCTATCCGAAGATCATGAAGGATGGCGATATGGATGCAGGCGCATGGAGCTGCGGTATGGTGGCCGGCCTGATCCATGACATCCCGACATGCAAGGAACTCATCGACCGGATCATGAGCGAGGCCGAAACGATCATCGAACAACGCCTGGCCGGTTTCCAGGACGCACGGGTGGCCGCGCAATAGACCGGTTTCGGGTTTCGGCGAAACCGGTCAGGTTGGCGAGACTCTGCTCGGGGGGCGCCCGGCCCGGCGCGCCCTCCCGGAGAGCCAAGTCCCCGCCCGGGTGACGCGCGCAATCTGAGCGGCATCTGTCGGACAGCACGTGCGGAGCCATCGCGCATGATGGGTGAAGGTGATGTGCGCAAAACCGATAAGACCGAGCGTCGGTCTGGAGTGGAACGAAAGGCTGACGCTCCGGGGCATTTGACGCCACCGACGGAACAAGACGCACCTGCCCGGAGCGGACCTGTTCATCGCGTGCCAGCGCCCTGATCTCGAGCCCCTTTGCCGCGACCGCGCCGTGCTGGCGCATCAGCCGGCACACCTGTCTGCCCGGACCGCTTTCGCCTTCAGCCGGACAAGGCTCGCTTGGTATTGGCGCACGGGGTGGTCTGGCTGGCGCCAAACGCCTGCCCACGGCCAGCCTGATGGCCTGCGGCACTCATCCGCTTCGCGCGTCCGCCAAAGGCGAAAGCGCTTCTCCAATGTTAAAGCCCCGGCCAGTTGGACTGGCCGGGGCTTCGTCTCATGTTCTCAGGCGCGCCTGATCAACTGCGATTGCCGCAACCGGACTCTTCGAGCTCCGCCTCAGCCTCTTCGAGACGGGTTTCCACAGTCCTGCAGTTCTCCGGAAGCTGCTCATCGCCCAGAACCGCGATCTGCTTACAGGCCTTCTGCTCGTTCTTGGCTTCCAGAACCTTGCTCGAAATATCGAAGCAGAACAGCTCACGCTCGGTCTGTTCTTCCGAGGCCATGAATTGCAGCCAGCCGCGACCGGCGCGGCTATTGGCCTTGCGGAACGCCTCCTTGGCCTCATCGCGCATACCGCGCTCATAGCGTGACTGCCCGATAAGCGTCCAGGCCGTCCCGCGATCCTTGAGGCCACCTGCGTTCAGCGCCTGCGTCATTGACTCTTCGGTTTTTTCCCACTGTTTCAGCTCGGCATAGGACCGGCCAAGCCGCTCATACATCTCACCGGAATTGCGCATGCGGGCGGCTTCTTCGATCACCGGGATTGCCTTCTCGAATTCGCGCGCCACCTGATAGAGATTGGCGAGCAGTTCGAGCTTTTCATAATCCTTCTCGATCCGACCAGCATTCATCTCTTTTTCGAGAAGCTTGGCGGCCTGAAAGGGCACATCGAACTGATTATAGAAATTCACGACGCGCATGATCTCGTCTTCGGACTTCAGGAGCCCGGCGAGATACATCGCCTTTTGCACCTCGAAAGCCCGGCGATCATTGCCACCACGGAAATAGTCGCCCGCAATTGCGTCCCAGAGCTTGCGCTCGCCCGGATTGCGCTGCAGCAGCGTTTCCAGGAGCTCTGCCTTCTTCGCCAGCTGGCCCGTCTTGTCATAGAGATAGATCAGGAAATCATAGACCTCCCGCTTGGCATTCGGCCCATCCTGACGGAACACCTGTTCGGCCCATTTGATTGCTTCGCGATTATTATCGATCTTGTGGTTGAGAACCGCGAGCTGCCATTTCTGGTTCCTGTCCGGCTGGCCGCCAGCCTGGATCCATTTGTTCATATATTCCAGTGCCTTGGCAATATTCTCGCCCTGCATGTAGAGCTGGGACATATTGTAATAGGTCGAAGCGCGTTCTGAGGCAGGAATATAACCGCGATCCAGCGCCGTCTGAAGATCGCTCACGGCGCCAGAATAATTCTTGGTCTCAACCTTCACCGCCGCGCTGAGGCGCAGCGCCGCGCCTTCCTCGTAGCAGTTCATCTCATTCGAACGCAGCTGGTTGAGCGCCTGGAGCGCCGCCTGTGCATTCTCGTTCACGAGAAGCTCATTCTCCGCCTTGAGGTAGAGTTGTCCGTTCTTCGAGGAAAATTCGGTTTCGGTGCATTGCTGGGCTGTTGCCATGCCCGCCGATACCAGCGCCAGCACGCCAGCCGCCGCCACGCCCCTGAGAAAGCTTTGCATCACCATGGTGTTTCACTCCTTGTCTGCGCTGGCGCGCGACTCCGCATGTTTAGTCAACCGGAACTCTCACTGTCATTCAAGAGAGTGAATCCGGCTGGTTGCATCTTTTTCACTTGATCGCTCCGTTTCCGTCTGTCCCGGCACTCAATTCCCCAGCCGATACCGGATTGGATGCGCGACGCCATGAAGTTCGACTGGTTCGTCGCGCACGATTCACGGCGTGAGCTGTAGAGCGCCCACCGCCAGCTCAGCCGGAACTCAGAGCGCGACAGGGAGGGCGCCGTGCCCCCGATCGCCTCGACAGGCACGCTGGCCACTCAGTGGGCTCGTGTTGTTACGCCACACAACACCTTCCCTAGCGTCAATCTGGAGCAAAAAGACCCGCGCCCTGTTGAGGCGCGGGTCTCGCGCTCGTTTTGTATCAGCGGCCAATAGTCCGACGGCCGCATGATTATCTCAGCTATTCGAGACGGAATTCCAGCGGATAGACCACATTCTTGCGCTCGGCCGCCTTTCCACGAATGATCTTCGGGGCGAATTCAACCCGCTCAACCGCGCGAATGGCTTCACGCTTGAAAATGTCGTCTGTGCACGTGGCGGAAAGATTATAGGGTTTTCCGCGTGGATTGACATCAAACCGGACCTCGCAACTGCCCTCGGTGCCGCGCTCAGCCGCACGACGCGGATAATTCGGCATGGGAGGACGAATGGGCTGAGCATCTCGGTCGGAAATCGCGACCGGGTCGATCGCCAGAGACTGCATCCGGTCGAAATTGAGCTCCTGAGGCGCGGCACCCTGAATATTCGGCGTCGGCAGGTCAATATCCGACTTCGACGAAGACAGTTTCGGCGGCGGCGGCGGCTTGTTCGCCGAAGCCAGTTTCTGCGGCTTCGAACGCTGTGTCCGGCGCACCTCCTGTGCATCCTCCTGCGGTGTGATAGCCTCAAGGGTCCGCGTTTCGCGCTCCGGCGGCTCCTCGAAATTCTGGGCAATCACAAACGGCATGAACCAGGCAAACAGGAACCAGACCACAGCAAACGCAATCGGGATAGCCGCGACCAGCCTTATAAGCGGGCTGTTGAACATGAAAGTGCTCCTTATTCCTGCGCCGTGGAGACGTTGATCACAGTCGAGCCATCGGCCTTCTGTATTGTCTCCATTAGGGTGACCAGAACTTCGGCATCGGCCTCATTATCCACCTGGACCACAAGCTTGCCCTTGGGATTGTCTTCCCTCAGTTCCTTGATGTTGAATTCGACCTCGTTGGGCTCAACCTTCTTTTTGTCCATGTAGATGTCACTATTTTCGTCGATCGCAACGAGAATGGCGAGCGGCTTGACGTTCGCGTCATTATCGACGTCCTGACGCGCGATTTCCACACCAGGCTCCTTGATGAACTGGGCCGTGACAATGAAGAAGATAAGGAGAATGAACACCACGTCCAGCATGGGCGTGAGATTGACATCCTGTTCGCCGCCATTGTCAGCAGCCAGGGCACGTTTTCTTCTAGCCATATCGGCGTTCTCCTAGCCTGCACTCAGCACGATGTTCACCGGTGTCGCCTGGGCGGAATAGGCCTGGTCGCGGATATTCACGATCAGCCCGGATTTCGCCTGGGGATGCGCCTGAATGATCACCGCACTGTCGGGGTTTTCCGCTTTCAGCCGTTCAATATTCGGACGCACGGACCCGATATCGGCCACACGGCCATTCACACGGATCAAGCCCTCATCATTGACATAGATGATAATGGTCGGGGTTTCCTGTTGGGGCTGGTTCTCCGGCGGCGGAGGCGGTGGCGGCTCTAGACCGATCGCCTGTTCCTTGGTGAACACAGCCGTCACGATGAAGAAGATGAGCAGGATGAACACCACGTCCAGCATGGGCGTGAGATCAACCTCAGCTTCCTGGGGTTTTCTCAAGGCACGTCCGCGCATCAGCCAATCTCCATGTCATCTTCGACCGACTGGACCAGACGGTTTACCTTACGTGACATGCCCGAAGCAAACGGAATGCCGGTGATTGATGCGACCATGCCTGCCATTGTCGGGATGGTGGCACGCGACACGCCCGCCGCCATCGCCTTGGCATCGGCACCGTCCGTGAGCGCCAGCACATCGAACACAGTCACCATGCCGGTCACAGTGCCGAGCAGGCCAAGCAGCGGCGCCAGGGCAACCGTCGCCTTGGTCAGTTGCACATTGGCCTCGGCCTTCTGGCGAACCTCCGAGACGAGCTTGTCCCGGACCCAGTGCGCATAGGCGGATTTGCGATCAGAGCGCGAACGCCACTCTTCTATCGCCTTGTCCGCCACATCCTGGTGAGCGAGGCGGAAATAGAACAGGCGCTCAAGGATCAGGCCCCACATCACGAATGTGGCAAACATGATCACGATGAGTACCGGCCCACCTCTCTCCAGGAAGTCTTGCAGCGTATCAAGTCCCATGAGGGATCTCCGATGGATTTCGCGAAAGCGCGGCCCTTAGGCCACGCCCCGCGTTTCGGCTTCAGCGCGCTCCGCCACCAGGCCAGCGGCCTGTTCGTCGAGCACCTGTTGGTTGCCACGAGCCATGGCAGCGGCGATGGCGTGCAGCAGGATCAGCGGAATGGCCGCGAGCAGACCAAGCACCGTGGTCACAAGGGCGACCGAAATACCGCCGGCCATCAGCTGCGGATCGCCCGCACCATAGATGGTAATCGCGGTGAAGGTGATGATCATACCGATCACCGTACCCAGCAGGCCGACCAGCGGCGCCACAGCCGCAAGAACCTTCACGATCTCGTTGAAACGCTCGATCCTCGGCGTTTCCTGAAGGATCGTCTCGTCGAGCTTGAGTTCAAGCGTCTCGACGTCCTGGTTCTTGTTCTCTTCATAGGTCTCGAAGACGCGGGCCAGCGGATTGCCGCGGCCGGCGCGGCGGGTCTTGGCTGTAGAGCGCATCGAATTGCCCATAAGGAACAGGGTGACGATCTTGTAGAGGCCGAGCAGGACACCGATCGGGATCAGAACCAGAATGATGATCCGGCCGACAAAGCCACCATCATTCCAGAGCCTGTCACCCCAGCTCGGAATGTCGCCGAGAATCCCGAACAGGTCGCCCTTGGACGGATCGACCGGCGCGCGGATCACATCATCGGGACCGGCATTGACCAGCTTCATCATCTGCGAGGTGTATTCACCGCGCGGCTGCTTGCGAAATGCCCTCAGGAAAGGCTCGTCCCGGCTGCCCTCCGGCGACACGACCTCAACAAACTGGCCGCCGGGGATACCGGCTGTCTCGCCCGTCGTCGCGGCATTGAAAATGCCTACGCGAAGGAGCTCAACGTCCATGTTTTCCTTTTCCGGCCCGATATTGGCAACATTGGCGGTGAAGGTCGTCACCTCAGACTGCGCGATCATTTCCTGAAGAATCGATTTGGGCAGGCTGTCGAGATCCTCACGGGTCGGCAGGGTGCGGGCCTGGGAAATTTCCGAGAGCTGCTCCACGCGGCCCGGATACTGGAAATTGGCAAAGGAGCCGCGAATCTGCGGCATCGATTCGCCCGCCGCAGTGCGGAACTGGCCAAGAAGCTCGGAGAAGTCGCCGGCTTCCGCTTCCAGCTGGGCCTGCAACTCGCCAAGACGCGCTTCGTTTTCGTCGAATTCGGCGCTTAGCGCACGCCCCCGGGCCTCCGCAGCGGCCAGCTCCTGACGAGCTTCGGCCAGGATATCGGCCTGCTCGTTGCGCTTCTGCTGGAATTCGCGCAGGCGCTGCTGGTTTTCAGCGCTCATCTGCGAACTGTCGCGGCGCACCGCTTCCAGCACGGAACTCAGAGAGCTCGGACCGCTTTGTGCCATGGCCGGCGCAGCGGCGAGCGTCGAAAGGCCAAGCACCGCAGCGGCGCCCAGAGCCTTGAAAGAGAACATTTTCTTCATCTTCATTTATCCTTCGTATCCCTGGACGTGGATTACTGAACCGAGAGGCGCTTGACCGGCCCGAACAGCACTTCCTGCTGCTTCTTGCCGTCGGCAACACGGATGGCATCGCGGATATCGGGAATCACACCGGTTTCGAGCGGCACCCAGGCGCCCTGCTCACGATCCCAGCGGGCACCGGCCCGGTCATCTGTGGTGATCCAGACAAGCGCGACACGGCCATACTGGAACATATCAACCGTCTGGGTGCTGTCACCGACCTGTTGTTCGGTCTGCCATGTATCGATTGTGGAGCCATATTCCATCTCGGCCTGGAAAGCCTCGATGATCAGGCGATAGCGTTCAGCTGTGGTAACCTGCGGGTCTTCCATTGCGGCGTCGAGACCATCCAGGCGGGCCTGGCGGGTTTCGCTTTTGAACGGCAGGTCGACAGCGACGAAGGCTTTCAGGTCGGCGATCATGTCCAGCATCATCGGGATGGTCTGGGCGGTGATATCATCAACGCGGGTCAGCTGATCCGTCAGAGATTCCAGCTCGCGGCGCTGGCTTTCCACCACCTTTTCCTGCTGGCGCGCAAACAGCACGGCCGCATCGCGGCGCTGCAGCAGGGTCCGATATTCGCGAACCATGTCAGAACGCTCATCGTCAAGCTGATTGATCTGTGTCTGGACCTGTTCGGCCCGACGGGTTGCCTGCTCGCCGGTGTCGAGCGCTGATTTCAGCTGGGCCTGGGCGGGAACCGCCAGTGCGACAGCCAATACAGCGGCAACTGCGCCGCGGGCCGGTGTCAGGAACTTTCTCATGAGGTTGCCTCTCACTCACTCTCCGAAACCTCGCACGCTCCCCTCGGGAACATGCGCGAAATTCATCTCTTAAACCGCCAGTCCCTCTTTTCGGGAGACGATCGCGCGATGGCGGGCCAAAAACACACACCGGCCCCCCGGGACTTTGCTTGTCTTCGAAGGGATCGGCATCTCGCGCACCTAATCACCTCCCCTGTTCTCGTCACGGGGCGTCAATCGCCCTTCTCTTCTTTCCCGGCCCGTTGCCAGAAGCGTCAGGCCTGCTCCCCCTAACCGAGCGAAGCGGACGCTATCAACTGGCAGCGGCGCGATCAACTCGCATAACCAATCATTTAGGAATTAGCCAAGTTACAGCGCCCGGTGCAATAGATGTCTCGCAGTCGGACTGGATTTGCCTGACAATTGATCATGGCTGCAAATACGACGTGACGTCCGTTAGCATAGCCCGGGAGGCTGGCTGGGGCGCCAGGATTCGAACCTGGGATGGCCGGACCAAAACCGGCTGCCTTACCACTTGGCCACGCCCCAATCTGGAAGACAGGGCTGATACCCAAAAGCCCCGGACATGGCAACCTGCGATCTGCGCGAAGCTTTCCTGCGCTGTTAACAGTTCGGCCGGTCGCAGCGCTTGCGCTTGAACTCCGGCTCTGTCATATCATTTATCGATAAACATCCATCTTTTGGCCCAGCCGAACGGAGTGCCAGACCTTGAAGACCTTCCTCCTCTCTCTCGCCGGCGCCTTTGTCGCCCTCCTGCTATTCTTCGTCTTCCTGTTCGTGTCCGTTCTCGGACTGGCCGGGATTGCCAGCCAGGGCAAGCAGCAGCCTGACCGGATGATCCTGTCACTGGACCTGCGTGAGGAATTGCCCGACCAGGCCCCGACAACCGGGCTGGCGGCCTTCAGCGGCCAGGTCGGGTTCACCGATCTCCTCACGCGGATCGATGCGGCCGCTGAAGACCCTGACGTGGAGGGCATCTTCATCCGCGCGAGCACCATGACATTTGGCTCGTCACGCGCCGAGGAACTGCGTGGCGCACTGATCGATTTCCGGGAGTCGGGCAAATTTGTCGTGGCCCATACTCAGGGCAGCCTGTTCTCGTTCGGGCCATCGGCGCTGCGGGCAGTCACGCCGGCAGATGAACTCTGGATTCAGCCCGGCAGCGACCTGTCGATGAGTGGGATAGGATTCGAGACCGAATTCCTGCGCGGCCTGCTCGACAAATTGTCGATCACTGCCGAGATCGAGCAGTTCTACGAATACAAGAACTCCCCGAACAGCTATAAGGAGACGGGCTATACCGAGCCGCACCGCGAGGCGCTGGAGGCGCTCGCCGAGTCGCTCTGGACCGTTTCGGTTCGTGATATAGCTGCCGATCGCGGCCTGAGCGAAGACGCCGTGCGCAACGCGCTCGAGAGTGGCCCCATCGCCTCGGAAGCCACAGTGAAACTCGAGCTCACCGACCAGCTTGGCTGGCCTGAGGATGCGCGCGAGGCGGCCCGGTCCCATGCCGATGGGGCGGAATTGGTGTCCATGGCCGACTATACTCCGCCGGCGGTGCGCGCGGGCGCGCCGATGATTGCAGTTGTCGGCGGAGAGGGGCCGATCGTGACCGGCGGCGGCGTGGAGGATATCTTCGCGTCCACCGTGGGTTTCGGGTCCGACCGTGTGGCCAAGGCGATCATTGATGCCGGCAAGAATGACGATGTGCAGGCGCTGGTGTTTCGCGTCGATAGCGGCGGCGGATCGCCTATCGCCTCGGACCAGATCTGGAATGCTGTCGAGCGTGTTCAGGAGATGGGCAAGCCAGTCGTCGTCTCGATGGGCTCTGTTGCGGCATCAGGGGGCTATTATGTCTCAGCCGGCGCCGACCGCATCTTCGCCAATGAGACCACCATTACCGGCTCTATCGGCATTTATGGCGGCAAGCTCGCCATTGGCGAAGGCCTTGAACGCATCGGCGTGAATATCGAATCGGTCACCGTGGGCGGCGAATTCGCCGAGGCTTTCGGCGTCGACAGGTTCACCAATTCCCAGCGCGCGCAACTGCGCGAAACACTGAAACGCGGATATGACCGGTTCACATCCATAGTTGCAGAAGGGCGCGACATGAGTGTCGAAGAGGTCCATGAGCATGCCCGCGGGCGAGTCTGGAGCGGCGCCGACGCTTTTGATCTCGGCCTGGTCGATGAGATCGGCGGTTATCGCGATGCGGTTGCCAGGGCCGCTGAACTGGCCGGGATCGAGGAAGGCGCAGATGTCCGTGTGATCCATTACCCCGCCCGGCGCAGTGGCTTCGAGGCGCTTGACGGACTGGTCTCGGCCAGTGCGGAGACCGGACGGTCTGTGTCGATGATGAACCAGGTTGCCGGCGATCCGCAATTGCGCTCGGCGCTCGAACAGCTTTCCGCGCTTCAGTCAGGCGAAGCCCAGGCGCGCGGACCGGCCCTGCGAGAGCGCTGAACCTGGCACGCAGACGGGCGACATGGCCTGGCGTTTCAGGCCATGTCCGGCGTGCGTCCATAGAAGTCGCAGAGCGTATCGACCAGGATTTCACCGACGCCCGGCATACGTCGATAATAGATCGACTGCGCATCCCGGCGTGATTCGACGAGATTGCTGGCCCGGAGCTTTGCCAGATGTTGCGAGACCGCCGAGAAGGATTGTCCCGTCATCTCCGCCAGCTCACTGACCGGTTTTTCTCCATCGGCGAGCGCGCACAGGATTTTCAGCCGCGTTTCGCTCGCCATGGCCTTGAGCACTTCGCAGGCTTCATTGATCTGCGCCGACATCACTTCGAAGGCTTCCGGTGTGCGCGGGCGGTGGTCGGAATCGGGCATCAGGCAGGAGCCTCCTGGGTCACGGGCGCGCGATCCTCTTCGCCACGGCGCCGGGCGGGCCGCCAGTCCGGCCCGCGAAGCGCCACATAGATCGCCGGAATCACAAGCACAGTCAGTGCCGTTGATGAGGCGAGGCCGAACAGGAGAGAAATCGCAAGTCCCTGGAAAATCGGGTCGGTGAGGATTACCCCAGCCCCGATCATGGCCGCAAGTGCGGTCAGCAGGATCGGCTTGAAACGGATCGCCCCGGCCTCCAGCAGGATATCCTTCAGCGGACGGGCGGGATCCTCGCCATGGCGCACAAAGTCCACCAGCAGGATCGAGTTGCGCACGATGATGCCGGCCAGTGCGATGAAGCCGATCATGGAGGTCGCGGTAAAGGGCGCGCCGAATATCCAGTGGCCGATCATGATCCCGATCAGGGTCAGCGGCACCGGCGTCAGGATGATCAGCGGAACGCGGAACGTTCCGAACTGCGCCACGACAAGAATGTAAATGCCCACCAGGGCCACGCCGAATGCGAGCCCCATGTCGCGGAAGGTGACATAGGTGATCTCCCACTCCCCGTCCCACAGAAGGGTCGTCGCGGTCTCGTCGCCGGGCTGTCCGTAAAGACGGATACCGGGCTGTGTCAGCCCCTCGCCTGCCCAGTCGTGCTCAGCCACACGCTTCTGGATTTCCATCATGCCATAGATCGGGGCCTCATAGGCGCCTGCGAGTTCCCCCTGCACCATGTCTGCGAAATACCCGTCGCGTCGGAAGATCAGCGGCGAGCCTGCCGCCTCGCTGACCTCGACCAGCGCGCCGAGTTCCACCGGCGGCGAGCCAGCCGGCGCAAGGCGTCGTGGTACCGGAATGGCGGCCATGTCCTGGCCCCAGACCCATTCGGATTTCGGCAGGCGGACATTGATGTCGAGCGGATCGCGCCCTTCGCCGCGCGGCGACACGCCGGCCACCTGCCCGGAAAAGGCCAGCGCAATCGTGTCCAGTATATCCTCGTGACGTACGCCGTAATCGGCCGCGCTAGGTTCATCGATTGAGATTTGCAGGCGCGGTTGCGGGTCACCGATACTGTCATCGACATCGACGATGAAATCGGTCTCCTCAAAGAGCTGGCGAACCACGCGGGCAGTCTCGCGCCGCGTCTGCGGATCTGGGCCGTAAATCTCCGCCAGCAATGTGGCGATAACCGGCGGACCTGGCGGCACCTCGACCACTTTCACAATGGCGCCATCGGGCAGTTCCAGCGCCATGAGCGTTTCGCGCAGCTCCAGAGCGATCTCATGGCTGGAGCGTTCGCGATGGCTCTTTTCCGCCAGATTGACCTGCAGGTCGCCAAGTTCCGGCGATTGGCGCAGGAAATAATGCCGGACTAGACCGTTGAAATTGAACGGCGCGGCGGTGCCGGCATAGGCTTGGATTGATTCCACTTCCTCAATGTCGCGCATCGCATCGGCGAGCGCGAAAAGGGTGCGTTCGGTATCCTCCAGCGCCGCGCCTTCGGGCATGTCGAGCACGACCTGCATCTCCGACTTGTTGTCAAAGGGCAACAGCTTGACCGGCACAGCCCGTGTCGCAAACAGCGAAAGTGAGGCAAGTGTGGCAATCCCGACAAGTATGAGAAACAGCCAGGCACGTGCGCGGGTGCGTATCACCGGCTCGGCGACAGCGGTATAGAAACGGCCAATGCGCGTCGTGCCGTCATCATGGCCGCCAGCATGGGCATGGACCGGCGCGCGGCCCGCAATCTTCATGAGCAGCCAGGGCGCAATGCCAACAGCCACAAAGAAAGAGAACAGCATGGCTGCCGAGGCATTGGCCGGGATCGGCGCCATGTAAGGGCCCATCAGGCCCGAAACGAACATCATCGGCAGAAGCGCGGCGATCACGGTCAGCGTGGCGATGATGGTGGGATTGCCCACCTCCGAGACCGCATCTATGGCAGCGCGCAGCCGTGGCCGGTCATCCTTCATCGCCCAGTGTCGGGATATATTCTCCACCATGACGATGGCATCATCGACAAGGATGCCGATGGAAAAGATCAGCGCAAACAGCGAGACGCGGTTGATCGTATAGCCCATCATCAGCGCCGCAAACAGCGTCAGCAGGATCGTCGTCGGGATCACGATCAACGTCACCAGCGCCTCACGCCAACCGATCGCAAAGGCGATCAGAATCACGATCGATACGGTGGCCAGGGCGAGATGGAAGAGCAGCTCATTGGCTTTGTGATTGGCGGTCTCGCCATAATTCCGCGTCACCGCCACATTGACGCCTTCGGGAATGAGCTCGCCCTCGAGCTGTTCGACCCGTTCCAGGATGCTTTCGGCGACAACCACCGCATTGGCGCCCGGCCGCTTGGCCAGCGCCAGCGTGACGGCCGGCGCAGCCGAGAAGCCCTCTTCGCCTTCGGCACGTTCCATCGTCCAGGCGCGCGCCTCCCTGTCCCGTCCGGTGACCGTCACCCGCGCCACATCCGAAAGATAGACGCGCCGGCCACCGGCGCCGCGCAGCTCAAGCCGCTCCAGCTTGCCGACATAGTCCATCCGATCTCCAGCCTGCACGATGATCGCCTCACCGTCGCGGCGCGCGGTACCGACGGGCATGGTGGTCGCCGCCGCACGCACCGATTCGACCAGGCTGCGCAAAGGCACGCCATATGAGGCCATCGCCTCGATATCCGGCTCAACGCGCATCTCCAGCTCGCGCCCGCCCGAAAGGCTGGTCAGGCCGATATCCTCGATCTTGGTCAGCGCGTTGAGCAGCTCTTCGCCAAGCATGTGCAGTGAGGTGTCGTTCCAGACATCCCCGGTCCAGTCTTCCGGCGACAAGGTCAGCGTGACAATCGGGACATCATTGATCCCCCGGCCGACAACCAGCGGCATCGCCACATTGGGGGGGATCCGGTCGAGATTGGCGCGGATTTTCTCATGCACGCGCAGGATCGCATCATCGGCATCGGTGCCGACCGTGAACCGGGCCGTGACCAGCGCGCCATCATCCCGGCTCTGGGAATAGACATGTTCGACATCCGGGATCGCCATGACGATCTGTTCGAGCGGCTTGGACACCTGTTCGACCACGTCCGGCGCTCTCAGGCCCGGTGCTTCGACCATGATATCGACCATGGGTACGGAAATCTGGGGCTCTTCTTCGCGCGGGATCACCAGAAGTGCGATCAGGCCCACGGCCAGGGCGGCGAGCAGGAAAAGCGGCGTCAGCGGAGAGCTTATCGTTGCGCGGGTGATCGCGCCGGAGAGGTCAGCCTTCATGGGTCGTGTCTTTCGGGCGTTCAATCACGTCACCGGGCTTCAGCCCGGAGAGAACTTCCAGCTCGCCTTGAGTGTCTGCGAGCGGAGAGGCCAGCGCTACCGGTGCATCAATGAAACGCTCGCCCACTTTCACGCGAACAAAATCGACTCCGTAGCGGGTGCGGACATATGCCTGCGGCACACGGATCGCGCGGCGCTCGCCGACGGGAGCCAGGACGTCAACGCGTTCGCCGACCAGCGCGTCCAGGCCGCCCTGTACCGTTGCGTCAGCGATCACGGCGCCATTTCTGAGTTCCGGATAAACCTTGACGATGGTCGCAGTGCGGATATCGCCCCGGCGCGCTGCCAGGCGCAGCGTCACAGTTTCGCCCTCAGCAACTTCACCCGCATGACGCTCAGGAAGGGACAGACGCACAATGCCATTAAGCGTGGCAAAATTCGCAATCACCTCGCCCGGGGACACGACCGACCCCTCGACCACATTCACCGCCGTGACACGAGCATCGGCGGGCGCACGAATGACGCCCTCACCCTTGCGGGCCGAAAGCGCATTACGCTCAGCCTCGGCCGAAGCAAGATTGCGCTGGAGCACATCAAGGGCCGTGCGCTGTTCGTCGAGGCGCGCCTTTGGATAAAACCCATCCTCAAACAGGGCTTCGGCGCGATCCAGATCCTCTTCAGACTGGCGGATGCGTGACTTCAGCCCTTCAATCCGGGAGGCAAGAGAAGCCAGCTGCGGGTTCAGCGTCTCATCGCGAATGATGGCGACTGTCTCACCCGCCTCGACGGTGCTGCCTTCATCAATGCTCAGACGTGTGACAAGACCCTGAAGGCGCGAGCGCGCCGTAGCCGTGTCACCCGCCTCCACACGGGCCACGACCGGTCGATAATCAACAACAACCTGTTCTGCGACCGTAAGTTCCTCGCCCGCAGCGAGCGGGGCGAGAACCATGAATGCGGCAAGCGCCGTCAGCAGAGGCCTAGTAACGCCCATCATCCTGCACCTGTCCGGTGGCCGGATCGATCCGCGCGCATGGCAGGCCCGCCGATTTCCAGGCGCCAATTCCGCCATCAAGATGCGCCGCATCTGCGCCTGTCACCTCCAGGAAAGCCTCCAGCGCCTTGCGCGAGCGCTTGCCCGAGCCGCACTGGAACACAACGCGCCGCGTCCCGTCCGTCGGAATCGCCTTCGGCTCGAAGGTGGACAGCGGGTGCAAGAGGGCGCCGTGGATACGCTCATTGGCAAATTCCGCCGGCTCGCGGACATCTACGAGAAGTATGTCGCCGGATTTGAGGCCGTCCATCACGAAAGACGGGGCCAGGTCACGTTCGTCAGCCATGTGTTTGCTCCAGATCAATGTTCAGCGCCCGGAAGACGCATTTCATGGTGCCAACTAGGCACACGCCATGCCTGATCGCCATGCGACATATTGCGCAATTAATAAGTTTATAAAATACGCGATAATGAGGTCATAATCAGGGAGGCCGTCATGGCGAAGATAGTTGTGCTAGGTGCGGGGCTCGGCGGTGTTATCGCCGCCTATGAAGTCCGCAAGGCGGTTCGCCGCAAGGATGAAGTGACGATTATCAACGAAACCGACTTCTACCAGTTCGTCCCCTCCAATCCCTGGGTGCTGGTCGGCTGGCGCGACCGCGAGGACATCACCGTCGATCTCGCCAGTCCGATGAAGAAAAAGAAGATCGATTTCATCGTCGGCCGCGCGGAAAAGGTTGATCCGGGCGAGAAATGCGTACGCATGGAAGACGGATCGAAGGTCGAATACGACTATCTCCTCATCGCCACGGGGCCTGAACTGGCTTTTGACGATATCGAGGGTCTAGGGCCTCATGGCGGCCATACCCATTCGGTCTGCCATATCGACCATGCCCTGAAAGGTTACGAGGATTTCGCGGCATTCTGCGCCGACCCCGGCCCGATGATCGTCGGCGCAGTGCAGGGCGCCTCCTGTTTCGGCCCGGCCTATGAAACCGCCATGATCCTGGAGACCGAGCTGCGCAAGCGCAAGATCCGCGACCAGGTGCCGATGACCTTTGTCACCTCCGAACCCTATGTCGGTCATCTCGGACTGGACGGTGTGGGCGATACCAAGGGCCTTCTCGAAAGCGAGATGCGCGAGCGCCACATCAAATGGATCACCAATGCGAAGGTCCAGCGCGTCACCAAAGACACAATGTATGTCGAGGAATGCAATGAAGACGGCTCGGTGAAGACACTTCACGAACTGCCGCAGAAATTTTCCATGATGTTGCCGGCGTTCCGGGGCGTTTCGGCGGTTCGCGATATTGAGGGCCTCGTCAATCCAAAGGGCTTCGTGATTGTCGATGACCACCAGCGCAATCCCACCTATCCGGAGATTTTCGGCATTGGCGTGTGCATCGCCATCGCGCCTACAGGGCCGACCCCGGTCCCGGTCGGCGTGCCCAAGACCGGTTTCATGATCGAAAGCATGGTCACCGCCACTGCGGAAAACCTGCGCGAACTTCTCGACGGCAAGGAACCGAGCCATGAGGCGACCTGGAACGCCATCTGCCTGGCCGATTTCGGCGATGGCGGCGTTGCCTTCATCGCCCAGCCGCAGATCCCGCCGCGCAATGTCAACTGGTCAGCGGGCGGTGGCTGGGTCCACATGGCAAAAGTCGGCTTCGAAAAGTATTTCATCGGCAAGGTCCGCAAGGGGCGATCGGAGACCTTCTACGAAAACGCCGCACTCAACCTTCTCAAAACACACAAACTCAAACCCTGAAGCCGGCCCATGCCGGCAACCGGCAGCCTGACCTTTCGAACACATACCCTATCGGAGACGTTTCCATGAATATCGACCGCGCTGTCTTCGCCTTTGCCGGGATTGTCGTCCTTGCAAGCCTCGCGCTTGGCTACTGGGTGACGCCCTGGTTCTTCCTGCTGACCGGTTTTGCCGGCCTGAACATGCTGCAGGCTGCCTTTACCGGGCTTTGCCCGGCCGCGATGATCTTCAAGGCTCTAGGCCTCAAGCCGGGCAATGCGTTTCGATGACAGCCCGGATTGCCAGCCTTCTTGCCGGCGCTGCGGCGTTCGCCGCGCAAGCCTATGCAGCCCCGTTGACGCTTGAGCGGGCGGTGACACGCGCGCTTGACCATGAACCCTCCATAGGCGGCGCTGAAGCGACCTTGGACAGGCGCAAGGCCGGCGTCGATGCGGCAAAGGCCGTCAGCAGACCAACCGCAGGCCTGAGGGCCGAGGTCGGCGCCCTTGAAACCCGCTACCCGAACCTGTTCGACCCGGCCGGCAGTGACATCACCGCCTCTCAGCTGCCCTACTCAGCCGGTTTGCAGGCCAGCTGGGACGTCTACACGTCCGGCGCCAATGCCGCAGGGGTCGATTCGGCCGAGTTTCAGCGCGATGCTGCGGGAATGCGACTGGCCGGCACGCGAGAGAGAATCGTGCTGGAAACCGTCGAAGCCTATTCCGACGCCTGGCTGCGCACGCGGATTGTCGAGGTTGGAGAGGCCCGCGTCGAGACGCTGAGCCTAAGGCTTGAAGAGACGCGTTCGCGATTCGATCAGGGCTTCGGGACGCGGACCGATATAGCGCTCAATGAGGCGCGGTTCGCCAGCGCCCAGGCCCAGCTGGAAGCCTCGCGTTCCGGCGTTGCGGTATCGAGCGCGCGGCTTGAGCGCCTGACCGGGCTGTCAAATGCCGAACCGGAGGCCCCGGTGGCCGACGGGCTCACGATCCCTGACAGTCTCGAAGCCGCGCTTTCAAAGGTCCGCAATGGCAATGCCCAGCTCAAGGCCGCACGCGCGGGGCTCGAAGCGGCCGAGGCGGGTAGCCGGCAGGCCGAGGGCCGTTTCGGTCCGAAAGTCAGCCTCTCGGCACGCGCCAGCACCGGCAAGGACGTCTCCTTCTTTTTCGAGGATGGCCAAATCAGCGATTATGGAGCGTTCGTGACGCTGAACGTCCCCTTCTATACCAGCGGTCTGAAATCCGCGAAGATGCGCGAGGCGAGCGCGGCGCGCGCTGAAGCGCTGGCCCGTGTCCGCCGGGTAGAACTTGGCTTGCGCGAAGAGGTCGCCGGGATCTGGGGCGACCTTCAGGCCCGCAGCCTCTCGCTGGACGCCGCCCGGCGGGCAGAGCGTGCGGCCGCGCTTGCCACCGAAGGCGCGCGACGCGAATACGAAGCCGGGTTGCGCACGCTGGTCGATTCCCTCGACGCCGAAGACGAATATCGCAACGCGCAGATCCGCACGCTTGAGGCCGAAACCTCGCTCTTTATTGCCCGGGCCCGCCTGCTGGCCCTTTCCTCAGACCTGGAAGACGCGCTCCTGTTGACGCGGTGACACCGGGTCAGGAACGCCATGAAGGTCACTGGGCCGGGAACTGGAATCCGGAATGAGCGCTACTCCGCCCGCTTGCGCAGCTCGAATTTCTGGATCTTGCCCGTTGCGGTCTTGGGCAGTGGCGTGACCACCACCCGGGTCGGGCATTTGAAATGCGCCAGCTGCTCGCGGCAAAACCCGATCAGCTCGCCTTCTTCAAGGCTGGCCCCGGGTTTCAGTTCGACAAAGGCGACCGGCGTTTCGCCCCATTTTTCATGCGGGCCGGCGACCACAGCCGCTTCCGACACTGAAGGATGCTTGTAGATCACCCCCTCGACCTCGATGGAGGAAATATTCTCGCCGCCGGAAATGATGATATCCTTGGAACGGTCCTTGAGCTCAATATGCCCGTCTTCATGACGCACGGCGAGGTCGCCGGAGCGGAAATGCCCGCCCTCGAAGGCCTTCTGCGTCGCCTCCGGGTTCTTCAGATATCCCTTCATCACCGTATTGCCCCGGAACATCACCTCCCCGAGCGTTTCTCCATCGGCAGGCACTTCGTGCATCGTTTCGGGGTCGCGCACGGAAACTTCTTCCGTCACGACATAATTCACCCCCTGCCTCGATTTGCGCGCCGCGCGTGCGTCCGGGTCCAGCGCGTCCCATTCCGGGCGCCAGGCACAGCCGGCGGTCGGTCCGTAAACCTCGGTGAGGCCATAGACATGGGTGACATCGAAACCGACCTTTTCGGCGCGCGCCAGGACAGCGGCCGGCGGGGAGGCGCCGGCGGTCATCAGCGCAATCGGGCGCTCGAATGTCACCCCGCGCGCTTCGGCCTCACTGGTCGCCATGTTCAGCACGATCGGCGCGCCGCACATATGCGTGACGCCCTCGGCCTCGATGGCGTCGAGAATATCGCCGGCCACGGGCTGGCGCAGGCAGATATTCACGCCCGCCTTGGCCGCAACCGTCCAGGGGAAACACCAGCCATTGCAGTGAAACAGCGGCAGCGTCCACAAATAGCGCGGGAACATCGGCATTGACCATTCCATCGCATTGCCGATGGCATTCAGATAGGCGCCGCGATGGTGATAGACCACGCCCTTGGGATTGCCGGTCGTGCCGGACGTGTAGTTCAGCGCCATGGAGGCCCATTCATCCTGCGGCGTGGTCGAATAGGGCTCGGGCGGGGTACCGTCGGCAAGGAAGTCCTCATAGGCAGACGCGGTAGGCGGCGTATTGCCGGGGGTTTTCGGATCCGTGATCCAGACAATTCTCGGGCTCGCCCCGGCGCGCTCACAAGCGGCAAGACCCAGCTCGGCAAGGCCTGAGTCCAGAAACAGGATTTCGGCTTCGCCATGATCGAGGATGAAGGCGATGCCCTCAGCGTCCAGCCTTGTATTGATCATGTTCAGCACGCCGCCGGACATAGGCCCGGCATAAGACAATTCCACCGCTTCAGGCAGGTTCCGGCAAAGCACGGCAATCGTGCTGTCGGGCCCGATCCCCGCGCCCTGCAGCGCGCCGGCGAGTTTCAGGCAGCGCTCATGAGTCTCGCACCAGCTTCGCGTCCAGCCGTCGAAGCTGATGGCGGGCATATCGGGAAAGGCCTCGGCCGTACGCCGGACCAGCGACACCGGCGACAGCGCCGCCCAGTTGGCCGCCCCGCGTTCCAGACCCTCGACGTATTTCATGGCGCACTCCCGGCATTTTCTAATAACAGGGCGAGTGTGCCGCGTTTTTGCCCCGGCGTGAATTGCGACCTTTAGGGAAAGCCTGCCTCAGTAGGCAAGCGCCTCGAAAACCGGCTCGACCCGCCGGCCCCATTCGGTGTGATAGCGCTCAAGGAGCCGCTCGGCGGGGGTGAGCCCGCTCCCGGCGATCTCGTCGAGTTCAGAGAGGAAACCAGTCTCATCATCGCCGGATACCGAGAGCTTGCCCCGCGCCTTCAGTCCGGTGCGCGAAATCGCAAGAGCGTCTCTGGCAAGATCCTGCATACTGCGCCCGTCCGGCAACGGGGTGCGCAGGCCGAGTGTGCCGGCCGACTGGCGCATCGCCTCACGCTGGGGCGCACTCCACCCCTTCACGAGATCCCAGGCCGCATCCAGGGCGGCCTGGTCATAAAGTATGCCCGTCCAGAAGGCGGAGAAGGCGCACAGCCGGCTCCAGGGGCCGGAATCCGAGCCTCGCATTTCGAGGAAACGCTTCAGGCGCACTTCCGGGAAGATGGTCGAGAGATGATCAGCCCAGTCATCGATCGCCGGACGGTCGCCGGGGATCGGCTCCAGCTTGCCATCCATGAAATCACGGAAACTGTGGCCCGCCACATCGAGATAGCGCCCGCCGCGGCGTACGAAATACATCGGAACGTCCAGCGCATAGTCGACATATTGCTCGAAGCCGAAGCCGTCATCGAAGGCGAAAGGCAGCATGCCCGTGCGGTCGGGATCGGTATCGGTCCAGATATGGCTGCGATAGGACAAGAAGCCATTGGTGCGCCCCTCCATGAAGGGCGAATTGGCAAACAGCGCCGTGCCCAGCGGTTGCAGGGCGAGCGAGACGCGCAGCTTCTTCACCATGTCAGCTTCGGAGCCGAAATCGAGATTGGCCTGGACCGTACAGGAGCGAAACATCATCTGATGGCCCAGCCGCCCGACACGGGTCATATAGTCCCGCATGATCTTGTAGCGGCCCTTCGGCATCATCGGTGTTTCTTCGAGCGACCAGAGCGGCGAGACGCCAAGGCCGAGAAAGGCAATGCCGAGCGGATCGGCCACCTCGCGCACCTCACGCAGATGTTCGCCGACCTCGTTGCAGGTCTCGTGGATATGCTCCAGCGGCGCACCGGACAATTCGAACTGGCCGCCAGGCTCCAGGCTGACACTGGCCCCGCCCTGTTTCAGGCCAATGAGCTTGCCGCCCTCCTCGATACCTTCCCAGCCGAAACGGTCGCGCAGGCCCTCCAGCATGGCGCGCACACCCACCTCGCCTTCATAGTGAAGCGGTCTGAGACCCTGCTTTGTGAATCCGAACTTTTCATGTTCGGTCCCGATACGCCAGTCAGCTTGCGGCTTGCAGCCGGCTTCGAGCCATTCGACCAGTTCGGCCTTGCTCTCGACGCGCGGGGCGCTGTCGTCAATATCGCTTGTGGGCGTGGTCATGAGAGCGGCCCCTTCCCTTGTATTTTCCGCTCCTCGTAGAATGGTTTCGCCATGGCGCCAAGTCAGCAGGCCGTGAAGCTTATCTCAACACTGGCGACCGCCTGGCGAGACTTGCGCGACATCAACTCGCGCGCCAGTCGCCCAGCCGGGCCTGGAACAGCGCCAGTGCAGCCACGACGGCGGTTTCCGCGCGCAGGATCCGCGGGCCAAGCGTGACCGGAATGGCTCGCTCATGCGCGCGCAGCCAGGCGCGTTCGTCTGGCGAAAATCCCCCTTCCGGGCCAATAAGGACGCCTGCACAACCGGGCGAAAGCCGGCCCAGCGCATCCAGCATGGGCTCGGCCCGTCCATGCTCACCGCCCCATTCTGCTTCGGGATCGTCGCCGGCCTCGTCGCAGAAGATCAGCGGCGCACCCTCCGGCAGGGACGCGACAGCCGCTTCAAGGTCCAGCGCCTCCTTGACGACAGGCAGGTCGAGCCGCTCAGTCTGCTCGGCCGCTTCGAGGGCAATCTTCTGCAGCCGGTCGGCCCGCACACGCGAGGCCTGTGTGCGCGCCGTCATCACCGGCCGGATCACAGTGGCCCCCATCTCGGTCGCCTTCTCGACGGCGAAATCGGTCTGCGCCTTCTTCAGCGGGGCAAACAGGAGGATCAGGCCGGCGGTCTCCAGCTGTGCGCGCAACTGCCTTTCGGCACGCAGGAGAACCGAGCGCCCCTCGATCTGGTCGATCACCGCATCCCATTCGCCGTCACGGCCATTGAAGATGCGCACATGATCGCCGGCGCCAAGGCGCATCACCCTGGTGAGATATTTCGCCTGCGCATCATCAAGGGCGGCAAAACCCTTCGCAACAAGGTCGGCTTCGACATAAAGACGGGGGATTGAACTCATGGCTGTCGGTATAGCTTTTGTGGAATAGAAGGCAAATCGGCCATGAAAGGCAGCGCGTGATGACAGTCCAGTCTGTAAATCCGGCCACCGAAGAGGTGATCGAGACATTCCATCCGCATTCCGAGGGTGATATCGACGCCGCGCTGAATGCGGCAGCCGATCGCTTTGCGGAATGGCGCCTCACACCGGTTAACAAACGCGCAGCCCTTCTGGCGAAGGCGGCGGAGGTCCTGGAGGCCGGCAAGCAGGATTATGCCCGTCACATGACTGCCGAGATGGGCAAGACGCTCGGTTCCGCGATCGCCGAAGTCGAAAAATGCGCCTGGGTCTGCCGCTATTATGCCGAGCACGGACCCGCGATGATGGCTGACGAAATGATCGAAGACGGTGCTGCCGCAAGCCATGTGATGCATCTGCCGATGGGGCCGGTCCTGGCGGTGATGCCGTGGAACTTTCCGTTCTGGCAGGTCTTCCGCTTCGCCGCCCCAGCGCTTGTCGCCGGCAATGTCGGCTTGCTGAAGCACGCCTCGAATGTCTGGCGCTGCGCGCTCGATATCGAGGCGGTGTTTCGCGAGGCTGGCTTTCCCGAAGGCTGTTTCCAGACATTGCTGATCGGCTCGTCTGGCGTTGAGCGGGTCATCTGCGATCAGCGTGTGCGGGCGGTCACGCTGACGGGTTCGGGCCCCGCTGGCGCAGCGGTCGCTCAAACCGCTGGCCGGGAGATCAAGCCGAGCGTTCTCGAACTCGGTGGCAACGACGCCTTTATCGTCATGCCTTCGGCCGACCTCGATGCCGCAGTGGCCACGGCTGTGGATGCTCGGGTGATGAATAATGGCCAGTCCTGCATCGCCGCCAAGCGCTTCTTCGTGCATGCGGACATCTATGAGGCGTTTCGAGAACGCTTTGTCGCCGGTTTCGAGGCGCTGAAACTGGGCGATCCGATGTCGGGCGACACTGATATCGGACCACTTGCTCAGAAATCGGGCCTCAAGACCGTGGCAGATCAGGTCGAACGCACATTGAGAGCTGGCGGGCGGCGCATTTCGACGCTTGCTGACCTGCCTGACCGGGGCTGGTATTTCAGCCCCCAGGTCATCGAGGATGCCCGGTTCGAAAGCCCGGCTTTTTCCGATGAGATTTTTGGGCCCGTGGCCGGCCTCTGGCGTGTTGCAAGCCTGGAGGAGGCCATCAGTCATGCAAACAACAGCCGTTTCGGTCTCGGCTCGGCCATCTTCACCGCTGAAGATTCCGAGATGGTCATCGCCGCGCGAGACCTGGAGGCCGGCTCGACCTTCGTGAACGCCAAGGTCGCATCCGATCCGCGGCTGCCATTCGGGGGAATCAAACATTCCGGCTATGGGCGCGAGCTGGCACGCGACGGGCTATTGTCCTTCGTGAACCGTAAGACGATCTCAATCGCTTGATGCTACCTGCCATGCGCAGGTGACGCTTGCAGGCGCATTGGCTAAAGGAATGGGCATGGCTGAGGACACATCGAAGACTGCGACCGGCGGCGAGGCCGCGAACCAGACGCAATCGGGATACATTCCCTTCGGACTGGACGCATCTGCGCCTGCGCCCGTCCCAGAACACTACACACCGTTCGGACTGGACGAAGCGCCCGCATCCGCGCCGGCTGAACCATCGCCTGCAGTGGAAGGCGACGCAGCCGCAAAGGCGTCAGGCAAGACACTGAAAGAACGTCTGTCCATCCCCGCCGACAGCGCCTTTGCCGGCTGGCTCACGCAAATGCCCGATTTTGCACGCCCCTATGTCGCCCTGTCACGACTGGACAGGCCGGTCGGTATCTGGCTGCTGGTCATGCCCTGCTGGATCGGGATTGGGTTCACACGGCTCGGCCAGTCCGGGCTGCAGTTCGTCGACCTGATCTGGGCGCTCGCTTTTCTGGTCGGCGCGGTGGCCATGCGCGGGGCCGGCTGCACCTGGAATGACATGACCGACCGCAAGATCGACGCGCAAGTCGAACGCACGGCCGGTCGCCCGCTCCCATCCGGTCAGGTCCGGTTCTGGCAGGCTGGCGCCTGGCTCGCCGCACAGCTGGCAATCGGCTTTCTGGTCTGGCTCCTGTTGCCAGGCGATGCAAAGATTGTCGCGCTGCTGGCGATCCCGCTTGTGGCGGCCTATCCCTTCATGAAACGCCTGACCTGGTGGCCACAGGCCTGGCTTGGAGCGACCATGAACTGGGGCGTCCTCGTGGCCGCTGCGACGGTGGGCAGCGTCAGCCTGTCGAGCGTCCTGCTCTGGATAGGGCTGGCCGCCTGGACCATAGCCTATGACACGATCTATGCCCTGCAGGATCGTGAGGATGACGCGCTGATTGGCGTGAAGTCTACAGCGAGACTGTTCGGCGACCATGCCGCAATTGCGGCCTTCTGTTTTCACCTTCTTGGCGCCTCGATTGTCGCGCTGGCGGGCTGGTTCATGGGCGCAGGCCGGATCGGCGCGATTGCCGCGCTGCTCTTCCTCTTGCATGGCGCCTGGCAATATATCCGGCTGCGCATGTCGAAAGAGGACAAAGCGCTGGACGTTTTCAAATCAAATGTCTGGGCCGGGGCGATTCTTGCGGGCGGGTTCGCCATAGCGGCCCTGCTCGCCTGACCCGGCGTGATTATTGAGGAATGGCGCAATCGCCTGTAGTCTTGCCGCCATGGCCGTCGCAAAACGCATCCGCCCGCTCGACCTCTTCACCCGCGAGGAATGGGAAGCGATCAGCCGCCGTAACGGGTGGATGGGACCGGCCCTTGTTGCCCATTGCTGGGCGGTCGTGATCGGTGCGATGGCTCTGGCAATCTGGCAGCCCTGGCTGATACCCGTCAGCATGATCCTGATCGGCGCGCGCCAGCTGGGCTTTGCGATCCTGATGCATGACGCCGCCCATGGAGCGCTCCACCCCGATATCCGGGTCAATGATTTTCTGGGCCAGTGGCTCTGCGGTGCGCCGGTCGGCGCGAGCCTTGCCAATTACCGGCCCTATCACCTGACCCACCACAAATACGCCCAGCAGCCGGAGGATCCCGACCTCATCCTGTCGGCGCCCTTTCCGGTGACGCGCGGCTCAATCCGCCGCAAGATCGTCCGCGATCTCACCGGCCAGACCTTTTTCAAACAGCGCAGGAACCAGTTTCTCAATGCCTTCGGGTTCGGCATCCGGCCCGGCAAGGGCGCCGCCAACCGGGCTCAGACAGCGCGCGAGGCGGTGTTTCCCTTTCTCGCAAGCAATCTTGTCATGCTGGGCGTGCTCATCGCGCTTGGCCACTGGTGGGCCTATTTCGTCCTCTGGCTGTTGCCACTGGCGACCTGGCAGCAACTGGTCACGCGCCTGCGAAACATTGCCGAACATGCCGTAGTGCCGGATAATGACGATCCGATGCGCCATGCGCGCACGACGCTTACCACCCCCCTAGAAGGGCTCATTATCGCCCCCTATTGGGTCAATTTTCATTGTGAGCATCACATGTTCATGCACCTGCCCTGCTATCGTCTGGGTGCCGCGCACCGGGCCCTGCGCGAGAAGGGCATCACCGCGCGGATGGAGGTCCGGCGCGGCTATCTCAGCGTGCTCGGACAGGCTGCCGGCAAAACGGAACCGGCGGCGGCATGAGCGCACGCAATGTCCTCGGCGGCGCGCTTGCCGATTGCGGACATGACCCGAAAACGGGTTTCCTGCGCGATGGCTGCTGCAATACCGATCCCCGCGATGCTGGCAATCACACGGTCTGTGCGATCATCGATGCCGATTTCCTGACCTATTCCTTCACCCGCGGAAACGACCTCATCACACCGCGTCCCGAATTCGGCTTTCCGGGGCTGAAACCCGGCGATAGCTGGTGCCTTTGTGCCGGTCGCTGGGAAGAGGCCCGACGCGCCGGCCTCGCCCCGCCCGTGCGGCTTGAGGCCACTCATGAACGCGCCCTTGACGCGGTCAGTCTCGAACACCTTAAGGCCCATGCAGTCGGGGAGGTCCAATGAGCATCGCGCTTGAAATGGTATCTGATCTTGTCTGTCCATGGTGCTGGCTGGGGCTGCGAAGACTGAAAACCGCCATGGAAATGGCGCCCGACACGGGCGTCGAGGTCTGGTTCCGCCCCTATGAACTCGACCCGACCGTTCCTGAGGCCGGTGTCTCCTACAAGGACTATATGCAGGCCCGCCTCGGGGGCACCGGGGACACGAGTGAAGACCCTGAGAAAAGCCGTTTCCGCGCCATGCGGGATGCGCTTGAGGAATATGGCGAAGCGGAGGGCATTCCCTTCCGCTTTTCCGGCATAGAAGTGCGGCCGAATACATTCGACGCTCACCGCCTGGTGCGCTGGGCACAGGGACAGGGCCTCGGTTTCGAGGCGAAGGAAGCCCTCTTCGCGGCCTATTTCCGCGATCATCGCGATATCGGCCAATCCGGCGTGCTCGCCGAGATCGCAGGTGAGATCGGCCTTGATCGCGACATCGTCGCAAAACTCCTCGGTTCCGATGCGGACATTGAAGCGGTGCGCCAGGAAGAGGCCCTGTTCCAGCAAATGGGCGTGAGCGGCGTTCCGACCTATATCGGCAACCGGAATGTCGCGGTCCAGGGCGCTGAAAGCGCTGAGAAGCTCGCCCGTTTCCTGCGCAGCCTCGCCAGCCGCATGCCGCAGGAGCGCTCAGCTGGCCAGGTCTGAGCGCACGCGTCAGGCTGGCTCATCTCTGGCCGTCTCCCTCATCCGCAGACTTGCCGGTCCGGGCGCGGCGCGCTAGCCCGCACATCATGACACAGACGCAACGCTTCTTCGACAAACACGACGCCTCCCATGGCCTTTATTTTGATGCCACGGGCGTCCTGGCCCATGAGACAAGCGAGTTTCAGGAGATCCATATCCTGGACACTGAGCGCCATGGCCGTGTGATGCTCCTTGACGGCGTGACGATGCTTACCCAGTCGACACATCATGTGTATCACGAGCACATGGTGCATATTCCGCTGGCCTGTATCGCTGCGCCAAGGCGTGTCCTGGTGATCGGCGGCGGCGATGGCGGCACCGTCAGCGAACTGACGCGGTATCCCGGCATCGAGCAGATCCATCTGTGCGAGCTTGATGGCCGGGTGGTGGAGCTTTCACGCGAGTTCCTGCCCGATATCGCCGCCGGGCTGGGTGATCCGCGCGTGGATATCCGCATCGGCGATGGAGCGGCCTATCTGGCCGAGAATCCCGGCGTGTTCGATGCCATCATCATCGATTCCACCGATATCTGCGAAGACGCCCATGACGGCGAGGAGATTGCCAGCCCGCTGTCCACAGACGCTTTCTTCGACAGTCTCAAAGCCGGGCTCGCCGAAGGCGGCGTTGCCATGCAGATGCTCGGATCACCGACCTTCTATCGCAAAGGGATGGAAACGCTGTTCCATCGGCTGGTGCCGATGTGGACGCATGTCCGCCCAGTGCTGATGCCCTGCCCTTTCTATATTTCAGGCGACTGGTGCGCCGGAATGCTGTCGCAGACAAACCGGCTGGAACCGGTTCACGTTCATCGCATCGAGGGTGAACTGAAATATTTCAACAGCGAGATCGCTCAGGCCGCCCTCGCCCTGCCCAATGAGGTGCGCCGCTTGATGCCGCCCGCCTGAGGCCGGCCTGAAGCGCGCTTGATGACAGGGCTGTCACATGCGAGAAACAGTCCAGCTTACGAATGGACACCCAAGGAAACGCTCAATGTTGAAATGGTTTTGCGCTGCAAGCGCCCTCACCCTGATCGCCGCCTGCGGTGCAAATGAGACAAGCGACACAGGCGCGCCCGCTGACGGGGTCGATGCCGCCGCACCCACCGACACAAATGACGCGCCCGAACTCCTGCTTCCCCTGCCCGACAGCACACAGACCGCGATTGAGGCGGACGATCTGCGTGCGCGCATCAAGACGCTCGCCGATGACACATTTGAGGGCCGCGGCCCTGGCAGCGAGGCGGGCGAAGCCTCTGCTGACTGGATTGCTGCGGAAATGGAACGGATCGGCCTGACACCCGCCGGTTCGGATGGCAGCTGGTTCCAGACCGTGCAGATGGTAGAGCAGAGCGTGGATGAAGCCGCCTCCGGCCTGATCTTCTCAGGTGGCGCCTCCGAGCGCGACTATGACATGACGCTTGGCGAGGATGCGGTGATCTGGACCAAGCACCAGGACCAGACCGAACTGTCCTTCCAGGACTCCGAGGTCGTCTTTGTCGGCTATGGCGTCGTTGCGCCGGAATATGGCTGGGACGATTATGCCGGCCTTGATGTCGAGGGAAAGACCGTGGTCATGCTGGTCAATGATCCGGGCTTTGCCACCGAAGACCCGGATCTCTTCAAGGGCAAGGCCATGACCTATTATGGCCGCTGGACCTATAAATATGAGGAAGCCGCCCGCCAGGGAGCCACAGCGGCGATCATCGTTCACGAGACGGCGCCCGCCTCCTATGGCTGGGACGTGGTGTCAAATTCCTGGTCAGGCGCTCAGGCCGACCTGGTGCGCAGCAATGGCGGCGCGGACCGGGCCCTTCTCGAAGGCTGGGTCACGCTCGAGACGGCCCGCAACCTGTTCGCCGAGGCCGGTCTCGATTATGAAGAGATGAAACGGGCGGCGAAGACCCCCGGTTTCACATATGTGGATATGGGCAGGCTGACCGCCTCCGGCGAGATCAGCCAGACCGTCACCCGCGCCGAGAGCCGCAATGTCCTTGGCATGCTTGAAGGCGCGAGCGAGCCCGACGAATACATGTTGTTCACCGCGCATTGGGACCATCTCGGCAAGAAATCCGCCGAAAAGGCCGGCGAGCCGGGACAGGATTTCTATCGCGACCAGATCTATAATGGCGCCGTGGACAATGCGACCGGCGTTGCGGCCATGCTGGAAATTGCCGAAGCCATGGCGGATGAGCCGCGCGAACGATCCGCGCTGTTCCTGTCTGTGACTCTTGAGGAATCGGGCCTTCTGGGATCGGCCTATTATGCCGAGAACCCGACCGTGCCGCTAAGCTCGGTTGTCGCCGGCATCAATATGGACGGGATGCTGCCCGTCGGGCGCACCAGGGACATGGTTGTCGTCGGCTATGGCGCATCGCAGATGGAAGACCGGCTCAAGGCCGTGCTTGAAGGCCAGGACCGCGTGGTCAAGCCCGATCCCAAGCCCGAGGCCGGCTATTTCTACCGATCCGACCACATCTCGCTTGCCAAGAAGGGCGTGCCGATGCTGTACGCCGATGGCGGTCCGGACAAGCGCGAAGGCGGCGTGGCCGCCGGCAAAGCGGCCGCCGATGCCTATACGGCTCAGCGCTATCACAAGCCCATGGACGAATATGCGGCCAGCTGGGACCTGTCCGGCATGGAAGAGGATGTCCAGGCGCTCTACGAAGTCGGCCTTGGCATCGTGCAGTCTGGCGACTGGCCCCAATGGTATGAAGGCAATGAGTTCGAGGCGATCCGCCAGACCTCGCTGGCTGAGGCGGGCGAGGAATAGCGATTGCTCTCCTACCAGCACGGATTTCACGCCGGCAACCGCGCCGACATGCTCAAACATGCCGTGCTGGATGCGATCCTTCGCGACCTTTCCGCGGGCGGAAAGTCCATCCTGCACCTGGAAACCCATGCCGGGCGCGGGCGCTATGACCTGACCGGCCCGCAGGCCAGCAAGACGGGCGAGGCCTCCGAAGGCGTGCTGTCCCAATGGGACGCGCACACGCCGCCTCCGCTATCTGTCTGGATGGACCGTGTCCGCGCAGAGGGGCAGGAGAATTATCCCGGCTCTCCGGCACTGGCCGGGCTCCATCTGGGCGAGCGCGACCGCATCATCCTCTTCGAGAAGCATCCCGCCGAGTTCGAGGCGCTGAAATCTGTCTTTGCCGGCGACCGCCGGGTGCAGATCCACAAGGAGGATGGCTATGCCGGCGCGCTGCGACTGACGCCGAGGCGCGGCGAGCAGATGATCGTGTTCTGCGATCCGAGCTATGAGACCCTTACCGATATGGAACAGCTCGCCGAATGGACCCCGCGTGCGCTGGAGAAATGGCCCGATGCGCTGGTCGTGCTCTGGCTGCCCCTGTTCAAGGACGAGCGCGAGCTGGAATTCGGCCAGTTTCTCGCAGACCTCGAAGACGGCGTCATTGCCGGCGCGCGCTGGCCCGCACCGGAGGCCAAGGACACCGCGCTTGAGGGCTCGGCTATCGTCGCCTATCGGGTGCCCAAACGGGTCCGGCGCGAAGCCAGCGACATCGCCGGCGCACTTCAGGCCCTCTGGTCGGCTGGCTGACGCTGCCTCAAGGACATGTCAGGCCGCCTGTCCGCCCGCCAACGCCGAAAGATCACCCTGATTGCGCAAGACTTCCGGCGGGATATGAGCATTGGCCGGCAGCACGATCGAAGCGGTCGTGCCCGCGCCCACCCGGCTGGTCAGGTAGACATCGCCGCCATGAAGGCGCGCAAGCTCGCGGCTGAGAGGCAGGCCAAGCCCTGTTCCGGAGAATTCCCCGGCTCGGTCGCGGTCGCACTGGTAGAAGGGCTCGAATACCTTTTCGAGTTCTTCCGCCGTCAGGCCGTGCCCGAAATCGCGGATCGTTATAACCGGCGCGCCATCGGCTCTTACAAAGGCGCGCACCGAGACCCTGGCCGGCTCGCCGCCGAATTTGATCGCATTGGTGACCAGGTTGATGATGATCCGCCGGAAGGCCATTTCATCGACCACCAGCGCGCCAACATTCGGCGACACGCTCACATCGATCCCGTCAAGCGAGCGGATCTGCTGGAAGCTGGCCGACAGCGACACCGCCCGCGCCAGGAGTTCGCGCAGGTCCACCTCCTCGGGATCATGGAGATAGCGGTCGGCGCCGATCTTGGAAAACTCGATGATATCATTGATCACCGTCAACAGGTGTTCGCCGGCGGTGTGGATCGATCCGGCATAGTCGGCCACTTCCTCATGGGTCAGTTCCAGCCGGGAGTCGGCCTTCATCAGGCGCGAGAACCCGTTGATGATATTGAGAGGAGTGCGCAGCTCATGGCTCATCGTTGACAGGAAGCGACCCTTGGCGGCATTCGCATCCTCGGCCTCGCGGCGCGCGGCGATCAGTTCGCGCTCACGGGTCTTCAGCGCGGTGATATCGGTATGGATGCTGACAGTGCGGCCATCGGACACCGGCACGACCGAACGCATGGCCCAGCGCCCCTGACCGACCTGGCACAGGCTCCCGTCAGGCCGCTCATCGAGCGGCGCGCCCCTGGGAAACCATTCGCGAAACCGCGAATTGCTCATCTCCAGCTCGCCATTGCCATCATAGATCGCAAACGCATCATGAATCGCCTCAATGGCCACCAGCAACTGATGACGCGCGGTATTGGCGTCGGCGCGCGATCTGACCAGCCCGAGCAGTTGTTTGAAGCTGATAAGGCTTCCCTTGACCAAGGCGATCAGGAGGACACTCCCGAGGACAGCAATAGGAAGCGCATACGGACCTCCGATCAAGACTGCCTGAAGCACAACAGGCAGTGACACCCCGAACAGGAAGCGGGCTGTCACACGCGGAAGCTGGCTGAGCATGCTCGTGAAACCGGCTGCGGTTCCACATGCCACAAGCACAAAAAAGATGCCGAGATGACTATCCGCATCATAAACGACAAGGACTGGCAATCCCCATATCGCCCCTGCAACCAGCGAGTTGATCTCAACCTTTCTCAGGAACCTTCCGGAAACCCTGTACGGCACAGCAGCTGCACGGAGCCGGAAATGCAGGCGGACCGCAAGCAAAGAGATGATGATATTTAGCGAAAGCCAGCCCAGCAGGAATGTTGCGTGGGGTGAGTGTACAAAACTGATCGCCACGACGGCTGCGTTCACCGAATTCACGAACGCCATCATCATCGAGTTCGACACATAGGACTGCCGCTGGGCTATGGCGACTTCCATATCGAGAGGTGTCACCGGGCGACCAGCCGGTCGGGCCAGGGCGAGGAAACTCTTGTTGGACTCAAGAAACGGCAGCATGAGTTCTGCGTAAACCAATTGGGTAAAGGTCACTTCGCCCAGATATGGCAAATTCACTCAATCGCGATCAGGTTGACATCATACACTTTCAACGGGCAATCAGTTGTTGAATATGCGTCGCCGTTCGACTTGCGGCTTGATTTCCGAAGACACTCCAGAGCGTTTCAAGGTGAAAATTGCGATTATCGGCGGCGGGCCGGCAGGTCTCTCACTCGCATATCTTCTCAAATCATTTCCTGAGCTGACGGTCACTGTCTTCGAGGCGGGGGACCGTGTCGGCGGGAAATCCTTCACCTACCAGCGCGATGGCTCTGCGTTTGAGATGGGCACCTGTTACGCCACGCGCGGGGATCGCCTTGCCCGCCGATGGATGCGCGATCTTGGGATTAAGCGAAAACGCCTGGGTGAAGCGACATTCGAAGGCACGGAATTCTACGACTTCGCCAAACAGGCGCCAGGAGCCAGCCTGCCGATACAGGGATTACGCTACCTGAGGGCTCGCGCGCGACTGCTCGCCCGGCTCAGCCGCAACCCGGACGATCAGCAAGCGCTTGATGAGGCCGCCATGCCAGCCGCCGACTGGCTTCGGGCGCGTTCATTGTTCAAGATGGAGCGGTTGTTTTATCGCGGCATGACGACGATGGGATATGGCCAGCCCTCAGAGGTCGCCATTCTGCAGGCACTGCGCTGGATTGATCGCCCGTTGATCGTGACCGGCCTTCTGAACGATCTTGTCATGCCCTTGGAGGGGTGGAGCGAGTTCTGGCGCAGGCTCGCCGAGCGGCTCGATGTCCGTCTGGAGCATCACATATCGTCCGTTTATCGCGACAAGGACGGTGTCGATATCGGTTGGGGCCATGGGTCCGAACGATTCGACCATGTCGTCAGTGCCATCCCGCTTGACGATTTCGTTCGGCTCTGCGTCAAACCGACCGAAGGGGAAGAACGGGTTTGCTCCGCAATCAGCTGGAACCGGTTTGCAACGACTCTTGTCGCTGCCGATGACTGGTTCACCCGCGAATCGGCGCGCAGTTTCGCGGACGGTATCCTGCCCGGCGCGATGCCCGGTCGGCTGCTGTCCGCTCGCTTTGAAGCGGATGAACCCGAACTCGGCGGACGGCTCTATATGCTGAACCAGTTGTCGGGGGAATACACCGGCCGCGAATTGACCGAGATAGCCGCCCGTGACATCGAGAAAGACGGGGGCCGAATGACATCAGTCATCTATCAGAAGCTATGGAAATACCACGCATTCTATGATCCCGAGGCCATTCGCAACGGATTGTTGCGCCGCCTGGAAGAGATGCAAGGCGCCGCGCGAACTTTTTATACGGGTGCCGTTTTCTCACACGAGGCGGTCTCCAAAATCACTGAATTCAATCGTGGCCTCGCCAGGCAGATCGCAGCAACTGCGCGCGGCAAGCGGCAACGGCCAACCCCATGAATCTCTTCCTGCGGCTCATCGCACTTCTGATCCGGAACCGGTTTTTCTGCGGCCCCGCCGGCTATCTTGAGCCGACACGCCTGTCATACCGGGTCTGGATCACCGACCAGGATGCCTTCCAGCACATGAACAACGGGCGTTACCTGTCTATCACGGACCTGTCCGTCATCGACCATCTGATGCGTTCGGGCATTCTCGGCCATGTCCGGCGCGCGGGCATGATGCCCGTCGTTGTCTACAAGGATATCGCCATATTCAAGATGCTGCGCTTCCCGCAGAAATATGACGTCGAGACCCACTTGCTCGGCTGGACCGGCCCTTATGCCTGTTATCGCCACCGTTTCCTGCAGGGCGAGAAGCTGTGCGCTGAGTCGCGCGCCATCGGGCGGATCGTCGGCGGCAAGAAAGGCGAACGCCCGACAATGGAGGGGCTCAAATCGCGGTTCGGCCTCGACGATGTTCCGGAAAGCCCGCCCCTGCCCGAAGCCTATCTCCAGGCCATCGAACGACTCGAAGCCGAACGCGCCAGGCGGGGCGGCCAGGGAAACAGCGAGGCATAAGCTCAAATACTCAACCTATAATCGATTTTTTGTTTGTCTCTGTCCGAAATTCGAATAATATTCGCCCTTGGGTTGTATTACAGGGGTTGTAATGACATTGCCGGACAGGATCCGTTTTCATGCACATACGCTGCGTTCGAGCCTTGATGTTCTGATCAGAGCCGCGGGCCAGCCATCATCTGCCGATGACAATGATGCGGCCTTTCTCCGGGCGGAGATTCCTCTCGCCATGGAGGATGCCACAGAGGCCCTGGCGGCGCTTGAATCGATTGCCAACACTCTGCCGGTGGCAGAGACAACCCTGCCAGCATCCGAGCAGGATTACCCCAAGGTCCGGCGCGGCTGAACCTCACGTCACCGTAGAGACAAGAAAGCCCCCCCGGCACACTCCGGCCGGGGGGCTTGATCTGTCTCGAAAGACATGAGGCATGGCGTGTCCTACATCGCCAGGACCGCCAGCATCAGCAACGCGACGATATTGGTGATCTTGATCATCGGATTCACCGCCGGGCCGGACGTGTCCTTGTAAGGATCACCCACCGTATCGCCAGTGACGGCGGCCTTGTGGGCCTCCGAACCCTTGCCGCCATGATGGCCGTCCTCGATATATTTCTTGGCATTGTCCCAGGCCCCGCCGCCTGATGTCATCGAAATGGCGATGAACAGGCCGGTGACGATCACGCCGAGCAACATGGCGCCCACTGCAGCCAGACCCGCTGCCACACCGCCAATCAGCCAGATAACAAGGAACAGGACCACAGGCGAGAGCACCGGCAGGAGCGATGGCACCATCATCTCCTTGATCGCCGCCTTGGTCAGCATGTCCACCGCGCGACCATAATCGGGCTTGGAGGTGCCCTCCATGATGCCCGGATCGGCGGCAAACTGGCGGCGCACTTCCTCGACCACGGCCTGCGCGGCGCGCCCGACAGCCATCATCGACATGCCGCTGAACAGATTCGGCAGGAGGCCGCCGAACAACAGACCGATCACGACATAGGGGTTGGACAGCGAGAAATTAACATCCACCCCGGCCAGGAGTCCTTCCGATTGGGCTGCAAAATATTTCAGGTCCTCGGTATAAGCGGCGAACAGCACAAGGGCGCCAAGGCCGGCCGAACCAATGGCATAGCCCTTTGTCACCGCCTTGGTCGTATTGCCGACAGCATCCAGCATGTCCGTGGTGTCGCGCACATCGGAGGGCAGCTCGGCCATCTCCGCGATCCCCCCGGCATTGTCCGTCACCGGCCCGAATGCGTCGAGGGCGACAATGATCCCGGCCAGCGCCAGCATCGCCGTGGTCGCAATCGCAATGCCGAACAGTCCGGCCAGATTATAGGTCAGGATGATACCGGCAATGATGGTGAGCGCCGGCAGGGCGGTCGATTCCAGTGAGACCGCAAGGCCCTGGATGACATTCGTGCCATGCCCGGACTCCGAGGCCTTTGCCACGGAACGAACCGGGCGGAAATTCGTGCCCGTATAATATTCGGTGATCCAGACAATCAGGCCGGTCACGCCAAGCCCGGCCACCGCGCAGATATACAGGCCAAGCCCGGTCACGGTCTTCTCGCTGCCATCACGCGCAAGCAGGCCGAGTGCGCCGCCGGCGCCCTCGAGCTCGCCAAACCCGTTGGGAAGGACAAACTGGATGACGACCGCGATCAGAGCCAGCGAGATCACGCCCGTGGCCAGCAGGCCCTTGTAGAGCGCGCCCATGACGCTGGTCGATCCGGGGCTGAGGCGCACGAAGAATGTACCGATGATCGAAGCCGCGATGCAGACCGCACAAATGGCGAGCGGCAGCATCATGATCTCGTTTAGATAGCCAAGCCCGGCGAAATAGATCGCGCCAAGCACCATGGTCGCCACGATCGTCACCGCATAGGTTTCGAAAAGGTCAGCGGCCATGCCCGCGCAGTCACCGACATTGTCGCCGACATTGTCGGCAATCGTTGCGGCATTGCGCGGATCATCCTCGGGAATGCCGGCCTCGACCTTGCCGACCATGTCCCCGCCGACATCGGCGCCCTTGGTAAAGATGCCGCCGCCAAGACGCGCGAAGATCGAGATCAGCGAAGCGCCAAAGCCCAGGGCGACCAGAGCATCCACGACATGACGGTCATTGGGATCATAGCCGACAACGCCCACGAGAAGGCCATAATAAAGCACGATACCCAGCAGGGCGAGGCCCACCACGAGCATGCCTGTGATGGCGCCGGATTTGAAGGCAATGCCAAGGCCCGCCCCCAGGCTTTTGCGTGACGCTTCGGTCGTGCGCACATTCGCCCGCACAGAGACAAGCATGCCGATAAAGCCGGCTGCGCCGGAAAGGACCGCGCCGATCAGGAAGCCGAGCGGCACCTGCCAGCTGCGGAACAGGATGGCGAGGATGACCAGAACCACCACCCCGACAATCGCGATGGTTGTATATTGCCGGTTGAGGTAGGCGTTTGCGCCCTCCTGGATCGCTTTTGCTATCTCCTGCATGCGTTTGTCACCGGATGGTGCGCTGAGGATCGAATTGATCTGCAGCCAGCCATAAATCACTGAGGCGAAGCCCGCCGTCAGCGCAATCCAATACCATAGGCCCATAAAGCGCCCTCCCCTGGTTTCCCGTTTTGGCGACCCGGTCCGGATCATTCCGGCCGGGCTTTTATTTATTGAGTTGTCACTGCCAAAGCGGCAAAGGTCAAGCAAGCTGCGTCGCGCCCGGCGCGAATGCTGAGGCCTTGTTATCCTTGATGTTCAAAGCTGAGCCGGGCGGGCAGGTCGATGGGCTCGCCGCCCTCGTACAGTTCAAGACCGCTGCCGGCGACCAGATCGCCGATTCGAGTCAGCGAAATGCCAGCGTCCAGCGCCTCGCTCACGATCCCGTCAAGACTCTCCGGCGGGACGCTCATCAGGATCTGATAGTCATCGCCCCCGCTCGCCATGGCAAGACGATGAGCCTGTGAGGCGCAGGGCACGGCAAAGGGAACCTCGCCAAGATCCAGCCGCGCCCCGCAACCGCTCGCTCCGGCCAGTTTCGCCAGGTCGCCCAGCAGCCCGTCTGAGATATCCATCGCCGCGCTGGCATGACGCGCGACAAGACCTGACGCATCAAGCGCAGGCAGGCGCGGCACGCGATAGGCCTGCAAGAATTCGGGGGCGTCGATATCCCCCTTCGCCGCGCGAAGGCCCTGCCAGCCGGCCCCGATCACGCCCGTCACGAAGATCGCGTCGCCCGCCTGTCCGCCCGAGCGGCGTACAGGTCCATCGCCCAGACAGGTGCCGAGCAAGGTCAGCGACGCGACGAGCGGACCGTCCGTGCTGGTCGTGTCGCCGCCAATCAGGGATATGCCAAACGTCGCCATGTCTTCTGCCAGACCCGTCGCAAAGCTGGCAATATCGGCTTCATCGCGATTGCGCGGCCAGACCAGCGAGAGCAGCGCCTCGCCCGGGCGCGCGCCCTTGGCAAGAATGTCGGAGACATTCACCCGCACCAGCTTCTTCGCGACCGTATCGAGCCGGTCGCTGGCGAGGAAATGCACACCCTCGACAATCGTGTCCGTAGTGGCGACCTGAACCCCCGTGGCCGGTGCAAGCTCGGCCACATCATCGGAAAGGCCAGCCGCCCCCGGAGAGGTGACGAGCGGCGCGAAATAGCGGCGGATAAGGTCGAATTCTCGCATCGCGCCAGCCTAGCGCACATTTGGCGCGGGGAAAGCGGTTCCCCATCCGGCACGTTTACTCCCCATCTGGCTCATCCTGAGCGAAGGCGAAGGACGAGCCTGATCCGAAAGGCTTGGATAAGATGCGAGGAAGGCGCTCGTCCTTCGCCTTCGCTCAGGGTGAGCGCCGTTATACGCATGGCACTTCCGACCCGATCAAGACCAGCCAATGGACCGGCAAAGTCACACATCCGGCACAACAGGGTCGAGCGTGCTGATCATGACCGCGCAGACCCTAGAAGCCGATCTCGACGCCCTCAAATTCCGGCAGCTTCAGGATGATGACAAGGTCGCGCAGTTCCTGGCGCGCGGCGACATGGCTCATCGTGAAGGAGATGTTCGAGCCCTTCTCGGTCAGGTCGAGCAGGGTCAGCCCCGCCGGGAACAGCTCGCGATAGATCACGCGCTCCGACAGGCCCGGCGCCATGCGGAAACCGATCCGCCGCGCCAGATTGTTCAGCGCCTCGCCGACCTTCTGCTTGTTGCGCGCTTCCAGCGGCGACATCCGGTTGCGCATCACCACCCAGTCAATCGGCCGGCGGCTATCCTGCGCCTTTTTCTTGCGGCAATTCCAGATCATCTCTGAATAGAAGCTGGGCCGGATGACTTCCAGCGTCTGCGGATTGACATCGCCGAGCAGGTCGAAATCCACGAAACTGTCATTCAGCGGCGTGATCAGCGTGTCGGCATGCACATGTGCCAGGCGCGAGAGGAATGTGTCCCCGCCCGGCGCGTCGATCACGACGAAATCGCAGCTCTGCTGGAGCCGGGTCAGCGTGCTTTCGAGCCGGCTGGCTTCCTCCGCCTCCGCCGCGTCGAGATCGCGCAGGTCGCTGGCGTCCACCCGAATGATTTCGGGCATGGGCAGCTTTGAGCCGGAAGACTGGATCCAGCGCACACGGTTTTCTAGATAGCGTGTCAGCGTTCGCTGGCGCACATCGAGATCAATCACGCCGACTCGCTTGCCCATGCGCATCAGCGCGACGGTGAGATGCATGGCGACGGTCGATTTTCCCGCGCCACCCTTTTCATTGCCGACCACGAGCACACGGCCGGGCCGCGAGCGATCGCCACCCTGCTCCATGCTTTCCTCAATCGGACTGAACCCTTCGGCAGGCAAAGACTTCCCCTTACTGCGCCGGGCCAGCGCTGACTGAAATACCTGACACTAAGCCGCGCGGGGCGGCTGCGCCCTGAGACCTTCAAGCGCGCTCCACCCGGTCCGCGGCTCATCATCCTCAAACAGGAAGGCCGCTTCGCCGGCAAGCGACTCCGGCACCGACGGCAATACCGCCATAGGCTCCCCGTCGAACAGGAGATCCTCGCTCCAGACCATATTGGGCAGGATCTCGTGTTCTGTGACCACCTCGATCGGGGCAACATTGGAGATGCTGCTGAGCAGCTGGCGAAGGCCTTCCAGCGCCTGGGATGTGCGGTTCAGCTCACCCGACAGGGCCTGAACCTCCATCGCCAGTGGCGAAACACTTTCTTCGAAGAGCCAGTCATCGCCCGACACTCCGGAAAGACGCCCGTCGAACAAACGACGACGCGGCTTCGGATTCTCCGGGCGGACACGATCAGCGGACATGAACCGGACAACGGTCGAGACGGCGAGGCGCTTGAGAGCGTGAACGATGCGATAAGACATGTATGAAACCTCCCCGTTTCAGGTTAACAGCTGGTTTACGATACGCGATCAGACAGAAAATTCCAATGCCTGAAAATCCCCTCCCGGTTGCGCGCTCCCGCGCTGAACTTTTCGCTGCGATTCGCAATTATCGCAACACAGGACACACGATCGGAATGGTTCCGACAATGGGGGCATTACACAATGGTCACCTTTCCCTGATTGGGGAATCACGCGCCCGGGCCGACCGGACAGTCGCCAGCATCTATGTCAATCCGACCCAGTTCGCACCCGGCGAAGACTTCGATTCGTATCCCCGCGAGACCGAATCGGATCTCGCCAGGCTCGCAGCGGCGGGGTGCGATCTCGTTTATCTCCCGCGCGAGGAGGACATGTATCCGACCGGATCGCTGACTGAGGTGCGCGTCAACGCCCTGTCCGACCTTCTCGATGGCCGCCACCGGCCGCATTTCTTCTATGGCGTGGCCACAGTGGTCGCGCGCCTGTTCGCGCAGGTGCGCCCCGATGTCGCCGTGTTCGGGGAAAAGGATTACCAGCAGTTGCAGATCATCCGTCGCATGGTCGCCGATCTTGGTTTCCCGATCGAGATCATCGGCGCGCCAACCGTACGCGGGCCCGACGGGCTGGCCCATTCCTCGCGAAATGCCTATCTCAGCCCCGCCGAGCGCCAGCGCGCCGGGGCGCTGTTTGCCGCACTCCACCGCACCCGCATGCGAATCGCTGCCGGCGCGGCTGTCGGAGAATGCCTTGATGAAGCCCGCGCCCACCTGCAGGCCGCCGGCTGGGACGGGGTCGATTACATCTCGGCCGTCGATCCTGAAACGCTGGACGACCTGCCGGACGGCCCGCTGGAGAAACGGGACCGTATCCGGGTGCTCGGCGCCGGCCATGTCGGCAGGACGCGCCTGATTGACAATATGGGACCGCCCGTCTGAGCGACACCTACCAGACCAGCGCCGCGCGCAGGGCCATGCCGAGATCGGCCGGAATATCCTGGCATCCGGCGCCGGCAAGATCGGGCGGAGCCTCGGAAGGCTTGAGGTAGCGCCAGCCCTGAAAGGGCTTTTTCGGCTGGGCCGCAGTCTCGATCAGTTCAGGATCGAACACCAGTTCGCAGGCCCGGCGCCCCGTGCCGTCCTCGATCTCGCGCACCTCCAGAATGCGCTGGCGCACCCGGATCGCCCGGCGGATCACCCAGTAGATCGATCCGCCATCGACCAGTTCGCCCGCGCGTTTCGGCATCATCCGCGTATGATGGACAGGGTTTGCCCGCGCACGCATCAGCCGTGCCTGCCAGTCCGCCAGATCGGCCACCTCATCGGCGCCGACGCAAAGTTTCACCAAGTGAATCGTCATCCACGACAGACTAGCCCGTTTCCGTCAAAGCCGGAACCGGTCCTCTTGCGCTTATGTGGGTCGGATAGTGCCGGCTTCTGAGCCAGGGCAGCGCAGTGGCCGCCGAACCGAGAGGTCAGGCTTGAAATGGTCGGAACGGCAGGATTCGAACCTGCGACCCCCGGTCCCCCAGACCGGTGCGCTAACCGGGCTGCGCCACGTTCCGACCGAGCGGCGCTTATAATCTATTTGTGGCTGAGAAGGCAAACCCTGTTTGAACGGATTTTCACACGGTTCAGAACTGGCGCGGACCGATCCCGGCTCAGGCTGCCTTTTGCTGGCGGACGGCATCAAGGCGCGCCTTGATATCTGTCATCTCAGCAAGAATGCTGCGCAGGCGTTCGGGGCTGCCGGTCGCGCCGGTCGCTGCCGGCTTGTCCGCGGACATTTCGGCATCAAATGCCTCGCGAACCTTATCCTGCATTTCGTGGACGGCCAGTCCAGCCGGATCCTCTGCGCCCACCCGCGCCTCGCCAGACAGAACAGCAATGACGCCCTGTTCGTTCAGCAGGCTCCTGGCGCCTTTCAGCGTCATGCCGCGCTTATGCACAAGAGTCTGGATCGCGCGCAGACCTTCGATGTCGCCAGGGCGGAAAAGCCGACGACCATCAGGGCGCTTGACCGGTTTCACCTGCCGGGGGAACCGGGTCTCCCAATATCGCAGGACGTGGGTCGGAAGGCCGAGTTCCTTTGCCGCCTCGCCAATCGAGCGATAGGCTTCTGCACTCTTCTCAATCTTCCTGGCGGCCGACATGGCGCATATCCTTCCCTGCTAGTACTGTCCGTCGACGGTATCCTTGAGCAGAGGAGACGGGCGGAAGCTGACAACACGACGGGCCGTGATCTTTGCTTCCTGTCCGGTTTTCGGGTTGCGTCCCTCGCGGGCGCTTTTCTCCCGCACGACAAAATTGCCGAAGCGCGAGAGTTTCACGACCCCTTCTGTCTCCAGCGCGTACCCGATCATGTCCAGCGCATCATCAAGCAGGTCGCTTGATTCCTGGCGGGTGCAGCCAACCTGACGCACGATCGCATCGGTGACCTCGGCCCGGGTTATGGTCTTGGATGACACAGCGCAGTCTCCACTCATAGGTTAAGGGATACGCCCGATATATTAACGAAAACTTCTAGATTCGAAAAAGGCTTGCACCCCATGAAAATCCCCCGCCCATCGCCTCGGACAATATCAGCTGGCCTGGCTGGATGCGGCCATCCTCTATCGCCGTGTTTAGAGCGAGCGGGATAGAGGCGGCCGACGTGTTCCCGTGACGGGCGACTGTCGATACAACACGGCTCTCATTGATCGACAGTTTCCTGGCGACGCCATCCAGAATACGCTGATTGGCCTGATGGGGAACGAACCAGTCAATGTCATCCGGGCCAAGACCGTTTTCGTCGAGAATGGCCTGAACCGCGGACGAAATATTCGTTACCGCATGCTTGAAAACCTTGTTCCCCTGCATGCGCACATGGCCGATGGTCTGGGTCGAGGACACCCCGCCATCGACGCACAGGAGGTCGGACTTCGTCCCGTCAGTGCGGATATGGTGGGCAATCACTCCGTCCAGAGCACCGGCCTCGCCCGCCTCGGCGCGCAGGATCGCTGCGCCGCCGCCATCGCCGAACAGCACACAGGTCGTGCGGTCGGACCAGTCGATGATCCGGGAAAACGTCTCCGCTCCGATCACAAGCGCAGTACGAAACAGGCCCTGACGGAGCATGGTATCGGCTGTCGCGAGGGCAAACAGAAAGCCCGAACAGACGGCCTGGACATCGAAAGCCGCTCCCTCACCGGTGCCAAGCTTGGCCTGCACCGCGGTCGCCGTCGCAGGAAATGTGCGGTCGGGCGTGGTCGTTGCCAGGACGATGAGATCGACTTCGCCGGGCGCGATCCCGGCGCGTTCCAGCGCCATTCTGGACGCCTCGACGGCAATGTCTGAGGTGAGCTCGCCATCGGCGGCAATATGGCGTTCATGAATACCGGTCCGCTCGCGAATCCAGTCATCGCTTGTCTCGACAATCCGCGTCAGATCCTCATTGGTCATCACGCATGATGGAAGATAAGCGCCGACGCCGCGGATATGGCTTTTCAGACGGCTCATGCCGCGCTCTCCGAGGCCGCCGAGCCGCGCCGTATCCGCGCAAGGCTGGCGGCCACCTCATCCATGTAGTGGCTCAATGCCAGATCCGCGGCCAGACCCAGGGCCGTGGCAAACCCCTTCACGTCCGTCCCGCCATGACTCTTGACCGAGACGCCATTGAGCCCAAGCAGGACCCCGCCATTGACATTGCTGGGATCCATTCGCTCGCGCAACCGCTCCAGCCCGCCACGCGCGACGAGTGCGCCGGCCTTGGCCAGCGGAGAAGACGTCAGCGCCTCGCGCACGAAATTGGCCACCAGCCGTGCGGTGCCTTCAGCGGTCTTCAGGGCGATATTGCCGGAGAACCCATCTGTGACGACCACATCGACAGTGCCCTCTGAAATGTCATTGCCCTCAACGAAGCCGTAATAATTCAGGTCAAGTCCGCTGGACTTGATAAGGTCGGCGGCCCGGCGCACTTCTTCATGACCTTTCATCTCTTCCGAACCGACATTGAGAATCCCGATCGAGGGACGCGCCACACCGCGAATGGCCCGGGCATAGGCCTCGCCCATGATCGCATAGGTCAGGAGCTGGTGGCCATCCGCTTCGAGATTGGCACCGACATCCAGCACCACGATGCGCCCCTTCAACGTCGGCCAGAGCGCGGTCATTGCCGGGCGGTGCACCCCGTCAAGCTTGCGCAGGACCATCATCGAGATGGCCATCAGCGCGCCCGTATTGCCCGCTGAAACCGAGGCTCGCGCCTCGCCATCCTTCACGCACTGGACGGCACGGAACATGGAAGATTCGCGTTTACGCAGCGCCTGGGACGGTTTGTCTTCCATCCCGATCTTAATATCAGTATGGCGCAGTTCGCAGCGCCGCGCGAGTGCCGGATGTGCGTCGAGCTCGGACCGAATCGCCGTCTCATCTCCATGAAGGATGAAGTTGATGCCCGATCGTATCGCGGCGAAGGCGCTCAGCCCCTCGACCACCACACCGGGGGCTGCGTCGCCGCCCATGGCGTCCACCGAGAGGACCAAACTGTCTGACATTGAAGTTCGCTCCGCTGGCGGCAGCCTGTAGAAGCGCGAACCTAGTGTTGCGAGCTGTCAAACGCAATGTCGCTCGATAAGCCATCGCCAGGCGCGGGCGGCTCCGGCCAGTCAATATCGCCGCGCATGAGGCTTTCGGGTAACAGGCCGGCCAGCCGGTGGTCGGCTTCCCGAACATAGATCGCCAGGAGACCGGGCGCGGCGCCACCCATCCCATTGCGCAGGAGTGCAGCCTCTACCCTAGCGTCCTTGTCGCCCTGCAGGGCCTCGTCAATCGCGCCGGCGAGCCCGTAGAACTCCTCTCCGAGCTTGCGCATGCGCCGGGCGATGGAATGATCACCGACACCTTCTTCGCGCAGCGCATAATCGAACCGGTCGAACAGTCTTTCCCCCATCTTTTCGGCCAGGCGAAACCCCTCATCTCCGGCCCTGCGCAAATGTCGGATCACCAGCGCGCCATGCAGGGCGACCATACCAAAACGCCCTTCAAGCGTATCCTCGGCGACGCCGCTGCTGAAGAAACCCGGACGGCGGGCGGCGGCCATCACGCCGTCGGCCAGGCGAGCAGCCTGGGCCCTCAGCTCGGAATTGCCACCGAAGAAGTGTTGAATCAGAGATGTCACGGCCTGTCTCCTGTCACTTGTCAAAGCCGGCCGGCTCAAGCTACCTGTTCGCCAACACACAGGAGAGTTTCCATGGCGCGACGCGCGATCCTGGCCGGCATAGCCCTTTCAGCGCTTTCCGCTGGCTGTATCAAGCCGGTCCAGTCTTATCACGGATATATCGCTGACGAAGCCCAACCCAAGGAGATGGAGCCGGGCGTTGACACGCGCGCCAGCGTTCTGGCGCGGCTTGGCACGCCATCGACCAAGAGCATCTTCGACGAAGACACCTGGTTCTATGTCTCGACCGAGCATGAACGTTTCGCATTCTATCGTGAGCAGGTGGCCAAGCGGAACATTGTCGCGGTGCGCTTCGGCGAGGATGACAAGGTCGAGGATGTGCTCACCTACAATGTCGACGATGGCGAAGTGATCAATTATGCCCAGCGCGAAACGCCGACTCTGGGACGCGAACTGTCTCTGATCGAACAGTTGCTCGGCTCGGTGGGCAATGTCGCCCTGCCACAAACCGATGAAGCAACCCCCGGCAACCCGACTGGCAGGCGCTAGACCGGCTTCGCCTTCAGCAGAATCGGTCGTGGCTTGTTTTCGCTCATGCCAGTCTGGTGGAAACCAAACGCCCGCGCGGGCGCGCCGCAGGCATGCGGTTTTCGGCAGACGGAATGCTTCAAACTCGGGAAAGCCCGACCGCGCCCGCCTCGAAGCGTGGCGCAGGGCGCGCTGCCCGATGTTTCAAATTCGCTAAGAATAAGGTGTGGGGACGCCCTATCCTTTCGCCTTGTACGCATAAGGATTGGCCGGCTGGCGCACCAGAAGCCGGATCGGCACGCCGGGCAGGTCGAAGGCTTCCCGGATCCCGTTGACCAGATAGCGCTTGTACTGCTCAGGCATGTGGTTTCCACGTGACGCCATCAGAACGAAGGTCGGCGGGCGCGCCTTGATCTGCGCCATGTAGCGCGGCTTGATCCGCTTGCCATGGATGGCGGGCGGTGGATGGTGTTCCATCGTATGACGCAGCCAGCGATTGAGATCCCCGGTCTTGACCCGCGCGGTCCAGTCATCATGCACCTTCGCGACCGCAGGCATCAGCCGGTCTGCCCCGCGCCCAGTCAGCCCCGACAAGGTCACCAGCGGCGCCCCGCGCGCATTGGGCAGCAGCCTGTCGAGCCGCTCGCGAAGTTCCTTTGCGAGCGCTGACTTGTTCTCGACGAGGTCCCATTTCGACGCGACAAAGACCAGGCCCCGGCCTTCCCGAACCACAAGGTCGGCGATCTGCAGGTCCTGTTTTTCCAGCGCTTCGCGCGCATCCATGATCAGCGCAACGATTTCGGCATATTTCAGCGTGCGGACGGTTTCGCCGGTCGACATGCGCTCAAGCCGCTCCTGCACCTTGGCTCGTTTGCGCAGGCCCGCAGTATCGACAAGCCGTACCTTGCGCCCGTTCCAGTCCCAGTCGACCGCGATGGAATCCCGTGTGATGCCGGCTTCCGGCCCGGTCAGCAGCCGCTCATCCTGCAAGAGCATGTTGATCAGCGTGGATTTGCCCGCATTCGGGCGCCCCACAATGGCGAGGCGGATGGGCGGGCGATCCTGGCTGTCCGGCTCAGGCGCGTCAGGCAGGTCCGCCGTGGCGGCCTCGACGGCTGCGACGAGTTCCTCATCGGACAGCGAGGCATCCTCGATATCGATATGGGCCAGGCGGTCAATGATATCCTCGCCGCGCCCATTTTCGTCGCTCTCTTCTTCCGCCGCCAGCGCCAGTTCGAACGCCTCTTCGCCCAGGGTTTCGCGGATCGCAGCATAGAGATCGGCCATGCCTTCGCCGTGCTCGCCGGAAATGGACACTGGCTCATCAAAACCCAGAGACCAGCCCTCCATCGCACCCGCCTCACCCGCGCGACCCTCGGCCTTGTTGGCGGCAAGGATCACCGGCAGGTCCGCGCGCCGAAGCGCCTCGGCAAAGGACTGGTCCAGCGAGGTCACACCAGCGCGTGCATCAAACAGGAACACGGCGATATCAGCCTCCCCGATGGCCGCCTCGGTCTGGGCACGCATGCGCGCTTCAAGGCTGTCATCATGGGCATCTTCGTAACCCGCCGTGTCGATCAGGAGCAGCGGGAGGTCGCCAAGCCGGCCGGGCGCGTGCTTGCGATCGCGCGTGACGCCGGGCTGGTCATCGACCAGGGCCAGCTTCTTTCCGGCGAGGCGGTTGAAAAGAGTCGATTTGCCGACATTTGGGCGGCCGACAATGGCGAGGCGCAGGGTCATGATGACTGGGCTCTATCACGATCCGTACACACTAGCGAATAGCGATGAGCTGCGCCTCGTCAGTCAGCACAAAAAGCCGTCCGCCGACCGCGATCGGTTCAAGATACACATCATCCCTGAGATCGAGAGACGCCTTGCGCTCACCGGTCTGCGGATCGATCGCGATCACTTCACCCTGTGAGGAAATCACGATCACGCGGCCCGAGGCGATGATCGGTCCGGCATAGCTGATCCGGCCCTTCTGCTTCTCCTCATTGCGAAAGCGCGCCAGCTGCGTCGTCCAGTAAACCCGCCCGGTGCCGGCATTCATTGCCGCCAGAAGGCCTTCGGTACCCATCACGAAGAGATATTCGCCCGCCAGCGCAGGCGCCTGTGTCGAGCCGATCGGCTGGGCCCAGACACGATTACCGCTTCGCCCGTCAATGGCGGCAGTCACACCAGACTGGTTTGCCGCGATCACCAGGCCGCTGGAGAGGACGGGACGTGCGGCGATATCATTGATCGACGAAATCGGCGTGAACCGGCCCGGACGCGACAGAGCATCGTTCCAGAGCCGGCGCCCATTGTTTGCCAGATAGGCAATGATCTCGCCGGATGAGTAAGGCACGACAACCAGGTCCTCGACCGCTGCGGCGCTGGGGCTGCCAAGCACGCGGGCCGGCTCGGCAATGGCCTGATCCGACCACAAGGTGCGCCCGGTATCAAAGTCGAGTGCAAAAACCTCGTTATTGTTGGAGGTCACATAGATGCGACCATCTTTCACCGTTGGCGAGCCGGTCATGGGCGCTTCCATGTCGCGCATCCAGACCTGGTCTCCTGTCGCCGCATCAAGCGCGAAAACCCGGCCATAGCCGCTGGCCGCGATCACCCGGCCGCCTGACACGGCAAGCGCGCCCCCGACGCCGACACGGTCGCGCTCATTGCCCGATGACAGCTCATGCCGCCAGAATTCCCGACCGCTGGCCACATCAAAGGCGCGCACTGTCTGCCCGGCATCCAGCACGAAAATCGCGGTTTCGCTGGCCACGGGCGACGAAGTCAGCGCCGATTTTCGGCTTGAGCCCTCGCCGGCATTGCGTCGCCAGTCCACGACCAGTTCATCGGCCGCAATCACATGGCCTACCGCCTTGCTGGCGCGCATCCCCGCTTCCGGCCAGGAGCTGGGCGTTTCGGCCACAGGGAGCGTGATCGATTGGCTGGCAAGTTCAGGGTCGGCCTCCAGCTTCTCGTCACCCAGCACCATGGCAACCCTGCCGGCCTTGTCGGCGGCCTCTTCAGCGGCACGGTCGTTTCCGAAACCAGGCAGGCTGGAGCAGGCGCCCAGTAACAGGGCGCCAGCAAGGGCGGCGAGGGCCGCGCATGTCCGATAGTGGTCAGTCATTCAGTGTCCTCGTTCGTCGGCGTCGCCATACTTTCGTTTGCGTCTGTCGGCTGCAATTGCGTGTCGAGGGCCGATTCGGGTTCATTCGACGAGACGCGAGGCATCGCATCGAGTGCGATCTGCGCCCGCTGGGTGAGCCCGGACGGCGCATAAGACGCGAAACGCAGGCGGTTGAACATCTGCCTGGCCCGCTCAATCTCGCCGGCCTCATAAGCCTTCGAGGCGATCACCTCGCTTGCCAGCGCCCCGAACGGGCTTTCTTCCCCAGCCAGCTCCGACAAGAGCGCTTCGGCCTCGTCCAGGCCGATCTCGCCAGCCCGCAGATAAGCCTGTTTCAACAGCGCAAGCTTCTCGAAGGCGCCGCCATCGGCCCCACCGGCGCCCGCCAGGACCGACGAGGCCGATGCCCTATCCCCGCCTCCGGCCATTCTGGCCTGCGCCAGGAAATGCGAGGCCATTGGCGAGAGACGGCTATCGCTCTCGACGAGCGCTTCAAAACCGGCCGCCGCTGTCTCGAATTCGCCTGCGTCCATAGCGTCACGGGCCGCTTCGAAAGCCTCGACACGCTGTTCGCGCGCCTCTCCCTCGCGGGCTTGCTGATATTCGTTAAAGGCCACCGCTGCGACGATTGCCCCGGCGAGCAGCCAGACCAGAATGCCATAGCGCCGCCAAAGCCCGGCGAGCCTGTCCTTGCGGACTTCCTCTTCAACCTCTTCGAAAATGTCGGACAAATGGGCACTCCTGAAAGGACGGCGCGGACGTTCTCGACACTAGCTGCGGGAAAGCGGCCCCGCAACGCGCGATAGCGGCTGCAGCTCAAGATTTCGTCAGCTGATAGGTCTCGTTTTCGTCAGGAAACCGGCCGGCGCGCACATCGGCAGCATAGCCGGTTACGGCCTTTTCGATCTCACCGCGAAGATCACCATAACGGCGCACGAATTTTGGTGTCCAGTCAAACATGCCAAGCATGTCGTCTGTCACCAGGATCTGCCCGTTACAGCCGGCGGAAGCGCCAATTCCGATGGTCGGGCAGGCCACCATTGAAGTGATCTCGGCGGCAAGGTCTTCGGCGACGCCTTCAACGACAATCGCAAAGGCGCCAGCCGCCTCTGCCGATTTCGCCTCGGCAATCACGCGTCCGCGCTCCGCTTCGTCGCGGCCCTTGGCCCGAAAGCCGCCATCGACATTCACCGCCTGCGGGCGCAGACCGACATGGCCCATAACTGGCACGCCCCGCTCCACAAGATGTTCGATCTGGTGAGCAGCATAGGCGCCGCTCTCGATCTTCACCGCCTGGCAGCCGGTTTCCTTCATGATCCGCGCCGCATTGAGGAAAGCCTGGTCGGAATTGGTTTCATACGAACCGAAGGGCATGTCGACGACGACAAAGGCCTGCTGAGATCCGCGCATCACCGCCTGGCCGTGAAGGATCATCATCTCCATCGTGACGCCGACGGTCGATGAAAGGCCATGGACGACCATGCCAACGCTGTCGCCAACCAGCAGCAGGTCGCAATGCGGGTCGAGCAGCGCGGCCATGGGCGCGTCATAGGCGGTCAGGCAGACAAGCGGCTCACCGCCTTTAGCCGCAGCGATGTGCTTGACGGTCTTTCTGGAAACTCGACTCTGTGAGGACATGACAAGCGCGATTAGAACAAGCCGGGCGACATGGAAAGGGGCCGGTTCATTGCGGCGCGCTCATTTCCTCAACAGTCATGACGATCCCCTCACGCTCACCGACTCGGCGCTCGACCAGCAGGCGCGCAACCTGATGGTCATCCTCGAAGGCGTGGCCGATCACGCTGTCAAGCAGCGCCTTGGCGAGATTGTCGAGGTCCATCCATGGCGCATCGCCAGTGTATTCCATCACGATGTGCACGCTGTAATCGCCATAACCGGGACGCAAGCGCCGGAAATGCTTGCGGAAAAACTCGCGAAGGAGCGGCTTGTAGTATTTGGCCTGTGTGGTCAGGCCGGTGCAACGCAGCTCCAGAGCGCCCGCATCAGTGATGCGCGCGGCCACCTTGCCATGGCGGGTCCAGTCTTCGCTCATGGAAAGCCCTTAGGCCCACGCGCCCTTGGTCGCAATTGCGCCAGGGCGACAAGCTGCTAAACCGCTCGCAAACCTCTGGAGGATGGAGCGCGCAATGAAACTCTTTGGCGGCAAACAGGAAACCCGGACCGAGACGGACAGTTTCGGCCCGCTGGAAGTGCCCTCCGACATGTATTACGGCGCGCAGACAGCCCGCTCGCTGATCAATTTCCCGATTGGCGTCGAGACGATGCCGAAACCGCTGATCCGTGCGCTCGGTGTGGTCAAGCGGTCCGCCGCGCTCGCCAACAAGTCGCTCGACAATCTCGAACCGCACCTGGCCGGGGCGATTGTCGAGGCGGCCACGGAAGTCGCCGAAGGCAAGCTAGATGATCATTTCCCGCTCTCGGTCTGGCAGACCGGTTCGGGCACCCAGTCGAACATGAACGCCAATGAGGTGATCGCCAATCGCGCCATCGAGATTCTTGGCGGGACGATCGGTTCGAAGGACCCGGTCCACCCGAATGATCATTGCAATCGCTCGCAAAGCTCCAACGACACCTTCCCGACCGCGATGCACATCGCCACTGCCGAGGAAATTGACCACTCACTCGTCCCGGCTCTTCAGAAGCTGCGCAATGCGCTCAATGACAAGGCGGAGGAATTCCGCGACATCATCAAGATAGGGCGCACGCACACCCAGGACGCCACGCCTCTCACGCTCGGCCAGGAATTCTCCGGCTATGTCGCCCAGCTCAACCATGTCATCGCGGCGCTTGGCGAAGACCAGGCTTTGCAGAATGTGCTCGTCCTTGCCCAGGGCGGCACGGCGGTGGGCACCGGCCTGAACGCGAAACCCGGCTTTGCCGAAAAGTTTGCCGAAGAGGTCGCCGCCTTCACGAAGCTGCCTTTCATCACCGCGCCGAACAAGTTCTCGGTGCTCGCAGCCCATGATGGCATGATCACCGTGCACGGCGTCCTCAACACCGCCGCTGCCGCGCTCTTCAAGATCGCCAATGACATCCGCTTCCTCGGCTCGGGCCCGCGCTCAGGCCTTGGCGAGCTGTCATTGCCGGAAAACGAGCCCGGCTCCTCGATCATGCCGGGCAAGGTCAACCCGACCCAGTGCGAGGCAATGACCATGGTCGCAACGCAGGTGATGGGCAATCACACCACGATGACAGTCGCCGGCAGCCAGGGCCATTTTGAACTGAACGTGTTCAAGCCGGTCATGGCCTACAACATGCTCCAGTCAATCCGCCTGATTGCCGATGCCTGCAACAGCTTCACCGACAAATGCGTGACAGGCATCAAGGCCAATGAGGACCGTATCGCCGACCTGATGGAACGCTCGCTGATGCTGGTCACCGCGCTTGCGCCCGAGATCGGTTATGACAAGGCCACCGAGATCGCCAAGAAAGCCCACAAGGACGGTTCGACCCTGAAAGAGACGGCGCTGGCTCTCGGCTATGTCGATGAGGCGACCTATGATCGCGTGGTCCGCCCGCAGGACATGATCGGGCCGAGGTGATTGCCGCACAATACAGAATGTATTATCGAAAATTTATGAACTTGCGTGAATGGCGACAAAAGAGCGGCCTGACTGCATCTGAGGCGGCCGATAAAGCTGGTGTCGCGTATTCGACCTGGGTCGCCTACGAGAATGGTTCGCGGAGGCCACGTCCCTCAGGTGCCAGAAGGATCGAAGAACTGACAGGTGGCGAAATTTCCGCTGCCAGCCTCCTTGATCTGGATGGTCGTCCGGTTTCACGTGATGTTGGAGAGACTGAAGCTCCCTTCTCCAACGCCCCGGTCAATGTCTCAATTCCCCCTGACCTCGCCGAGATGGCCCGCAAGTATGGCCTCGACGTGGAGGGCCTGGTCGCCGATGGCGGTGTCCCGCGCCTGCGCGAAGCCTTCAAAAGAGCCTATATTGTGCGCCACAAGGAAGCGATTGACGAGATCAACGCGTCCGCTCGCGCGCATGGGACCCTGTCTCAGCGGTTCGGAATGATCTGAGGTGAGCCAGTATCGCGTCCATCAACTGGTCGGCGATCCGGAGTTCAATCTCGTTGTCGTCATTCAGTCCGACTTCTTCGATTTCATCGATACGCGGGTGGTGATCCCCGTCAGGCCTCAATCTCCAAGCCAACTCGATGAGATCATCAATCCCACCTTCGAGCTCGAAGGTCGGCACTATGCGCTCCTGACCGAGCGGGTCGGCACGATTCCGAAGTCAGCGCTGGGCCGCCAGCGCGGCGACCTCAAAACTCATAGCCTGCAAATCAGCCGTGCTGTAGACCGACTCATGACAGGTTTCTGACCGCCCCCGAAACTCAGAAAGGCCCCGTCCCATGTCCACCGCCCCGATCGGCTCGAAAGCCAACCCTTCTCAATATGACTGCTTTCCCGACCTGGCCGAAGACGAGCCCTATTTCGTCATCCGCGCCAATGACCCGCTGTCCAGTGCCCTGGTCGAGCTGCACGCCTATATCGGCGCCGGGCAGGCGGGCGCGGCCCACAACAAGCTCGCCGAAATCATGTCGATGACGACGAACCAGGCCCCGCGTCCATCCGAAAGTCCGAAATACCGTGAGACGTTCGCGATTTCGCTGGCCATGGAGAAATGGCGCGAGCAAAACGCCTAAGGCATCGATCCTCGGTTGGACGCTGCGCCGGCCTGCTCTACCCTTCCGGGCAAGCCCAGCTGAAGGACACCCTGCATGATTTACGAAGCCCTCGCCGCCACCGCCCTGGCATTTGGCGCGATTATCGGTCTTGGAAGCCTTGTCAGCCCGAACTGGGCGGCGGGCGTGGTGCGCCTTATCGAGGATCCCGAAAAGCCGGGCGGCTTTGCGGAATTCCGCGCAACCTATGGCGGCCTGCTGATGATGCTGCACCTGACAGGGCTGATCGCGCTGTTCATGCTGCCGCCCTTCATGGGCATCGCGGCAGTGCTTCCCATCGCGGCGGGCTGGGCCGGCGCAGCATTCGGGCGCATGTTCTCGCTCATTTTCGACGCCAAACGGCTGCGCGAGCCTGCGATGAACCCCATATGGATCTCAGTCGAACTGATCCTGGCCATCGCCATCGCGGCACCGGCCTTCCAACTGATGGGCGCGTCGTGAAAACAAGCTGATGGCGCGAATGAAAGGACAAGCTTCATGACGGAGCGTCGGGAGACGGACCGCACCGCAAAATCGGCGGACCCGGAACCGGGTGAGCGGATTGCAAAATATCTCGCACGCGCCGGGATCGCGTCCAGGCGGGCCAGCGAAGCGCTTATCGAGGCCGGCAAGGTAAGCGTGAACGGCAAACGCCTCACCACGCCGGCCTTCAAGGTCACCGGGCGTGAGGATATCCGCGTGTCGGGCAAGCCCGTCAAAGCGCCCGAACCGACGCGGCTATGGCGCTATCACAAGCCTTCAGGCCTGATGACGACGAATCACGACCCGGCCGGACGGCGCAGGATCTTTGACGAGCTTCCCAGATCGCTGCCGCGTGTGATGACGGTCGGGCGCCTCGATCTCAATACAGAGGGGCTCTTGCTCCTGACCAATGACGGGGAACTCGCCCGTGCGCTGGAGCTGCCCTCGAATGCCCTGGCGCGGACCTATCGCGCCCGTGCCCATGGCCAGGTGACGCCCGCCGCGCTGGCCCGCCTTGCTGAAGGTCTCACGCTGGAAGGAGAGCATTTCGCGCCGATCACCGCCGTCCTCGAACAGGAACTGGGCGCCAATAACTGGCTGCGGGTGACGCTGGCAGAAGGCAAAAAACGAGAGGTCCGGCGCGCGCTGGAGGCCGTGGGACTGGAAGTGAACCGCCTGATCCGGGTTGACTACGGACCCTTCACGCTGGGCGAGCTTCGCCCCGGCGCGGTCCAGGAGGTGCCCGAAAGCGAGTGCGAATCGCATCTTGGGGAGCTGATGCCGGAAAAACGCCCGCAGCCCCCCGCCTCGCATGGTCCCGCCAAAGGCCGGCAACCAGGCAGGAAACAGGTGTCAAAACGGCGGCGTTGAGTTAACGTGGACGCAAAGGGAAAGACAAAAAGCCCATCGGAGGAAAAGCCAGCATGTCTACAAGCGCCGCTATCGCCGCCCCGCCGGAAACCAAGCAAGACCCCACGCGTCAGATGAGCGAAGTGGCGCAGGAGACGTGCGGCCTGATCACCAGCCCGCACACTTACGCTCAGCCGAAACTCCTCGACGAGACCTTCGCCCGCTTGCGGGCCGGCGATCCGCTCGCCTGGATGGAGCCGGAAGGCTATCGTCCCTTCTGGGCTGTGACCAAGCATGCCGATATCATGGAGATCTCGCGGCAGAACGACCTGTTCACCAATGGCCAGCGCGAAATACTGTCACCGCATGAGACCGAGAAGCAGATCTATTCGATCATGGGCGGGCCGCATCTGGTGCGCACGCTGGTCCAGATGGACGATCCCGAACATTACAAGCTGCGCCACCTGACGCAGGAATGGTTCCTTCCCCAGAATGTGCGAACACGCCAGGACGCGGTCCGCTCGATTGCCAAGGAATTCGTCGACCGGATGGAGGATCTGGGCGGGGAATGCGACTTCGTGAACGATGTCGCGCTGCACTATCCGCTGCGCGTGATCATGCAGATCCTCGGCGTGCCGGTCGAGGACGAACCGCGCATGCTCAAGCTGACCCAGGAGATGTTCGGCGCACAGGACGAAGACCTCACCCGCGACAAGGACGCCATCGCCAAGCAGGATGTCGCTGCGGGCCTGGCCGCGATGCAGGGCGTCGTGGCCGATTTCTTCCAGTATTTCACCGAGATGACCAAGAACCGGCGCGCTCATCCGCGCGATGATGTCTCCACCGTCATTGCCAATGGAAAGATCGACGGCGAGCCGATCGGCGAGTTCGAGGCGATGAGCTATTATGTCATCGTCGCGGCCGCCGGCCATGACACGACCAGCGCCTCCACCGGCGGCGGCATGCTGGCCATGCTGGAAAATCCGGACGCGCTGAAACTGATGATGGAAGATCCAAAGGCCCATTCGCGCACCTGCGTCGATGAGGCGATCCGCTGGACAACGCCTGTCAAGCATTTCATGCGCACCGCGCAGGAAGATTACGAGCTGCGCGGGAAAATCATCCGCAAGGGCGAGTCGCTGATGCTCAACTATCCCTCGGGCAACCGCGACGAGGAAGTGTTTGACGATCCTTACACTTTCCGCGCCGACCGCAGCCCGAACCGCCTCATCTCCTTCGGCTATGGCGGACACATGTGCCTCGGCATGCACCTGGCGCGCATGGAGATGCAGGCGCTCTATGAAGAGCTGTTCTCAAGGGTGAAGAGCATCGAGCTCGCCGGAGAGGCCACACATGTCAGGGCCAATTTCGTCGGCGGCCCGAAATCGATCCCGGTGCGGTATCGGTTTTAGGCGGATCGCTGAAGGGGACGGGCGGGTTTTTGCCGATCTGTAGGGTGGGTGGAGCGAAGCGATACCCACCACCGAAAACTCGACATGACATACAAATGGTGGATTTCGCCTTCGGCGAACTCACCTTACAGCTTCGCGCAGCTACTCATGCTTTTCCTGAAATTGGCAATTTTATCTCATTAGCAAGCCGGATCTTGGCCCGCCCTTTCGGTCGAAAGAACGGTCGGGCTCTGATCAATAAAATATCGTCTGGGCAATAACCTAACTGAAACTCCGCAATGCTATGCGCCGGGGAATTCGGATTGGAGGTAGTTAAATGACATGGCACATTGCGCGAGGGTCGGCCAAACGGGGGCCGATATCACAAAGCCAGATTGCCCGATTGATTGAAACCGGGCGCTTGCAGCCCACCGATCACGTTTGGCGTGAGGGAATGCCCGCATGGAAGCCATTAACTGAAGTCGAAGAACTTTCCTTGTCACCGAATTCCTCTGCTTCCAGTGCCCCCCCTTTACCCCGAAATCACGTTGACACGAAGCTAACTCCGGGTGGCTACGTCGTTTCCCATTGGCAGGGACGGTTTGGTCTCGCCAAAAGTTTCTGGGTCAACGGTGTTGTAACTTGGATAATGTTTCAAGTTATCTTTTTCGTACTTATCGTTATTGCGGCCAATATTGACCCGAGCTATGTTGAAATCCTGTGGCTAGCGTATGTGTTGATGTATTTGGCATTGGCTGTGTGGCACCCTGTAGGTCTTTATAGAAGTGCGATCAACCAAATTCGGAACTCTAAACCGCGCTCGACTTTCTGGGCACACGTGTCTTTGATTTATTCAGGTGCATACATACCCATGTTCTTTTTCATTTCCGTTGCGATTATCAGCGGTGTCGTCGCTCTAGGTGCTGAAGGAGACGCCGCGTACAACTCGGCATCCACGAACCCGTTTGCGGACGACAACATTGCAAAGTATTATGAATAACGACAAGATTGCGCAGCAAGCGTAGGGAGCATGGAGCGTGAGCGATATGCACCAATCAGCTCGTGAGCCTGGTGCATATCGGCCTTCGGCCTCCTTGCACCCTACGCCCCTCCTGCGGCACCATTGGAAACCATCGCGGAAATTCACGTAGGCTGTATCAGGCTTAAGAGGCACAATCCCAGCCGCCGCGCCGGCTACAACGCGGTCAGCATTTCCGCGACAAGCGGATGACGAACCACGTCCTTGCCTTCCAGTCGGATGACCGACACGTCCTCCATCCCTTCCAGCTTGTCGGCCACCACACCGAGCCCGGACAGTTCCGGCAGGAGGTCAGACTGGGCCGGGTCGCCGGTCACCACCATGGTCGAGTGCCAGCCGAGCCGCGTCAGCAGCATTTTCAGCTGCGTATAGGTACAGTTCTGCGCCTCGTCGATCACGACAAAGGCATTGTTCAGAGTGCGCCCGCGCATGAAACCGATCGGCGCGATCTCGATCAGCCCTTCTGCGATCATGTGCTTGAGCTGCTGCGGGCTCAGCCGGTCGGACAGGGCGTCATAGAGCGGGCGGAGATAGGGCGCGAGCTTGTCCTCCATCGCGCCAGGCAGGAAGCCGATCTGCTCGCCGGCCTCAACAGCCGGGCGCGACAGTACGATCCGTCCGACCTTGCCCTTCTGCAGCGCCTCGACCGCCTTGGCGATGGCAAGGTAGGTCTTGCCCGTCCCCGCCGGCCCGAGCGCGCAAACCAGCGGTTGAGTATCAAGCGCCTTGAGAAGCTCGGCCTGGTTTTCCGAGCGCGGCTTGATGTTTTTCTGGTAGCGCTGTTCGCGCGGCGGCTGGGCCTGTTTCGGGCCCTGGCCGCGCCGTCTGTCCGCATCATCCGGGTGCCAGCCCCCATCAATCGCATAGAGATCAGCGCGTTTGGCCGGCGCGGATTCGTCGAAGAAGAGCGCCGCATCAATCTCGGCGGCGGACTTCATGCGCTTGGCAGCATTGCGTTTTCCCATGGATGACTCCTTTTCGCAGGGCACAAAAAAACCGCTGGGCGAAGGCGCGCAGCGGCTACTCGAACAGGGATTGGGGGACGGGCCGGGGGCGGCGACACCGGGAGAGGCCCTTTCAGGCCAGGGTCTTCCAGATTGTCGAAGTCGCATCGGGTCGCAACCCTCCCGGCTCGAATCTGTTTACGAGAAGATGCTAGCAGGGTTAATCGACGGTTACGTGACATTCCGGATGCGAAACGAAACTCGAGGAAACAAGGGGTTACATTCATGGCGATATACGAAATTGAGGGAATTTCCCCCACCCTGCCGCAAAGTGGTAACTATTGGGTCGCTGAAACCGCGACAGTAATGGGCCGGGTGATTCTCAAGGAGAATGCGAGCATCTGGTATGGCGCGGTGCTGCGCGGCGACAATGACCCGATCACTATTGGCGAGAATACGAACATCCAGGATGGCAGCGTCATTCACACCGATATCGGCATGCCCTGCACGGTCGGCGCGCATGTCACGGTGGGCCATATGGTCATGCTGCATGGCTGCACTGTTGGCGATGAGAGTCTGATTGGCATCGGCGCGACCGTGCTCAATGGCGCGAGGATCGGGCGCAATTGCATCATTGGCGCCCATGCCCTGATCCCTGAAGGCAAGGAGATCCCTGACAATTCCCTCGTCATGGGGGCGCCGGGCAAGGTGATCAAACAGGTCAGCGAGCAGCAGGTCGCCATGTTCAGACTATCGGCCGAACACTATGTCGAAAACTGGAAGAAACACCGGACAGGACTAAGACGGATCGACTGATTAAGGATCAGCCGACCTGGCCGGCGGCACCACGCAACGGCCAGGCATGATCGACCGCCCCATGACCGGCGCCAAATCCCGGCGAACGCCGGATCGCCTCGATCAGGTATTCGCGCGCCTCTTCAACAGCTTGAGGCAGCAGGGCGCCCTGAGCGATCCGGGCCGCGATGGAAGCGGCGAGCGTGCAGCCTGTGCCGTGCGTATTCTTCGTGTCGATCCGCGGCCCCTCGAACAGCCACTCGCCATCGACCGTCTGCAACACGTCAACAATGACGTCGCCTTCGACATGGGCGCCCTTGACCAGCGCGCCTCTTGCCCCGGCCTCCAGAAGCCGCTCAGCCGCCCGCCTCTGGCCATCAACGCTGTCGACGGATTTGCGCGTCAGGATTTCCGCTTCCCACGCATTTGGCGTGACCAGCGCGGCATGGGGAACCAACAATGTTCGAATTGTATCGATTGCACTGTTTGGCAGGAGCCTGTCGCCACTGCTCGACACCATGACCGGGTCGATCACACGCGGCATGGCTCCTGCTGCGCGTGCATCCAACTCTTCGGCTATGGCCTCCACCAGCGCGCGATCGCCGAGCATGCCGGTCTTGATCACATCGGCGCCAAGATCAGCCAGCGTCACGCGGATCTGGCCGATAACGGCGTCGACCGGGACAGGCCAGACTGAGTGGACAGCCAGCGTATCCTGCACCGTGATGGCTGTCACCGCCGTCATGGCGAAACCGCCCATAGCCGTGATAGCCTTGATATCGGCCTGGATGCCCGCGCCGCCACCGCTGTCGGACCCGGCGATGACCAGCACGCGCCCCCGCGGGTCTGACGCGTCTTTCGGATCAGTCATCATCCGCGCTCTTCACCCGCGCGATCGCCAGCCCGTCATGCCCCTTGATTCCGACCTGCTGGAGGATGATCGCCTCAAGGTGCGGATGCTCGGCGAGGGACTGGTTGAAGGCGGCCGCACCAATCGCCTGGGGGTCGATTCCGGGTGGCGCGAGCACAGTTCCCTTGCGCACGACATTGTCAGCGATGATCAGCCCGCCCGGCCGGGCCAGCCGGACAGCATGATTGAGATAGGCCGGGTAGGATTCCTTGTTGGCATCGATGAAGATGAGATCGAAAGATGGCTCCAGCCCGGGAAGAAGGTCAAGCGCAGCGCCGCTCCGCACATCGCACTGACCATCAAGTCCAGCCGCTTTCAGGGACGCCCGCGCCACGTCTGCATGTTTTGGATCGCGTTCCAGCGACACAAGTTCGCCATCCTTTGGCAGGGCACGGCCCAGCCAGATGGTCGAATATCCCGCCAGCGTTCCGATTTCAAGAATCCGACGCGCGCCGGCAATCCGGGCGAGCAGATAAAGGAGCTTGCCCTGCCCGGGCGAGACTTCGATCGCCGGAAGCCCATGAGCGCGCGCGCGATCAATGGCGCCCTGCAGCGCGGGATCGTCGGGCACGAACAGGCTATCGATATAATTATCTACGGCTTCGAAACTGACCCTGCCTGCCATACGCCAGCCTCGTCAGGGTGCCGCATCGGGGGCGGATTTGAGGACCGACAGGCTGCGGGCATTCAGGTTATCTGCATCCGCATCGGCAGACACGGTGACGATAGAACCGCCATTCCTCGCCTGCTGACGCGACTCCATGCGAACCGCCAGTTTACGGCGCGCTGACGCCCATTCGCGCCCCTGCGGAAAACGGTAGAAGACATGGACGCCGATCTGTTCGGTCTGGATGAGACCGGAATTCCAGACCGGGTTTACATAGGTCGCATGATAATGCGTGGCACGCCCGGTGCGCGGCTCGTTGATGCCCATAATCACCTGGGCAGCGACTGCCTTGGCCGCTTCCCAGCGCTTTCCGCGCGGCTTGATTGCCATGGCGCCGTCACAAGTGAAGGTGAATTGGCAACCTGTTGTCCGGGTCGCCCCCTGATAGACAACCTCGCAGACGCTGTTCGGATAACGATGATCTTCAACCCGATTGGAGATGACCTCGGCAACGGCGAGCTGGCCAGAGGTGCTTTCGCTACGCGCCTCATAATACACCGCTTCGGACATGCATTTGTGCTCATCGCGAACATGTTCAGCCAGCTTCAGGTGTCTCGGGCGGAAACTGGACACTGATTCCAGAGCTGCTGTGTCGCGATCGAAGGAAGCGTAGCGCCCAAGTGCGGAATTCCCCTCACGCGCAAAAGTGTGCTCAACCCGAACCAGCCAGGGGTGTTGCGCGATGGCGGGGGCGCCGGGAAGTGACCGTGCTGCGGCGCTGCCATCACCTATCTCGGCAAAGCGCTGCGCCTTCATCCGGGCATCTGCCAGATCGCGCTGAGTTTCTACAGATGCAGAGATGGCCGGCATGGCCGCCGTCACGACGCCGACACAGGCAACTGCCGACACGGCCCGAAGAGTCGCCTTGCGGCGTTCGCGATCAGTCATGACAGCCCACCAGTCGCGTACCGAATGAAACGGCGCGCGGATCGAATCCACAAGACTTTTATACTCTGTCCTGAACGTTAACATGTCGTGACCCACCAGTCGTCTCTGTCTGTGCATCATATTTCGCACAGATCGTTTGGCCCCACCCCAGTCAGGGGGACGCTTGCTAGCTGTCCGCCATATGCTGGGTAAAGCTGGCAAAGCAAGAAGTTCGCCACACGCGGGGCGACGATTTTTGCAAAGGAACAGAAGCCTTAATCCCGCCCTTGTTTCAGCGCATGAACTCATCCCACTTAATACATTCCAAAAACTGGACTTTTTCCCAGATTTCCCTTTAGAAATCGTGACCGCAACATTCGCAATGTTGCAATTTTGTCACGATTTCGCTTAAGGATTCAGTCCGGATTATGGACGCAATCATGCATTTTTGAGCGCCGCATGAGCCGCCGCCAGACGCGCAATCGGCACCCTATAGGGCGAACATGACACATAATCGAGCCCCGCCGTGTGGCAGAATGACACAGATGCGGGATCGCCGCCATGTTCCCCGCAAATGCCGAGCTTGATCCCCGGCCGCGTCTTGCGTCCGCGTTCCGCCGCAAGCTGCACAAGCTCGCCGACACCGGACTGGTCCAGCGTCACGAACGGATCTTTCTCATAGATGCCCAGATCCTCATACACTTTCAGGAACCGCCCGGCATCGTCGCGGGAAATTCCGAGTGTCGTCTGTGTCAGGTCATTGGTGCCAAACGAGAAGAAGGCTGCCGATTCGGCAATCTCGCCCGCGCGCAGGGCCGCACGCGGCAATTCGATCATCGTCCCGACAAGATATTCCAGCGTCTCGCCGCTCTTCTCGAACACAGCAGTCGCGGTGCGGTCAACCAGGTCCTTGAGGATGGAGAGCTCGGCATGGGTCGCCACCAGCGGGATCATCACTTCCGGGATCGGTTTGCGGCCCGTCGATTTCGCCACTTCCACCGCCGCTTCGAAAATGGCTCGGGCCTGCATCTCGTAGATTTCCGGATAGGTGATGCCAAGCCGGCAGCCGCGATGGCCGAGCATGGGATTGCTCTCATGCAGCTCGCCCGCGCGCCGTTTGAGCGCCGCCGGATCGAGCCCCGAAGCCTTTGCGACGGCGGTGAGATCCTCGTCGCTGTGCGGCAGGAATTCGTGAAGCGGCGGATCAAGGAGGCGGATTGTGCAGGGCCGGTCCTCCATGATCTCGAAAATCTCCCGGAAATCGGAGCGCTGGAACGGCAGAAGCTTCTCCAGCGCCTCGCGCCGGCCCGCCTCATTTTCGGCGAGGATCATTGCGCGAACCACCGGGATGCGCTCGGCATCGAAGAACATGTGCTCGGTGCGGCAAAGACCGATCCCTTCGGCGCCGAAATTCACCGCGACGCGCGTGTCGGCTGGTGTTTCCGCATTTGTCCGCACCCGGAGACGCCGGACCTTGTCAGCCCATTCCATCAGCGTGCCGAAATCGCCGGAAAGATCGGGCTGGCTCATGCTGGCTGCGCCGAACAGCACCTGGCCGGCGGCGCCATCGACTGTGATGATGTCGCCTTTCTTCACTTCCCGTCCGCCCACACGGAACAGCCCCGCCTCGCTGTCGATCTGCATGGCGCCAGCGCCGCAAACGCAAGGCCGGCCCATGCCGCGCGCCACCACGGCGGCATGGGAAGTCATGCCGCCACGCGCGGTGACGATGGCCTTGGCCGCATGCATGCCGTGAATGTCTTCCGGGCTCGTTTCCACGCGCACCAGGATGACATCGACACCCTTTTCGGCGAGAGACGCCGCCTCGTCGCTGTCAAAGACCACTTCTCCGACAGCCGCGCCGGGGCTGGCCGGCAGCGCCTGGACAAGCACGTCGCGCTGCGCATCTTCTGCAATTGTGGGGTGCAGGAGCTGGTCGAGCTGGGCTGGCTCAAGGCGCAGGATTGCCTCCTCTTCGGAAATCAGCCCGTCTGCGGCCATGTCCACGGCAATCTTCAGGGATGCTGCCGCCGTGCGTTTGCCCGTGCGGGTCTGCAACATATACAGCTTGCCTTCCTCGACCGTGAACTCGAGGTCCTGCATGTCGCGATAATGGCGCTCCAGCGTGTTGGCGACGTCCACAAGCTCGCCATAGACGGCCGGCATGGCCTGTTCGAGCGACATTTCCTCCGAAGAGAGCGCTTCAGCCCGGGAATCGGAGATCGGTGCGGGCGTGCGAATGCCGGCGACCACATCCTCACCCTGCGCATTGATCAGGTATTCGCCGTAAAAGACGGCCTCACCGGTGGACGGATCGCGCGTGAAAGCCACACCAGTCGCCGAGGTCTCGCCCATGTTTCCGAACACCATGGCCTGGACATTCACCGCCGTGCCCCATTCATGGGGAATGTCATTGAGCTTGCGATAGGTTTTCGCGCGGTCATTCATCCACGAGCCGAACACCGCGCCGATCGCGCCCCAGAGCTGGTCATGAGGATCATCGGGGAAGGGCTTGCCGAGCTTGTCCTGCACCGCCTGCTTGTACTGGGCGATGATCGCCTTCCAGTCGTCGGCCGTCATGTCGGTGTCGAGCGTGTAGTCCTCGCGCTCCTTGTAGTCTTCAAGGATTTCCTCGAACACGTCATGGCGCAGGCCGAGCACGACATTGGAATACATCTGGATGAAGCGGCGATAGCTGTCATAGGCAAAGCGCTCATCGCCGGCCTTTTTGGCAAGGCCCTGCGTCGTCGTCTCGTTCAGGCCGAGATTGAGCACCGTATCCATCATCCCCGGCATGGAGGCGCGCGCGCCAGAGCGCACCGAGACGAGCAGCGGATTTTCCGCGTCGCCGAAGCGTTTGCCCGCGCGCTCCTCAACCAGTTTCAGCGCTGCCTGTGTCTGCGCGTCCAGGCCCGGCGGGTATTGACGGCCAAGGTCGTAAAAGGCTGTGCAGACTTCGGTTGAAAGGGTAAATCCGGGTGGCACCGGCAGGCCGAGCTTTGCCATCTCGGCAAGATTGGCGCCCTTGCCGCCGAGAAGGTTCTTCATCGAGGTATCGCCATCAGCGCTTCCGGCGCCGAAGGAGTAGACCCAGGTTTCGCTTGCGCGCTGCATGGCCGGTTCACCCATTTCAAACAACTCCAGGTCAGTTTTCGATCTTGGAAAAATCCGCAACGGCGTGGAGAGCATCCCGGATCGCCGCCAGGATCAAGAGCCTATTTTCGCGCACCGCCGCATCTTCCGCATTCACCATCACATCCTCGAAGAACGCGTCCACCGGCCCGCGCAGCTGCGCAAGCGCCGACATGGCCGCCTCGAAATCCTCCTTGGCAAGCGCCGCATCGACATCGCCGCGCGCCTGCGTGATCGCCGAATGCAAGGCGCGTTCCGAATCTTCGGCAAACAGCGCGGCATCGGGCGCGCCCTCATAGCGCGTATCGTCCTTCTTCTCCTCGGCCCGAAGAATATTCGCCGCGCGCTTGTAGCCAGCGAGGAGATTGGCCCCATCCTCAGTGGCGAGAAAGCCGGTGAGGGCGTCGACGCGGCGGGTGATGAGAAGCAGGTCGTCATTTGCGCTCGCGGCTGTTGTCGGCTGCGCCGACGCCTCCGCGGGGGCGGCCGGACCGGCCGGCGGGCGGTCGCCCTTGCCGCCTTGCGGCGGGGTGCCGAGCGCAAACACGGCGTCGATGAGGTCATGGCGCTTGCCCTGGTCGCGCAGCACTTGCTTGAGCCGGTCGGCGAAGAAGGCGAGGAGGTCATCTGCTATGACTTTTTTCAGATATGATTTTGTTTTCGGACTGTTGGGATAATCAGCATCAACGACTTGGAACGCCTCCCCCATCGGAAGGTCCCAATCCTGAACCATTTCATATGCGTCAATCATTCGGCTGAATACCGTCGAAAGCTCCGTGGCAGCGCTCAAGAGCTCGCTAGATTTTGCTTCTATTCCCGCTAGTGCTTGACGCTCTTTAAGTCGTTCAATCAATGCTGCTGTGTCAGTCGCATCATCATCCCACAAGTCGAGATACTGCCAATCCACTGATTCATCTAAGGCGTCGAAATCACCCGGCACTTCAGCATAAATAAGTCTGCGTATTGCGCTGGGTAGCGAATAAAAGTGCCTCGCGTTTCTAGCCTCGAAACTCGTGTCGGCAAAGGTTGTGCCTGCGGTGAGGTACTCCCAGAAGCGTTCTTGACGAAACCCGATTGGTTGGCTGCGGCCAGCCACATTAAGCGGAAACTCAACGAACGGATTTCTATTTTCTCGCAAGAGAGCCATTGCGCTAAATGCGTATGACGCGAAGTTGACGCCGAGCCAAAGCATGGAAGACTTGAGCATGAGCGCTTCAATCGGCGTTCGAAGCCCGTTCTCCAACACGATCCGCACCACGCCCAGCGCTGCGCGTCTCAGGGCGAACGGGTCCTTGCTGCCGGTGGGTTTCTCTCCGATCGCCCAGAAGCCGACCAGCGTGTCGAGCTTGTCGGCCAGCGCCACGGCTATACTCACCGGCGCGGTGGGCACATCATCCGAAGGCCCCTGCGGGCGGTAATGATCGGCGATGGCGTCAGCGACCTGCATGATCTCGTCTTCGCTGAGACCGCTGAGAAGGCCCCCTTCGCCCCTTCGGGGCACTTCCCCCGCAGGCGGGGGAAGATCGGCGCCAGGCTCCCGGTCGTCTCTTCCCCCGCTTGCGGGGGAAGTGGGCCGCGAATGCGGCTCGAAGGGGGAATTTCCAGCCTCCAGAGCATAATACCGCCCCATCACGCCCTGCAGCTCGGGGAATTCATAGACCATCTCGGAAACCAGATCGGCCTTGGCGAGCCGCGCGGCGCGTTCGGCAAGGTCGGGGTCAGCGCCAACCTTCGGTGCCAGCTCGCGCGCCAGCGCCGCCACCCGCCCGACCTTGTCGCCGATGGAGCCCAGCTCTTCCTTGAAGGCGATGCGGTGAAGCTCGCCCGCCATCGCGCCCAGCCCCTTTTTCCGGTCATTCTCCCAGAAAAACTGCGCATCATTCAGCCGCGCCGACAGCACCCGCGAATTGCCCTCAGCAATCTTCTTCCCCTTGTCCTTCGCCGCGATATTGGCCACCACGACGAAATGCGGGGCGAGCTTGCCCGTGGCCGGGTCGCGCACCGCGAAATATTTCTGGTGGGTGCGCATGGACAGCTGGATCACCTCATCGGGCAGGTCGAGAAAGGCCGGGTCCATATCGCCGAGAATGACCACCGGCCATTCAGCAAGCCCCGTGACCTCTTCGAGCAGGCCGCGATCCTCGACCAGTTCCAGCTTCTGCTTCGCGCAGGCCTTCTTCGCCGCCGTCTCGATCAGCGCGCGGCGATCCTCACGGGTGAGGCGCACCTTGCCGTCGCTCTCCAGCTGGGCGCGATAATCCTCCCAGCCGCTCACGGTGAACGGCCCGCGACCATGCACACGGTGGCCCTCGGTCTCATTCCCGCTCTCGATTCCGCCAATCGCGAACGGCACGACCGCGCCATCCAGCACGCAGGTGATGCGCTGCAGCGGGCGCACCCAGCGCAGCTCGCCCTCGCCCCAACGCATGGATTTCGGCCAGTGAAAGCCGCGGATCACGCCCGGCACCAGATCGGCGATGATATCGCCCGCCTCGCGCCCCGGCGTCTCGATCACCGCGACATAGAAGTCGCCCTTTTTCGGATCGGACCGGACCTGCGCCTCGTCAATGCTCGAGAGGCCGGCCCCGCGCAGGAAGCCCTCGATGGCCTTGTCCGGCGCGCCCAGTTTCGGGCCCTTGCGCTCCTCGCGCACATCTTCCGAGCGCGCCGTCAGGCCCTGCAGGCACACGCCCAGCCGGCGCGGGCCGGACCAGGCAAAACCGGTGTCATAGGACAGGCCCGCCGCGTTCACCCCGTCCCCGATCGCCTTCATCAGGTCGGCTTCGGCCCTTGCCTGCATGCGGGCGGGGATTTCTTCTGAGAGGATTTCAAGGAGCAGTTCGGGCATGAAGGGCGCCTTCGCGCTTGCAGGAGGGACCGGGCGGGGAATAAGCCCCTCGCGCCCCGGGTCAAGGGCTCAGGTTGCGCGCGTGAGAATCATAAATTATTATGGCGGCCGTCGCAGAGTGGAGCCCTGCTGGTGCGCTTGCAGGTGCAGAAGAACACCTTGCCGGTTTTCGGCGCCTCCCAGCCTTCCGGGAAGAAATCGGTGGCCTTGTGCGAGCCGTCGCAGAAAGGCTGGCTGGCCGAGCGTCCGCAGGTGCACCACCAGTAGACCTTGCCCTCTTCCACCTCGATAGCGATGGGCTCACGGCCCGCGATTTCGGGTTCAGGCATTGGATGCTCCCTCCTCCTGCTCGGCATAAAGCGCCGCAGCGCCGCGGGCGAGATCGCGCACGCGGGCGATATAAGCCTGGCGCTCTGTCGGGCTGATCGCGCCGCGCGCGTCGATCAGGTTGAAACAATGGCTGGCCTTGAGCGCGAAATCATAGGCCGGCAGCGGCAGGCCCGCCTCGCGCAGCGTCGTGGACTGGCTTTCGCAGCCTTTGAACCACTCAAGCAGCATGTCCACATCGGCGAGCTCGAAATTGAAATGGCTCTGCTGGACCTCGTTTTGGTGGAACACGTCGCCATAGGTTAGCGGCGTGGCTGAATCGGGCGCGTTGAAGGGCAGGTCATAGACATTGTCGACGCCGAACACATACATCGCCAGGCGCTCCAGCCCATAGGTCAGCTCGCCGGAGACCGGGTAGACATCGAGCCCGCCAACCTGCTGGAAATAAGTGTACTGGCTGACCTCCATGCCGTCGCACCAGACCTCCCAGCCGAGCCCCCAGGCGCCGACGGTGGGGTTCTCCCAGTCATCCTCGACAAAGCGGATATCGTGAACTTTCGGGTCGATCCCGATGGCATAGAGACTTTCGAGATAGAGGTCCTGCAGGTCATTCGGATTGGGCTTCAGGATCACCTGGTACTGATAATAATGGCCGAGCCGGTTGGGGTTCTCGCCATAGCGCGCATCGGCCGGCCGGCGCGAGGGCTGGACATAGGCCGCCCGCCAGGGCTTCGGCCCCAGCGCGCGCAGCACCGTCGCCGGATGCAGCGTGCCGGCGCCGACCTCCATGTCATAGGGCTGCAGGATGGCACAGCCCTGCCCGGCCCAATAGCTCTGAAGCGTCAGGATGAGATCCTGGAAGGATTTGGGAGTCTTGCGTGCGGGCATCAGGTCATGACTTTCCGGCCTTGAGAACGGCGCGGACGCTATCTGTCCTGCCCCACATCCGCAAGCGTTTCGACGATGTCAGAAACGCGCGCAATCATTGAAGTCGGCTGAGCTGCGGCGCGCGCCGGTCAGTGCCGCATAGACTTTCGGATGCGACAGCGCGCCCATCACAAGACCAAGGCCCAGGCCAATGGTCAAGAGAGCGGCAAAAAACATGTTCGTCTCCATAGAGGCGCCCCAGCAGCTATGAGAAATATAATGTGAACGCATGTTCATTTCAAGTCTCAGGGTTAACGAATCGAAAACGGCCGCCCCAAAAGGACGGCCGTTTCCAGTCTTATCAATGTCCGGATCAGTTGGTCCGGATCGGATCGCTGCCCGTGCCAGCGCCCTCGCCGGCACGCCCGGCCAACGAGGCCTGGAGCGCGGCCTCATCTTCTTCCGTCCATGCAATCTGCTTGAGCGGACGGGTCAGCGCCCGCGCGAACACCTCATTGATGTCCGACACCGGAACGATACTGAGCTGGCTTTTGACATTCTCCGGAATGTCGACCAGATCCTTCTCATTCTCCTGCGGGATTAGCACCGTGCGGATACCCCCGCGAAGGGCTGCAAGCAGTTTCTCCTTCAGCCCGCCAATCGGCAGCACGCGCCCGCGAAGCGTCACTTCGCCTGTCATTGCCACTTCGCGCGAGACCGGATTGCCGGTGAGCAGCGAGACGATCGCTGTCGTCATGGCGATACCGGCCGACGGGCCATCCTTGGGAGTGGCACCTTCGGGCACATGGACGTGAATGTCGGTCGTGTTGAACATGTTCGGCTTGATGCCGAGTGTCACCGCCCGTGAGCGAACAAGCGAGCTCGCCGCCTGGATCGATTCCTTCATCACGTCGCGCAGATTACCGGTCACCTTCATGGCACCGCGTCCGGGCATCGACACCGCCTCAATCGTCAGCAGGTCACCGCCGGTCTCGGTCCAGGCCAGGCCCGTCACCGCGCCGATCTGGTCGGTCTCATCGGCCAGGCCATAGCGGAATTTGCGCACGCCGGCATAGTCGGAGAGGTTTTCCGCCGTGATCGTCACGGCACTGACGGTCTCGTCCTGAGCAATCTCACGCACCGATTTGCGCGCAAGCCGGGCGATCTCGCGCTCCATGTTCCGAACACCGGCCTCGCGGGTGTAATACCGCGCAAGATCGAGAATTGCCCCGTCCGTCACCTGCCATTCGGCTTCCTTCAGGCCGTGATTATCGCGGATCTTGGGAATGAGATGGCGCTTGGCAATCTCCAGCTTCTCATCTTCAGTATAGCCCGCGATCCGGATGATCTCCATACGATCCAGCAGGGGCTGGGGCATGTTGAGCGAGTTCGCCGTGGTCACGAACATCACGTCCGAGAGATCGTAATCCAGCTCGAGATAATGGTCGTTGAAACTGGCATTCTGCTCAGGGTCGAGCACCTCCAGCAGCGCCGAAGCCGGATCACCGCGGAAATCCATTCCCATCTTGTCGATCTCATCGAGCAGGAAGAAGGGATTGCCGGAGCTGGCTTTCTTCATGGACTGAATGATCCGCCCGGGCATGGAGCCGATATAGGTCCGCCTGTGACCGCGAATCTCCGCCTCGTCGCGCACACCACCAAGCGACACGCGCACGAAATCGCGGCCCGTGGCTTCGGCAATCGAACGGCCGAGCGAGGTCTTACCGACGCCGGGCGGGCCGACGAGACACAGGATGGGCCCGCGCAGCTTCTCAGTCCGCTTCTGCACCGCCAGATACTCGATGATCCGTTCCTTGACCTTGTCGAGACCATAATGATCGTCGTCGAGCTGCTTCTGCGCTTTGTCGAGATCGATCTCGATATCCTTGCGCTCGCCCCAGGGAAGCGACACGATCCAGTCGAGATAGTTGCGTACAACCGTGCTTTCGGCAGACATCGGGCTCATCTGGCGAAGCTTCTTGATTTCGGCATCGACCTTGGTGCGCGCCTCCTCAGGCAGCTTCTTCTCCGCCAGCTTGTCCTCAAGTTCGGAAATCTCGTCGCGCTCGCCACCTTCGCCCTGCTCGCCGAGCTCGCGCTGGATCGCCTTCATCTGCTCATTGAGATAATATTCGCGCTGGGTCTTCTCCATCTGCCTTTTGACGCGGTTCTTGATCTTCCGCTCCATCTGCAGCATGCCCATTTCGCCCTCCATGAGAGCGAACACCTTCTCGAGGCGCGCGCGCGGATCGGTGAGTTCAAGCAGTTCCTGCTTTTCGCCGAGCTTGACCGAAAGCTGGGAGGCCACGGCATCGGCAAGCCGTCCGGGTTCGGAGGTCTGCGAGATGGTGGACACCGATTCCGGCGGGATCTTGCGGTTGAGTTTTACGTAACTCTCAAACTGCTCGATCACCGCGCGCACCAGCGCCTCGGTATCTTCGCCTTCGACCTCTGCGGAATCCGAGACAACAAGATCGGCCTCGAAATAGTCGCCGCGATCATGGAGCTGCGCCAGAGCCGCGCGCGCACGGCCCTCGACAAGCACTTTCACTGTGCCATCCGGCAATTTCAATAGCTGCAGGATCGTGGCGACAGTCCCTGTGGTGTAAATTTCGCCTGCGCCCGGTTCATCGACCGAGGCATCCTTCTGGGCGACGAGCATGATCTCGTTCTCGCCCTCTTCCACCATCTCAAGCGCGCGCACGGACTTGTCGCGGCCCACGAAAAGCGGCGCCACCATGTCCGGGAAGACGACAATATCCCGCAGGGGTAGGACGGGGAGTGTCTTGTTCTCTGGCATTGACTGCCTCCTTCTGGCTGGCCGGCCCCGCTCAGCGGCAGCTGGCCGTCTCACCCGATCATCGGGCGATTCTCCGACTGTGTTGGAAAGGATTTGGCGGCGCTCGCGGCCAGCTTCAACCCGGTTCTGTCAGCGCAAATGTCAAGGGCGCCATTTGCAGACTTGAAACTCACGCCTCTTCGATCAGGTCGGGCCGGTTGTTACGCACATTTCCGACATCGGGACTGACCGGCCAGGCATGCATGTCCGCCGCCGGGAAAGGCTCAAACAGATCCCCCACCGGGCCGCTCTGCGGATCGAGCCAGCGGGCATACTGGTCCGGCGCAATGATCACCGGCATACGTGTGTGCAGCCCCGCGACCACATCATTCGGAATGGTGGTCAGAATGGTGAAACTGTCGATCTCCGAGCCATCGATCATGGCGCGATCCCACAGGCCGGCAAGACAGAACCAGCGCCGGTTTCGCAAGGCGATGGCAAAGGGCAGTTTGCTGCCCTTGGGCCCTGTCCACTCATAGAACCCGCTGACCGGCACCAGGCAGCGGCGATATCTGAAAGCGCCGCGAAAAACCGGTTTTTCCGCTGCCGTCTCGCATTTCGCGTTGAAGCTGGAGAATGTCTTCTCCTGCAACGGCTTCTTCCACCAGGAGGGGATGAGGCTCCAGAGCATTGGCGCGAGTTCGCAGCGCCCGTCAGGGTTGCGCTCAGCCAGCCGGAACACCGGCTGGTGGCTCATCGGCGGGGCATTATAGGTCGCCTCGGGCGGGTCGACCTTGTCGGGGATGATAAGGTCGAGCGCGCCTGCATAGTCGGCCCAGCTGATGTCATGTCTGAAAAACCGCCCGCACATGACCCCTTGATAGACCGCTTCCGGCACCGGCGGCAATGTTCGCGCTTTCAGCCCTCCGCGCGCAGCGCTGCAAACAGGCCTCGCTGACAGGCGATGCGCGCCGTGATGAGTGCGGTCGCCATTTCGGAACTGTTCGGGTGCGGCGGCTGCCGGGTCACGAACAGCTGGTCAGTCAGCGCGGCAAGGCCCTCAGCCTCTGGCGTACGGTCCATCATCCGGCCGACACAGACGCAAAGGTCGCGCTGTCGGGCGCCGGATGGAACCTGCCATGTCCCCTCGGCCACGGCTTCGCAAGCCTGTTGCATGAGGCGCCCGGGAACGGATGCGGGCACCCCACCAAGGGGAACAGGCGGGCCATAGGCTTCCCGCGCGCGGATCCTCCACAGGCTCGGCTCATCCACGGCCTGGCGCGGGCGCATGGATGCCGGCGACGGCGCGGCAGCCAGTTCCGGCTCATCCGTCGCTGAAAGACCCGGCAGGCACCACGCCGTGACGAAGGAGACAAGGGCCACAATCGCGATGAGGGCCGGGAAACGCAATGACATGGGCGAACCTCCGATTTCCGGCCGCTTGATGGGCCGTCGGAAATTCCACGCAAATTCAGTGCCGCGCCTTTACCGTGCGCCGGCGCATCAGGCCGGAACGAAATTCAGGGCGATGCCATTATTGCAATATCGCAGCCCCGTCGGCCGCGGGCCGTCCTCGAAGACATGGCCCTGATGGGACAGGCAACGCGCGCAGTGATACTCGGTGCGCACAATAAGCAGCTTCCGGTCGGGTTTGGTGCCAAGCGCGCCGGGAACATGGTCCCAGAAGCTCGGCCAGCCCGTTCCGCTGTCAAATTTCTGCGCCGAACGGAAGAGCGGCAATTCGCAGCCCTTGCAGACATATGTCCCCTCGCGCGTCTCGTCATTCAGGGGCGAAGTGAAGCGCCGCTCGGTCCCCTCGGCACGCATGACCTGGAAAGCGCCCGGTGACAGCCGCTCGCGCCAGTCCGCCTCGGTCATCTCGCGCCATGGTGAACCGGCAAAATCGGAATTTTCGTCCGGCTGGGCGATATCCTCGTCCCCGTTGGCGGCATGGCAGGCCGTAAGGGCCAGCGAAGCGGTACCAACCATGATCATCTGGCGGCGCGAGAAAGTCATGTGTCTCATGATCCTGTATCTGGTTCCCTCCATACCCGGCGGCCAGACACAATCTGGTGAACAGGTGGCGCGCACTCAATGAAGCGTCCATCCTGAAACTGCCGAGCGCGTGGAGCCCCTCCCGGTCAGGGGAAAGGCCCCGCCGGCGAAGCTCAGTTCACCTCGCCGAGTTTCGCTTCGAGCGCGGCGATCCGCTTATCCTGTTCGATGACATGCAGGGTCAGCTCCTCGACCTTTTCCAGCAGTGCTCCATTTATGGCGTTGAGATCGACCCCGTCGCGGCGCATCTCGGCAGCGCTCTGCACACCCGGCAGGTGGCCCCTCGTGGCAATAAAGGCTTCCAGGTCAGCCAGCGGTTTCAGATCGTATCCCGCAGCGAACACATGGTCTGCGGTCTGGACATGATCGCCCCTGATCCGGATCACGCCATCTCCGGCATCCAGATGGATCACCGTGTTGCCATCATCATCCTTCAGCGCGATGTCGCCGGCCGCGCCTTCGCCGCCTGCATAGATATTGGCCCGGCCGCCATCGATATGCATGCGCAGCTTCCCGTCATCGGAAAACATTCCGATATCGCCATTTGACCCGCCACCGCCGAGGCGAAGATTGCCATCGCCGCCATCAAGAAAGACGGTCTGCTGGTCCTGCCCGTTCTGGAGCGCGATATCGCCGGAGGCACCCCCGCCGCCCATCATCAGGTTGGCCGTGCCGCCATCAAGGTGCACGGTCGAGACGCCATCAGTGTTCTTCAGGCTCAGATCACCGGCGGCGCCCTCCCCGCCCATATAGATATTGGCCTTGCCACCATCGACATGGATGCGGAGTTTCCCGTCATCGGAATACATGCCGATATCGGCATTGTGACCATGGCCACCGAGCCGGAGATTGGCATCGCCGCCATCCAGGTGGACCGTATCCTCGCCCTTGCCATTGCGCAGGATGATGTCGCCTTCCGCGCCATGGCCGCCAAGGGCCAGATTCGCCGTGTCACCATTGATGACGCCGGTTTCCTTTCCGCCAGTATTGCGGATATCGATCTTGTTCATGTGGTCGGTCATGTTTGCCTCCATTCGCCAGTGAATGAAGGCAAGGGCTTAAGTGAAGCCGGCCGGTTTGTCTTGGGCGGGACTGTGTAAAGTCTCAGTGCCCGTCGAATGCGACAAGAGCCTGGACCTCTATGCCCAATCCTCGCAGCCGGTCCGCACCACCAAGCTCCGGCAGGTCGACGAGGAAAGCCGCGCCAACCACTTCGGCCCCGCCACGGCGCAGCAGCTTGACGCCGGCTTCGGCTGTCCCCCCGGTCGCGATCAGATCGTCGATCAGGAGCACTTTCTCGCCGGGATGCACGCCATCGACATGCATATGCAGCGCGTCCGAGCCATATTCGAGTTCATAACTCTCTTCATAGGTGTCGAAAGGAAGCTTGCCCGGCTTGCGCAGGGGCAGGAAAGCCGCGCGCAGATCATAGGCCACCGCGCCACCAAGAATGAAGCCGCGCGCATCAATCCCGGCCACCTTGCCAAGCGACTGGCCGCGCCAGGGCGTTGCGATCTGGCGCACCGCTTCGGCAAAGGCCCCGCCATCGCCAAGCAGGGTCGAAACGTCCCGAAACATGATGCCGGGTTTCGGATAATCAGGTATTGTCCTGATGGTGGCCTTCAGATCCATCTCTGCGCTCCAGACAGTCTTGGTAAAAGCGGGCCACGGCCCCGGCCGGGACGATCTGTGTCAGCCCGGCACACCGACTGCGCCATTGCCGCCTGCATTGTCACTCCTGCGGCGCCGGCCAAAGGGGCCATGCTCATCGGCATAACGGTCATAGCGCATCGAATAATATTCATGCGCCGTATGCGAGAGCGGCTGCGGCGTCAGCGTCATTCCATAGGCCCGAAGCCGGCGGACCACTTCATCCCTCAGATGCAGTCCGGGGAAGATATCCGACCGTTTCCAGCCATGGCCCTTCATCCATTCGCGCACATGCCAGGAACGGGTCGCATGCGCGTCCGCCGGTCGCCGGCCGCCATGCTCTTCCCAGAGATACAGCGTCACAATGGCATCGATGACTGCATCGACGGCCTCGTCGGCTTCAGGCGTCGCATCGCGCCCCTGCGCCCAGGCCGCGCGGATATCCATCTTGCGCGCCTGCAATGTCTGATAGGTCGCGCCAATCACCGAGAGCGCATTGCGGTTGGCGCGGATCATGGCCGAATAGACTGCATCGAGCTGGGGGTGGGAGATCGCCATCAGCTCGCCGCCCTGTACCATCTGGCCGCGCGTGATCCCGGCCAGTTCGACCATGAAACGCTGGATCGTGATCCTCAGTTCATGGCCGACGCCTTCAAGCGTCTGGCTGGCCGCTTCCTGGCGGTCATTGCGCTCGGCCCATATGGTCCAGGCGACCACAAGACTGGCCGCCGCCAGAAGGAGAAGTGCTCCAGTCTGGAACTCTACAGTAAACATCCCATCCCTCCTTCGGGAACGCGCTTCCCCTAGCAAAGACCTTGCCGCACGTCATCCTTTGCCATGTAGAACCCGCCCGGCCACGGCGTCCAGTTTTTCCAGCATAGCGGGATCGCGCATCTCGGGCGCGGTGATGAGGGCATGATCGAGACAGGTCTCGATGCCTTGCGGGCTTGGCGTGCGCTCCAGGCCCGACAGGCGGTCGGCAAGTGCGATGATGGCCTTTCGCGCATGATCGGCATTCCGGTGCATGATTTCCAGCACATTGGTCACCGAGACAGCCTCTTCCTCTTCATGCCAGCAATCATAATCTGTGACCATGGCGAGGGTTGCATAGGGCAGCTCGGCCTCGCGTGCGAGCTTGGCTTCGGGCATATTGGTCATGCCGATGACATCGCATCCCCAGTGTCGATAAAGCTGGCTCTCGGCCAGGGTCGAGAATTGCGGGCCTTCCATGGAGAGATAGGTGCCGCCGCGATGCACATGCGCGCCGACCGAGACCAGGGCGTCAGCCCCCAGCCCCGACAGGCGCTCGCAGACCGGGTGAGCCATCGAGACATGCGCCACCATGCCAGGGCCGAAAAAGCTCTTCTCGCGCGCAAATGTGCGGTCGATGAACTGGTCGACGGCGACGAACTCGCCGGGCGCATAAGCTGACTTGAGTGATCCACAGGCCGAAAAGGAGAGAATGTCGCTGCAGCCGGCCCGTTTCAGCGCATCGATATTCGCGCGATAGGGCACGGCGGTCGGCGTCAGACTGTGCCCGCGACCATGGCGCGGCAGGAAGACCAGCTCCACCGCCCCGAGGCGCCCGCGCATCAGCGGCGCCGACGGCTGGCCCCACGGCGTCTCGACCGCCTCTTCACGGGGCTCTTCAAGGCCGGCAATATCGTAAAGTCCCGATCCGCCTAGAATGCCGAGTGTCCATCTGCTCATGATCTGCGCTCCGATTGTGTCAGTCTTGTCGCCCGATTGGAGCGCGCCGGCCACCCGGTCAATTCAGACGCGCATGACCAGGCCTCAGGCGGGCAGATGGTGCAGCCTGTCCAGAAGCACCGCCCAGGCGCTTTCCTCCCGGTCCTGCCAAGCCTGCCCATTGAGGTCGCGCACCGTGTCGCGGATTGCCCCGAAGAACCACTCAAATGTCTCGGGTGGAACGCCATAGCCGTCATGATTCATACGTTCCGAGGTGAGGATGGCCGGCGCGGCGCGCCCTTCGCCCGCAAGGTCGATCAGGCAGTCGAATGCGGTCTGCAACATCGAACCGCGCACGCCGCCATCCGTATCGAGGCTGAACATGGACTCGAATTCCGGATGCATCGCAAACAGCCGTCTGTAGACAGGAGGCGCCGGATCCGCGCAGGCCTGCGCGGCTCGCTCCAGCGTGTCGATGACGATCACCCCGATACTGTCATTCCCGACCATGATCGTTTCACCTCAAAAAAGGCAACGGGCCGCCCTTCCGAAAGGAAAGACGGCCCGTTGTTTCGACATGGCAGCAGGGCTCAGTGGCCGACATTGCGCCAGATGCGCTTGTAGGAGAACCAGAGCAGACCGGCAAAGATCAGCAGATATGCCATGACGGCCAGCCCCGCCGATTTCCGGTTTGTCTGCTTTGGTTCGCCGGCCCATGCGAGGAACTGTGCCACATCATAGGCAATCTGTTCCTTGGTCGCCTCGGTCCCGTCCATATAGGTCACGCGGCCGTCCATGAGCTGCGGGGCCATGGCGAGGAAGCCGCCCGGCGGTGCGTGACGCGGGTCGCCATCCCAGGCCGGAACGGTGTCGCCAGCCATGTAGGGATTGTAATACTGCCCGGGCGCCTGGGTCAGGATGCCGTGATACTTTTCACGGAACCGGATCTCGCCATCAGCGCTGATTTCCTCCGGTTCAGGGTAGCCAAGCAGGAGATCATAGATATAGGCCGCACCGCCATGACGCGCTTTCGTGATGACCGACAGGTCCGGTGGCAGGGCGCCTCCATTGGCTGCGCGCGCCGCCGCATCATTGGGATAAGGCGAACGGAACGGATCGGATGGACGCGCCGGACGGTATTCATAATCGCCGACATCATTCGGCTGGGTTGAAAGAATCTCATCTTGCGCGGCGAAGGCCTTGACCAGCGGATTGTCATTGGCGTTCGGGTATTCCGGATCGTGGAACGGTCCGCCCTGCTCGCCCAGATTGCGATAATGCATCAGTTTCATGGAATGGCAGGAGGCGCAGACTTCCCGATAGACCTGGTAGCCACGCTGCACCGAGTCCTGTTCAAAATTGCCAAACGGCCCTTCGAACGGGAAGCCACCTTCCGGGCCGTGCGGGTGCTTGGCGCCCCCGGCTGCGCTGGCGCTTCCGGCCATGACGAGGCCGACCAGCGCGGCAAGGATCAGTTTCGAGCGTTTCATGATCACTCCTATTCGGCAGGCTGGGCGATCGGCGTACCTGCCGAAGGCTCGCGCGCCAGCACGGATTTATGGATCGATTCCGGTTCCTCTCCCGGCCTCTCACGCAGGCCAAGAACAGGCAGGATGACCAGGAAGTAAGCGAAATAATACACGGTGAGAATCTGCGCGAGATGCAGGAAGCGGAAGGCCGGGGCCTTCTGGATCGTCATGGACGCCCCTGCCGCGTCGGGCTGCTCATCGCGGAACGCGGCCGCCGCCTCATACTCATCGAAGGTGCGCGATGCCGCCAGGCCATTCGGGTCTGTATACTCGATGAGAAGCTTGTCTTTGCCCATCGGGACGATCGGATCGTCAGGATTGGACGCCCCGCACCAGCCAAGCAGCAGGCTTGCCGCAACAAAGCCAAAGAAGAACTGACGGGCCGCCGGGCGGTAACGCATCGACTTTACACGGCTGGTGTCCAGCCAGGGCACCACGAACAGAACCGCGATCGCAGCAAACATCGCGATCACGCCCAGCAGCTTGGCCGGGATCGGGCCAATATCGAAAGTGATCGCCCGCAGGATCGCGTAGAAGGGCAACAGGTACCATTCCGGAACGATATGTGACGGTGTCACGAGCGGGTCGGCCTCGATATAGTTGTCGGCATGGCCGAGCACATTCGGCATGTAGAAGACAAAGGCCGCAAAGACGAGCAGGAACACCACTATCGCGAAGCCATCCTTCACAGTGTAATAAGGGTGGAACGGCACTGTGTCCTTCTTGGTGTCCTTCACTTCCACGCCGGTCGGGTTGTTATTGCCCGGCACATGCAGCGCCCAGATATGCAGGATCACCACACCGGCGATCACGAAGGGGAGCAGATAATGCAGCGAGAAGAAGCGCTGCAGTGTCGCGTTGCCAATCGACGGACCGCCGAGCAGCCAGGTCTTGATGCCGTCTCCGACGAGCGGAATCGCACCAAACAGATTGACGATCACATTAGCCCCATGAAGCGACATCTGTCCCCAGGGCAGCATGTAGCCGAGGAAAGCGGTCGCCACCATCAGCAGGAAGATGATGCAGCCCAGGATCCACAACACTTCGCGCGGCGCCTTGTAGGAGCCATAATAAAGCCCGCGGAACATGTGAATATAGACCGCCAGGAAGAAGAAAGACGCGCCATTGGCATGCACATAGCGCAGGAGCCAGCCATAGGGCACATCCCGCATGATCCTCTCGACCGAGGCAAAGGCCTCATCGACCGAGGCGGTGTAGTGCATCGCCAGCACAATCCCGGTAATGATCTGGATCATCAGGCAGATCGCGAGAATACCGCCAAACGTGTACCAGTAGTTCAGGTTCTTCGGAGTGGGAAAATCGACGAAACTGTCATAGGCGAGGCGCGGAAGCGGCAGGCGCGCGTCCAGCCATTTCTCGAAGCCGGTCTTGGGCTCATATGTGGATTTATGTCCGCTCATGGCTCGGGTCCGCCTCCTAGAGTGAAATATTGATAACCGTGTCGGACACGTAACCATAGTCCGGAACGGGAAGATTAGTCGGCGCGGGCCCCTTCCGGATGCGACCGGATGTATCATAATGCGACCCGTGGCAGGGGCAGTACCAGCCGCCATAATCGCCGACACTGCCCTGGGCGGGGCCGACGGGCACGCAGCCGAGATGGGTGCACACGCCCGATGTCACGAGGATTGCCGGGTTAAGTTCTCCGCTGGGAAGCGGCACCAGCCTCTCATCATCTGTCTCGGGATCGCGCATGCTGTCAGTTTCTGCGCTGCGCGCAGCAGCGATCTCTTCGCGTGTGCGATGGCGGATAAAGAAGGGCTGACCGCCGATCAGAACCCGGATTTCACCGCCCAGCGGCACCTTTGAGATATCCACATCGAGGCTGGAGGCCGCCTTGGTATCGGCGGCCGGGTTCATCTGGTCTATCAGCGGCCAGGCCAGCGCGGCCACGCCGCCTACAGCAGTCATTCCGGCCGCGATATGGATGAAATTGCGGCGATCGTCGTCGATGTCTTCGTGCGCATCGGTCACGGGTGTGTCAGTCACGGTGATTCCCTCGTGCCAGTCTGTTATGCCAATTCAATACACCAGAGGCGTTCCGGCGTATTGCGGCTGAACGCCGCAAAGCTGAAGCAGCCCTGTCATTCTGTCAGCGGGCGATATCCTGCGTTGGCGCGGAAAACAAGCGGACCCTTTCGCGCACCCCCTGCGACGAATATGACACGCGAGCAGCATGACCGAAGAAAAAGCACGAAAGAAGACCTTATGGGCAAGATGGCGAACCCGGGAGACACCGCACTCGACAGGCGCAAAACCATGGCGAAAGCCTGGTTCAGTTCGCTCCAGGACGATATCATCGCCAGGTTCGAAGCGCTGGAAGACGAAGCCGGCCCGCCGCTCTATCGCGGGCCTGCGGCAAGTTTCAAACGCACGGAATGGCGCCGCGGCGATGGATCGGAAGATCTGGGCGGGGGCACCATGGCAATCATGAAAGGCCGCTTCTTCGAGAAAGTCGGCGTTCATGTTTCTGAAGTCTACGGCGACTTTTCCGAGGCCTTCCGCGCGCAGATTCCAGGCGCCGAGGATAGCGGCGGGCGGTTCTGGGCGTCCGGGATATCCCTCATCGCCCATCTGGCCAGCCCGCGCGTGCCCGCAGTGCACATGAACACGCGTATGCTGGTCACCTCGCAGAGCTGGTTTGGCGGCGGTGCGGACCTGACGCCCCTGCTGGAATTCCAGCGCCAGCCGGATTTTCCCGACGCAGTGGACTTTCACGCCGCCATGGAACGCGCCTGCGAGGGACATTCGTCGGCCGATTATCCGGCCTTCCGGCGCCAGTGCGACGAATATTTCCACCTGCCCCACCGCGATGAACCGCGCGGGATCGGCGGGATCTTCTATGACCGGCTGAATTCCGGAGACTGGGAGGCCGATTTCGCCTTCACCCAGTCGGTCGGGCGGGTGTTCGCCGAAACCTACCCGGAAATCGCGCGCCGGCGAATGAACGAGGCCTGGACCGAAGCCGAGCGTGAGGAGCAACTGATCCGGCGCGGGCGCTATGTGGAGTTCAATCTGCTCTATGATCGCGGAACCACTTTCGGCCTGAAGACCGGTGGCAATGTGAACTCGATCCTGTCAAGCATGCCGCCACTAGTGAAATGGCCGTGAGGCGCAGAGCCTTGCAGGTCGCCGCTTATTCTGGCTGCGAGGCATCGCACAGCCACTGGACGTAGCGCGCCTCATCGAGTTCGCCGGCCGCAAGCAGAAGTGTCTTGGCGAGACGTTCTTCCATTGGCGCGGTCAGGACATGTCCATTCGCCGACAGGAAAGTGAGTGCCGCGATGAAGCCTGTCCGTTTGTTGCCGTCGAGGAATGGGTCGTTCTGTATGATGCCCGCCGCATAAAGCGCCGCAAGAGCGTGCAGGTCGGCATTTTCATAGGCAAATGCGTTCACCGGGCGGATCAGTGCGCTGTCCAGGAGCCCCTCATCCCTCAGTCCCCGCAGCCCGCCATGTTCCTCTATCTGGCGGTCATGGACGCGCAGGATAAGGGATTTGAGCAGCCAGCGCGGTTCGCTCATTTTGCGAGCGCTCGCAAGACCGTGCGATTCTCTGCCATGATTTTCTCGGCTTTCTCCAAGAGGTCTTCAACGTCTGCATCAGCGACGGACAGTTCCAGAACGCCCGGTTGCTTGATCATGCAATCGATCTCGTCACCGGCCTCCAGCCCGAGCTGGCTCAGCACGTCCTTGGGCAGTATCACACCAACCGAATTGCCGATCTCTCTCAGTTTAAGCTTGCTCATCATGGCCTCCTGTTGCCACAGGCGTTATAACACCAAGCTGTATCGACGCCATATCGCCAAACTGCTAGGCCAAGACCATGACTGCGACCACGGCTTCCCGCACAAGCGTTCTTACATACCTCACGATCATTCTCGCAGTGATCGCTGCGGCTGCACTCGGGGCATTGGTCTCGGGCGGGTCGGACGATGCCTGGTACGCGGCGCTTGCCAAGCCGCGCGGCACCCCGCCTGACATTGCTTTTGCCATTGTCTGGCCGGCCCTGTTCACCCTGATGGCTATCAGCGCATGTCTGGTGGCGCATGCAGCAGGCAGCTGGTTGCGCGCCTCGCGCCCGCTCGGCCTGTTCTTCGCCCAGCTGATTCCCAATATCGGCTGGTCCTGGCTCTTTTTCGGGTTTCAGCTGCCAGAGGTTTCGCTAATAGTGCTTATTGCGCTCTGGCTCATGATCCTGGTCATGATCCTGGCCTTCTGGCGACACTCAAAACTGGCCGCCCTCCTGCAGGTTCCCTACCTGGCCTGGGTTGGCTTTGCCGGCTATCTCAACAGTGGAATCGTCTGGCTGAACTGAACCGGGGGCCCTGGCGGCGGGCTTACCCAGCGTGACACCTTTCCGTTCGCGTCAACCGCGCTAAACTCGCTGTCAAACAGAGACATCGCAGGGAGCGAAACGGGCCATGAATTTCGATTTTTCCGAAGACCAGAAATTTCTTCGCGGCGAGGCTCGCAAATTCCTGGAAGCGCAATGCACGACGCAGCATGTCCGCGAAGTGCTCAATGATGACGCCATGAGCCATCATGCAGGCGTCTGGAACAGGATCGTCGAGATGGGCTGGCTGGGCACGGCCATTCCCGAAGAGCATGGCGGACTTGGCCTCGGTATGCTGGAACTCTGCGTGATCGCCGAGGAAATGGGCCGCGCCCTGGCGCCGGTGCCGTTCTCCTCCACGGTCTACCTGTTTGCCGAAGCGCTGAAGCTAGCCGGCTCGGACGCGCAGAAATCGACCATTCTGCCAAAGATCGTATCCGGCGAGGCGATTGGATGCCTCGCCGCCTCTGAAGGCCCCGGCGAGCCCGACCCCGGCAATCTCGCCGTGCGTTTTGACGGCAAGACGCTTTCCGGCACGAAACTGCCCGTGACCGATGGTGATATCGCGACCCATGCGGTGGTGCTGGCAGGCGAAGGCTCCGGCGCGAGCCTCGTTCTCGTCGATCTGCTCGGCGAGGGCGTCAGCCGGACCGTCGTGAAAACGCTTGAGCCGACACGCAGCCATGCGGAAATCCGTTTCGAGGGCGCCCCCGCCGAACGCCTCGGCGCGGCGGGCGAAGGCGCGGCCCTGTATGAACAGCTCGTTGACCGCGCTGCCGTCCTGTTCGCCTTCGAACAGCTTGGCGGAGCCTCACGCGCCCAGGAAATGGCCACCGATTACGCCAAGGAGCGCTATGCCTTTGGACGTCCGATCGGCGGCAACCAGGCCATCAAGCACAAGCTGGCCGAAATGTATGTGAAGAATGAAGTGGCCCGCTCGAACTGCTATTACGGCGCCTGGGCGGTGTCCACGGATGCCGGCGAGCTTCCCGAAGCCGCCGCCGCCGCGCGCGTCGCGGCCTGCGAGGCTTTCTGGTTCGCCTCCAAGGAAAACATCCAGACCCATGGCGGGATGGGCTTCACCTGGGAAGTCGACTGCCACCTGTTCTATCGCCGCGCCAAGCTCCTCGCCGTCCAGATCGGTTCGCCGAAGCACTGGAAAGAGAAACTGGTTCGCGCACTCGAAATGAAGAACGCCGCCTGAAGGAGACGCAAAATGGACTTCAATGACACCCCCGAAGAAGCCGAATTCCGGGCTGAGGCCCGCGCCTTTCTCGAAAAGCACCTCGAACCGAAGACATCGAGCGGTGTGCGCCGGGAGCGCGGCGAGGATTTCATGAAGCGCGCCAAGGAATGGCAGGCGCTGAAGGCGGACAACAAATTCGCGCAGATCACCTGGCCCGAGGAATGGGGCGGGCGCGGCGGCACCGCCATGCAGAATGTCATCTGGGGGCAGGAAGAGGGTAAATTCGACGCGCCCACCGGCCCCTTCGCCATCGGGCTCGGCATGTGCATACCGACGGTCATCGCCTTCGGCTCCGACGAACACAAGCAGCGCTATGTGAAGAAGGCCCTGCGCGGCGAAGAAGTCTGGTGCCAGCTCTTTTCCGAGCCTGCGGCTGGCTCCGACGTCGCCGGCGTGAAGACCCGCGCCGTCAAGGATGGTGATGAGTGGGTGATCAATGGCCAGAAGGTCTGGACCTCGGGCGCCCACTATTCCGATTTCGGCATCCTGCTCACCCGGACCGACCCGAAGGCGGCCAAGCATAAAGGTCTGACGATGTTCATCGTCGACATGAAGCAGGCCGGCGTCGAAGCGCGCCCGATCCACCAGGCCTCTGGCGGCCGGGAGTTCAACGAGGTGTATTTCACCGATGTGCGCATTCCCGATACCGACCGACTCGGCGAAGTCGGACAGGGCTGGAAAGTCGCCATCGTGACCCTGATGAATGAGCGCCTGGCCGTCGGCGGATCGCCTGGGCCGGACTGGTCGGAGATCATGGATTATGCACGTGAGGCCGGCACCCTCTCCGAAGGCGATTTCCGCCAGACGCTCGCCGACTGGTATGTCGCCGCGCAGGGCTACAAGCTGACCAAGTTCCGCACCCAGACAGCCCTTTCGCGCGGCGAGACGCCGGGACCGGAAAACTCCATCGGCAAGATCATCACCGCCAACCAACTGCAGGATATCTGCAACTCGGCGATCGAGATGCAGGGCCATTATGGCCTCATGACAGACAATGAGCGCATGCCCGCCGAAGGCCTGTTCCAGCAAAGCTTCATGTGGGCACCGGGCCTTCGCATTGCTGGCGGAACGGACGAGATCCTGAAGAACATCATCGCCGAACGCGTGCTTGGCCTGCCCCAGGATGTGCGGGTCGACAAGGATGTACCTTTCGACGAGCTCAAACAGGGCTAAGGCTCTTCCCGCCAGCTCCATGACGAGGCCGCTCCCAAGCCCGGGGGCGGCCTTTTTTTGCGCAATCTCACAGGGTGCGCACGTCAGGCAAGAAGCCGATGGGAGACTTTCCCCAAAGAGACGAATTAACTGCTAAATTATTTGCGAACTTCACATTGTCTATTGCTTATCCTCAAGCGCTGGCCTTTCGAAGACATCGAATGGAGGGGTTATCCAATGAGAATTATTTTCGCATCCTTGGCCGTAACGCTTTTGGCACTTCTGCCCGCGAAGGCCGAGAATCTCTATGTCTTTGGTGACAGCCTGTCTGACAATGGCAACCTGTTTCAGGAGTCCTATGGCGGCTACCCGCCAGTAGACACATATTCCTGGGGCCGTGCCAGCAATGGCGCCACATGGACCGAACGGCTCGGCTATCATCTGGGCACTGCGCCCGGCCTGAATGAGCTTCGCAGCCCCTGGGGCGGGTTCCAGAGCGATAATCGCGGCTACAATTTCGCGCATTTCGGCGCGGTCACGAGCCCTGCCACGCGCGACAGCCGCGGTCAGGCCTTTGGCGAACAGATCGGTTTCTTCAACTGGCTGGCCCGTGAGGACTACCTGTCCATTTCCGCCGACGACCGGTTCGTGGTCTGGGCCGGCGCGAATGACTATCTCGCGCTCGGCATCACGGACACCGCCAGCGTGGTCCAGCACATCCAGGATGGTGTGTGGAACCTTGGCATGGCAGGCGCCCAGAACATCTTCGTGCTCGATCAGCCCCATTGGGGCGACACACCACTTGGCTATCAGCGCGGTGACCGGGCCGGCCTGAATGCGCTTGCCGACGCCCATAACAGCGCCCTGCAATACAGTGTCGATGTGTTCCTGCGCGAGAGCGGCATCGATGCCTATTATGTGCCGGTCTCGGCACTCTATGCGGATGTCCAGGCCAATCCGGGCCTTTACGGCTTCCAGACCGTTCGCCCCGGCGAGGGCACAAGCGGCCATTGCCTTGGCGATGGGCTCGTTCTGGGCGCTTGCCCGTCCAGTTATGCCTTCTATGACGCCATCCACCCTTCCGCTGCGATGCACCAGCAGATCTCCAAACTGGTCTCGGCGCATTTCTGGACTGCCCGCGCGGCTAAACAGCATGCCGCCCGCGCCACGGCCCGCAGCGCCCCGGTCATGGCACTTCACCAGTCGGTGCTGAGGGATGATGCAGGGCTGACATCGCAGGCAGGGCTGACATCGCAGGCAGGCCTGGCCCGCGGCGAGACAAGCCGCACCGTCGCTTTCGCCATGTCCGAAACAGCGGCCTCGCCCAATGAGGCCCTGCGCGATGTTTTTGGCGGCGACACCGGCGCTCAGGGGTTCCAGCTGATGGGCGGGCGCACCGCGCTCGACAGCCGGACACGGATCGGCTTCGTTCACTCGCGCGGCAGTCCCGACAGCCAGGCGACGCGGGAAACAGGCGGGCGTTTCGGGCGCGCTGTATCTGTGGCCTATGAGCGCGATTTCGGAAATTCCACGCTTCGAATCAGCCAGTCGCGCACACGCCAGGCCGTCACGCGACACCGCGCCACCGGCTTTGATGCCGACCCTGTCGCCATTGCCGATTTCGACCAGCGCGATGAGCTGACCCTCGCTGGCGTGTCCCACCGTGCCCGGATCGGCGGTTTCGAGGTGACACCCTCGCTTGATGCCGGCCATGCGCGCACGCAGCGTTCAGCCATCCGCGAACGCGCGCGCACGAGCATGGTGACGCTGGACACACCGGCCACAATGATCGAGGAAACCGTGTCGCGCGCCGCCGTCAATGTGTCGGCCACCCATGCCGGCAAGACGCGTCGCTGGCGCGGTGATGTGACCGTCTCAGCTGCCGAGACAGGCGGCAACACTGTCTCGGCCTGGAGCCTGGTAGGTGAGCGGGACTTCGCCGAGACGTCAGGCCTGCCCGCGCGCCGCGCCATGGCCATTTCCGCCGGCGTCGGCGTGACCGGCAAGGAAGGCTGGTCTCTCGCCCTGACAGGCGTGGCCGGCCGCGATGAACAGGATGATCACACCAGCCTGCGTATGCGTGTGACGCGCGAGTGGTAGCACCTGCGCAATGGCAGGCACAAAGCGGAAGAGCGCCCCGACCGGCCGGACCGGGCGGGGCTTTTTCTTGTCGGATGCAGCCGTACCAGCCCGCAAGAGCCTTACGGAATCCGCTGCAGGATGGAGACGAGACGTTTTGCACCCGGCCCGAACACCGTATCGGCGAAATGGGCCGAGGCGGCGCGTTTCACCACTTCGGTGCGTGTCGGATAGGGCGAGATGAAATTTGTCAGATCGCGCAGTTTGAGCCCGTTCGACATGGCCAGCGCGATCATCTGGATGGTCTCGCCAGCCCCTTCGCCAATGATTGACGCGCCGATGAGCTTTGCCTTGCGGATGACGAGCTTGGCTTCGCCGAGCGTGTGGCCTTCAGCAATGGCACGGTCGTTTTCCTCAAAGGCAAAATGCGAGACCGAGACGCTGTCGCCATATTTTTCACGTGCCTCAGCTTCGGTCAGGCCGATCTGGGCAACTTCCGGGCTGGTATAGGTGACTGCCGGAAGCGGCAGGCTTGAGCCCTTGGCGGCCGGGGACTTGAACAGAGCCCGGCGCACAAAGACCGACGCATGCCAGCCGGCCAGATGGGTGAACTGGCCCTCGCCCGCCGCGTCGCCGAGCGCCCAGACTTTCTTGTTCGAGACCGAACGCAGCGTATCACGCACAGTGATGCCTGACCGGTCATGATCGACACCGCCGGCTTCAAGATCGAGCCCCTCAAGCACGGGACGGCGCCCCACCGCGACGAGCAGGTGGCTGCCGGTGACGACCTGCCCGCCCGTCTCGGCCTCTGTATGGACTGACACGTCGCCACGCTCACGGCTGATACGCGCGGCCTTGTGCCCCTCCAGAAGTTCAACGCCTTCTGCGCGCAGCTTGTTTGCCGCGATCCCGGCATGAGCGGCATCGGCGCTGGCCAGGACCCGGCCCATCTCGATCACCGTGACTTTCGAACCCAGCCGGTTGAAGGCCTGCGCCATCTCCATGCCGATGGGCCCACCGCCAAGAATGATCAGGTGTTCGGGCAGCCGGTCGATGCCGAAAATCGACTCATTGGTCAGATAGGGCACATCTTCCAGCCCCTCGACCGGCGGTATGAAGGCATGGCTGCCGGTGGCAATGATGATCCGGCGCGCCTTTGTGCGGGTTGTCGCCGAGACGATGGTCGCCGGGTCGGCAAAGCGTGCATGCTCGCGGATCACGGTGACGCCGAGACCTTCGAACCGCTCCTGGCTATCGACCGGGGCAATCGTGTCGATGGCGCGGCGCACATGCGCCTTGACCGCGCTCCAGTCGATGGACGGGCTGTCCGCGGAAATGCCATACTGCCCCGCCTCACGGACCGCCTGCGCCTGCTTGGCAGCGTAAAGCAGCGCCTTTGAGGGCACGCAGCCATAATTCAGGCAGTCACCGCCCATCTCGCCCTTTTCATAGAGGACAACATCCAGACCCAGCATGGCTGCGCCCGCCGCCGCTGACAGGCCTGCCGAACCCGCGCCGATCACGACAAGGTCGGCCTTCAGGGTCCGGGCCGTGCTGGCCCTTTCGCTGGCCTTTGTATCTGGCGAACCGGCATCGGCGGTGCCATCGGCCGGCTTGGCTGTGCGGGCATTGTGATCGTTCTGGACAGGTGTATCGCTCATTGGGCCGCTCCTTCGAGCTTCGCCGCATCCTTGCGGAAGAGTTTCTTGTAGATGACAGGGATCAGGGCGAGCACGACAAGGCCGGCAATCGGCAGGATGATTTCCGGTTTCAGAAGCACGCCTGAAAGGGTCGGGCGCTCACCGGACTCGAACACCGAATCGATGCCATTGCCGATGGAGACATAGACAAAGGTCGCCGGAATGATGCCGAGAAACGTCGCCAGCACATAATCGCGAAGCTTCACGCCCAGGACGCCGGGCACAATGTTCAGCACCCAGAAGGGCACTGCCGGGATGAGCCGCAGGGTGAACAGATAGGAGAACGCATCCTCACTGAAGCCCTTTTCGAGCTTCCTGACAAAGCCGCTGGCCTTTGATTTCAACAGGTCGCCCAGCGCCGTACGGGTCGCCAGGAAGATCACGGTCGCGCCAATGGTCGCGCCGATGACGACTGCAGCGGTTCCGATCCACAGGCCGAACAGGAACCCGCCGAAAATGGTCAGGATCGATGCGCCCGGGAAGCTGATCGAGACAGCCGCCGCATAGACCAGAATGAATGCGCCAATCGCCAGGACCAGATTCGCCTCCACGAAAGCGCGCAGCGTGTCGCGATGCTCCTCCAGGGCTGCCAGAGAGAAATACTGGTTCAGACCTGTCGCGAAAAAGGCGACCAGCGCTGCAATGATCACCAGCGGCGCGGCGAGCCGGCGCAGCCAGCCCTTACGTTCCGGCCCAGCTGTGTTCGGTTTGCTCTCATCGGTCATGGTCTAGCCCTCCACATCATTGAGCGACCAGTCATACTTGTGGCCGCGAATTCGGACATCGCCCTCAAGGGCCGTGCGCAGGTCATCATTGGCATACTCACGCAGATGCGCGAGCACACCTTCATCGGAGCCACCAAAATCCTCTCGGAACCATTTGTAGATACGCGAGACTGTCAGGTGGCCGTCGCTGCGAACGCTCACGCCGCGCGGATGGTTGACATATCCGCGTGCGGCCGCATCGAGATCTTCGTCAAGACTGTCACCGCTCCACGCTTCGGTCAGAAGGTTCGGACACCCTATTGAGGCACAATTGACCGCATAATGCACGCGCGGATCGTCCCACTCGACGCGCAAGACACCATGTTCGATCCCATCGAGAGAAATCGCCTCGCCATCGGCGATCACAGTGACCTCTTTCCAGGGCCCACCGAACAGGTAGCCATCGCGGATCGAGCCGAGCGGATAGCGCTCGACAATATGGCGCACGGTCACCGCATTATATAGATTTGCCCAGGCGGCGAAGGCCTCATCGCGGCCCAGCGTGTCGAAATCGAGCGCTGCGAAGCTGGCGATATAAGCGTCGAGCGCGGCGCGATCTTCAGCATCGCCCTTCAGCGCGCCATAATCGAACCGTGTCACGCCATCCGGCCCGGGCCTGACATGTTCGCCGAGCAGGCGCGTCCAGGCAGCATCCCTGTTGCTGCTTTGCGCGTCGCCCTGCGAGCCCTCGCCAGCCGCAGGTGCGGATATGACCAGCACGGCTGCGACGGCGACAGTGAGTGATTTCAAAAACATCGGCTGTCTCCTGACTGTGAGATGCGATATAACGGCTCGAGAGGCCGGACACACATCACGCCAGGGCGCGGGGCCATCAAAGCGACGTGAACGGTTCGCGAGCCTTGACGGATGCCAGGGCTTTCCTGTAAGCAGTCGCGCTTTCGAAGAGTCCATCCAGACAAGAAGGCGAAAGCCCGATGAAACGCACATTTCAGCCCAGCCGACTGAAGCGCGCTCGCACGCACGGCTTTCGCTCGCGCATGTCCACAAAGAACGGCCGCAAAGTTCTGGCCCGCCGCCGCGCCAGGGGCCGCAAGCGCCTTTCGGCCTGACACAGACGCCGCCGATCCGTCGACTCAGACGACGTGCAGAGTTTCTGCGCGCGCGTGAAGGCGTCTCTGAGCGTCGCAAATCTCTTGTCATTCAGGCCCGCCGCCGCGTGCCGCCCGAAGGCGATGTGATCGGTGAAGGCTTCACGGCCACGAAACGCATCGGCAATGCCGTCATCCGGAACCGCGCCAAACGTCGGCTGCGGGCTGCCTCACAGGCGATTCTGGCACAATATGGGCTCGCCGGCTGCGATTATGTCTTCATTGCGCGCAAGGAGACCGCGACGATTGGCTGGGCACGTTTGCTTGACGATATGAAAAGCGCCCTGATAAGCCTCAGCGCCTGCCTGGGTGAAAGTTCCGGGCCCCTTGACCCCCCTTCGCAAGAGCGAACCTGATGCCGCCGAACCAGCCCGGACCCGACCAGACGCGAAACCTCATCCTTGCGATGATCCTGATGATGGGCTTCCTGTTCGCCTATCAGACCTTTGTCATTGCCCCTCAGGAAGAGGCCCGCCGGCAAGCCCAGCAGGAGGCCGCACAGCAGCAGCAGGAGGCCGGTGCGACCGGCACGGTCGATGACCCGGCAGCACCGGTCATTGCCGCCAGCGTCGAGGAAGCCCTGTCCGGCGACCAGAGGATCGCCTTTGACGGCCCGGGCGTCGATGGCTCGATCAATCTTACTGGCGCGCGCCTCGACGATCTCAAGCTCAGACGTCATTTCGTGACTGTCGAGGATGAGGAGGAGCTGCGTCTCCTGCGCCCGGAAAACAGCGCGAATGGCTATTACGCCACTTATGGCTGGCTTCCCGAACAGGGCCGGCCGGTCATTGGCGTCAACACGGAATGGCGCCAGCAGGGCTCGGGCTCGCTCTCGCCGGGCAATCCGGTCACGCTGGTGGCACAGCGCGGCGGGCTGAGCTTTGAGCGGACCATCGCGCTGGACGACAATTACATGTTCACCTTCACCGACCGGATCGTGAACAATACAGGCGAAGCGCGCAGCCTCACGCCCTTTGGCGTGGTCCGGCGCTATGGCGCTTTCAAGGAGTTTCTCGACACGACCGACCCGGGCGCGTCCGGGCTCAGCGCGATTGTTCATCTCGGCCTGATCGGCGTGCTCGACCGCGACCTGAAGCTGCGCAAATACAAGCCGCTCTCTCAGGACAAGGGTATCAAGGGAGACACGACCGCCGAGAGTGCCGGCTGGATGGGGTTCACCGATAAATACTGGATGACCGCGCTCATCCCGCGACAGGGCGAAGGCTTCGAAACCGAGTTCAACCTGCGCGAACGCGGCGACGAACCGCTCTACGAGCTCCTGACACAAGGCAGCGCGATATCTGTGCCGGCCGGCGGCGAAGCGCAGATCAAGCATCGCGTCTTTGCCGGTGCCAAGCGGCTTGAAGTGCTGCGCGGCTATGAGGAAGACTTGGGCCTGCCACGCTTCACCGACGCCATTGACTGGGGCATGTTCTGGTTCCTGACCAAACCCTTCTTCCAGATTCTGTTATGGCTGGAAGGGATTATCGGCAGCTTTGGCTGGGCCATCCTCGCCTTCACCGTGCTCGTTAAGATCCCGCTGATTCCGCTCTACAATCAGAGCTACAAATCGATGGCGAAGATGAAACTCCTCGCCGAGCCGATGAAGGAGATCCAGGAGAAGTATAAGGACGACCCCCAGCAGCGCCAGCAGGAGGTGATGAAACTCTACCAGCGCGAAAAGGCCAACCCGATCGCCGGCTGTGTGCCCATCCTGGCGACGATCCCGATATTTTACGCGCTCTACAAGACCCTGTTCGTGACGCTGGAAATGCGCCACGAGCCCTTCGGCTATCTCAAAGACCTCTCGGCGCCCGACCCGACAGCGATCGGCAACCTGTTCGGGCTTCTGCCCTGGGCCGCAGCCGATATGAAGGCCATTCCGATCCTTGGCATCGTGATCGGCATCGGGGTGTTGCCGATCCTTTATGGTGTGACCATGGCGGCGCTGCAGTCTCTCTCGCCCCCGCCCCCGGACCCGACGCAGCGGATGATCATGATGGCTCTGCCGGTGATCCTGACCTTCGTCTTTGGCGGTTTCGCGGCCGGTCTCGTACTCTACTGGGTCTGGAACAATCTCCTCTCCCTGATGCAGCAATACTTCATAATGCGCCGGAACGGGGTCGAGACCCAGCTTGACAAGCTGATCGCCTGGCTGCGCGGCAAACGCGGAAAAACCCCGGCCGAATGAGCGAGGCGGACGATTTCGCCGACGCCCTCGAAACCGGGCGCAAGCTCTTTGCCGGGCCTGTCGATTTCGTGCTGGGCGTGGCCGGGCTCGGACAGCTGCCGGAGGCTGACCGGCCCGAGGTCGCCTTTGCCGGGCGCTCCAATGTCGGGAAATCCTCGCTCGTCAACGCCCTGACCGGTCGCAAGACGCTGGCACGCATCTCCGCCGAGCCGGGAAAGACGCGCGAGCTGAATTATTTCGATCTCGGCGAAGGCCAGCTCTATCTCGTTGACCTGCCGGGCTTTGGCTATGCGAAAGTCTCGCGCACACAGGCCCAGCAATGGATGCAGCTGACGCGCACCTATCTGCGCGGTCGGTCAAATCTGCGCCGCGTCTTCCTGCTCGTCGATTCCCGCCGCAGCGTGATGAAGGCCGACACTGAGGTAATGGACATGCTCGACGGTGCGGCGGTAAATTACCAGATCGTGCTGACCAAGACCGACAAGATCAAGCCAAGCGCACTGGAAGACCTGGTGAAGACGATCGAGACCGGTCTGAAAAAGCGCCCCGCCGCCCATCCGCAGGTTCGCCCGACTTCGTCAGTGAAAGGTTTCGGAATAGCTGAACTGCGCGCCGATATTGCGGCGTTGGCGGCGTAACGCGCCTGTCGCAAATCGGCGTTAGTCTCGCCGCCATCCATTCGGAGAACCGGCCATGTTGCGCCCTGCCCCTGCACTACTCGTCTCAGCCTGTCTCGCCGTCGCCTGTGGCGGCCCGGAGCGGCGCGAAGGGACACTTGAACGGGCTGCAGTCCCGGCTATTTCGGCCGGCATCTGGTCTTTCGCCAAAGAGGCCGCAGACCTGCGCGCACGTTCCTGCCCGGACGGGGTGAGCTTTGCCCGCGCCAGCGGTTTCGAGATTACCGCCAGCCCCGTCGAGCTTGCCGCGCCGGCGCTTCTGGCCGAACGGCTCAGCGGACTTGAATATGCCGGCGGCTGGCACCTGACCAGCGAATGGGAGGGCTTTGGCGGGCTGTCCGGCCTTGCCGTCATGCGTTCGGGCAGCCTGCTGGCTGTGTCCGACCAGGGCGATTTCGTCTGGATCGCAATGGAAGACGGCGCACCTGCCGGCAAGGGCAACCATGCCCCGATGCTGAATGATACTGGCGATGAGATCACTGGCAAGCGCCGCCAGGACGGCGAGGGGCTGGCCCTGCGCGACGGGCTGGCGCTGGTGAGCTTCGAGCGCGACCACCGAATTCTCGCTTTCGACCTGGAAGGCTGCGGCGCGAATGCCCGCGGGGCCGAGTTTGTCGCCATTCCGGCCCGGCCTTCCGGAATGGAGCGTGCGCTTGAGCCTAATGGCGGTCTTGAAGGCCTCGCGCTCAGCGGTGAGGGCCACCTGTTCGCAGCCGTCGAGACCCAGGATGGGGGCGTGCCGCTGGATGCGGTTTTCCTTGATGGCGCTGGCGCGGCCATGTTCGCAGCCCGTCACCGGCTGCCCGCGCGCGGGCCGCTCCGCGCCACCGGGCTCGACTTTATCGGCGACGACCTCCTGACCGTGCATCGCCATTATGACCGACAGGCCGGCAACACGATCAACCTGACACGTACACCCATCGGGCCGGACTTCGAGCCGGGCGAGAGCGAGGTCCTGGTGCGGCTCGATGCGCAGACGAGCGTCGATAATTTCGAAGCTGTCGCGGTCTACCAGCGCAGCGATGGCGCGCCCCGCATCTACCTTCTTTCCGACGACAATTTCAATTCTTCACAAAGAACACTGCTGCTGGCCTTCGATCTGATCGACTGACCTTATCAAGGCAGGTCAACTGCACTATGTTCCTAGGCCGCAAGGGCTGCGGCGTTCGGGCGGTCCATTCAACTCCGGCGACCTTACTCATCGTCAGGGAGCTGGCACGCTGGCCGGGATCGTGGTCCCGGCTCATCTGGCACCCACCTAGTTCGCTAGGTCGACGGGAGTGAATAACGCCACCGGCGCATGTGGTCCTTGCGGTCCTCTTCCAGAGTCGGACACGCCTCGCTCTGTGCGCCCCGCTATCCATACGAAGGGTGAGGGCAGATATGAGGGCAGGTGCCCGGGATTTTGAGGGCAGGAGCCAGGGCAGGCAAGGACAGGTCAGCGCCTGGCCGAAAACACCGCCTCAGGAGGCCGTATGAGCGATCAATCCGGCAAGGCCGCCCTTCGCGGCGAGATGCGTATCCTTCGTGAGGAAGCCGCCGCGCGCGATCCTGATGCCGGCGAACGCCTGGCCGAAGCCTTTCCGATGAAACTGCTGGAACGCTACGGACCAGACGTGGCCGGCTATATGCCCATCGGCAGCGAGATCGACCCCGAACCGCTGATGCTGAAACTGGCAAGAGCCGGAGCAGAACTCAGCCTGCCGCGCATCGACCCCGACGGAACCCTCAGCTATCGCCGCTGGAGCTTTGGTGAGCCGCTTGAGACCGGCCCGTTATCGCTGAAGGAGCCGCCAGCCGAGGCCCCGCTTGCAAGGCCGACCCTGATCCTGACGCCCCTGCTGGCCTTCGACCGGGCCGGCAACCGGCTGGGCTATGGCAAGGGTCATTATGATCGCGCATTGGCGACGTTACGAAGTGACGGCCGCGCCTTTGCCTGCGCGCTCGCTTACGGCCCGCAGATGCTCGACGCCCTGCCGGCCGAACCGCACGACCAGCCGCTCGACTGGGCGGTCACGCCGGATGGATCGGTGCCACTGTTCATGATGCGCAATCTGGCTTCCATTGCCGAAGTCGCCGGCGACCCCGCCTGACCGGAGAGGACAGAACGTGAAAGGAAGAAATTTCACTGAAATCACGGCGGACAGTCGAAAATCTCCTTCATCCTGGGCTGGCACTATGGAGGCGTGGTTGAGGAAAGCGAACCGGCGTGACCGAAACAGACCAGCAATTCTGGCGGCGAATCCTGATGCAGGCGTTCCTGTCGATCCTTGCGGCGGTGATCCTCGCCGAAATGGTGACCGTCCTGTCGACCGGTCATCTGGGCGCGCAGCAGCGTGAGCGCGCAATGCTCACAGCCTTCTACGCGCCATTTCTGATCGCCCCGCCCATCATCGCCTACACGACCCGACAGAGCTGGCGCATCCATCGTCTGATGAAACAGCTTGATGCGGCGGCCCATCTCGACGAGCTGACCGGGCTGGCCAATCGCCGCGCCTTCATGCGCGATGCCGGCGCGCTGCTTGACGAGTACGACCCGGCCAGCGGTCCCCTGGGCATCGCCCTCATCGATATCGACCATTTCAAACGCATCAATGACCGTCATGGCCATGAGGCCGGCGATGCGGCCCTGGCCCATATTGCGCAGACGATGAAGTCAAGCCTGCCGGAGGGCGTCCTTCTGGCACGGCTCGGCGGGGAGGAATTTGCTCTGCTCGCTCCTGCTGAAAATCTCGCCGGCTTGCGCGACATCTGCGAAACGCTGCGCCAGCGCGTGGCGACTCGCCTGTTGCGTCAGGGCGATGCGGTCATCTCCGCGACGGTGAGTCTTGGCCTCTCGCTGATCCGGCCCGGCGACACGGTTTCAAGCGGGCTGTCGCGCGCCGATGACGCCCTCTACGAGGCCAAGGCCGCCGGGCGCAACTGCCTCCAGCTCGAAGCGGCCTGAGGTGGCCGCGCCGCGCGCGACTTCAGGTCAATCTGAGCCGGCGCTGATACGCCAGTTTGCCGTTTGGCGCAGTTTTCATCGCCCACCAGTTTCAGCTTCGCATCCAAACGCCGCTAACCTGCCAGGCGGTAGGGACTCTGAACGCCGGGCTTGTTGTCGGGGGTAGCCACGCGGCCTTCCTTGACCAGCTGGATCATGTGGCCGAGGACGGAGTGACAGGCGGCCGGATGCAGCTTCTTGTCGACCGCCGCATAGATCGTCTTCACCATGTCGGGAATGGTTTCGTCGCCGGCGGCCAGGCGCTCCAGGATGGCCGCCTCGCGGGCGCGGCGATGGTCGATATAGGCCTGGATGAAACCGCTGGGATCATCCGTCACAGGCGGGCCATGTGTTGGCCAGATAATATCGAAACCCCGGTCACGGACCTTTTCGAGACTGGCGAGATAGTCGCCCATATCGCCATCGGGCGGGGAGATCACCGTGGTCGACCAGCCCATGACATGGTCGCCGGAAAACAGCGCATTCTCTTCATGAAGGGCATAGCAGACATGGTTGGACGTGTGGCCGGGCGTCTCGATCGCTTCCATCGTCCAGCCGGGGGCCGAGCAGGTCCAGCCATCGCTGACGGTGATGTCGGGGCGGAAATTCAGATCATCACCGGCCTCCATACGCACTTCCGCTTCGGTCGGGATCGCGGGCCCTTTTGCATGAACCTTGCAGCCGGCCCATTCAGCCAGCGGATGGGCCAGCGGGGAATGGTCCATATGAGAATGGGTTACGAGCACATGGCTGACCTGCTCGCCGTCGAGCGCGCGCTTGAGCGCCTCGAAATGTTCATCGATCTTCGGGCCGGGATCAATGACGGCCACTTCGCCGCGCCCGATGATGTAGACGCCGGTCCCGGTATAGGTGAACGCGCCGGGATTGTTTGCGATGACACGGCGGACAAGGGGCGAGACCTGCTCGACGCGGCCATATTCCACGTCAATTTCGCGCACGAAGGGAATAGCCATAATTCAAAATTCCTGTCTGCTCACAGTCCGCGCCCGATCGCGTTTTAGCCGCCGGGGTGCCGCCTCAGCGCCGTCCGGGCGAAAGCCTTGCTGCAAAGGCCCGTGCCATCCGGCGGGTAACTTTCAGCTTGTCACCAAGTTTCAAGGCCATTGGCGGGCCCATATCTGTCTTGTTGGCGTCCACGACATAGATGCGACCACTTGACCGATCTCGTAATACGTCGATTCCGCCCCAGTCCAGACCGATCTCAGCTGAAAAGGCTCTGATCACGTCAAGTTCATCGCGCGTGTAGCAATTGGCCGGCTGATCGAGCACCACTTCGGCGTTTTCATTCAGAAAACGGCGCGCCAGTGGCCGTCGCTTGCGGAAGCTGACGGCTGGCTCTCCGCCGACGATACAGCATCGAAGGTCCTCAACCAGACCCCCTTCGATCTCATTGTCGATGACGCGCTGATAGGTCTTGCCGGGCAGCGGCTCCATGGGGCCCTCAATGATCCGTCCGTCATGTGCGGCGTTCATTTCGGACTTTTCCACCATCGGGCCGTGGAAAGTCCGCGGATCGACTTTCAGCTCATAGCCGGCCACCTTGGCAAAGGCCTCGGCCACTCTCGATTTCGAGACATCATCACAGCCGAAATTGACGAGTCTGGCCTTCTGGCGCGCCGCGGGCACACCATTCATGGTCTGCGTGGTATCGTCGAAATGGAAGACAATATCGGCCTTTGACGTATCCTCGATCAGTCTGGCGCCGGCGACATGCATCACGGGCCAGATGAAATACCAGGGCCGGGGCTTGTCGGGATAGAAGGCGATTGTCGGGCGCTTGTGACCCGTCAGGAACCGCCATGTCCGCCAGCTCTGGGCGAAGAAATAGAAAGACAGCCAGGTAAAGATATCATGCGCCAGCGCGCCATTGGCGGGCACGGTATGACCCGTCTTCTTTATGAGAACCTTGCCATCCTGAAGCTTGAAATCGGCGAGCCAGAAGCGGTTCGACATGTGTTTCTCCGTGGCCCGCCCTATTGGCAGGCAGCCTGCGAGACGATAGCTGCATTGCATGCGCCGCCAGCAGGTTCAAGCGCGTAAATGTGCCGAAATTGTGATTCAGTGAGCGCCTGGTCACTTTGTGACGATATTTTCATCGCAGCAACTCGGAAATGCCCGACAGGTCATAGCCTGCCCCGGCAGCTGCGGCGACGATCTCATCAGCCATGCCCTGCCCGCCATGCACCAGCGCCCAGGCCGTGATCGAGCGCGTGCCCGTCCGGCAATAGGCGAGGATCGGTGAGGGCGCTTCGGACAGGATGGCGGAGGTCCGCTCGATCACTTCGGGCGTTGGTGCACCTGAAAACGGCAGCGCGACGAATGTGATGCCGAGCGATTCGGCCTTTGCACGAATCGGCCCCATCCGCGGCTGGTCTGTTCCGCCTTCGCCGTCGGGACGATTGGCAACCAGCGTCTTGTACCCGGCTTCGGCAATGGCCTCGACATCGCCGGGGCTGATCTGCGGCGCCACCGCAAAGCTATCGGTGACCTTCCTGATGTCGAGCATGGGTGGTTCCTCAGCACGGCGATTGACATGGTCTGCTTATTCGGAAAGCTAATGTGGCTTAAGGGCCATGCCAAGCATGGTGTTCTCAGATTAATGTGACCGGGGATTGATCGCGCCATCATGCTCAAACGCCTCCTTGCGCGGATTCCCCTGGCTTACACGCTGCGGCGCCTCCTCATCGCGATACCCACCCTGCTGGTCATCATCACTGTTGCCTTCTTCATGATGCGCGCCGCGCCGGGCGGGCCATTCTCCGCCGACCGCAAGCTTCCCCCGGAGACCGAACGCGCCATCGCAGCGAAATACGGGCTCGATGATCCGCTGCATGTGCAGTATCTCAATTATGTCGGCGGCGTGATCCAGGGCGATTTTGGCCCGTCCTACAAGACCAAGGACAAACAGGTTCACGAGATCCTGGCCGATGGCCTGCCGATCAGCCTGACCATTGGCGCGCTCTCAATGGCGCTGGCCATATTCGTGGGCGGTGGGCTGGGCATCTTTGCCGGCCTGAAGCAGAACACCAGCGGGGATTATTCGGTCATGGGCCTCGCCATGGCGGGGATATCGATCCCGACTTTCGTGACCGGGCCGCTGCTCCTGCTTGCCTTCTCCCTTGGAACGGGCTGGTTTTCGGCTGGCGGGCTCGGCTTCCCGCCGGCCCTGACCTGGAAGAACATCACTTTGCCCGTCATCACGCTTGCCCTGCCCCAGATTGCCATCATCTCGCGATTGATGCGCGCCTCGGTCATCGAGACGATGCGAATGCCGCATATCCGCACCGCCCGTGCCAAGGGCCTGCCCGAGCGCACGGTCATCCTCCGCCATGCGCTTCCCGCAGCCGTGCTGCCGCTTGTGTCCTATATCGGCCCGGCCTCTGCGCGTGTCCTGACGGGCTCTGTCGTCGTTGAAAAAGTGTTCTCGCTGCCCGGCATGGGAGATTATTTCGTCAATGGCGCGATCGAGCGGGACTATACGCTCGTGCTCGGCGCTGTGGTTGTCTATGCCGCGCTGATCATCGCCTTCAATCTCATCGCCGATATCCTCTATGCCGTGCTCGACCCGAAGGTGAAATACGACTGATGCGCCAGCCAGCCGACATCACCCGCACCGAAGAGACGGTGAATGAAGCGATCCTCGCCGGGCGCTCGCTCTGGGATGATGCCCGCGCGCGGCTCATGCGCAACAAGGCCGCAGTCGTGGCCATGTGGGTGCTTGGCTTGCTTGGGCTGATTGCCGTGTTCGGGCCGATGGTCTGGGTCCATGATGCCTTCACCCAGTCAGAGAAGATCAAGATCGCCCCAACCTTTCAGGACTGGCATATTCTGGGCACCGACTTCATCGGACGAGACTATTTCGCGCGCCTGATGATCGCGCTGCGCGTCTCATTCGCCGTCGGCATCATCGCCACGCTGGTCAGCCTCGTCATCGGCGTGACCTGGGGCGCGACGGCCGGCTTCCTCGGCGGGCGGGTCGATAATATCATGATGCGGATCGTGGATGTTCTCTATGCCCTGCCCTTCATCTTCTTCGTGATCCTGCTGATCACCGTGTTCGGCCAGAACATCTTCCTGATCTTCGCCGCCATCGGCGCGATCGAATGGCTGACAATGGCGCGGATCGTGCGCGGCCAGACGCTGACCATCAAGTCGCGGGAATTCATAGAGGCCGCGCGCGCGGCGGGCGTGTCGCGCGCAGCCATGATCCGCCGGCATATCCTGCCAAATGTGATCGGCCCGGTAGCGGTCTATGTGACTCTCACCATTCCGGTGGTCATCCTGGCGGAGAGTTTCCTCTCCTTTCTCGGGCTCGGCGTGAACGAGCCGCTGACCTCGCTCGGCGCCCTTATTTCAGACGGGGCCAACGAGATGCGTGACCGGCCCTGGATGCTGTTCATCCCGGCCACGACCATGGCGGTGATGCTGCTGGCGCTGAATTTCCTCGGCGACGGGCTGCGCGACGCACTCGACCCGAAGGATCGTTAACGCCTTTCGAGGTCGGGTGACACAGGTTCGCCGTCGCGATTGCCGGAGAATACGCGGCCTTTAGCGGCACATTGTGTCTGTGCCGGGTCGCGACGCTTCAGGATTTCCGCCAGGTCCTGATCTTGGTCAGGAAAGCCAGGTTCTGCCGCTCCGGGCAAAAACCGGCGCCGGTCATGACGGGCGCGAAATCCCAGTCAAGATAGGCGCGGTAATACGGCTCGTGAAAACCTTCCGGGAAGTACTCCAGGATGCCGTCCAGGCCCGGATTGTCACCGAATTGCAGGCTGTCGGCAATGATGAACACTCCCCCGGTCCGCAGTACCCGCGCCGCCTCGACAATCACGGCCTCGCGGATTTTCTGGGGCAGTTCGTGGAAGAGATAGACCGACACCATGATATCCTGGCTGGCATCGGCGAGCGGCATGGCCTCGCCCGCAGCTCTGATGAAATCGACCTGCGGCCAGGGCTTCAGCATTCGCCGGGCACGGCCGAGATAGTTTGGCGACAGGTCCAGCCCGGCCGCCCTCAGCCGCGGATAGGCTTCCAGAGTCTGGCGCAGGAAACGTCCGGTGCCGCAGCCAATATCGACAAGCTGGATATCGCGCTGATCGCGCCCTTTCAGCTCGCGGCCGATCTCGGCGAGCGCGGCGCGGCGCATCGCACCGCCAGCTCCGGTAAAAAGAGCCTCGACCTGATGGTCGTAAAGACCGGCACTCTCGTCTGACAACCAGCCATCGGTCTGATAGTGAAAATTCTGCCGGTAATAGGTTGGATAGTGGTCAAGGTCAGCGGGTGGCTGACGACGCATCTCGGTTCCGTCCCGCGCCAGGCGACGCCGGTCTACCTCGGCGACGTCTGCGAAAAACCTGCGCGCCGATTGCAGCGCCCGGGGCAGGTCGCGCAGGCGTACCTCTGACGGGGGCGGATAAAGACCGGCCTCGATATTGGCGCGATCCTCGCTGAACAGCCGGAACCAGGCCCGGCGCATCTCGGCGATATCGGGCTTTGCGCGCGCGGCACGAAAGGGCGGCTCGCCGGGGCGGTTGAAACCGGCCGAACGCCGCCGCGCCGCCGCATACTGCGCAGCATACCAAGCGCTGCGCGTGCCTTGCGCCGCAGCATATCTCGCCCGCCCCATACCTGTTTGCGTTGCCTTGATCCAATCCATGCCACGTAATCTGGTGCAGCCGAGCGTCCGCGTCCAGTCTGCTGCGTCTGAACCACCGCTTCAGCCCGCGTTCAGCTTGCATTCACTAGGCTGGGTCTGCGAGATGAACAATTGCCGCCAAATGCGGCGTTGCTGAAACCGGAGAGTATGCCGATGATCATCAGGACCAGCCTGGCCGCCGCAGCCTTCTTGACAGCAGGCGCGACCGCTTCAGCGCAGGGTTACGGATATGACCGTGGATATGGCAATGGCTACGGTTATGACGCGCAAGCCGCCAGTGCCTATGGCCAGCAACGCGCCAATGAACGCTGCCGGGACGCCCAGGACGACCAGAAGCTGGCGGGCGCCTTGGTTGGCGGCGTGCTCGGGGCTGTTGCAGGCGGTCTGATCGTCGAGAACAACACCGACGACGAATATCGCTATGCTCGTCATGGCCGAGATTATGGGCGTCGCGGACATCGCGGTTATCGCGGTTACCGCAGACATGGCCGCCATGGCGGCTACCGCTACAAGGACAGCAATGACGGGGAAGTCGCCGCCGGCGCCATTCTCGGCGCCGTGGTCGGCGGGCTCGCCGGCAGCCAGTTGGCGAAAAGCACGGTCAATTGCGACACACAGTGGAAATATGACGTCCCGCCCCCGACCCGTTCGGCCCATGGCCCCGGTTGGGAGTCAGGCCCGCAACGGGTCAGCGCGCGCACGCAATATCCCTTCCCTGAAGAGCCGCTATATGGCGGCACCTCTGGCCAGACGGTCGGGCAGGACTGCGAGCGGGTCTGGCGCGAGACCCGCATGCCCGATGGCCGCGTGGTTCGCGAACAGGTGATGGCTTGCCGTGACGGCCAGATCCGCCGTGGTACCGGCAGAGATTATGGCGAATGGGAAATACGCGAAGGCTGCGGGCTTCAGACCCGCGATCCCGACTGTATCGGCTAGGGCCGGTTCGGACGGCTCAGCAACTGTGCTGGACACCTGTCAGGAAGCAGGAGACCCGCGTGCCCGGGCCTGGGCCCTCCACGAATCAGCCCGGAGCCTTCGCCGGCAGGCCCCGGCTCAGGGCCGGCGATGCGGGTGAACAGTGAGATGAGTGTGTTGTTTCAAAGGTGAAAAATCCTCATCCTGAGGAGCGATCCGTTCAGGATCGCGTCTCGATGGATGGTTGCACGGATAGTGTTGCACAACTCATGGAATTAAACTCGTGGCGTTTTCAATGGTCTGTCAGAAGACCCGCCGGGCGTGAAACAGCCGCTCGGCATTGCCGTCCCCGCCGGGAATGGGACTGTCTGTCCAGGCGCGCACCGCCCAGCCCTCAGCAGCGAGCCAGTCCGACAGGGCGCTGGCTGCCGCATCGACAGGCGCATCCGGGCGAACCCGCCCGCCCTTGCCGATATGGGCGCGGCCAACTTCGAATTGCGGCTTGAACAGGGCCACAAGATCGCTGTGCACGGCGGCAAGCGCCAAGGGACGCGCCAGCAGCTTGGCCAATGAGATGAAGCTGACATCGGCCACAAGGAGCTGGGGCGGTTCGCGCACCTGCCCGGCGACGAGGTCTCGCGCATCGCAGCCTTCAAAGAGGGTTACGTGCGGATTGGCGCGCAGGCGCGGATGAAACTGCCCATGCCCGACATCCACCGCAATCACATGGACCGCCCCGCGCTGCAGGAGGACATCGCTGAATCCGCCGGTCGAGGCGCCGATATCAAGACAGGTCTTCCCGTTCGGATCGACTGCGAAAGCTTCAAGCGCATGGGCAAGTTTGAGCCCCCCGCGCGAGACATAAGGGTGCGCCGGCTCGGCCCGGATCACAGCATCGCGCGCAAGTTTGTCGGACGGTTTGGCGACCGCCACGCCGTCGGCCGTGACACCGCCTGCCTCGATCGCTGCACGCGCAGCCGCGCGGCTGTCGAAATGGCCCAGTTCGACCAGAATCCGGTCAGCACGCTCGCGCGACATTGAATTCCCTCCTCAGCAAAGCACCTGTAGGATGACACGCGATCGAAACATAATGGAGATCCGATCATGATCCGCCCCCTTCTTCTTGCCGGCGCCTTTGCGCTGCCCGCCTGTGGCCAGTCGACTGAGCCCGCCGATACACCATCGCCGGCGCCAGCAGGCGAATCCGCGGACGCAGCCGCGCCAGCCGCCACGCCGGACCCGCGCCTTGAGACCTCGATTATCGGCGACAGCGGCGAGGAAATCGGAACGGTCGAGCTGGTGGAAGGCCCGAATGGCGTTCTGATGACGGTCACTCTCGTGGATGCGAGTCTTGCCGAAGGCTGGCACGGGCTGCACGTCCACGCTGTCGGAGACTGTTCCGACACTGGTGATTTCAAGCGCTCCGGCGGGCATCTCGGCAAGGTCGAGGGGGGGCATGGCCTTCTCAATCCGGAAGGCCCGGAAAAGGGCGACCTGCCGAACATCCATGTCGATGCCAACGGCGCTGCAGCGGCGCAGATCTTCTCAAGCCTGTTCTCCTTCGGCGACATTCAGGATCAGGACGGCGCCGCCCTGATCATGCATGAATCATTGGACGACCATATGAGCCAGCCCATTGGCGGCGCGGGCGCACGGGTCGGATGCGCCGTGCTGAGCGATGGGAGCGGCGAATAAGCGCCCCGGATACTCAGAAATTGACCCGGTTCGACAGGGCGCCATCAATGATCAGATTGGCGCCCGTGGTGTAGGAGGAGAGCGGGCTTGCCAGGAAAACTGCCGCATTGGCAATCTCTTCAGGCGTCGCCATGCGTTTTGTCGGGTTCCGGGCCAGCGCCGTCTTGAAGAAATCCGGCATGTTGGTCTCGACCATGTTCCAGACACCGCCCTCGAAATAGACCATGCCCGGTGAAACGACATTCACACGAATACCAGCAGGCGCATGCTGGCGGGCCAGCCCTTTGGCCATATGGATGAGACTCGCCTTGATCGGACCGTAGGAGCCGGCATTGTCGGCCTGTGCGGCGGAGATGGACGAGATGATGACGAAGGCCGCATCGCCCGATGCCTCGGCGGCTTTCGCCAGATGCGGCTCGGCCGCGCTGAAGGCATTGACGGCGCCGAGCACATCGAGCTCGAAATTCTGGCGCCAGCTTTCCTCATCATTGCCCTGCGCCATGGCACCGGCATTCGACACAAGGATATCAACCCCGCCAAGCCTGTCGGCCACCTCGCCGATCCAGTCTTTCAGTGCATCGCCATCCTTGATATCTACAGCTTTTCCGGTGACCCTGACACCTGTTCCGGATAGCTCATCCACCGTCGCCGACACCTGGTCAGCCTTGCGCGCGCAGATCGCGATATTGGCGCCTTCAGCGGCAAGCGTGTCAGCAATGCACCGGCCGATGCCCCGCGTGCCGCCGAGTATCAATGCCGTCTTTCCCTTCAGTCGCAAATCCATCCCATTGTCTCCTTTTCAGGAAGTCTGACGGACGGCGAGGGTGTTTGTCGAGAGGCCGCACGCGTATTTATCCGGCCTGGCGCGCGAGTGCCGAGCCGGCCGACGCGATCAACATGTCAAACGTGAGGGCGACCAGCTGACTTCCCCTGAGCGGTTTCAAGGCAGTAAGCGCGAACCCGGCGCGCTCGCATGCGGTACGCCGTTCGGGGCTGCTGTCTGCGCTCAGGGCCATCGCGGGGGTCTGTTGATTGGGACCGTTGCCTGATCTGAGCCCACGGATGAAGGAGTCTCCATCCCCGTCTGGCAGGTGGATATCGCAGATGATCGCCTGATAAGGCTTGTGAGCGAGGCGTCTTGCGGCCTGGGCGAGATTGAGGGCGATATCGACCTTCCAGCCCGCCGCCTCCAGGGCCGAACGGGCAAGCGCGAGGCTGGGCGCATGGTCCTCGACGAGAAGCAGCTCTCCAAGCTCGACCGATTGTCGGCGCGCCAGAGGCGCAGGCCCGGCGCCGGCGTCGGATGATGGCTCGCGAACCGGGAGACGCAGTTCGAAGGCTGCGCCGCCGGTTTGGCTATCGAGAACGCTGAGGTCCCCGCCCATCGACCTGGCCGTCTGGCGGGCAATATGCAGCCCAAGACCATGGCCCGGCGCTAGAGCCGCAGTGTCATCAATGCGGTGGCTGGCGTTGAAGATTGCCTGTTTGTCAGCATCGGCGATTCCTCGCCCGCCATCCTCGACACAGGCCACGAATTCGCCCCGGCGCCCCGCCTGACGCAGTTCAAGCGTCAATGTGACAGAGCTGCCGCCGGCATATTTCAGGGCATTGGAGATGAGATTGTTGAGAACCTGCCGGATCGCGCCGCCATCGGTCACGAACGGGTCGTTTCGATGGCGCGGCGTGATGAGTTTGAACCGTGTGCCGGTTTCAGCTGCTCTGGGCGACCAGAGCGCCTCGATCTCGGCACCGAGTGTTTTCACCCTGATTGTCTCGCCATCTTCCGGGGTCCTGCCGGCCGGGTTTGCACGACCCGTTTCGAGCAGTCGCCCGAGGATCTGGTCGAGCGAAACGCAACCCTGCATGATCGCCTGTCCGGATTCCCGCGACATGCCATTCCCGGCAGTGCGCTGAAGGCGCTCGGCATGTCCCATCACAGCATTCAGCGGCGTTCGCAATTCATGGCCGATCACGGCCAGCAACTCGCGCTGCTCGGCCTGCAGGCGGCGCAGCCGGCCGGCCATTTCACCCGCCTGGTCGCGATCAATGGCGCGCGTGCGCGTCACGGCGGTGTTCTCGCTGGCCAGCGCCTGGATCAGATCACCTGCTTCCAGCAGGCCCCGGCAGGCCTGTCCGCGAACTGACAGGATACCGGCACGCAGGCGCTCGGGTGCAAGCTGACTGACCCGGCGCGCGACGACGACGGCACGCTCATCGGAGTCAACCATGACGGGATCGCGCTGCATCACACGGGTCACAGGCGTATCAGCAAGATCCTCGCCGCCAGCCTTCGCCGCGATCGCCGTAAGCAGACCGCCGCGCGAGACAATACCCACCACGAGCCCGTCCAGTGCGACCGGCATGCCGGGCAGGTCTGACCGTCGTGTCATCCGGTCGGCCGCCTCCAGGAGACCGGTTTCCGGGTCAAGCCAATCGACAGGCCTTGCTAGATCTTCGATCCTCAGCGTCACGGGGGCGCCAACTCCTCTACTGGAGGTGACTTATCCCCGCCTGATGGCTAACAGGAAATAAACGCACAAATACCGTTGCAGTTAAACGACCTGGTCGCGATGGGTGACAATTTTGCCGACCAGCCCGTAATCTACAGCCTCCGCTGCACTCATCCAGAAGTCACGGTCAGTATCGTCCTTGATCTTTTCGAGCGGCTGGCCCGTCGCTTCTGCGAAAATCTTGTTAAGGCGTTCGCGCATCTTGATGATTTCCTGGGCCTGGATTTCGATATCCGTGGCCTGGCCACCAATACCGCCACGCGGTTCATGAAGCAGGAAGCGGGTATTTGGCAGGGAAAAGCGATTTTCACGTTTTGCCGCTGAATAAACCAGTGCGCCGGCGCTTGCGACCCATCCGCTGCCGAGCACCTTCACCGGCGCGCCGACAAATTTGATCATATCATGGATCATGTCACCCGATTCGACATGGCCGCCCGGAGAGGAAATCACCAGCAGGATCGGCTTTTCGCTGTCCGAGCCAAGCGCCAGCAGGCGCTCGCAGACCCGGCGCGCCTGCATGTCGTCTATCCCACCGGTCAGCAGGATGGTGCGCGCTTTGAACAAGGCCTGTTCCAGAAAGGCATTCGGCTCGCTGGAAACATTCTTCTCGTCATTATCGTCAAGGCGGGACATGGCTTCTCCGGATTTCCTGATCGGCTGGGTTGTTTAGGTGAGGCGCGCGGGCGCCGGGGTCAAGCGGTCCGGCGTCGGCTAGCCGGTGAAGTCCCGGAAAACGTCTTCCGCCGACAGCGCATTACGCCTGTCCTCCTCCTTCGTATCGTCGGGCGTCTCGGCCTTTTCGGCAGGGGCGAGGCCGGGGCCGCCCTCGCCGCTTGCGCGGTCTTCCTCGATCTTGCGCCGCTTGTCAGCAGCCTTGGAGATGATTTCGTCGAGTTCGATCTGCGTACACAGGCCGAGCGTCACCGGATCGACCGGCTTGATGCTCTGGGTGTTCCAGTGGCTGCGGTCGCGAACCTTGTTGATGGTCGACTTTGTGGTGCCGATCAGTTTGGAGATCTGCGCGTCAGTCACTTCGGGATGGTTGCGGATGAACCAGGCAATGGCGTCAGGCTTGTCCTGGCGGCGCACGACAGGGGTGTAGCGCGCCCCTGAGCGCTTGGGCTGCGGGATATGCGCGATCTTTGATTCCTCGAGCTTCAGGCGATAATCGGGATCGGCCTCGCCCTTCCGGATCTCCTCGCGCGTCAGCACGCCGCCGGCGATAGGATCAACACCGCGCATATTCTCCGCAACATCGCCGTCGGCGATGCCCTTGACCTCAAGATGGTGCAGGCCGCAGAAACGCGCAATCTGGTCAAAGCTCAGTGTTGTATTGTCGATGAGCCAGACAGCAGTGGCTTTCGGCATCAGGATTTCAGCCATGTCGGGGCTCCTTTACAGTCGCTTGCACCAGTGCCTGAATCACGGCCGCCCGGCACGCGGGTGCCGGGCGGTCAGGGAATCACCGATGCAAGACCAATTCCTTGAACTGAGTGTGATATAAGCCCTAACACACAGGTTTGCAAAGGCCTGAGCCAGGACGAGATGACATGGCGTTCAACAAGGCACTACCCCACTTGCCCGAAAGGCTGCGCACGCGCGCCTTGCTGCCGGTTGCGGTTATTCAGGCGCTTGCGCCCTTCTTTCACAATTTGCATGCCAGCGCGGACGCCATCGGCGATGCCGGCCTCGAACCCATATTGCGCGCACCTGAACAGCCGCCGGGTCCGTTTTTCGCCATCTGGGGCCTTATTTTCGCGGCCATGATCGGGTTTGCCATACATGCCTTCACGCGCCATGACCACCTGTCTCGCCGGGTGGCCCCGCCCCTGGCCGTCACGGCAATCCTTGGAACGGCCTGGATGATACTCGAACAACTGGCTGGCGCGTCTGTGTTCGGGTTCCCGCTTCTTCTCGCTCTTGCAGCCAGTGCCTGGTGGTCCGCGGCGAGGTTTGAACAGATGCGCGGGCTTGGCGGGTCGGCCGGGAAATTCCTGGCTGACCTCGCCAGCGGCCTGTTCGCGGGGTGGATGAGCGTGGCGGTGGCCATTTCCCTGCCCGGTCTGATCCGGCAAATCGCGGGGCTCGCGCCCACCGATGCGGTCTGGCCGCTGATATCTCTGGTGCTACTGACGGCCATACTGGCGGCCTGGGCCGCGCGGCGCTGGATCACGTCTAGCCCCTGGTTTGTTGCCGCTTTGGTCTGGGGGCTGTGCGGGCTGGTCATCAATAACTGGACCCTCACCCAACTCCATCTTCCTGCCCTCGCTGCAGCGCTCGCTGCAATGATTATTACGGGCTACTGGCTGACACGCGCTGCGCAGCATCAAGGCAGGTTCGCATGACCGGATGGAGCGACTGGCCGCTGCGTCGGCTACAGGAGATTGAGGTCTTGCCCGCCTGGCTCGCCGGCGGCTTGCCGGGCCTGTGGGCCGTGCTGAAACTGATGACCGCCCTGACGCTTGCCTGGTGGGTCTCGCGCCTTGTCGGCCGCAGCGTGCGGGCGATCGGGCGCCGGCGCATGGCGGCTGATGAGACATTCGAGGGCTCGTCATGGGATCTCGGCGCATCTCTGGTGCGCTTCTTCCTTCTGGTGGTGTTCGCGCCCCTCGTCCTGGCGCTTGCAGGCCTGCAGGTCACCCCCTTCCTGAACGCACATGCGCTTGCGGTTATCACCGCCTTCGCAACTGTCGCTGGCGGCATCGTGATCGCGCGCTGGATGGCCACCTCCATCCGCAGTTTCGGCAAGCGCGCGCGTCAGAACAACCGGGTCGATGACACGCTGTTCAATTTCATCGCCTCGATGACGCGTTACAGTGTGGTGACGCTGGCGGCGATCCTGGCCCTGCAACAGCTTGGGTTTCCGGCCGGCTCGCTTATCGCCGTGGTGGGCGCTGCGGGTCTCGCCGTCGCGCTGGCCCTGCAGGACACGCTCAAGGCCGTGGCCGCCGGCGTATTGCTGGCGGTGTTCCGGCCCTTCAAACTGGGTGATTGGGTTGCGATTGCGGGAACGGAGGGCGAGGTGGTCGATGTCACGCCATTCCACACGACGCTCCTGCCCGTGGACAACCGCGCCGTCATCATACCGAATGACAAGGCCTGGACCGATCCGATCACCAATTTCTCGCGCGAACCGATGCGCCGGCTGGATCTCTATTTCGATGTTTCCTACGAGGATGATGTTGATCACGCCCTGAACGTCATGCGGCAGGCGATAGCAGGTCTGCCCGAGATCCGTCACCGGGATGATATCTGGGTCGGCATGGACTCGCTGAACGCCTATTCGGTCACCCTGCGTGCGCGGCCATGGACAGACCGGACAGGCGTGCTTGATCGCAAGTCCGAATGCATGCGCGCGGTCAAGGCTGCTTTTGAGCGCGAAGGAATCACGATTCCCTATCCCAGGCAGGTTGAATACCAGCTCGAACTGCCACAGAGCAGAACAAAAGAAACGTCATGAAACCGCGCTACAAGGCGGCGCGGCCATGGCGGTTTCTGTAGAGTTCAACCCATGTCTTCTTTCGAATTTGCAGGAGCGAAATATCATGCCTGAAGAGATGAACGCCCAGTCGCTCTGGGACACTTATGGCCCCTGGGTGGTCAGCGGCGCGCTTAAGGTTCTTGGCGCGCTCCTGGTCATCATCATCGGTCTGCGCATTGCCGGCTGGCTCGGCGGCCTTGTCCGCAGGATCGCGATGAAACGCGAGGATATCGACGACACGCTCGGAAACTTCTTCGGTTCGCTGGTGCGCTGGGCGATCACGGCAGCGGTATTCATCACCGCGCTCAGCGTATTCGGCGTAGAGGCCACAAGTTTCGTGGCGATTCTCGGCGCGCTGACCCTCGCCATCGGCCTGTCCATGCAGGGCGCCCTTGGCAATATTGCCTCTGGCGTCATGATCATGATGTTCCGCCCATACAGGCTTGGCGACTGGGTGGAAGTGGCCGGCGTTGCTGGTTCGGTGAAGGATATCAATCTGTTCCAGACGGTCCTGACGACTGTCGACAATGTGAAGATCATGGTGCCCAATGGCCAGGCTATCGACGGCGTGATCTCGAACTATTCAGCTTATGATACCCGGCGCGTCGATATCACTTTCGGCATCGACTATGATGACAATATCGATGCCGCCATCGCCGCAATCCGCCAGGTCGTGGAGGCTGACAATCGCGTTTTCACCGACCCGGAACCCTTTGTGAAAGTCACCAATCTCGGCGACAGTTCGGTGGATATCTCGACGCGCAGCTGGGTGTCTGCCGCAGATTACTGGGACGTCAAGTTCGACCTTACCAAGAAAGTGAAGGAAGCGCTGGACACGGCGGGGATTTCCATCCCGTATCCGCACACGACAATGGTTCAGAAACAGCCGCACTGACTGGCTTGCAGTCAGGCGCACAAGCCTTGCGGCCCGGACCTTTCGGCGTCCGGGCCGTTATGGCGCGAGATTGGCGCTTTTTCATCAGGCCGCCCCCCGCTAAGCTTGTCAGGGAAAGCCGTCCGGGGAAGGAACCGTCATGCGCAATGCGCTTCAGATTACACTCGCCATTTTTTCCGTTATCCCGCTCGCCTTTGGCCTGAGCGGGGTGTTTTTCGGGGCCGGACGCTGGCTGCCAGGCGAAGCGATCCCGCCCGAACTCGACAATCAGTACCGGTATCTTTCGGCCTATTATCTCTCGCTGAGCTTCCTTCTCTGGTGGGCAATCCCACATATCGAGCGTCACACAACGCTGATCCGCATCATCACATTCGTGATGTTCCTTGGCGGGCTGTCGCGTCTTTGGTCTTTCGTCGATGTCGGCTCGGCAAGCCAGACGCAGATTATCGCCATGGGTATTGAACTGGCCGCGCCACTGATCGCAGTCTGGCAGGGCTTCCTCGCGAGGCGCCATGGCGGATCCTGAGACTGCCGCGCAGGAACCCGGGCAGGCGCCAGCGCCGGCGCAACCGCCCCCCCCTGTCCCGTCTGGCCACAAGCCCGCGCGGCGCAAGCGTGAACCGGTCGAGAAACGTCCGCTGCTGGTGCGCCTTTTCGCGATCAGCCCCTGGGGCGTTTTCAAGCTCATCCTTGTTTGCATCCTTGTCGGCGCGGTTGTCATGGCGGCGAATTTCGATCCGCGCTCACCCGATGTCGATATGGGCAATATGGTCGGCGCACTGGCGCGCGATGCCTGGAATGCGACGGTCTGGGCGGTGCGCAATTTCTGGCGCCCGGCTTTGGCTGGCGCGGGGATCGTCTTGCCGGTCTGGGTGCTCTGGCGCCTCATCAGCCTGCCTTTCAGGAAATAGCCGGCCTGAGTGCGCTTCCAAATTTCGCCCCATTCGCAGGCAAGATTAACATCATGGGACTGCGGACACTCCTTCTTGCTGGGTTTGTGAGCCTCCTGGCGGCGATGCCGGCCGAGGCCTGCTCCTGCCTTCGCCATGACACAGCCCGCGAGCAGGTCGAAAGCGCAGACATTGTCTTTGTGGGCCGGGTGATCCATTCCGGGCCTGAGGCAGATCCCCGACCACTCTGGCGCCGGATCATAGACTGGCGCGGGCGCGACGCGCCCGATCATCGCCACCAGATCACGACCTTCCAGGTCGACGCGTCCCTCAAAGGTGCGATCGAAGGCGACATTGCCATTCGTCACCTGCCCGGCGTGCATTCGGCCACTTGCGGGGTCGATTTCGACGGGCGCCAGCGCCGTGTCGTGCTGGCCTGGCAAAGGCCGGAAGGCGGATATTCGACCTCCGCCTGCCACCTGCCGCAATTTTCTGAAGCCGAGTTCCGGGCCGGCATTGCGCCCTGAACAGGAGTCGTTACTGCGGATCGGGCTCCACACGGTTCCAGACCTGCGTCTGGCAGATAGGGCCGATACAGCCCTTGACCTGAAGGCGGGTGTCGTCGAGGCGTTTGAGCCGGGCGGCATAATCCTTGCCCGTTTCGGGGTCGTAGATGCGGCCGCCGCGCCAGTCTGACCGCCGGGCCCTGAAACCTGACAGGATCTGCAGGCCCAGCGCCGGGCGCTCGCGCAGCGTGGGATCGGGATTGTTTTCATCGCGCGCGGTCTCGGGCGTCACGCCTTCGCGCATCGAGGCCGGATCGAGCCAGACGACGTGTCCGCACGGTGTGCCATCGTTGCAATCACTGATTTCCACCTGGGCGGTTTGCGTTTGTGTCAGCCACAGGCCCTCGACATCCAGCCCGTCGGCATGAGCCACAAGGCCAGGCGCAAGAATTGTGAGGGCGACAAGTGCAGGGATCTGAATCGATTTCATGCTGGGTCTCCGTTACCGTATGACCTAATTCATCCGTAAACATGAGGAGGAAAGCCGATATGGACACGACAAAGCTGATGTATCGTGAAGGGTTGATGAATGGCGAGCGCATCCTGGTCACGGGGGGCGGCACGGGGCTCGGCAGGGAAATGGCCGAAGGCTTTCTCAAGCTCGGCGCGGAAGTGCATATTTGCGGGCGCCGGGGCGGGGTCTGCGAGGAGACCGCGAAAGAGCTGATGGACGCCCATGGCGGCAAGGTCGTGCCGCATGGCTGTGATATCCGCGTGCCCGATGCGATCACCGAGATGAATGACACGATCTGGTCGACCCACGGTCCGCTGACCGGCCTGGTCAACAATGCGGCGGGCAATTTCATTTCGCGCACGGAAGACCTGTCGGTGCGCGGTTTCGATGCGATTGCCAATATCGTCTTTCGCGGCTCCTTCTACATGACGCATGATATCGGCAAGCGCTGGATCGAGGAGAAGCGCAAGGGCAGCGTCATTTCCATCCTGACCACCTGGGTCTGGAATGGCGGGCCTTTCGTGGTGCCATCTGCCATGTCGAAGGCGGGACTGAATGTCATGACGCAGTCGCTCGCGGTGGAATGGGGCCGTTATGGGCTGCGTTTCAATGCGATCGCGCCGGGCCCGTTCCCGACCGAAGGCGCCTGGGCGCGGCTGTCGCCGCAATCCTCCGAAGGCGGCTCCAATCTTGAGGAGACTGACCGCGCCGGTAATCCGATGGGCCGGGTCGGAGAGATGCACGAACTGGTCAATCTCGCCGTTTTCCTGATGGCGCCGGGCGCGGAATATGTGAATGGCCAGACCATCGCGATTGACGGGGCCATGTATAATGCCGGCGGCGGCAATTTCTCCATGCTCGCAAACTGGGGCGATGAAGAATGGCAGGCCGCGCGCGATGCGATTCAGGGCACCAATGAGAAGGACAAGGCCAAGCGCACGGTTTGAGGTAGGCTCAGACGCTGATCCCCTTCAGGCCGAGCATGTCTTCCATATCATAGAGCCCTGGCGGCTGGGTGCAGGCCCAGAGTGCAGCCGCCACGGCACCCTCTGCGAAAACCCGCCGGTCGAGCGCGCTATGGCCAAGCCGGAGAAGCTCTGTTTCGGACGCGAACACGACCTCATGCTCGCCGACAACACCGCCCGCGCGACGCACTGCAAAGCCGATCTCGCCCTCATCCCGGCGCGCATCGGGGCCGTCATAGGGCGCGCGCCGCAGGGAGGCGAGCGTCTCCCCGCGCCCCTCGGCGGCCGCCTCGCCGAGCATCAGGGCGGTGCCCGAAGGTGCATCCAGTTTGCGCCGGTGATGGGTCTCCAGCACCTCAATGTCCCAGTCGTTTCCCAGCCGGGCGGCCACGATCCGCGTCATAGCGGTGAGCAGATTGACGCCGAGCGAAAAATTCCCGGCTTTCACAATCGCGAAATGCTCAGCTGCGGCAGCGATCTGCGTGTCTTCCTGAAGGTTGAACCCGGTGGTGCCGATGACAACCGCACGGACGCTTGTATGCATGAGACCATCCAGCGCAGCGAGCGTCGCAGCGGGCGCAGTGAAATCCAGCCAGACATGAGCCTCCGTGGCCGCCTGGACCGGATCGGTGACCGGTCGCTCGCCGATCGAATGCGCAAAGCCGGCCAGCCGCGCAATATCACTGTCGCGATGGGGCGACTCGGGTATCTCCGTGCCCCCGGCAATCTCTTGACCGGCATCCAGTACGGCCCGCGCCAGCTGGCGCCCCATCCGTCCGGCCACACCGGCCACGGCAAATCTCTTCGTCTCGCTCATGGCTCCTTATACGCGCGCAAGCATGAATGACGAGGGGGTGAAATCTCAGCCGTCGCGATAATCCGGCTGTCGCTTTTCCAGAAAGGCGCGGACCGCCTCGCCCGCATCGTCGGTCTGGGCGAGCAGCGCCTGATGGCGGTCTTCCATGGCCAGCGCGCTTTCAAGGCTGGGCGCATCGATGGCCAGGTTCAGCGCCTGTTTCGACAGTCGCAGGCCCATGGGCGCAGTGTTCAGCATGTCCTCGACAAGCGGGGCGGCGGCTGCGCGCAGGTTATCGTCCGCCACGGTCTTCGAGACAAGGTTCATCGCCAGCGCCTCCTCGGCGGAAATGAACCGGCCGGTCATGATGATCTCTGCCGCCATGGACGCTCCGACCAGCCGCGGCAGGAAATAGGAACTGCCCATATCGCAGCCGGTCAGGCCAATCCTGATATAGGCGGCATTCATGCGCGCGCTCTTCGCCGCAATTCGGATATCGCTGGCCAGCGCGAGCGAGAAACCGCCCCCGCAGGCCGCCCCCTGGACCAGCGCGACAATCGGCTGGGGGCATTTGCGCATGGCCCGGTAGATATCGGAGATGCGCAGCTGCGTTTCCCAGGCGCGTCGCGCCGGCGTTGCCTCCATCCCGCTGCCGGGACCTTCGCCCGGCTGCATGTCGAGCCCGGCGCAGAAGGCCCGGCCATTGGCCTGCAAGACGACGATGCGGCAATCGCGGTCGCGATAGAGCCGCTCGAAATAGGTCACCAGCGCATCGACAAGCTCGCCATTCAGGGCGTTGAGACGCTCGGGACGATTGAGGGTCACCCGGTCGACAGGCCCCTCGCGCTCGACCAGCAAGACATCCCTCATGTCTCCTCTCCCAATCCGAGACTGGCCAGCACGGTTTCGGTATCTGCCCCGTGCCGGGGCGGGTGCATGCGGATATCAGCCGGCGTTTCAGAGAAAGCGACCGGGTGTTTCATGGCCCGGTAGGGCCCGGCTTGCGGATGCTCGGCCTCGCGAAAGAAGTCGACCGCGCCCAGATGCGGGTCTGTGATGACCTCGCCCATGGAATTGTATTTCATCGCCGGGATATTGGCTGCATCGAGCAATTCGAGCCATTCATCGCTGGTCTTGAGCAGGGCGACCTCGCCGATAATGGCATAAAGCTCGGTGATGTGTTCGGTGCGCGCCTCATAGGTGGAAAAGCGCGGATCGTCGAACACGCCGCTGCGCCCGCCCATTTCGAAGAACTGTTCCCACTGGGTGTCTGAATAAGGCACCAGCCCGATATAGCCGTCCCGCGTCTTGTAAGGCTTGCGATTGGCATTGATCGAGCGGCTATAGGCGAGCTTGCCATTGCCCGGCAGGAAGGTCTCACCATAGAGATTCTCGACCATGTTGAAGAAGGTGAAGCTCTCCAGCATCGGCACCTGCACGAACTGGCCCTCGCCGGTGCGCTCGCGATGATAGAGCGCGGCGAGCGTGGCATAGGTGGCAAACAGGCCCACCGTCTTGTCGGCCACAAGGGAGGGGGCGTATTCTGGATCACCGCCCGAGCGCATGGCATTGAGCGCGGCAAAGCCCGATGCGCCCTGAATCAGGTCATCATAGGCCTGGCGATGCTCATAAGGCCCGCCCTGCCCGAAACCGGCGCAATGGACATAGACGATATCGGGACGGATCGCCCTGACCGCCTCATAGTCAAAGCCCATCCGCGCCATGCCCGCCAGGCGCACATTATGGAAGAAGACATCAGCGTCCTTCAGCAGCGCGGTGAGCGCGGCCCTGCCCTCTTCGGTCTTGCCGTCCAGCGTGATGGCCTGCTTGTTACGGTTGAGCGCCATATAGATCGGCCCGAGGTCGCCGGTCGGCGACTTGCCGGCATAGCGCATCGTGTCGCCCCGGCCGGGCGGTTCGACCTTGATCACCTGTGCGCCGAGATCGGCCATGATCAGCGTCGCAAACGGACCGAGCACCACGCTCGACATATCAACGATCTTCACGCCTGCGAGCGGGCCTGTGGCTGGCTGTTCCGGCAAACCGGTCTCCTCCCTTGTCATATTTGTCCTTGTCAGAGATTGGGCCCTGCCCCAGCGAGAGCTTCAAGAGGAAACTTCAAGGGTGCTTGCCGACTGGCGCGCAGCGGGCAAGACTTGGCGGCACAGTTCAGGAGGATATGACAATGATAAAAGCCGATCTCAGCGGCAAGACCGCGCTGGTCACCGGGGCCTCTTCGGGTTTCGGGGCGCATTTCTCCAAAGTGCTCGCCTCGGCAGGCGCGAAAGTGATTGCCGCAGCGCGGCGTGAGGACCGGTTGGCCTCGCTGGTCAGGGATATTGAGGCGGGAGGCGGGCGCGCCTCCGCCATGCGGCTGGATGTGGGCGATGAGCACGCCGTTCACGCCACTTTCGAAGATCTCGGCGCGGTTGATATCGTCGTCAACAATGCCGGTGTGTCAGGGGCGACGCGCGCGCTGGACACGCCGGCAGAGGAATGGCGCTGGACTTATGACGTGAATGTTCATGGGGTCTTTTTCGTCGCGCAGGCCGCTGCACAGCGCATGGTGGCGGCCGGGCGCGGCGGTTCGATCATCAATATTGCCTCGATCACCGCCGATCGACCGCCGGCCAGCAATGTCGCCTATGCCTCGTCCAAAGCGGCTGTGGCGCACATGACGCGGTGCCTGGCACTGGACTGGGCACGCCATGATATCCGCGTAAACGCGCTGGCGCCCGGCTATTTCGAGACCGATATCAACCGGGACTTTCTCGCCTCGGACTATGGACAGAAAATGATCCGCCGCATTCCGCAGAGACGCACCGGAGAGATGCACGAGCTTGACGGACCGCTCCTCCTGCTCGCCTCGGATGCCTCGGCCTATATGACCGGGGCCTGCCTCGCGGTGGATGGCGGGCATCTGTGTAGTGGGCTCTGATATCGACTTCTGGAGTTCTGATGACCTTTGCGGTAACATGTGTGGATGTAGATGAGAGAAACCGAGATAGACAGAGCTGACGTCCGCGACTTGCTCAGGGTCGTCGCAGACACGGTCGAGTCCGAGCGGTCGCAATTTGCTGCGCCTGAGGTGATCCTTCCCGTTGCCGGGGCCGTAGCAGTCGTTTCGGCTTTTGCGACCCGCTTGATTGCAGGGCCGGTTTTCGGTCTCGATGACATCGCGGGTGTTATTCTTCCCTTGGCGGCGGTCCTTGCCGGCGCATTCTGGCTTCGCGCGATAGAAGCGATCAAGCTTCGTGGTCGCGTTGCGCGGCGTTGCGAGCCTATTTCTGCCGGGCTCGCGGCACTCAGGGCGCGGATCGACGCCAACGGCCCTGCGGAGGCCTACGACAAAAGCGTGCTTTCACCGGGTGACTGGCTTCATCGCGCTGCGGACAAGCGATCTCGCCGAATCGAAGACTGAGCCCGGCACATGGGGGGCGGTGTTCTGATCAATGCGAAACACCCGGTCTACGCCCGGTTTGCCGCGCTTTTTCGGCTTCAAATGTCAACACAACGAGCCTGTCCATATACTGGGCCGCGATTTCCGATTGCTCAGATGGAGGCATTGAATGACCGGCCTGTTTGGAGGCAAGCCCAAGCGCAACAAAAAGCGTCGTCGCCGGTATGCCGGCCGCCATCTCAGCGGGGAGCAAATCGTCGGGTATTGCGCAAAAATTGAGGCGGACCCCACATACATACTTTCACGTCTCGATGAAGCGTTCAGGGACCCCGCCATACCAACCTGGGACGAAGCCTTCCGAGTGCTCGAGGACAATCTTGAAGATTGCGAGGCGCACGTCCTGCGGGAAGCGCCTTCCAATTTCCGGATGCTGCGCACCGCTTTCGACGTGAGCCTCACCACTGCAGCAACGATACTGGCACTCACGCCCGGGCTGGGTCAGGCCATCGTCCTCGGTTCAGCTAGTATGGAGAGTTTGGGCGGTGAGGTCGGCCCTGTAGGTGTCATCCAGATGGCACGGAAACTTGCAGATGTCATTCCGGTGGTAAGACAATACGTTGATACCGGTCGCACCCTGAAAGCCATAAAGACCGCCAGGGACCTTCTGCGGAAGGCTTACTGAAAAGCGCGTTTACTATTCGCCTCCCGGGCGACGCTGTGTTTCCGTGTTCTTGAAGATATCCATGGTCGGAAACGATTTCGCGCGCTCCGGAGCGAACCCAGCAGTAGGGCGCTCTAACGACGCTTGCGCACGGCCGTGACAAACTCCCCGACGCGCGCGCCGAGACGTGGTTCGCAGGCCGCGATATGATCGAGGCGGCGGCGCAGGCGCGCGGCCAGCCCCTGCTCATCCGCGCTGCCCGCCAGTTTCCAGGCCGAGCGCTGGATACCGCCAAGCCCGGCCATCAGCCCGCCCGACTGCGCCCGGATATTCCAGTTGCGCCGCAAGGGTTCGGCGAAGTATTTCTTGTAATGATCATGGCCGCCCGACAGGTCATAAGTCTCCAGGCCAATCTCCTCGATCTGTTCGATCGCGCGATAGATCAAAAGGATGCCCGGGGCGTTTTCGCTGAAGTCCGGATTATAAGCGGCGATCCAGGGATGGAAATCTGCCCCCTGCCGCACGCCGAAATGACCGGCCAGCAAAGTGTCTCCCAGCATAAGGCAGATCAGGAACCCGTGCAGCCGGCCCTGATCTCCCGGCTGCAAGTCGGCGGCCGCACGCAGGATTGCGCAACTGTTGGGCGCGGCCGTTACATCAACCAGGCCATCACGCCGGAACTGGTCACTTTTCCACGCGAGCAACTGGTCAAGCTGGTCGCGGTCGGGCGCGCCCCAAATGAGTTTCAGTTCGTCTTCATGGTCGCGCTCCAGCTGTCGTAAGAGGCGACGGAAATTCTTGTGGCGCTTGGCATGCTGGCCGCGGAAATGCTCGATATAGGCGTCCGGCGTGCGCCCGTTGAGGCGGATGACAAAAGCCTCATCCTCACCCTCGCAGGCGACATGGCCCAGCCGGTCGGGCGCGGTGATGGCCGTGGGCGCATGATAGGTCGCCACGCCTGCCGCTGAGAGCATGTCTGGCAGGGACACAGCCTCGCCGGGCGCCACCACGGGACCGGAATAATCGCAGAAGGGCGCGCCAATCGGACGGGCATGGCCGAACGGTCGCTTGTGCAACGCCAGAACCGCCACAAGCTCACCCTTGCGGGTGGCGAGGATAATGCGCACATCCGCGCGCAAGGCTGCGACGAGGCTTGCAAAGTCCGGCCCCAGAAGCGGGCTGCTGGCTGACGGATCGACGTCGCAAAGCGCCTGCCAGGCCTGCAATTGCGCATCGCTGAGGGCGTCAAAGCGGACACACTGATAATCCGTCTGCTGAAGTTCGAAACCGCCGCCACGTCCGTCAGGCATCGCGAAGCTCCCGGATCGCGCCGCTTCCGGCGGCCACTTCGAAGCTGATTGGTGTCGGCGCCGCCGCAGGGGGACGCGCGATGAGCTTCAGCCCGCGCGCAAGCGCCGCCTTTCCAAACGCTGCCGGACCAGGCTTGCCGGGCAGAGACGGCCTCAGGCCGAACCGCCGACGCAGCTGTCCGTTTGTGTAAAGGGCATTGGCGCGCACCAGGGCCGGCAGGGTCATGAACTCACACGATAGCGAGACATTGAGACAGTCGGCATTTTCGACGCGGTGCGGGGCGTTCTGCGGCCATGTCAGCGCCATGCCGGGATGCATCTCAATCACCTGCGCGGCGGCCTCGAAGCCCTGCTCGAAGGTCAGCTCCTCATCCTGGAGGCGCATGGCGATCGCCTCGACCTGCTCAGCCCCGGCATAAGGCGCCCCGGTCGGATAGAGATGCAGGCGCTTCACGCCGCGAAGCTGGACCAGACAGACCAGCGGGATATCGAGATGATAATGCACCTGAATGCGCGGCGAGGAGATCAGCACGCCGATATCGCGCTTGCGGGTGCGAATGCCCGAGGCCGCCTCAAGCGCCCCGAAGACAGCGGCCTCGACATCACCATAGGCCTCTATCTCGCGGTTGACCGCCCGAAGATTGAGCCAGATCTGGCCATCGGCGACAGCTTTCAGCAGGTCAGCGCCTGAAATATCCGGCGCGCGGCCATGGGCGGCGCGCGTGATCCCTTCGCCATGGGGCGGGAAGCGGTAGACGCCGAGTTTGTCGCGAGGAAAAGCGTCGAGGAGCTCGGCCAGCCCTGCATCGGTGAACAATTGGCTTTCATGGAGATCGTGTCGCGCGCGATAAACCTCGCGCCCGAACCCGGACGCCATGTCGCCTGGCCAGTCGAACATCATTCGATTTCCCCATGCCCTGTTGATCAAGTGCGGTGCACAAATCAGATCAGCATATCAAGCTTAGACAATCGTCACGCGAAAGGGGCCAATTACAGCTATCGAGCCGTCAGCGCCCCATCGAGCACAAGCTCCTGACCGGTCATGTAGCTGCTCTCATCGCTCGCCAGGAAGACGATTCCGTCGGCTATTTCCTGCGGCCGTCCGGCACGCCCCATCGGTGTGCCCATCTGAGCGATGACCTCAGGGTCAAGCGCATTGGCATTTGTGGTTTCCATCATCTGCGACGTTTCGGACGTATCGAGGCTGGCCTCAGTCATCCTCGTGATGGATTTCGTCCAGATCGGCGTGTCGATGATCCCCGGATGGATGGAGTTGACGCGGATGCCATACTGCATCTGCGCGCACTCGACGGCAGCAGCCTTGGTAAAAAGGCGAACCCCGCCCTTTGAGGCGCAATAGGCGCTCGCCCCGGCAGCCCCGCGCAATCCGGCTACTGAAGAAATATTGATGATCGACCCGCCACCGGTTTCTTTCATCGCGCGGATGGCTTCGCGCGTACCCAGGAAGACGCTGTCGAGATTGACCCGCATCTGGGTCTGCCAGTCCTCCAGCGAGAAATCGGTAATCGGGCCGGCAATCGCGACCCCGGCATTGTTCACGAGAATACTGACCGGCCCGTGCGCATCGCCGGCCGCCAGCATGACATCGTGCCAGCGCGCCTCATCAGTGACATCCTGGCTGGCGGTAATGGCGCGTCCGCCAGCCTCGCCGATCAGCGCAGCCGTCTGCGCGCAGCCGGCCTCGTCAATATCGGTGGCATAGACGCGCGCCCCTTCACTTGCCAGCGCAAGGGCCGCCGCCCGCCCGATACCACTGGCCGCCCCGGTCACAATCGCGGATCTTCCCTCAAGCCGAGCCATTGTCTTCCTCCCAATCTGTGTTTTCCCGACGCTACTCTGGCCGCACAAGCCTGTCGATTGCCGTCGCGAACCTTGACAGCGCAGGGGCTTTCGAGTTTTCTCAGCCGCCTCCATGACGGGTTGGTGCAGAGGCCGCCGTTGCAATCGCAGCGCTCAATCGTGACGCGTTGCCGGCCTGCGTCGAATATACAGGGAGGCGAGCGAGCATGTCGCGTCGTCACAGCACGAAATACAAGATTGACCGCAGGGTCGGCGAGAATATCTGGGGCCGCCCGAAATCGCCGGTCAACAAGCGCGCCTACAAGCCGGGCCAGCATGGACAGGGCCGGCGCCAGAAGGTTTCCGATTTCGGCCTGCAGCTCATGGCCAAGCAGAAGCTGAAATTCCATTATGGCGACATCACGGAAAAACAGTTCCGCAAGACCTATGACGAGGCCGCCCGGCGCAAGGGCAACACCGCCGAAAACCTGATCGGCCTGCTGGAATCGCGCCTCGACGCCTTTGTCTATCGCTCGAAATTCGTGCCGACGATCTTTGCCGCGCGCCAGTTCGTGAACCATGGCCATGTGAAGGTGAATGGCCAGAAGGTGAATATCCCCTCCTACCGCCTGAAGCCCGGCGATGTGGTCGAGATCCGCGAGAAGTCGAAATCCATGGCACTGGTCCTGGAAGCTCTTGGCTCGGCTGAACGCGACCTGCCCGAATATATCGAGGTGGATCCGAAAAAGATGAGCGCGACCTTCGTGCGCATCCCGGAACTGGCCGATGTGCCGTATGCCGTGCAGATGGAACCCTCGCAGGTCGTCGAATATTATTCGTCCTAACTGTTTGTACCAGTTGAGTTTCTTCAGGGGCCGCGCCACTCTGGTGCGGCCCTTTTCTGTCCGCACCCAGAGGATCGAGTTTGACCCAGCCCAGCATCGACACTGTTCGCAACGCCCTGATCGCCACGCCAGGCCAGCGTTTCATTCTGGCCGACCGGCCCACGCGTCATCCCGAGCTCTTTGAAGACAAGAAAGAAGCAAAGGTCAGCCTCGAAGAGGATGCTGCAGCAATCGACGAGTTGCAGGACAAGCTCTATGCCAACCGCGAGCGCGCCCTTCTCGTCATCCTTCAGGGCATCGACTGTTCGGGCAAGTCCGGCACGATCCGCTCAGTCTTCGCAAACACTTCGCCGCTGGGCATGCAGGTGACCGCCTTCAAAGCCCCGACCGCGCAGGAACTGGCCCGCGATTTCCTGTGGCGCGTGCATGCCGCCGCCCCGCCCAAGGGCTTTATCGGCATTCATGACCGCTCCCATTATGAGGATGTACTTGTGGTCAAGGTACGCGACCTTGCCCCGCCCGAGGCGGTCGAAGCGCGATATGAGCAGATCAACGCCTTTGAGAAACTGCTTGAAGATACAGGCACCAAGGTTCTGAAATTCATGCTGAATCTCGGCCATGAGACGCAGGGCGAGCGGTTGCGCGAGCGGTTGGAGGAGCCCCATAAACGCTGGAAGTTCAATCCCGGCGATCTCGACGATCGTCAGCACTGGGATGATTTCATGGCCGCCTATGAAACCGCGATCCGGCGCTGTTCCACCACTCATGCGCCCTGGTACGTCGTGCCGTCCGACAGCCGCACCCGGCGCAAGGCCATGGTCGCGCGGATCGTTCGGGGCGCGCTGGAAGATATGGATCTGGACTGGCCCGATCCCGGTCTCCGCCCCGGCGATTTCGAGTTTGATTGACACACTGCGCCGGCCAATCAATCCTTGTCTCACAAGAGCCAGATTGAGGGAGGCGGCCGGCGGCAGGGTCTGACCGGCCAGTCAGAGGACAGATGAGCCACGAACTGCCGGAATTGCCACCGCTCGGTGAAGGCGAATGGGCGAACTGGGCGCGCAACCAGAGCGCTCGCCCCACCATGATTGCCGATCCTGAAGACCTGACAGCGCTCAGCCAGCTGGTCCGCGGCGCATCCGGGCCGGTTCGCCCCGTTGGCACCGGCCATTCCTTCACACCGCTTGGCGCGACCAACGGCACGCTGGTCCGGCTCGGCCATCTGTCCGGTCTGGTCTCAACTGACAGGGAAGCAAGCACTGCAAGGCTTCAGGCCGGCACCTGCCTTAAGAGCGCATCGGCGCAGCTGCAGCAGGCCGCGCTGGCCTTCCGCAATCTCGGCGACATAAATGTGCAGACGCTGGCGGGCGCTGTCTCTACCGCCACTCATGGCACAGGCGCAGGCTTTGGCTGCCTGTCATCTGAGATCCGGGCGGTGCGGTTCGTGGCGGCCAATGGCGATGTGCTGACCGCTTCGCGCGAACAGGATGGTGAATTGCTGCGCGCCGTACAGGTCTCGCTCGGCGCGCTGGGTATCCTTGCCGAAGCCGAAGTCCAGCTCACCCCAGCTTACAACCTCCACCGCCGCGTCTGGTCGCAGCCCATCGCCGATATCCTCGCCAGCGCGCAGGCCCGCTGGAGCGAACACCGTAATTTCGAATTCTTCTACATCCCCTTTTCCGGTCACGGCATCTGCATCGCCCATGACGAGACCGACGCGGCACCCACACCGCGCGCGCCGCAGAATGACGATGAGGAGACGATGGGGCTCAAAGCCATCCGCGATGGCACCATGGGCGATCCCGACACGAGGCGGGCGATCCTGCACAAGGCGCTGGCGGCAAATGAAGGCGAGAATGTTGTCGGCATCAGCTGGCAGCTGCTGGCGAGCCCGCGCAATGTGCCTTTCAAGGAGATGGAATACCATTTGCCGGTCGCGGGCGCGCTTGACGTGTTCGACCAGCTCGTTGCCCGGATCGAGGCCGAACGCCCGGACGTGTTCTTCCCCATAGAGATGCGCATGACAGCGGGCGACGAGGCCATGCTGAGCCCGTTTCAGGGGTCCCCTCGCATCTCCATCGCGGTGCACGCCTATTTCGAAGACGATCATGACTGGTTTTTCTCGCTGGCCGAGCCGCTCCTGCGGGCCGCTGGGGGGCGCCCCCACTGGGGCAAGCTGCATTCCCTTTCGGCCAGCGAATTGCGCGGGCTCTACCCGGAATTCGACGCCTTCAACGCCATCCGGCGCGAGCTCGACCCGACTGGAAAATTCCTCTCGCCCTATCTCAAAGACCTGCTTGGCGGGGACGCCGCATGAGCGCGCGCGATCCCTATTTCCTCGCCCTTCAGGAGGCATTGCGCAAGGCTTCCATCGCCGCTCCGACCCTGGTGATCGACCGCGCCCGGCTCAACGCCAATATCGACACGGTGATGTCCGCCCTGCCCGCCGGCATGGGCTTGCGCATTGTGGCCAAGTCCCTGCCCTCGCTCGACCTGCTCAATCATGTCTGCGGCCGGTCCGGCACCGACCGGCTGATGGTGTTCAACCTGCCCATGCTGCTGGAACTCTCCACCGCCATGCCGGAAGCTTCGCTCCTGCTTGGCAAGCCACTGCCAGTGGATTCAGCGCGCGCCTATTTCGAGAGACTGCCAACGCGGGCGCGCCGCGCAGCCGGCAATGTCCAGTGGCTGGTGGATACACCCCAGCGCCTTCAGCAATATGCCAGACTCGCCGAAACGCTTGACGTGGAATTGCGGATCAATTTCGAGATCGATGTCGGCCTGCATCGTGGCGGTTTCGCGCCGGGCGAGGCGCTCGGCGCTGCGCTGAACACCGTGCGCGAAAGCAACCGGCTGAGCTTTGCCGGCTATATGGGCTATGAGCCGCACATCCCGGCGCTGCCCGAGGCGGGCGGCTGGCGCGCACGTGCGCTGGACGGCGCCTGGCAGGTCTACCGCGAAGCTATCGCGCAGGGCGAGGAAAGTCTGGGCGCGCACGCCATGGCGCAGGCCACACGCAATGCCGGAGGCAGCCCGACCTACCGGCTTTATCGAGACACGTCGCTGGCCAATGAAGTCGCGGTCGGCTCGGCCATGGTCAAGCCGACACATTTCGATACCGACCTTCTGGCCGCCCACCAGCCGGCAAGCTTCATTGCCACCCCGGTCCTCAAACGCCTTGATGGCGTTCACATGCCCGGACTTGAATATGCCGATCCCGCCAACCCTGCCCCGCCGCCCCAGCCGGGCACGACACTGTTCATCTATGGCGGCAAATGGATGGCCGATCCGGTCGATCCATCAGGGCTGGAGACCCACAAGATCATCGGGCGGTCCTCCAATCAGGAACTGCTCGTCGGGCCGGCCGGGCTTGATATCGGCGTTGATGATTTCGTCTTCCTGCGCCCCCATCAGAGCGAGGCGGTGTTCCTGCAATTCGGCGATATCGCGGTGTATGAGGATGGCGAGATTGTCGGGACCTGGCCCGTTTTTCCGGCCTCGGCCTGATTTCCGGATTGGAATAATTCCCTTTTGCGGACGACTGACCTAAGCTGTCAGGCGTCACCCAGTTAAGGCGAGGCGTTCCCATGTCCGGCGGCATTTTCATTTCCTACAGGCGGGAAGACGCCGCGGCGGCGGCCGGACGGCTGCATGATCATCTCTCGGCGCGGTTCGGGCGCGAAACCGTATTCATGGATGTCGATGCGATTGAGCCGGGCGTCGATTTTCATGATGTGCTGAACGCTCAGGTCAGCGCCTGCGATGTTCTGATTGCCGTAATCGGGCGCGACTGGCTGGCGGCGAGCGACAGCGATGGGCGCCAGCGCATCAGTGATGAGGATGATTTTGTCCGCATCGAGATTGCAGCCGCCCTTGCGCGCAATGTGCGCGTGATACCGGTGCTGGTGGATGGTGGCACGATGCCGAAATCGGATGAATTGCCCGAACCGCTCAAACCGCTGGCCCGAAGGAATGCAGCCGAGATCTCCCATTCGCGCTTTGTCATGGATGTGGACCGGCTGTCCGATGTCATCGAAAAGATTGTCGAGCCGGCCGGATCGCCGCCACCCGGCCCCGCGCCCATCATCGCCGATGAGGCCTTCGGAACGCGGATGCGCAATGCCCTCCTCGCATTCCAGGACAATACGCAGGTCTTCGTTGCGCCGAATGTGCCCGATGACCGGATCGGCAATGCCCGCCGGCGCACGGCCACCCCCGATGACGAGGAAGTGTTTGCGCTGATCGATTTCACGGTGATGAACAATGCCAATGACGCCTTGCTTGTCACACCGCGCGGCCTGCGCATCCATCATTCGACCGGCGACGAACCGACGACCCGTTTTATCGCTTATGATGAGATCCGCGATGCGCAGGTGTCAAAGACCGGCTGGTGGAAAATCGCGATCGGCGCGCAGCAGATCACCGTGTCGGGCGGGCCCAGTCGCGACATACTGGTCCGCTTTCTGGAGGCGGTTCGCGGCGCGCTCTGACGTGCCCCTCCAGTCGCGGCAATCGGTCCGGTCCGACTGGCGACAAACTCAGTTGCTCTCTTTTGCGTGACCTGCTAACTGACGCACCTTCCATTCGTCTGGAAGTGATGGCCCTGTGGCGGAGTGGTGACGCAGCGGATTGCAAATCCGTGTACCCCGGTTCGATTCCGGGCGGGGCCTCCAGACAGTCGAACCGTTGAAATCCCACAGGTTCCAGCAAGGGTCTGCTAATCTGTGCGAATTTTCGGTTAAGGTTTTACCTCGCATTAACCAATCAGGGCGAAGTTGATCCTGTCTTCTGTTGGAGACACCCACCATCACCCAACGCCTCGGCGGGAGCTGTCAGCTCCCGCCATTTTTTTGTCAGCCTTGGATCTCATTCAGGCTTTGACAGGCGCGCGCGTTTTGCTAGACAGCGCGCTTACCGACGGTTTTCCGCGATAGCTCAGTTGGTAGAGCAGGCGACTGTTAATCGCCCGGTCGTAGGTTCGAGTCCTACTCGCGGAGCCACCGGCAACACTCTATATTTACTGGAACAGCTCCGCCTTGCAGGTCTAAACTGCAAGATCTTATCCACGACCAGTGTCTCCAAAAGGCCTCGCCCACTGGCAATCAATGGAATTTAAGTAGTCAAAAGACCACGCTCCAGTGTTTCGCTATTTGCGAAGGCCGACTTTCGCCAGCCATTTCTCTGTCCTTGTGATATTATCGGGCAGAGCTCAGCCCACTGGCGAAACCGGCACCAACGCCCAGCCCGGTTCAGCAATCAACTCAAGCCAGATCGCGGACAATCTCATGAACGGCCTTCAACTCACCCAGCAACACCGCGGCACTGTCGAGCGGCAGGCAACTTGGCCCGTCGCATAACGCCTTGTCCGGCTCGGGATGGAATTCCAGAAAGACCCCATCTGCGCCAGCCGCCACGCCAGTGCGCGCAATCACGGGGACACCATCGCGACGCCCCCCGGTCGACCCGCCTGCCGTGCGCGGATCGGCGCCGGGAAGCTGCACGGCATGGGTGGCATCAATGGTGACCGGCACCCCAAGCGCCTTCATCGCCGAAATGCCCAGCATGTCGACGACGAGATTGTTGTAACCGAAGCTTGTCCCGCGCTCGCACAGGATGGTCGGATTGGCCTCGCCGGTGACCTCACCGACCTTGGAGACAATGTTTTTCACATCCCAGGGTGCGAGGAACTGAGCCTTTTTCACATGCAGCCAGCCGCTGCGCGCCATCGCCGCCTTCGCCCCGGCGACGACAAGATCGGTCTGGCGGCACAGGAAGGCAGGCACCTGTATGACTTCCGCCACTTCCGAAACCGGCGCGGCCTGTTCAGGTGTATGATAATCGGTCACCACGGGAACGCCGAACTCCGCCTTCACTGCAGAAAGAATTTCGAGGCCCGCATCCAGGCCTGGCCCGCGATAGGACGCGATGGATGACCGGTTCGCCTTGTCATAGCTCGCTTTGAAAACAAAAGGCAGGTCCAGTCGCTCGCAGACACTCTTGAGATGGTCGGCGACGCGCATGGCCAGCTCTCGCGATTCCAGCACGTTCAGGCCCGCCATGACCATGAGCGGCGCGCCTTTGCCAATGGAAATGTCATAGCCGGGCAGGCTGAGGCGGTTCATGGGCGAGGCTCCTATTGAATGGCTGGGAACGGACCGGTCGTGTCTCATGAGGAGCGTGGTTCGACAAGCTCATCATAAGGTTGGACAAGCTCACGATGTGCACGGTTCAGCTTGACCGGGCGCCGCAGCCGCATCAGGACAAGCCCCATGCAGACTCTGATCGTTATTCCCGCGCGACATGGTTCCACGCGCTTTCCGGCCAAGCCGCTGGCCAAGATCGCAGGCATCACGCTGCTTGCCCGTGTAACCCGGATAGCCGAACGTGTTTGCGCCGGGCAAGGCGATGTGCACTTCGTGATTGCCACCGATCATGACGAAATCCGTGGCCATGCCGAAGCGATCGGGGCACCAGTTGTCATGACCGATCCCGACCTTCCATCGGGCACGGACAGGGCGCTGGCGGCCATCGACCTGTCTGAGACCCGACCAGATTTCGTGATCAACCTTCAGGGTGACGCGCCCTTCACGCCGCCAGACCACCTGGACGCCCTGATAAGCGCAGCCCGGACCGGCGATGCCGATGTCATTACCCCTGTCATCCGCCTCACCTGGGAAGCGCTCGACACGGTTCGTGACCAGAAGAGGCGAGAACCCTTCAGCGGAACGAGCTGTGTGCGGCGCGCCGATGGCATGGCGCTCTGGTTTTCCAAACAGGTGCTGCCGGCCATCCGCAAGGAAGAAAAACTGCGCGCCGAAGGGCCAGTTTCGCCGGTCTTTCGGCATGTCGGTCTCTATGGCTACAGGATGTCTGCCCTTCGCCGTTTTGCTGCTTTGCCAGTCGGACATTACGAGGCACTCGAAGGCCTCGAACAGCTGCGCTTCCTGGAGAACGGCATGTCAATCCTCACTGTCGAGGTCGAACCCGGTGAAGCCGCCATGTGGGGCGTGGATACACGCGAGGACGCCGCCTTTGCCGAACAGCTGATCGCGCGCCATGGCGATCCCCATCTCGCCGGCTGAACCATGACCCGCCGCCTGTATATCATTCGCCATGGCAATACGTTCGAGCCCGGCGATACAGTCACCCGAGTGGGCGCGCGCACCGACCTGCCCCTGTCATCTTCCGGACTGGCGCAGGCAGAAGCGCTGGCCCGGCACTTTGCGGCCACGTCTTTCGCCGAAGCCCTGACAAGCCCTCTCAACCGCACGCGACAGACGGCTGAGATCATTCTGGCGGCGCAGGCGGCACCACCGGCCCTGAGCGAGGCTGACTTCCTGCGCGAAATCGACTATGGCCCCGATGAAAACCAGCCTGAATGCGCCGTTCTGGCCCGTATCGGCGAGGCGGCGATCCGTGCATGGGACGAACATTCGGCGCCACCGCCTGGCTGGCAGGTGGATCCGGACGCGCTGACCGCGTCCTGGCGCGCCCTGTTCGATGCACTCGCCCGGAATTCAAATGCTGGCCCGGTGCTTGCCGTGACGAGCAACGGTATCGCCCGATTTGCGCTACGCGCAGCCGACAGCCTGCCGCGCGCGCCCGCGCTGAAACTAAAGACGGGCGCCTTCGGCATCATCTCGATCGCCGGTGACGGCCATGCCAAGGTCGACGACTGGAATACAAGGCCTCAGTCCGGACAGCTTTAGACGACGCCCGCGACCAGGAGGTCGTGCATGTGAACCAGGCCGACCGGACAGCCGGCATCAACCACGAAAACCTGCGTGATCTTCCGGGCATTCATCACCCGCAGGATATCGGCCGCGAGATCGCCTGGCGCCATCATGACAGGGCTATGGTGCATTGCGGAGGCGATATCATCCGGCCGCGTCTGCGACAGGACGAGCCGTCGGACATCGCCATCGGTCAGGATGCCGACGAGCTGGCCGTCGCCATCGGTCACGCCCACACAACCAAGGCCCTTCTGCGAGATCATGGCGATGGCTGCATTCAAGCGCGCATCCTCACGGACCAATGGCAGCGCGTCGCCAGTGTGCATCAGGTCACCTGCGGTCTGAAGCGAAGCGCCGAGCTTGCCGCCCGGATGGTAAGCCTTGAAATCTTGGGCCCGGAATCCGCGCGCTTCCAGAAGCGCCACAGCCAGCGCGTCGCCAAGCGCGATCATCATCGTCGTCGAGGAGGTCGGCGCGCGGGTCTCGGCGCAGGCCTCTTCCACGTCCGGGATCTCAAGCAGGATATCAGCCGCCCGGCCGAGCGCACTTCCGGCGACCGCTGTCATCGCGATCAGCGTAACACTGTGGCGGCGACAATAATGAACGAGATCGTCAAGCTCACGCGTTTCACCCGAACGAGAAAGAGCAAGGACCGCATCGGCAGGGGTAATCATGCCAAGATCGCCATGGCTGGCCTCGCCTGCATGAACGAAATAGGCCGGTGTGCCGGTCGATGCGAGAGTCGCGGCGATTTTCCTTGCGATATGGCCGGATTTTCCAATGCCCGAGCAGATCAGCCTGCCTTCCAGCAACAGAACCCTGCGCACGGCATCGATAAAGCCCTGATCGAGCCCGTCGCGCAGGGCACCCAGTGCTTCGATCTCCATGTCGATAACCCTTTGAGCGGTGGCCAGTTCAGTGGTCAGCTCCATGGGGAACGCACTCCGTCATCCAAAATTCCACCGCGACCCATATCCGCTGTCGTATCCTATGCAAGTGTCGCCGGCAGGCGGATGCGATGTCCATCTGCGGGAATGTGCCGATTGAAATGAGGATTTCGCAATGTTTTTCAGGGAGAAAGCGCTGGTGGACGGCGACAATTCGTGCGTCGGGTGAGCCCGGCAGGCTTTTTGCAGGTCCTGACGCGAATTGGGGAAAGGCGCCGACCGAATTCCCCCGATCTGACACTTCGGCACGAAGGGAACCCTGGCCAACATGAAGCAAACGACTTCACAGACCTTTACGCCGCTTCAGTCAGCAGTGACCGAAACCCGGCGGATCTTCCTGCAGGCGGGCATTTTCGGGCTGTTCATCAACCTGCTGATGCTGACCGGCCCGATCTACATGCTGCAGATCTATGATCGTGTCCTGATCAGCCATTCGATGCCAACGCTGGTTGCGCTCACCCTCCTCATCGCCGGCCTGTATCTCACGCTCGGCCTGCTCGACTGGCTGCGAGGCATGGTCTTTTCCTCTGCTGGCTCCCGCTTCGAGGACCTCCTCGCGGACGAAGCGTTCGAGCGCGTCCTGGACACGAGCCTGCGCAAGGGCGGTCAGGGCGGAGAAGACACGCTGGCAAGCCTTAGAACGCTTCGGCGGTTCTTTTCTGGTCAGGCGCTGCCAGCCCTGTTCGATCTCCTCTTCTCACCCTTGTTCTTTGTCGTGATCTTCATGCTGCACTGGGTCTACGGCGTGTGGGCCCTGGCGGGTGCGGCCATACTCTTCGCGCTCGCGCTGGCCAACCGGCAAATGAGTTCGCGCGCCGTGGAGCGCTCTGAGCAGCTTGAGCGCGCGACCCGCCGGCATATGGGCGAGACGCTGGGCAATCTCGAAACGCTGGAAGCGATGGGCATGCGCGCAGCCATGCAGCGCAAATGGCGCGGGCTGATCAATGAATCCGATGGTGCCCTGATGCGCTCAGGCGAAATGCTTGGCGCCTTCGGGTCGGGCACCAAAGTTGTCCGGCTGTTCCTGCAATCAGCGATTCTCGGTATCGGCGCATGGCTCTCGATTCTCGGCCATTCCACGCCCGGCGCCATGATTGCTGCGTCGATCCTGATGGGACGTGCGATCACCCCTATCCAGCAGATCGTCACCCAATGGCGCACCGTTGTGTCTGCCAGTACGGCCTGGCGGGACGTTCGCGAAACACTCGACACCCGGAGCCAGACCGCCGCGTCAATTGAACTTCCCCCTGTCGAAGGCCGCGTAAACCTCGCCAATGTCTTCGCAGCGCCCCCCGGAGGCGAAAAGCCGACGCTGCGCCAGATCAGTTTCGAGATCCATCCAGGTGACATGCTCGGCGTGCTTGGCCCGAGCGGATCAGGAAAATCCAGTCTCGCCCGCGTCATCCTTGGCCTCTGGCCGGCCCTTCACGGCGTCGTGCGCCTGGATGGGGCCGACATTTCCAGCCATGACCGCGCCCGGCTTGGCCCGCAGGTCGGTTATCTGCCCCAACAGGTCGATCTCCTGTCCGGCAGCATCCATTCGAATATTTCGCGCCTGGCCGACACACCTGATTCCGAAGCTATCATCGCCGCTGCGCGCGCTGCGGATTGTCATGAGATGATCCTCTCGCTGCCCGATGGATATGACACAGAGGTCGGTCCTTCAGGCTGCCACCTGTCGGCTGGCCAGCGCCAGCGGATCGGCCTTGCCCGCGCGCTTTACGGCAACCCACAACTGATCGTTCTCGACGAGCCGAATTCGAATCTCGACATGCCGGGCGAACAGGCCCTGTCCAATGCGCTGAAGCGACTGCGCGAGCGCGGCGCCAGCGTCATCATCATTGCCCACCGCCCAAGTGCTATCGCCCATTGCAACAAGCTCGCCGTGATGAAGGAGGGCCAGCTTGCCGCCTTCGGGCCGCGTGAGGAAGTGCTCCCGAAGATCCTGTCCGAGACGGCCCGGCCAACGCGCCAGAAGGCCCCGCAAACCGCTGCCGCCGCCAGTGCCACAGGAGACGCCAATGTCTGAGCGTTCCAGCAACCTGCCCCGCCTGTTCCGCTCGGGTTATGTCATTATCGGTATCGTCTTCGGCGGCCTGCTCGCCTGGTCGTTCCTGGCCCCATTTGAGGGCGCCGTGGTGGCCAGCGGCAGCGTGACGGTCGAATCCGAACAGAAGGCCGTGCAGCATCTGGAAGGCGGCATTGTCGAGGCGATCCATGTGCGCGAGGGCGACCATGTCGATGCCGGGACGACACTGATCGAGCTCAGCGGCGCCCAGACACGGGCCCGGCTGGCAGCGCTCGAAAACCGGCTGGCCGAACTGGCCGCGCGTGAAGCGCGCCTCTCCGCCGAAGCTGGCGAGACCGACACGATAAAGCCGCGCCCGGAACTGGCCGACCTGCCCGGCCTGGCAGCGCGCCTCGACGCCCAGGCCAGCCTGATGCAGGCCCGGCGCGAGACCCGTGAGAACACGGCCGGCGTGCTGGAAAATCGCATCCACCAGCTGCGCACGCGCGCGGGCGGCCTGCGCGACCAGGTCGCCGCCAATCAGGAAGAAGCCGCCGTCATCGCCTCGGAAATGGCGGACCTGCAGGGCCTCTACAAGAAAGGCCTCGCCCCGCGCACCCGCATTCTCGCCCTCCAGCGTGGACGCTCAAGCCTGGAAGGCGCGCGCGCCGGCCTGACCTCCGAGATTGCCACGACGCAGGTGCGGATCGGCGAGACAAGGATCGAGCTTGACCGGCTGAAATCGGATTTCCGAGAAACCGCCATGGCCGAGCTCAGCGAGGTGCGCGCGGAAATGTCGGAACTGATCGAGGAACGCGTGGTCGCGCGTGACCGGCTGGACCGGCTGGTGATCTCTGCGCCCGGCGCGGGCCATGTCATCGGCGTGCGCGCCCATACGGTGGGCGGCGTCATCAGCCCCGGCGAGCCGGTGATGTTCATCGTCCCGGAAGACGAGGCGCTGGTCGCAACCGTGCGCGTCAGCCCGGCCGATATCGACAAGGTCCATCCGGGCCAGAGCGCCCGGCTGCGCTTTTCGGCCTTCAGCCAGGACGAGACCCCGGAAATCGAGGCCGAGGTGCTGACGGTCTCTGCCGATGCGCTCACCGATGAGACCTCGGGCCTTCGCTATTATGAGGCGGTCGTGGCCATCCCGGCGGACGCCCTCGCGGCCGGCCAGCTGGAATTGCGCCCGGGCATGCCCGTTGAAGTGATGCTGCAGACCGGTTCGCGCTCGGTCATCTCCTATCTGTTCAAGCCGCTCTCGGACGCCACACAGCGCACATTCCGCGAGTAAGGCCCGCATCCCCGGCCGCAGAGCCGGGGCCTGCCCGCAGCCAACCCGCCCAGCCCCGCCTTTCGGAGCTGGGTGGCCCGGATGAACCGGGCCATGACGGCGCTTTGGGGGCGGTTTACTCCCCCTCGCCGATCTTCCCGCGCAGATAGTCCGGAATGAACGCATCCGCCGGCGAGAGCTGGCCGGCGGCCTGCATCTCCAGCGCGATGTCGAGCGCTTCCTCGAAATGGCGCGTCTCGCCCGTCACATTGCCCATCTTGTCCAGGCTGACAATCACATCCCGGCGCGCCGCAGCAGAGCTCGGGTCCGCCGCCGACAGCGCGCGGGCGATCTCAAGATCCTCCGCATAAGCTGCTTTCGCCGCGCCAAGATCGCCCTCCGCCACCGCCACGTTGCCGAGCTTGTTCAGCGACACGCTCACATCCCGGCGCGCCGCAGCAGAGGCCGGGTCCGCCGCCGACAGCGCGCGGGCAAGCTCCAGCCCCTCGCCATAGGCCGCTTTCGCCGCGCCAAGATCGCCCTCCGCCCGTGCCACATCGCCGATTTCATCGACTGCCACCGAACGCGCCCGCTCATCGCCGGCCACCTCAAGCGCCCGCTGCGCCGCCGCGCGCGCCGGGGCAAGCTGGCCGGCATGCTGGCGCTCCAGCCGGGAAAGATAGATCCAGGACGAGAAATCCGAACCGTCAAGCGCCGTGGCCCGGCGATAGGCTTCCAGCGCGCGTGTGGGTTCGCGGTCATAGGCGAGCTGGCCAATCTCGCGCCATTTGCGCGCGGCATTGCGGGCATCGGCCTCCGCGCTCTCAGCCAGCGCATCCAGACCGGCGCCGAGATCGCCGGCGGCGATCAGCCGGGCCGCTTCGGGCTCTTCATCGACGACATCTCGGATGGCTGCCTCGCGTTCGGCGGCGCGCTGCGGGTCAACCTCGCCATTTTCGGGCGCGGTCTGCTGCGCCACGGCCACGCGCAGCGCCTCGATCTCGCCGCGCAGCGTCTCCATGTCCTCGACCGTCGCCGGCGGCGGCGCGAACAGGTCGCGCACCGTGCCGATATTGGCGACCAGCGCGAGCGCGGCCACGGCGCCGGCGCTCACCCCGCCCCATGTCAGCAGCGGGCGGCGATATTTCACAGGCCGGGCCGCGCGCCCCTCGGCAATCGCTTCGACGCTTTCGGCCAGCTTAGCGAAACGGTGATCGCGCGCCCCGCCCGACCAGCCCTTCAGGCTTTCAGTGTGCAGCCGGTCGAAGGGTTTGGGCGGCAGCGTTCCATCGAGCGTCGCCGGCGCGAGCTTGCCCGATTTGCGCGCATCATCGGCCTCGGACTGCACCCAGTCGGAATGGATGCTCGCCGCGCTCCAGGCGACAATGACGGCATCGGCGCCGGCCAGCGCCTGCTCGATCCGGTCGCGATAATCCTCGCCCGGCATGAGATGATGATCCCACCACACCTCATGGCCGCGTTTTTCCAGCGCGCCGGCGAGCTTCGCAACTTTCGCGCGATCCGCGCTCGCATAAGAGACAAAAACCTTCGCCACGTGCATCCTCCCGCCCTCTCAATCGCCCGGAGAGGCGGGGGCCGTCAAGGCGGGGCGCGGCGTCGTCAGGGCTGGCGGTCAGCTTTCATTATAGCGGTAGCCGACGCCGTACAGCGTCTCGATGGCGTCGAACTCGCCGTCCACCTCGCGGAATTTCTTGCGCAGGCGCTTGATATGGCTGTCGATTGTGCGGTCATCGACATAGATCTGGTCGTCATAGGCCGCATCCATCAGCTGGTCGCGCGATTTCACGTAGCCCGGCCGCTGGGCCAGCGATTGCAGGATCAGGAATTCCGTCACGGTCAGGCGCACAGGCTCGCCCTCCCAGTTGCAGGCATGGCGGTTGGGATCGAGCGTGAGGCGCCCGCGCACGATCGGCTTGGCATCGCCCTCTTCCGGGCCGGCCACCCCGCCACGCGCCCGGCGCAGCACCGCCTTGACCCGCTCGGCCAGCAGCCGGTTCGAGCAGGGCTTTCGCACGAAATCATCGGCGCCGATATTGAAGCTGATCACCTCGTCTATCTCCTCATCCTTGGAGGTGAGAAAGATCACTGGCAAGTCGGTCGTCTGGCGCAGGCGGCGCAGGAGCTCCATGCCGTCCATTTTCGGCATCTTGATATCGAGAATGGCAAGGTCCGGCGGATTCTCAGACAGGGCCGGCAGCGCCGCCTCGCCATCGAAATAGGTGCGCACCTCGTGGCCCTCGGCCTCGAAGAACATTTTCAGCGACGCAACGATGTTCTCGTCATCATCAACAAGTGCGAGCGTGGCCATGTCACCTCCTCCTTCCCTGTCGCGGCGCCGGGCGCATGGACCCGTGCTGGCCGCGAGGATTACCCTTCGTTTTGAACCATGCTTTGGACAGGGCGGGAAGCCCCATGCATGAATTCAACAAAAACAGGTCATTGCCGGCACTGGCTGGCCGAGATGACGACAATATCATGATTTGTGCGGCCCCGGCGCCTTCAAATCGCCGGAATTCACCGGCGGGGCGATCAGTGCCGCTTCGGCTTCGACCTGAGCGCGACATCCAGCGCGCGCCGGCCCCATTCGCTGGCCGCTTCGGGTTCGTCCGCTGCCTCGGGCGGCAGGGAGACATAGCCCATATCCATCATCTTGCCGTCGGAAGGCCGCGACCAGACAAAGGCCTCGCCACCCTCCGCTTCGAGCGCGGCGCGAAGCTCCGGATCGGTCTTCACATAGACCTCGTCATCGGCGATAAGCGCGAACATGGTTCGCCCTGCGAAGACTCCCGCCCCGCCAAACATCTTGCGCACGGAGATATTGCCGATCGGCTCGAACAATTCCTCGACGAAATCGAAATACGGATCCTGCTGGCGCTGTTGCATCGTATTCAGACGCCTCCCTGCGCCCGGCGCGTCCTGTTCGTCATCAATCACGTGTCCCCTCACATCGACATGTGCGTATCCGGACCGTCAGACCGGCCCGTATCGCAATTGCGTCCCACCAATTGAGTAGGACGCCCAGCGCTCTGGCGGTCAAGCCATGGCGTACAGTTTGCGGTTGGCAGACTGCAGTTCCAGCGCGCTTCAGTGCGCGCAGCAGGCTAACCGCCGATGCTGGCGGCCCGGGCGTTGAGGCCGCTCACAAGGGCTGCGTCAATCGTCCCGCTGGCCGCCAGCCCGTTCGCCTCCTGATAGCTGCGGATTGCCTCGCGCGTGGCTGGCCCCATCACGCCATCGGCCGGGCCGGCATCGTAGCCCAGCGCGTTAAGAGCGGTCTGCACGGCACTCACGCGCGGCGCTGAGGAATTGGCCCAGGCTTTTGGGGAAATATCGCCATTTGCGACAGGGTCAGCTGTTTGTGCCGACCAGGCTGCCGCGCGGCGCTCTGCATTGCGGGCCTCATCGAGGGACACGCGCTCGCGCATCGCATCCATCATTTCGCGCGCGCCCGGGTCTCCCTGCCGGTCGGCCACGGAGAACCAGAACAAGGCTTCCGCCGGATCGGGAGAAATTCCAAGCCCCTGATCATAGAGAACGCCGAGATTGTACTGGCTGTCGACAACGCCATGTTGCGACGCCCTGCCAAACCATTCCACTGCGCCGGCATAGCTTTGCGGGCCACCTTCACCTTCCGCCATATACACGGCGAAATCGTGCATCGCCTTGACATTGCCGCCACGGGCGGCGCGCTCAGTCCATTTGCGCGCCTCAGCCAGGTCGCGCGACACGCCGAGCCCCTTTTCATGCAATTTCGCCAGCCGGTATTGCGCGGGCGCGAGGCCCTGACCGGCTGATTTGCGGATCAGTTCGGCCCCGATGGCAAAATCGCCTGCATCCAGCCTGTCGCGGCCAAGCTGGAACTGCGCCAAGCGGTCACCGGCTTCGGCGGCCTGTTCCAGGCTGGGCTTTTCCGGGATCGGATCGAAACTCACCGTCCGGATCGGCTCAGCCGCCTTTGGTGTTTCGCTGCCGCCCGGGCTCACCTTCGGCGACTGGTCTGCATCGCCCTGCATATCAGGCCCGCTCTTCACTGTATCGGCGGGCTCGGGATCAAACAGATCATCAGCTTCGGCGGTGGTATAGTCGGACAGCTCTTGCCCAGGCAGCGCAGCTGTATCCGGCGCCTCGCGCGCCAGCCAGTCCGTCTCGGCGACGGCCAATTCGGGCTGCATACTCGCAATCTGGCTGCCGCGGCGCGCCTCGGCCGGCCTCTCTGCATTCGACTGGGCCTGCACGGTCTCGTTGCCAGGCTCTTTGCCGCGCAGAGTCAGATAGCCTGCACCGGCCGCGGCCACGACCACAACAGATGCTGCCGCATAGAGCGGCAGTCGCCCGCGTGCCGAGCGCTGTTTCGCTGCCGCCTCAGGGCCACTTCCGCGTCCGCCATCGCCCGCAGCCGCAATGGCTGCTGCTCTTGCACGCGCAATATAGTCAGACGCGTCGGTATCCTCGACCAGGCGCGGAGCAGGAGGCTGGCGTTCTGCGGCAGCCTCTGGCTGCGCCGGTGCCGGCTGTCCGGCCAGATCTTCGAGAGTCTCTTCGAAAGTGTCTTCGAAGATGTCGCTCTCGCGTGCCTCGCTGACGCCATCATCAAGAAAATCAAATTCATCGAAAGGTGCGTTCGAAGCGGCTTCGGCAGGCGCGTCATCAGCCGACCCGGCGCGATAATCCTCATCGCTTGGTGTGTCCCATTCGGGCAGCCCAGGTTCGAATTCATCATCAGCCGGATCACCAACGGGCGCGCCATTGCGTCCGGGCGAAGGGCGGGAGGGATCGGGGAACGTATCTGCGAAGTCGACAAGCGCTGAGGCAACGCCACCGCCCTGTTCGATCACATCCAGGCGACTGGCCAGCGAGGTAATCGCACGCTGGACCGGAGAGACCTTGGTGTCGGCCTCCTGGCGAAGCTGCTCAAACCGTTCGGACACGTTTGACAGGACATCGGACAGGCGCGAATCCTGGCGCTTCTCGGCATCGTCGAGACGCTGGGCAATATCCTGAACCACTTGTTCCTGGCGCGACTGCAGGCGGTGAGCCACCCCGGCCACCTGTTCGCCGACCTGTTCGATGGCGCGCGCGGAGCGGTCTTCACTGTCCTGGACGCGCTGTTCTAGCCTTTCCGCCAGTTTGCCCATCTCGCTGCCGACGCGCTCGATGGCGGAATTCTCGCGCCCTTCGATTTCGCCGATTCGAGATTCAAATTCCTCGCCCAGACGAATCACTTCCTCACGCACGGCCTCGGCGCCGGCGATATCGTTTCGCTGTTCAACCTGTGTCAGGCGCGCGTCAAGCCCATTGGAAATCCGGCTAACATGCTCACCGACCGTTTCGATGGCGCGGGCCTGGCGGTCCTCTGACGCAAACAGGCGCTCGCGCACATCAAGGAGGGATTGCTCAAGCTTGCCGAACGCTTCCGGATCGGCTGAACGCGCTGTTTCATCGATCTGGCGGGCCAGTTCAGCCCGCGCACTGTCCACACTCTGGCGCAACTCCTCTGCCAGTCCCTCAAAGCGCTGTTCAAACTGAGCGCGCAATGCGTCAGCTGCGTCCGGGCTGGCATGTTCCGCCACTGTCTCGATCCGTTTGTCGAGATGATCGAAGCTCGTCTCCAGACTCCGCAGGGCCGCATCAGTGGTCGTTTCGGCGCGGTTGAGGCGCTCCTGAATGCGCAACATGGTCTGTTCCATGGACCCGATCGCGCCAGTGACATCTGCCTCGACCTTGTCCATCCGCCCGGACATCTCTTCAGCCCGCCCGAGCTTCTCGCCGACCCGCGTTTCCAGCATCGAGAAACGTTCCGAAAGGTGCTGCGCGGTGCCTTCGGCGCGGAGTTCGGCCTGCTCGACGCTTTTCTCGACACGCGCGGCCGCTTCGGAGAGCGTGGAATGGACCTTGGCCTCCATCCCCTCCACGCGGTCAGACAGGTCGCAGAAGCCAGTCTCGACACGCCCGCGAATGGCGTCTGACTCATCCTGGTGACGGGCGTTCTCCTCATAGACATGGCTCGCCAGCTTTCCGAGCGCTGTTTCGAGCGATTTCAGCGCTTCGAGATTGCGTTCATTGCTGTCATCGCCCTCCAGATGGCGAACCTTTTCAGACAACGCATCATGGGTCGCGCGCAGATCGTCGATAAGTCCGTCGACATGCGAGCTGACTGTGTTCTGTTTATCCTCGGTCCGCTCAAGCCGCGCCAGCAGCCCGAGCACTGACTGGTCAATGCCAGTGATCGCCAGCGTCGAACGCGCCTCAGCGGCTTCGACACGGCGTGTAAGCTGGTCGAGCGTACCAGCGACATCGCCCCGCACTGTGGATGCCGCGCCGGGGCCAGAGGGGTTGTCTGCAGCGTCGCCACCCTCTTCGAGGATCAGCCTGTTGAGATAATCACCAAGAGACAGCCCTTCCTCGCGCGCCGCCTCTCGGGCCGCAGCCCTTGCGCGCTGGTCGATGCCCTTCAAATTCCATGGGCCGCGATCGGTCATCAGGACGCTCCATACACTCGGCTGCACAGAACTTGTGCGCAATTCGCCAGATTCGGGTAAGCATTTGCCCATGTCGCCTTAAAGCGGAGTTAAAGGGTTAAAACTGGGAAGATTCCCGGTAACCTGACGCAAAGTCATCCTGTGGGGTCAATCTTGACGTTGACGTTCGCGTAAGCGCACGTCATAGTTCTAGTCATGCCTGATACAGCTTCTTCGCTTTCCGTGGCCGATGCCCGGACCTACACGATCTCGGAGCTAGCGCGCGAGTTCGGTGTCACCCCGCGCGCCCTGCGCTTTTACGAAGACAAGGACATGCTCCATCCTGCCCGAGACGGGATGATGCGTGTCTATTCCAACCGGGACCGGGCGCGCCTGAAGATCATCCTTCAATGCAAGCGGGTTGGCCTGCCGCTTGCCGATATCCGCGAGATTCTCGATCTCTACGCCATGGATGACGGCCAGCGTTCGCAGATGCGCGAGGCACTGAACAAGTTTCGCATACAGTCTGACCGTCTGCGCCAGCAACGCGAGGATATCGAGTCCGCAATCGGCGAGCTGACGCGCGGCATGGCCTGGCTTGAACAGCAGATTGAGCGTATCGGTCCGGGTGATGAAGGCGCCGAGCGGGTGGCCGCGTATGAAAAGCTTGCCAGGGAACGGCTGGAAAATAGCTGAAGAGCGCGCTAACTGGGGCAAGATCATCTTTCGAATGTGACCTACGGAGTTGTCCATGCCCCGCTACGCGGCCCCTGTCCGGGATATGCAATTTATCCTGCATGACCTGCTTGCCATCGAGAAACATTCGAACCTCGCCGGCTTCTCCGAAATATCCCGCGACCTGGTCAGCCAGATACTCGAGCAGGGAGGCAAATTCGCAAGCGAGGTGCTGCACCCCCTCAACACGGTCGGCGACCGCGAAGGCTGCACGCGCCATGACGATGCTTCAGTGTCCACGCCGACCGGCTTTGCGGACGCTTATCGCCAGCTCGTGGAGAGCGGCTACCAGATGCTCAGTGCGCCCGAGGAGATGGGCGGGCAGAATCTGCCGAACGTATTGCACACGGCCTGGAGCGAGATGGTCTCCTCGGCGAACATGGCCTTCGGCATGTATCCCGGCCTCACCCATGGCGCCTTCCAGGCCCTGATGGCGGCGGGCAGCGCGGAACAGAAAGCGCTTTACGGGCCGAAAATGGCATCTGGCGAATGGGCCGGCACCATGAACCTGACCGAGCCGCATTGCGGAACAGATCTCGGCCTGCTCAAGACGAAGGCTGCTGAGCGCGGCGATGGCTCTTATTCCATTTCCGGCCAGAAGATCTGGATTTCCGGCGGAGAACAGGATCTGACCGAGAATATCATCCACCTTGTCCTTGCCCGGATTGAGGGCGCACCGGAGGGCGTGAAGGGCATCTCGCTTTTCGTCGTGCCGAAATTCATCGTGAATGAGGATGGCAGCCTTGGCGATCGCAACGCCGTCTCCTGCGGCGGGCTTGAGGAGAAGATGGGCATTCACGGCAATGCCACCTGCGTGATGAATTATGACGGCGCGCAGGGCTGGCTGGTCGGCGAGGAGAACAAAGGCCTTAAAGCCATGTTCGTTATGATGAACGAGGCCCGGCTCGGCGTCGGCCTGCAGGGACTCTCACAGGCTGAGATTGCGCGCCAGAATGCGGCCGATTTCGCCAATGACCGCTTGCAGGGCCGCTCGCTCACCGGTGCGAAGAACGCAGAAGGGCCAGCCGATCCGATCATCGTTCATCCGGATGTGCGCCGCATGCTGATGGACACGCGCGCCATCGTCGAGGGCTCGCGCGCCTTCTGCTACTGGGTCGCGCTACAGGGCGACCTGGAACACCGCTCGGAAGACGAAAAGACGCGCGAAAAAGCCGGTGACTATATGGCGCTTATGACGCCGGTCGTGAAAGCCTTCCTGACCGACCGGGGCCTGAAGGCCTGTATCGACAGTATGCAGGTACTCGGCGGATCGGGCTTTACCCGCGAATGGGGGCTGGAACAATATGTCCGCGATGTGCGCATCACGCTGATCTATGAGGGCACCAATGGCATACAGGCGCTCGACCTTGTCGGGCGCAAGCTGGCGGCCAATGGCGGGCGCGCGATCTTCACCTTCTTTGCCGAGATCGATGATCATGTCAGCGCAAAAGAGGGTAATGAGGAGCTCGCCCCCTTCATCGACGGCCTTGCGAGCGCCAAGGTGCAGCTGAAAGAGGCGACCGACTGGCTGATGGAAAATGGCATGTCCAATTTCGACAATGCCGGCGCGGGTTCGCATGATTACCTGCAGCTCTTCGGCCTCACCGCGCTGGCCTATATGTGGGCAAAAATGGCTGAGGCCGCGCTGGAACAGGCCGGCAGCGGCGATCCGTTCTACGCGGACAAGCTGGTGACCGGGCGCTATTTCGTCGACCGGCTCCTGCCTGAAGCTGCGAGCCACCTTGCCAAGGTCAAGGCCGGTGCTGACTCGATGATGGCGCTGGAAGCTGAGCGGTTTGGCTGAGTGATGATAGCGCGAAGCTGACATTCGCGAACGGTGTGCCAACGAAGTGGCTTGTCAGATGTCGGGCAGGGGAGATTTCAGCCCGATTGGGCGCCCGCCTTCCAGATTCGGCAGAACGGGTCGGCGCCGCTCAGAGCATGTTCAGCTGCAGGCGAGCCTCATCCGACATGCGCGAGGGATCCCAGGGCGGATCGAAGGTGAGGCGAACCTCGACATCCTCGACACCCTCAACGCCGCGGGCGGCATTTTCCACCCAGCCCGGCATCTCGCCGGCCACGGGGCAGCCCGGCGCTGTCAGCGTCATGTCGATATCCACCTTGCGGTCGTCATCGATATCAACCTTGTAGATCAGGCCGAGCTCGTAAATATCGACGGGAATTTCGGGGTCATAGACCGATTTGAAGGCCGCGATCAGGGCATCAGTGAGGCGGTTGAGCTCCTCCTGCGGGATAGCAGAAGCAGCCTGTTCCGCCGCCTCTGGCTCGGAAGAGACATCAATCGTGTCATGGGGGCGCATATCGTCTGGCATATTCAACACCTATAACAGCATTCCACGGGCGCGGTCGAGCGCTTCAGCGAAAGCATCGACTTCTTCGGGCGTATTATAGACGCCGAAGCTGGCGCGGGCGGTTGCGCTGACACCAAGATGGCCCATCAGGGGTTGGGCGCAATGGTGCCCTGCCCGGATCGCGACCCCATAGCGGTCGACAATCTGTGCGAGGTCATGAGGGTGAATGCCCTCGACACTGAAAGACAGGACCGCCCCCTTTCCCGGCGCCTGGCCATGAATGGTGAGCCCGTTGACGCCGGCCAGTGCCTCGCAGGCCCTATGATAGAGCGCATGTTCATGGGTGGTGACGGCGTCAAGGTCCAGCGCCTCGAACCAGCGAATGGCCGCGCCGAGGCCGACCGCCTCGATAATGGGCGGGGTGCCGGCCTCGAATTTGTGCGGCGGCTCATTATAGGTGATGCGGTCGGTCTCGACCGTCTCGATCATTTCCCCGCCGCCCTGATAGGGTCGCAGCCGCTCCAGCGCGGCCCGGCGGCCATAAAGCGCGCCGATCCCTGTCGGACCGTAAAGCTTGTGCCCGGAAAAGACATAGTAATCGCAACCGATGGCCTGCACATCGACACGGGAATGAACGGCCGCCTGACAGCCATCCAGCAGCACCTGAGCGCCCGCGCCATGCGCAAGTTCCGTAATCGCGCCAGCATCTGTGAGCGTTCCAAGCACGTTAGACATATGGCTGAGCGCAACCATGCGCGTCCTGGGACCGATGGCAGTTTCCAGCCCGGCCATGTCGAGCGAACCATCCGGGTTCAGGCCCACCCATTTCAGCACCGCGCCATGGCGCTCGCGCAGGAAATGCCACGGGACGATATTGGAATGATGCTCCATGATCGACAGCACGATTTCGTCGCCGGGCGCGATCTCGCCGGCAAGGCCGCTGGCCACGAGATTGATCGCCTCGGTTGCGCCCTTGGTGAAGATGATCTCTTCAGGCGAGGGCGCGTTGAGGAACCTGCGCACATCCTCGCGCGCGCCTTCGAAGGCCTCGGTCGTCTCATTGGCCAGCGTGTGCAGGCCGCGATGCACATTGGCATAGGCGGTCCGCATCTGCCCTGCCATGGCCTCTATCACGGCTTCGGGCTTCTGCGCGCTGGCGGCATTGTCGAGATAGACCAGCGGCTTGCCATGCACCTCGCGCGCAAGGATCGGAAATTGTGCCCGGATGGCGGCTGTGTCAAAGGCGGAGCGATCAGTCATACAGTTGAAGTAGTCTTTCGAAATGGAATTGGCAGCCGCCGCCTCGCCGCACCCTAGCTTTGTGCGAGCCATGCACCTGCTTCACCGCGAAGGATATCGCGCAAATTCTCAGGCGCTTCCTCCAGGGCTTCAGCGATAAAGGCTTCTGTGAGCACGGCGCGCGCTTCGGCTTCGGGCAGGCCGCGCTGGCGCAGATAGAAGAGCTGGTCACCGTCGAGCGCGCCACATGTGTTGCCATGGGCGCATTCGACATCGTCGGCATAGATTTCCAACTCGGGCTTGGCATCCACCTCGGCGCCGTTTTCCAATAGCAGGGCATGATGCTGCATGTCTGCATCCGTGAACTGACCGACGATTCTGGGCACATGGAACTTGCCCTGAAACACGCCGCGCCCGCCCGCGCTGACAGCGCCCTTGGTCAGCTGCCGCGTGACGCAGCTTTCTGCGCCATGGCGCACATGGGTGGTGATATCGACATGGCGCTTGTCGCCGGCGAGATAGGCCGCATCGAGCCGCGCCTCGGCCTCGCGCCCCTGATGGGTCAGCCGGGTTTCAAGGCGGGAAATGCCGGCGCCGAAAGCCAGCATGACCTGTTCGAACTGCGCCTTGCCATCGATATGGACATCCGCCGTAATGGCCTGTGCGGCATCCGGGCCCGCGGCCTGATAGATGGTGCGTGTCAGCGACCCGCCCTCCTGAACCGCGAGATCGGCGAGGTGTGAGGAAAAGCCCGCCCCGCCGAGATGACTTTCAATCAGGTGCAGGCTGGCGCCAGGGCGCACAAGGACCGTGATGCGGGAGAGATTGAGGGCCGCACGATCAGCCGCGAAAACGAGACGGAGCGGGGTGGCGACCGGCTCTGTCACTTCGATCATGAGAGCGGCCGGCCCTTTGCGCCCGCCAGCCAGGGCCGCCGTAACCGCGCCCAGCGGCATGTCCTCAGCCGCCCCGAAGGCCTGGGCCTCATCCTTGACGAACAGGTTCAGCCCTTCCGGCAAAGCCTCAGACCTTTCCATTCCGCCCGGCCCGAAACGTATGGCCGGGGCATCAATCGTCTCGAACGGGTCAGGCCGTGCCCCACCCTCCGGCGCCTCTATGGACGGCAGTTTCGCCTTGAAGTCGGTCCATTTCCACGCCTCCATTCGCCGGTGCGGCAGGCCGGTCTCGGCGAAGGCGGCAAAGGCCCGCTCACGGCGCGCATCCTCCGGCAGTGCGCCATATTGCGCGACCAGTTCAAGCTCGGCCGCTGTCGCATTCGGGATGAGAGTTTTCAGGTCGGCGAGCGCCATCACACGGCCTCGCGGATCACATTTTCATAACCCTCTTTCTCAAGCCGGTGGGCCAGTTCGGGCCCGCCGCTTGCCGCGATCCGGCCATCGGCAAGAACATGCACGCGATCAGGCACGATATAGTCAAGAAGGCGCTGGTAATGGGTGATCACCAGCATGCCCCGCCCTGGCCCTCGCACGGCGTTGACGCCATCGGCCACGGTCTTGAGTGCATCAATGTCGAGCCCGCTATCAGTCTCGTCGAGAATGGCGAAGCCCGGCTCCAGCATCATCATCTGGAAGATTTCCAGCCGCTTTTTCTCGCCACCCGAAAAGCCCACATTCAGCGGGCGTTTCAGCATTTCAGGGGTAAGATTCAGCACATTGCCGATTTCGCGCGCCTTCTTTATGAAGTCCGGCGCGGAAATCTCCTCCTCGCCGCGCGCCTTTCGCTGGGCATTCATCGCGGTGCGCACAAAGGTCATCACCGGCACGCCGGGGATTTCCACCGGATACTGAAAGGACAGGAACAGGCCGTGCGCCGCGCGCGCTTCGGGGTCCATGTCCAGCAGGTCCAGTCCGTCCAGCTGCGCGCCACCGGACGTGACGCTATACCCCTCCCGGCCCGTGAGCACATAGGACAGGGTCGACTTGCCCGCGCCATTGGGGCCCATGATGGCATGAACCTCGCCGGCCGGCACCTCCAGCGTCACCCCCTTCAGGATGGGTTTCGCCGCTTCTTCGTCGCCAACACTGGCGTGGAGATCATCTAGTTTCAGCATGTCCGCGATATGGCAGCGCGCGGCGCAAAAGCAATGGGGAAACGCGCGGCTTTGTCCAACCGGATGGGCCGCCCGCTTAAGCTGCGCCAAACGGGCAACAGGAAGGCCAGCTCCATGTGCAACCGCAACGCCGAGACCAAACAACTCACGAAAGAGCCGTACTTCAGGCTTCGCCAGCGGGGCCGGAGGGTCAATAGCCAGCTGAATGATCTTCACGCCCGTAAGCGAGTGCTTGAAGAGCGGATCGCGCGGTTCGAAGATGAAATCAGAGCCGCTGAACGCAAGATACGCGAACACTCAATGGGTGCCGTTTCAGATTGTTCACCGTCCACCTTGTCACGCAACAAGCGCCGCGGCCGCAGCGGATTTCTGGGCGACGCCATCAGTGGCGCGGCCTGCGCGGCATCCGGCGGCAAGGCTGCTGCAGAAGTACGTCGGCTGGAGGGGAAGGTCGATGAACTCAGGAGCCGCTTGCCAAGAGCGAAGGCGGAACTGCTTAAACAGCAACACTCTATCGACCAGAAGTACAAGCTCCTCCGGCAGATCAGAGCGCAAATGGAAAAGCATGGCTGCCGCTAATCATCGCGGGCCAGCAATTCTTCAAGCGATGGCTGCCGGCAGTGGAAGATTTCAACCAGCCAGTCGGCATTTTGCTCCGGCACATGCGCCCGCTGGCGGGTCGGCTGGAAACCGGCCCAGTCAAATGCGTCAAACGTCTCTGTTTCCACGTGGAATTTTGCAGACCAGTCCAGATGGCACAGTTCGTAGTCGAGATACTGCCGGTCGCCGGTGAGGCCATAGAGCCGGCCGATCAGGGGTGTGAGCTCAAGCTGTTCAGCCTCCGACAGCGCCTCCCAGTCCCGCCCGGCAAGCCCGGCGGCCAGTGCGCATTCCATCGCATCCTGACGGATGATCTCCACGCCCGCTTCGATCTGTGCACGCGTTCGCGGATCGGCCATGTCGCATTCGCCGGACCAGGCCTGATAGCGTTCCAGCGCAGCGGTGAAAGCCGGATCAACATCGCTCCAGGCCTGCGTTTCATCGCCAGAGCTGCAGGCCGCACAAAAAAAGGCGCCGAGCAGCATGGCGGGGTCTCGCAGACGCCAGGTTCGACGTCGGGTGTCTCGAAAACCGCTATTCATCGCGGGCCATCAATTCTTCAAGCGTCAGCTGCCGACAGTGGAAGAGTTCGATCAGGCGTTTACCGTATTCCTCAGGTGCTTGCCCCGCTCTGATCATGACGCCGAAAGCTGGCTCCAGAACCACATCAAATGTCTCATCCTCTATACGGAATTTTGCAGACCAGTCCAGATGGCACAGTTCGTAGTCGAGATACTGCCGGTCGCCGGTGAGGCCATAGAGCCGGCCGATCAGGGGTGTGAGCTCAAGCTGTTCAGCCTCCGACAGCGCCTCCCAGTCCCGCCCGGCAAGCCCGGCGGCCAGTGCGCATTCCATCGCATCCTGACGGATGATCTCCACGCCCGCTTCGACCTGTGCACGCGTTCGCGGATCGGCCATGTCGCATTCGTCGGACCAGGCCTCATAGCGTTCCAGCGCGGCGGTGAAGGCTGGGTCGACATCGCCCCAGACCTCAGGCTCACTGGCAGGCCCGCAGGCGGCGAGAAGCGCCGCAAACAGGCCTGCCGCGCGCGCCCGGTGCATCACTCAGGTGCCGGTGCCTCGCCCGTGGGCAAAGCCGGCACGTCAACCTCCAGCGTGCCATAGCCGAGATAGGTCACCACGGCGAAGACAAGCAGGAAGATCAACGCCGTGACCAGCGCATTCATGAACCGGTTGTCGAAACTGAGAATATTGCCGACCAGTCCGACGATGAACACCAGAAGTGTCGCGATCAGGACAGGTTCGAGCCACAGATACTCGCCCGGCAGGAAACGTGACGGCAGTTCGGCCGCATCGGTCGCGAATTCCAGCTTGCCAAGCCCGAAATAGGCCAGCGCAGCGAAGATCACGAAGAACACCACCGCAGTGGCAAGAGCGTTCACCAGACGCCCGCCATAGGCCAGAGAATTGCCGACAAGATCGACGAGAAACACAATGATTGCAGCCACAATCACCGGCTCAAGCCACACATATTCATTTGGAAGGAACATTTTCGCCTCTCCTCTGTCCGTTACCCGGTTTGCCGAGGCCCTTCAGCCCGCCTCGCGTCTTCGACCCTATCGCAGTCCGGTTTCATCGGCCATGGGGAGCGACAGCGAAAATCCGTGCCCGCATTTCCGGGCAGGCGTCCGGCTTGTCAGTTCCTTCGCGAGCGGGCCCTCTCCTCTGCTGCACGAACCCATTCCGTCTTGGCCTTCGAATAGGCCTCACGGTCCTGGCGATGGCGCTCCGCCAGATCGCGCTTGAGCGCTTCATAGGCCGCGCGCTCGCTGGGATGGGCATTGAGATGGTCGCGAAACAGGACATGGCGGGCCAGCTCGCCAAGCTCGGCAGTGACATGCAGGTGATGAGTGCGCTGCGGGGCCGGCGGCAGGCCGCGAACAAAGAACAGCCTGTCAGTGCGCGGATTGTCGGACCAGAAGGCATAGCCGCGCGCCTGCAAGGGTTCGATGAGGGCGCGCCCATGGGCGAGGTCCGTGACCAGCGCCATAATATCGACAATGGGCTTGGCGGCGATGCCATGGATGGCGGTCGAGCCGATATGCTGGAGATCGCGCAGGGCGCCGGGCGCGAAAAGAAGGCGCAGCGCAGACGCCTCGCTCTCGAATTTTGCTGTCCAGCCGGATTGCGGAGGATGGAGTTCGGTCTCGTCAGCCATGGCCGTTCAGAGCGCTTCGGGCGGGTTCACGCGGGTGTCGAGGATGCTGATGATCTCTACCCGGCCCTGACGTCGTTCGTAAATCAGCACCTTGTTCCATTTGAAAATGTTGAACTCACGCGTGCCTTCGAAGCGTCCGGGCCGACCGATGTCGCTCGCCCAGCCAAGTTTCTTCGCGGCGTGGCCGACGTCCTTGACCATAAGGTCCGCGATGCGTTCATCCTGCGCGGCGAGCCAGCGTCCGTGTTCGGCAAGCTCGAAAATCGCACGCGGGGACCAGATGACCTCCTTCAGGTCTTCATTGCGTCCCGGACCTGCCGCATCGCCTCGTCGTGGGGAACGCCCTCATTGCGCCGCAACTGTGCCCTGCCCTCCTCAATCGCGGCGACCTGCTCGGGCGTGAATTCGTAGGGCGGTTCATCCTCATTCGCGGCGATGAGATGGGCGCCGTCGGCAATGAGATCCTCGAGCCGGCGCCCGTCGCGCACGGCGATCGCACGCAGGCGGGCAAGGAGGTCATCGTCAAGCTGGATCGCGATTTCGGTCATGGTGTGACCATGCAATGAGCCTCCGGCCCGTGCAAGCCAGATTGCCTACCCTACACTGCCCTCAAGGCTGACCTTCAGCAGGCTCTGCGCCTCGACCGCGAATTCCATGGGCAGGTGTTGCAGCACGTCGCGCACGAACCCGTTGACAAGGAGTGCGACCGCTTCCTCCTCGTCAATGCCGCGCTGGCGGGCATAGAAGAGCTGGTCTTCCGACAGTTTCGTGGTTGTCGCCTCATGTTCCAGCTGGGCGTCCATGCGCCGATTCTCGATATAGGGCACGGTATGAGCGCCGCAATCGCCGCCGATCAGAAGGGAGTCGCACTGGGTGAAATTGCGCGCCTGCTCGGCATTCCGGTTGATCGAGACGAGGCCGCGATAGGTGCTGTCGGACTTGCCGGCCGAGATACCCTTGGCGATGACGCGGCTCTTTGTGCGCTTGCCAAGATGGATCATCTTCGTGCCGGTATCGGCCTGCTGGCGGCCATTGGTGACGGCGATGGAGTAGAACTCGCCGATGCTGTCATCGCCGCGCAGGATGCAGCTGGGATATTTCCAGGTGATTGCCGAGCCGGTCTCCACCTGTGTCCAGGAAATCTTGGCGCGGGCTTCGCGACAGTCGCCGCGCTTGGTAACGAAATTGTAGATGCCGCCCTTCCCGTCCTCATCGCCGGGCCACCAGTTCTGGACAGTGGAATACTTGATCTCGGCATCTTCCAGCGCCACGAGCTCGACCACTGCGGCGTGCAGCTGGTTCTCGTCACGCATGGGCGCGGTGCAGCCTTCCAGGTAGGAGACATAGGAGCCCTTGTCGGCAATGATCAGCGTGCGTTCGAACTGGCCGGTATTCTCGGCATTCATCCGGAAATAGGTGGACAGTTCCATCGGGCAGCGCACGCCAGGGGGAATGTAGACAAAGGTCCCGTCGGAGAAGACGGCCGCGTTGAGCGTGGCAAAATAATTGTCGGTGATCGGAACGACGGTGCCGAGATACTTTTTCACAAGTTCGGGATGTTCGCGCACCGCTTCAGAGATGGACATGAAGATCACGCCGGCCTTTTCCAGCTCCTTGCGGAACGTGGTAGCCACCGAAACACTGTCGAACACGGCATCGACGGCCACTTTCGGCCCCTCCCGCGCTTCGGCCGCCGTGCCGACCGCGCCTTCGACACCAAGCAGAACCTCGGCCTCGCGAAGCGGAATGCCGAGCTTCTCATAGGTTTCGAGAATCTCCTTGGGCACATCGTCGAGGGATTCATATTTCGCACCGAGCTTGGGCGCTGCGTAATAATGATAGGACTGGTAGTCGATGACCGGATAGCGAACCTTCGCCCAGGTCGGCTCGCTCATGGTCAGCCAGCGCTGATAAGCCTTCAGCCGCCAGTCCAGCATCCAGCCGGGTTCTTCCTTCTTGTTGGAAATGAAGCGGACAATGTCTTCATCCAGGCCCATCGGGGCCATATCCTGCTCGATATCAGTAGAGAAACCCGCCGAATAATTCTTGGATTCCAACGCCCGGGTGGCCTCGACAGTGGCCTTGTCGACGCTGTCCTTGACGATGACCTCGCCATCATCGTCATGACTATGAGTTTCTTCGAATCTGTAGCGATCGGTCATGGTCAGGCGCTTTCCTTCAAAACGGTCCGCCGGGCCGCCCGCAGCCAGGCCTCGGCAAGGGCGGGGAAATCCTGCGCCCTCGTTCTCCATCCAAAACTGGTGCGGATCGCGCAATCTGCAAGGGTGTCCGGTATGCCCATCGCGCCAAGCACCAGCGAACGCCTGACTTTTCCCGACGAGCAGGCCGAGCCGGATGACACTGCGATTCCCTCCAGATCGAGCGCCATGACCTGAGTCTCGGCCCGAAACCCCTCAATGGCAAAGCAGGAGGTGCCGGCCAGCCGCGGCGCACCCTCTCCCATCACTGTGATCCCGGCTTCATCTTTCAGGCGTGCTTCCAGCGCGTCTCGATGCGCACCGAGCGTCTGATATGCTGAGAGGTCTGCCGCGCTGCGCTCGGCGGCCGCGCCAAAACCCGCAATTCCGGCGACATTCTCAGTACCTGACCGCAGGCTGCGTTCCTGCCCGCCCCCGCGCAAGACCGGCCTGAGCGGCGCGCCCGGCCGGTGCCAGAGTGCGCCAACGCCCTGCGGCCCGCCAGCCTTGTGGGCCGAAAGGGCAAGATAATCCACGCCGAGCATGGCAACGGATATCTCGAGCTTGCCCAGGCCCTGAACGCCGTCGCAATGGGTCAGCCCGCCAGCATCTCGCACCATGGCCGCCGCCTCGCGGACAGGCTGGATAACGCCGGTCTCGTTATTGGCCAGCATGAGCGCGAGGATTGGCGTGCCCTTCTTCGCGCACTCCCAGTCTTTCAGGGCATCTTTGAGGGACGCAAGCGACACGCGCCCGTCCGCCTCAGCATAGACTGTTTCCACTGGCACGCCGGCCGTGCCGGCATTCTGCGTCACGGCCTCATGCTCAAGCGCCGACACAAGCAGGGTGGCCTCGCCATCCAGTGCCGTAACGGCGCCATGCAGCGCAAGTGCATTCGCCTCGGTGCCCCCGGAGGTAAACGTCAAATCCTCGCCGCGCGAAGCGATGGCGCCGCCGACCTGCTCGCGCGCCGTCTCCACGACCTTACGCGCCGCCCGTCCGGCGCCATGCACGCTTGAAGGATTGGCGCCGAGTTCCAGCGCGGCCAGCATAGCTTCTCGCGCTTCAGGCCGCAGCGGCGCGGTGGCGTTAAAATCAGCGTAAATCATGGCCCAGACATAACCTGCAATTGAGGGGTTTTCATCCCCCGGGGCCTATTCCGCAGCATCTTTCCTGACCGGCAGGTCCCCGGCGTCGGACAATGGAAATGTGACACGGACCCGGGTGCCCTCTCCGGGCCTGGTATCGATGCGGACCTTTCCGCCATGCAAGTCGGCGAAACGTTTGACGACAGCAAGGCCCAGCCCCGTACCGACCCGCCCTCTGGCATTTTCGCCCTGCGCGAAGGGCGATGCGATCCGCCTGAGATCCTCTTCGTCCATCCCCGCCCCCTCGTCTTCCACGCATAGCCAGGCACCCGCCTCATCAACCCAGGCATCGAGCCGCACGACACTGCACTTTTCCGAATATTTGATCGCATTGCTAACGAGGTTCTGCCAGACTTGCCGGATGGCGCGCGGGTCGGCCGTCGCAAGGACAGGCTTAGTTGCGAGCATCCTGAGTTCGACATCCGAACGGTCTGCCTGCGGCTCCAGCTGCCGGATCACGCCTTGCCCCAGTTCGACCAGATCGACAGACTCCGGTTCCAGAACCTGACGCCCCGTCTCAGACCTGGCAAGATCGAGTATGTCATCGACCAGAAGCAGGAGGTCCTGCGCACTTTCGTGAATGATGCCGGAATACTGGTCATAGGGCGACTGGAGGGGGCCACGCACAGCATTGTTCATCATGTCTGAAAAGCCGATAATCGCGTTGAGCGGCGTTTTCAGCTCGTGGCCGAGGGATGCGAAAAAGGCCGTCCGGTCGGCCAGCGCGGCCTGCGACTCTCGTTTCAGCTTCGACAATTCGTCCTGCGTGATTGCGGCGGGCAAAGCCAGCAGAACCCCGCTGGTTTCCCCGAACCTTACATATAGGTCGAGTGTGGCGCCGTCGGGGCGTTCGATACGCCGATGACCCGCTTCCCGCATAAGCTTCGCCACGGGCATTTCGACCCCTTCGCCAAAGCCATATTCGGCCAGCTGTCCTGCTCTCAGCGCAGGGGCAAGCGAGCGATCACCATGGATCGCCGTGACACGCCCATGCCGTGTCAGTTCAACGATCAGGACCGGTGAAGTATCCGGCAGCATCGACAGGTCCGCCATACGACGTGCGATGCTCTGGACAGTTCCGGCCGGCTGACGCGCCTCACTCGCCTCAGCAAGATCCTGCCCCGCCTGCCAGACCAGCCAGACCACCGCGCAAAGCCCCGCCAGCGCAAATGCCAGCTCCAGGCCAGCCAGCGCCGAAAGCGGCGGCGGCGCTCCAGCCAGCGCCTGCAAGACCAGCAACAAGACAAAGGCTATAACAGCGAACACCCCCGCCTCAATCGCCATCTGCCCCCGACCGGCTGCAAGCCCGACCAGCGGCCCGATCATGAACAGGATGACCAGCGGAGAAAGCGCCCCGCCCGTCAGCGTGACGGCCAGCAATGACACCAAAGTCCAGGCCAGCACCTGCAGGGCACTGGCACGCGGACCAGAGCCAGGCCGGACAGGCCTGACCACAAGCCCCGCCCAGGCCGGCAGGGACATGGCCACTGCAGCAACCACGGCCGCAGGCCAGGAGGCACCCGCAAGCCAACCGCCCCCTGCCGCAAGCACGCAAAGGCCCATCCAGACCGCCGCGAAACGCGGCCCGAAGCCGTTGTCATTAACGTTCGTCAATTAACCTGCCCGAAAAGTTTATGGGACATGACTGTTTCTTAATGCTTCCGGCGCTGTATTGACTGCAATTCTTGCTCCGAGGCGAACCTTCCCAAGACCGGGAAGTTAGGGCATTGTGCCCGCCAAAGCGTGAGGGGTCATCCATGAAGTTCTCAGTACGAGCCTTAGCTATAATCGCCGCAGGATTTCTGGCGAGTCAGTTCACCCAGAGTGATGCACAGTCCGCATCAGGTTCCCCGGACGTGATATCCGAGAGTGCCGCAGTCTATGCCACTTATCACGCGGATGTGTCCGATGTTCGAAACCGCCCGTTCAGCTCAGCGTCAGACATCGAAGAGTCGCTGACCAATCTCGGCGGGCAGAACCCCGGAAAATTGTCGAGCGGCTGGATTGCCTATTCTGCGCTGGTGGCTTCCCAGGATCCCGGGTTCCGCAGGGCCGTGCGTGACATTGAGGGCTTTTATGGCCGCGACAGCCTGATGCTGGGCCTGCGCAACGATATCCGTTATGCGCGGACACTTGAGGGCGGGACCACGGCGGTCACATCTTCGCTTTCCGCGATCGATGCCGATTCCCGCCGGCTAAAAGGGGCCGGGGCCTATATCAAGGAACAGGCCTACTCGCTGCAGGGCGCTGGCTGGGCCAAGGCAAGGATCGGGGACACAAATTCCCTGATCAACGAAATCAAGACGAAAGCGCTCGCCGGGCGTCCGGTGCGAGCCAACCTGCGCACGGCATTTTCGGCCCCCGACATAGACAGCGTCCTCGTTCGCGCGGGCCAGTCCGGTGCGCCGTCTCTTTGGGACGGTGTCAGCACGGCGGCCAGCGCAATCAAATTCCCGACAATTCAGGCCGCCTATTCCGGCCGCGCAGCACGCATTCGTCATGGCAAGGAGCCGATTGCCGACAAGATCGCGACACTGGCCGCCTACCGCATTCTGGGCGAAGATGCCGCCCCGGCATCCGAGCTTCGCAACGCCATGAATGAGCGCTCAACATCAAGCTGTCTCAACATGGCTCAGCTCAACCTGCAGCAATGTGTGGCCGCGGCTCACAAACAGTATGAGGTGCCCTTCTGTATCGGAGAGCACGCGCTGACAGATGTCGGTGAATGTATCGGCGAGGTCGTCCAGTAGGCTCAACCGGGAAATTTGCTGTAAAGGCGCATTCGGGGGCTTCCCATAGGGAGGTCCCCGCTCCACATCTGGGCTATGAGCGTTTCAGAGTCAGCCACACAGATCCGCGAAGAATTTGCCTTCCTCGACGATTGGGAAGACAGATATGCGCATATTATTGATATGGGCCGGGCCAATCCGCCGCTCTCGCCCGATGAGCGCAATGAGGACACGCGCGTTCGGGGCTGCGCCTCTCAGGTCTGGATGGTCAGCGAGCCACTTGGCGATGGCCAGCTCGGCCTGCGCGCAGAGTCGGATGCCGTACTCGTTTCCGGCCTGATCGCAATACTGATCCGGCTTTACTCCGGCCAGAATGTCGCCGACATTCTTGAATTCGACGCCCATGACTTTTTCCGTGACATTGGGGTCAGTGACGCCCTCACGGCGCAACGATCGAACGGGCTGGCCTCCATGCTTGCCCGGATCAAGGCAGACGCCCGCGCGTTCGGCGCGACCTGACCCTGTCTGGATGAGACCAGCAACGAAAGCGAAATGATAGCGCGCCTGGCGCAGCAAACACGGCCTGTAAGCGCGACCACACAGGTCTGAGACGCCTCACGCGGCGCGGGCATGGTGCAATGGAATGACGCTCCGCAAACCATCCTCCACCTGCTCGAGCCAGGCATCGAAATCAGGATCGTCGCGTCGATCTTCAATCGCGTGGCAGCCATGAGCGACAGTCGAGCGATCACGATCAAAAGCACGCGCCACACGCGCGAGGCTCATGCCCAGCCCCATGAGGTGGTCCTGGTTTCCTGCACAGTTTTCCGGCCCTGCTAAGGTATATCCCTT